>CAYLPU010000041.1:0-43185 GCA_964385635.1 uncultured Anaerolineales bacterium
GAGGCAAAATAATGAGCAAGTTTGAAAAGTATCTCGCCCTGTGGGTTGCGCTTTGTATGATCATCGGAGTCGTGCTATCCCGAACAGTACCTGGGATAAGTGAAGCCATTGATTCCTGGCAAATCCGTGGTATTTCCATTCCCATTGGCATCTGTTTGTTTCTGATGATGTATCCAGCCTTGCTGAATCTGCAAGTATCTGAACTAAAGAAACTGAAGAACAATCCCAAGCCGATCATACTGAGCCTGTTTTCAAACTGGGTGGTCGCGCCTTTGGTGGCGGCAGGGCTGGCGTATCTGTTCTTGAGAGGCAACGAGCAACTCATTGTGGCTGTGATCTTGCTGGGTTCGAGTCCATGTACTGCGATGGTCCTCGTCTGGGGCAAGCTGGCCGAAGGGAACCAGGAGCAAAATGTGATCAACACGAGCCTGAATACCATCACCATCATGGTGCTTTACGTTCCGATGGTTTCACTATTGACGGGAATTCAGAACATCCCTATAGACCGGGTACTCCTGGCTGTTTCTGTCCTTGTCTTCATCGGAATTCCATTGATCCTCGGAATCATAAGTAAGAGGATTCTGATTAGGGCCAAGGGAGAATCGTGGTTCGAGAATACATATCGCCCCATCGTCGGAAAGATTGCTATTGGGGCTCTTCTGATGACGCTCATTGTGCTCTTTTCGCTAAACGGACAGGTTTTGATCGATCACTTTGATCAGTTGTTGTTGGTCTCGGCTCCGCTACTGCTTGGCTTTGTCGTTGTGGTTGGATTCAATCTTCTGATCACCAAAGCCTTTGGATTAGAGTACAGGGAAGCCATTACCACGGTCATCATCGGGTCATCAAGCCATTTTGAGATCGCCATTGCCACTGCGGTAGCCATGTATGGCGTGGGTTCGTATGCGACGTTGGGAACCACGATGGGCCTGTTTTGGGAAGTGCCGATTATGTTGGGCCTGGTTTTCCTGGGCAAAGCCCTGAGGAAAAGGAACTTTTGGGATGGCAGGAGTTTGAGGATCCGGCGGCCCGTGAGAGCAGGGGGGCGGGTGAAAAGAGATTGAACGGGTGGGGTCGTTGGTGGCAAACCACACCAGCCGCACCACCTCCCCTCGGGTTTCGTGAAAGTCGGGGTCAAAGGTCACCGTCAGGTCGGCGCGCTGGCCCGGCGGGATGATGCTGCTCGACAGTTCTGCCACAGTGCAGTCGCACGAAGTGACCAGGTTGCTGATCACCAGGTCGGCAGTGCCGGTGTTCTGCACAGCGAAGATATGCGCTACATCCCGTCGCCTGGAGATGCGACCAAGCAGGCGCGATTGAAGGGACCTGTGTCCAGTTCGCTCTTTGCTCATTTTGCTCATGGGGTATGACAACTCCTCTGGCGTTCCAGAGGAGGAGGCGACCTCCCGGACGACGCTTTTCACACAATTGCCAGGACAGTCGCCCCTCTGGGCGAGAATGAGATCAGCAGCAGTGGCACATACCGTGGTCGTGCATCTCCTCGCCCTTCTTGAGGTACTTCTCGGGATCCTTGTCGAAGGCAGCCTTGCAGCCCGGGGCGCAGAAGTAGTAGGTCTGCCCCTGGTACTCGGCCTTGGCCGGAGCCGTTTCGAGGTCCACCATCATCCCGCAGACTGGATCCTTTACCATCTTCATCTTGCCTCACCTCCTCTCTTCAAGAGTTTAAGCACCGGTTTCCGCAGTGGAACCATCGTCCGGCCCCGCTGCCAGCCAGCTGCGCCGACGCCGACGAAATAGACGCCGTAGGCGATCACCTCCAGCAGCGACGGGTTGCCGTTGTAGCCGAAGAGCGCCTTGAGGAACGTTCCCACCGCGCTGTGCTCGTCGAGGATATAGTTCACGTCCCACACGTGCTCGACGAAGGTGGGAAGCAACGCCGCCTCCTGGAGTTCGTGCACACCATACGCCACCAGCCCGGAGGCAAAGAGTATCAGCGGCACGCCTGTCACGCGGAAGAAGGTGCGCACGTCCAGCCGTTTGCCCGCAGCGAACATCAGCCAGCCCAGCGCCACGGCGACGATCAGCCCCAGCGCAGCGCCGACCAGGGTCTGTGTGGGGGTCGCGCTGAAGGCGGCTGCCGTCAGAAAGAGCACTGTCTCGATCCCTTCCCGCACGACAGCCACAAATGCCAGGCTGAACAAAGCCCACGCACTGCCGATGGTGGCAGCCCGGCGCACGTCCGACTCAAGTCCGGCCTGGACCTGCCGCCCCTGGCGCTGCATCCAGAAGATCATCCAGGTCAGCACCCCGGCGGCCAGCAGCATCGCCACCCCTTCGAAGATCTCCTCGCCACGCCCATCAAAGGCCACTCCCAGCCGGTTGAGCGCCAGACCAGCGGCGACGCTCACGACAATGGCCACCACCACACCGGCCCACACCGGCCTACTGCGATCTGTGCGTCCCAGTTTGCGCAGCACACTCAACACAATGCCCACAATTAAGGCGGCTTCCAACCCTTCCCGCAGCGTAATCAATGCAGAAGCAAGCATCATTGTCCTCCTTGTCTCGTTTCATCGTCTCAACAACTCGTAACCGGCCGCCTCCCAGGCCCTCATTCCCCCGTCTACCTCCATCACGTTGGTGTAACCCAACGAGGCCAGCGTTTCGGCTGCCGAAGCACTCATCGAGGCACTGCGGCAATAAAGGACGATGGTCGCGTTTTTATCCGGGAGTTCATCCAGGTGGTTCGTGATCTCGTCGAAGGGGATGAACAGGTCGGTCTGAGGGATTTCGCCCTCATAAGGAATGTGGACGTTGACCAGGGTAAAGTCCTCGTTCTCAAGCTCAAGCTCAAGCATCCTGGTCAGTTGCTCCACGGTGACGTCAACGTAACCACCGGCGTTCTGTGAAGAGACCGATGCCGGGGCCTGGGAGCAGGCCGTCCCGAGCAGCATCAACGCAGTAAGTATCGCTACCGGCAACCAAATTCGCCGTGTAATCATCGTTTCAACCTCCTGGTTATTATGCTTCCATCGTATCACAGCAGTTGCGCGGTGACCAGAGGGGTTTGGCCTGTTTCCACACCCGCTAAATGGCGGGTACAGAAAAAGGGTTCCCTGCCGACGGGCGGTCGGCAGGGAACCTCGTCCTCCCAGACGTTTCTCTGCTGTGCTAGATTCGTAACCTGGTCAGATTATCCTCACCCAGTGGCGAGACCAGGATCGCTTCATTCAAAGCAGCGCAGTCTGTCCAATAGTGCACCTGTACTTCATCTCCCTCCGCATCACTATAAAGTAGAGCGATTGCCTTCGGATTCATGCTTCGCCTCTCAGCATCCGCAGGGCCTCCCAGGCCCGCGAACGAACTTCGTCGCTCTCATCCGTCTGGCTGGTTACTTTGAGCGCCGGGATCGCAGCCTCGTCTCCCAGTTCGGCCAGCGCCCAGGCTGCCGTCCAGCGTACATCCTCGTTCTCATCCGCCTGTAGGAGCCGGATCAGAGCCGGTACCACGCTGGCATCGCCCAGCCGTCCCAGTTGCCAGGCCGCGTGGGAACGCACACCCGCCAGACTCGATTCCAGTTTCCGCAGCCAGTCAGCCACCGTCTCCGCCATCGCCCCCTCCTAACCGTCACTGATTACTTGTCTGCGGAACAACACGACGATCCGGTTTCAGGCCCGCAGGAAACCTCTTTCTTGCCAAGCAGGGCGGCGCAGATCATGGCGGCAGCACACCCCACGCCGCTATCCACCGTGATTGCACCCGCCGGGCAGTTGAGCTGGCAGGCCCCGCACTCCATACACGCTCCTGGGCGGACGAGTTGGGCCACGCGGCCGTTCATAGCAAACACAGCATGCGGGCAGACGATGACGCACATCTCACAGCCGATGCACAGCTCTGGATCGTATCGGAGTGTGTTGAGTGTAGATGCAGCAATCATTATGATCCTCCTGGCACTCGAATCAGAATGAGAGCGATTGTCACAAGTATACCTTGTCAGTGTCATAGGTAAACGAAAAAATTTCGCTGATGATCGCGCAGATCAGCATGAATGTGAGGCTGGTTGGTTGTTGTCATTTAATGCGAGGGGAGATCGAACCGCACGGTTGTCCCCTGTCCAAGCCCGTCGCTGGTGACGGCAATCGTGCCGTGGTGCGCCTCGATGATGGCGCGGGCGATGGCCAGCCCCAGCCCCGTGCCACCTGTGACGCGACTGCGGGATTGGTCGGTGCGGTAGAAGCGGTTGAAGATGTGGGGCAAATCGGCCGAATCAATCCCCACCCCATCATCTGTCACCGAAATCCCCACATACCTGCCTATTTCCATTGTTGCCGCAACGGTGACTCGCCCGCCCACCTCCGTATGCTGAAGCGCATTGTGTATGACAATGCCCAACGCCTGACTCATCCGCATCCGGTCGAGATTGAGCATTGGCAACTCTGGCAGCGGTTGCAGCGATAAAGCGATCTGGTGCGCTTGCGCTTGTGGCTGCCAGCGTTCCACTTCGGTGGCGAGCAATTGGTAGATCGAGCACGGTTCGACAGTGAGCCGCAGTTCGCCTGAATCGGTTTCGGCCAGCCAGTTCAAATCACGCACCAAATTGCGAAGCATATTCACTTCCTGAATGATGTTATCGGCCGCTCGTGTGGGCGTTTGCAATCCATCGCGCAGTCCAGTTGCTTCCAATCGGATGAAGCTCAGCGGCGTGTTGAGTTCGTGCGAGACATCATTGATCAGCCGCTTGCGCAAGTCGCGCTGTGTTTGCAGGGCAGTTGCCATCTGGTTGAATGCCACGCTCATCTGCCCCAGTTCGTCAGAGGAAGTGACAGGGAGCAAGGCAGTATTGCCATGTTGGGCAATCGCTTGGGTGGCTTGGGTCAGTGCTGTGACAGGGGCGGTGATGCGTCTGGAGAGCCAAGCGGCCAGCAAGAGGGCGATGGCAGCAGTCAGCAGTCCGCCAATGGTTGTGGTGTAAAGCATGCCTTGAAGAAATCCATGCGATTCGGCCGCCAAAAATTCACGATTCACATCGACATAAGCAAATCCCACAGGCTGGCGGGTGTGTAGATCGAATATGGTGGCACGCTGTCCATCCAATTCTGGTGCGACCTCACCCCGTACCAGCTCGGAAAAGTTATCTTGTAAGACATATCCCTCGACATCAACGATGACAACACGTATAGGGTCTTTATGGAAGAACTCAAAGGTCCCTTCTTCAACTTCCTCGGACCTCTCCTCTACCAATACCTCATCGTAGAGATAACCTGCCTCAAGCAGAGCTACTTCCAACGTTTCCCAGCCATCTATCAAGGTATACTCCTGACTCAAATTCTGGGCTAAATTGTTTGCTTCATCGCTACTGAGCTCGGCTATAAATGCGCCCAATCGCCCCCGCGTTGTATAGTACCCAACACTCACACTAAGCAAGACGGTGAGGACAACGATCAGGATAAATGCGCCCAGAAAGCGCCAGCGTAACGACATCATACATCCTCCACGACAAATTTGTAGCCAGCACCATAGACGGTTTGAATCGGCTGGTGACCATCTACAGTAAGTTGCTTACGCAGACGATGAATGTGATTGTCGATGGCACGATCAAACCCATCAAAATCGTTGTTGAAGGCGAGGGCGATTAGCTGGTCGCGTGTGAGCACCTGGTTCGGATGACGCATGAAGGCGGCGAGCAGGGCGAATTGTGCGTGACTCAAGTTGATCGGTTGCTCGTTAATCGTCACGCGCTGTGTCGTTTCATCGATGGTGACGTTGCCACAAGTCAGAATTTGCTGAACTTTGTCATTGACACGTCGCAACACGGCTTGGGCGCGGGCCACGACTTCTTCGGGGTCGAACGGTTTGACGACATAGTCATCCGCGCCGCTTTCCAACCCGTTGATGCGGTCGGCGTGTGCATCCCTGGCAGTGAGCATGATGATGGGAACGTCCGATTCGCGGCGCAAGATGTGGCAAAGCTCTATTCCATCGAGGCGGGGGAGCATCAAATCAAGCACAATCAGGTCGGGGGCAAGGGTGCGGGCAAGGGCGAGTCCTGTCTCGCCGTCGTGGGCAACTTCGGCCGAAAACCCCGCCCGCTCAAAATAAACCTTCACCCAGTTAGCGATCCGTGTATCATCTTCAACAATCAAAATCGTGCGGTTCATATCAATACTCAAATGAAACAACTCAAACGCGATGCCTGTTGAGCACCGCGTCTGAGTATCGTACATGTCTGCGAATGAACTGCTGTTCGCTTCTAAATCGAAGGCATCAGCATCATTCGCCTTGGTCGCATTTAACCGCTGCCTCCTTCACCGCCGCTACCGTGTTCGCCGCCACCTTCACCACCACCAACTTCAGCATGGGGGGTCCACCCGTCAAACGCCTGGCTTGCTGCTGGTAGTGTCACATCTACCTTTTCACCGGGAGCGAGGTCAACCGGGGTCGTTGGGCCAAGTTCTATTCCGTTTGACAAGTGAACTTCAACCCGAACTTGTTTCAAGGTATTGCCTGTGGTGTTTTCCACCGTGCCGTTGAAGGAATTGCTTTGCGCATCGTAGGTCAAGATCAGTCGGGCACCGTTTCGGACCACATCGTATATCTCGTTTAGAGCAAGTGCAGCGCCTGACTCTTCATCGCGGTATTCGCCGCCTCCTTCGCCGCCACCGCGTTCGTGTTCACCCCAACTCACCGTGGGGCTGCCCGAGTCTTGGCTTTCGCCGGTTCCGGCATCACTTGAACAGCCGCTAACAACGGCTGCTAACACGACGGCAATCAACGCCAACATCAGTACGACATTCGTATTCAACAGTTTCTTGTTTTTCATTGTTTCACCTCATTTAGTTTATTGGTTTTTTGAGGGTATTTCCCTCATTGCTGCCAATTATAGGGGTGAAATGTCGCACAAATATGTCAGACGGAGATACAATCGTGCGGCAGCGGAGACAAAGCTGTCGTTGTTTTAGGGAAAAATCTGTCTGGGAGTTGGCACTTTGCTTTGGTTGGGTCGATTTTTGGTATTGATCCTGCATGCCGCGGAGTTAAATTCGGCGTAGCTTCTTGGGTTTTGGGTATAGGCTAATATACTTGCTTCGTACAGATCAAAATTCCTAACTATTAGTAGGCGGAGTCCCACGCCAGCACTAGAACACACGTGCTAGAGAGAGTCCTCCTACCTATCGCTATCGTTTACATTTCCGGAATTGCCTTGTATAGTAGATTCTCATCTTGATCGCGCATAGTATAAAGCAGAAACCACTGTCACGCAAATCCGTTTTCAGGAGGAGCAGTGCAACACCGTTCCAAACGTCTCTTGGATCGCGTTCGTGACGCCATACGTCTCAAGGGCTACTCCATCCGTACCGAACAAGCCTATGTGACTGGATCAAGCGCTTCATTCTCTTCCACGGTAAACGCCACCCACAATTAGCATCCCGCGTATAACTTCCTAGACATGCACAATGCCTATCCCAAACATCCAGGCCATGATGGGGACGTAGGTGAATATCTCGCGCCGGACCCCACTCTGGGATGTGAACGTTGTCGAGCCGGTAAAGTTCAACGCCAGGTAGGCGGTCACCGGTGGCAAGGGCAACAGGTACGTCAGCGCCCCACCGGCCCGCAGCCACCATGCTGCATCTGGGCTACGCAAGAACAACCCCAGGGCGAAGAGGAGCGCCACCATCCCACCCAGGACAAACCCCTTGCTGCTGAAGTCGCGGGTCGGGAGCCGGGGCAGCAGGATGGGAAACAGAACCACACCGGCCAGGATGGACGCGACGACGGCCGCAGACGCCCAGAGACCGCCGACAAAGAACACAACTACCGCCGCAATCAACATCGGCAACAGGACATGAACCAGCTCCACCGGAATCAGGACCAGGCGGTCGCGCAGGGTGAAGCGTACCTGGCGCATCTCCGGCGTGGCCCGGTGGGTCTGGAGATACTCTGGCAGATCTGCCGCCCGCACCGGGCCGTATTCGACCCTGAACCCTGACCGCTTCTTGACCTCGTGGGCAGCAACTCCGGCTGCGCCCAGTTGGGGCAGGATCAGCACGCGGTGGCGGACGACGTCGTGGAGCGCGGTCGCTTCGATCCGGTGCGCCAACTCGTCGGTACCAAAGGTGCCCTTGCCAGCGGCGCACCAAACGTTGATGCCCTGGGTGTCCAGAACCAGGATGTAGCCGTCAATCCCGGCCAGTGCCGATCGCAGCGCGTCAAAGCTGAGCGTGTAGTTGGCGGTGACAAAAACGGACGAATCCGGCGTGGGGTTGCCCAGGGCGTACAGCCCCGGCTCGACCCGATGGTCGCTGCGGTTGACGCTCCAGCGCGCCAGGAAACGATCCCAGCGATTCGCCCAGGTGATGGTGCTGGTCGTAGATTGGATGTGTTGGTCATTGGGCATTGTTCATTTTCCCCTGGTAGTCCTCAATTGCTGCCTTGATCGCCTCCTCGGCCAGCAGCGAA
This sequence comes from uncultured Anaerolineales bacterium, assembly GCA_964385635.1. Lineage (GTDB taxonomy): Bacteria > Chloroflexota > Anaerolineae > B4-G1 > B4-G1 > CAYLPU01. Next base: position 8,422 of record CAYLPU010000041.1, read on the forward strand.
CAGTGCATCTTAATGGGCGGCAGGCCGTCCAACGCCTCGGCCACGTCCCGGTTGGTGATCTGCAGCGCCTCTTCGAGCGTCTTCCCTTTGACCAGTTCGGTCACCATAGACGTCGTGGCGATGGCCGCACCGCAGCCGAAGGTCTTGAACTTCACGTCCTCGATCCGGTCATCGCGGACCTTGATTGTGATCATCATCATATCGCCGCAGACCGGGTTGCCCACCACGCCCGTGCCGTCGGCGTCCTCGATCTTCCCCACGTTGCGCGGGTTCTGGTAGTGCTCCAGCACTCTCTCACTGTACCAGCCGAATTCTGCCATTGTATGGTCTCCTCAAGATGTCAATGAAGACGTCAATGCCCCCGTCGCTGGGGACCTGCTTCCTCCGGGAAGGGCGACTGCTCCGAGAACACGGACATCGCGCGCAGCCGCTCGACAATCGGCGGCAACGTCTCCAGCACGTAGTCCACGTCCTCCTCGGTGTTCCCCCGCCCCAGGCTGAAGCGGATTGAACCCTGTGCCACCGCAGGATGCACCCCCATCGCCAGCAGCACGTGCGAAGGCGAAAGCGTTGCCGAGGTACACGCCGAGCCGCTGGAGACTGCCACCCCGACCAGGTCCAGCCCCATGATAATCCCCTCGCCCTCGACGTACTCGAAACACAGGTTCAGCGTGCCCGGCAAGCGCTCGGTGGGATGACCGTTCAGGTAGATGTGGTCAATGCGCGCCGCAAGCCCATCGTAGAGCCGTTCCCGCAGCGCCGTCAGCCGCTTCGCCTCCGCTTCCATCTCCCCCAACCGCAGTTCAATCGCCTTGCCCAGCCCCACGATGCCGGCCACGTTCTCCGTAGCCGCCCGGCGTCCCCGCTCCTGGTGCCCGCCGTGCAGCAGCGGGTCAATCTTCACGCCCTTGCGCACGTACAGCGCCCCGACTCCCTTGGGGCCGTAGAACTTGTGCGCCGAGAGCGAGAGCAGGTCCACGCCGAGTTGGCCCACGTCAACCGGCAACTTGCCCACCACCTGAACTGCGTCGGTGTGGAAGTAGATTCCCCTCTCCCGGCAGACCTGCGCGATGGCGGCGATGGGCTGGATCGTGCCCACCTCGTTGTTGGCGAACATGATGCTCACCAGCACCGTCTGGTCGGTGATCGCCCGCGCCACGTCGTCGGGGTTCACCACGCCGTACTCGTCCACCGGCAGGTAGGTGACCTGGAAACCCTGCTTCTCCAGGTATTGGCAGGTCTGCAACACCGCCTTGTGTTCGATGCGCGAGGTGATGATGTGGTCGCCCTTGCTCCGGTTGGCAAAGGCCACCCCCTTGATGGCCTGGTTGTCGGATTCCGTCCCACATCCGGTGAAGATGATCTCGCGCGGCTGCGCCCCCAATACTGCCGCCACCTTCTCTCGTGCTGTCTCAATTGCTCTGCGTGCCCGGATGCCGAAGGAATGCAGGCTCGAAGCGTTGCCGAACTCCTCCCGCAGGTACGGCAACATCGCCTCCAACACTTTTTCCCGCAGCGGCGCTGTCGCGTTGTGATCCATATAGATAGAGATGCGTTTCACATTCCGTCCCCCCAAATTGAGCGTGGTGCAGCATCGTTCCAACTCCAGGCTTCGTCCACAAGCACCACTTCGACCGGCTCGTCGCCCGTCACACTTCTGACCTTGCGCCGGACCTGTTCGACCAGGTGTCCCGCCAGCGGGCAGGCGGGGGAGGTCAGCACCATACGAACCTCCACCCCCCGTCCATTGAGGGCAATTTTCTTGATCAGCCCCAGGCCCACGACGTTGGTGCCGACTACGGTTTCCGAGCCCTAACGAACGCAACGTTTGCGGACGTCCCTTTGTATGCGCGCCGATCGTCGGCTGAAGAAAAAACGTTCTTCAGATGCCTGACTTCAGCTTTCTCAATCTCTAGCCCTGGGAGAAGTTCAGCAATCTGTTCGGGGGACAGCAGTTCGTCCCCGGCGAAGCCCCAGACCTTGCTCATAGACCTGTCCCACTCCGCAACCAACAGCGTTCCCTCTTGAGCCAGCGATTTCAGTGCTGTTTGCAGGGTTCGTTTGCTGTCATCGCCACCAGGGAGAGCGTAGGTACTGATAACGAGATCAAACTTAACCGGTGGCTCCCAAGTAGTGGTGTCGCCAACGTAGAACGTCGCGTCGAGACTCTTTTCCTGGGCGGATCTTGCCGCGAGCTCGACAGCGTGTTCCGCCCAGTCGACTCCAACGACCGACCATCCTCGCTCCGCCAACTTCAGGGCATTCTGGCCCGAACCGCAACCAAGGTCCAACGCAGTCCCTACAGAAAGGCCCTCAAGTTCCTGGTCAAGAAGAAGATCAGGGATCATCACCTGATTTGGCTCTTGCCTGTAAGCATCGTTCCAGAAGTCTTTATCCATATCGCTCATAATTCTCTCCCATGCGCAGGAGGATGACCTCGCCGCAGTGCGGACCGACGCCCGCCGCCAGTCCCTCTGCGGCCAGCACCGGTCTCTATTCTCGCTGCAAGGCCAGGGCCGTGCCGCCACCCACTGCCCTCCTTCAATTTGTTCGGTTAGTTTTGGTTCTCGTCTCTCGGTCACTATCTTCCACCGTCATTGCAGTCACGCGCATCTGCCAGCAGGTCTCACAAGCCAACGTACCGGGCATACACGGTCTTGGCCTCTGCCTCATCGCCAACGCCCTTCACGATGGTGCGACCATCAGGGAATATGGTCAACTCGTGGCGATCAGCGCGAAAGCGCAATAAGAAATCGTTGTAGTGGACTTCACCGACAGCGCGCAGTCGGTCGGCCAGTCGAGGGAAAGAGGGCGCGACTCCCGCGCGCGGGCTGATCTGTACTGCATCTCGACCGCAGAGAGTGATGACACGATGGCCTCCCTTGGCCTCCAGAAACTCGTACTGGCCCAGGTCACAGGTTAGGCAGGCGGTCTCGTTCTTACGCATCTGCATCTCTTCCCAGGTGCCTGTCCAGACGTCGAGGTAGATGAGCTTGGACTGCAGTGGCTCTTCTGGGTGTGTGAGGAATTTGAGCGCCTGGGCTACTTCCAGCGAGGCGATGACACCCACCGCCGCGCCCAGTACCCCGACCGTGTCACAGGTGGGTGTGCTTCCCGGTAGCGGCATCTCTGGCAGGAAACAACGAAAGCACGGTGTTTGGTGAGGGATGATGCTCATCGTCATCCCATAGGTGCTGATCACCGCTCCGTAGATCCAGGGGATGGTATGCTTGACACAGGCATCGTTGATGAGCAAGCGGGTCTCGAAGTTGTCCGTGCCGTCCAGGATCAAGTCCACGTCTCCGATCAGCCGCTCGACGTTATCGGGGTTGACGTCGGCCACGACAGGCTCCACTTCGACCTGAGAGTTCACCTTCTTCAGTTTCTCGGCGGCGGCGATGGCCTTGGGCAGCCCCCTGGCGATGTCCTCCTCATCGAAGAGGATCTGCCGCTGCAGGTTGTTCAGTTCGATGTAGTCGCGGTCTATGATCCTGACTCTGCCTACCCCAGCTCGCACCAGCGTGCTGGAGATGACCGTCCCCAGGGCCCCACAACCGACGACCGCCACCGACGACGCCAGGAGTCGTTCCTGCCCGGCGATACCGATCTCAGGTAGAAGGGTTTGCCGCGAGTAGCGGTCCAGTTCACTCATTGTTGAAGAGCCCTGTGCTCAAGTACCGCTCCCCCGTATCGGGCAGGATGACGACGATGAGCCGGCCCGAGTTCTCCGGCCTGGCTGCCACCTGCAAGGCGGCAGAAACGGCGGGCAGGGCTCGCCACCGGAGAGGACTGGGGAGGCAGCCGGTTCAACTGCAATGACCTGGAAGCTCTTCCTGTGCGGCTTGAGTACCTCGGCAATGCCGGTGATGGTGCCGCCGGTCCCCACGCCTGCTACCACGACGTCCACCTTTCCGCCGGTGTCGCGCCAGATCTCCTCGGCCTTCCGCACCGCGCCCGGCATCCCTTCCGCGCCTGGGGTCAGGGTCAACTCTGCCCCCAGTGCCTGCAGCAGGCGGCGACGCTCAAGACTCATCGTGTCGGGCATCATCAGGACGAGCCGGTAGCCCCTGGCAGCGCAGACGAACGCCAGTGCAATACCTGTGTTGCCGCTCGTAGGCTCTGGGATCACAGTGTTCTCTCGAATCAGGCCCGCCTGTTCTGCCGCTTCAATCATGCTCACGCCGATGCGGTCCTTCACGCTACTCAGCGGGTTGAAGGACTCCAACTTGGCCAGCACCGTGGCTTGTAGCCCCTCCATCACCCGGTTCAATTTCACCAGCGGCGTGTTCCCGATGGTCCTGGTGATATCATCGTAGATTCTCATCATCCTTCTACCCCTCGGGTTTGAGCAAATTGTTGTGTCTGGTCACACAAATCCTTCAGCGTGACCGAATCAAGAAACTCTGTCATTGCTTCCGACAGCCGCTTCCAGAGCAGACGGGTTACGCAGCGATCCACACGATTGCAGGAGGGCTCGTCACCCGGGACGATGCAATGCACCACCGCGACAGGGCCCTCCACTGCCCGCACCACGTCCCCCACGCGGATTGTCTCGGCATCGCGGGCCAGCCGGTACCCGCCACCTGGCCCCTTCACCCCCTTCACCAGCCCCGCCGCGCGGAGCCGCCGGAACAACTGGGCCACGTAGTCGGTCGAAATCCCCTGTCGCTCGGCAATGTCCTGGCGCAAGACCGGCTCCTCGTCAGCATGCAGGGCCAAGTCTACCATCGCCCGCAGCGCGTACCGCCCGCGTGTTGAAATTCGTATCATACCATCCCTCGATTAGCAGTGATTATACAATAGTTGAGTGATTTTGTCAATTATTACGAGGTTTCTCTGCTTCTACCCCGGTCTACGAACAGGGGGTTGGCAAGCCCTCGAATCAGAACACAAACGCTGATACCAGGTTCTACTCGGCTGAGGAACTCACCAACCTGCCGGACAGCGTGGCCGACATCGCGCTAGGCTGTGGTAACCCCACGGCGATTGCCGAACTCCAGCCGGGCGAAACGGTGCTCGACCTGGGTTCAGGTGGGGGCATTGGCTGTTTCCTGGCTGCCAGGGGAAGAGTGTCGGTCGAGGCGGAGATAAAACGCCCAACATCACAACGGAGGAAACCATCCCACACTGGACCAAGCACGAAAAAGCTCTTGTAGTGACGAGTTCGAGAGGGGGACGGCAACATGCAAATCCCTGAGCTTGAATGAGATGATTTCGACTGATGGATCAGTTGGGTGTTGACAGTGGACAGTAAGAACGTTCGGCCATCATCACAGGGTGGGCACAACCAGCATCCTCGGCGTGCCGACGACGATCCCCAGGACGCCGATTCTGTGTCAGGCTCCGGATGCCGGTGCCAGGCCTTGCTCCTGCCTCAACCCAACAGCGGCGGCACCCGCGCCGTCAGCCCGCGCAACTTCGCCTGGAGCAGCGTGAAGGCGGAGACGAGCGGGTTGAGCGGCACCATCATCACTGGTGTCACGCCCATCAGACGGGCCTGGTAGCGGGTGTTGGTCATCAGGTCGTTGTGCTCGGTCACCCTGTAGATGCGCCGGCCGGGGTAGCGCTGCGCTAGCAGGTCCCCGACCTCCTCGCAAGCGCACGGCCCCACGATCAGGATGTCGCCCGGCAGTTCGTCCAGGTCGGCCTCCTCGAAGCCGGAACCGCAGACCAGCGTCCATCCTCCCTTGCCATGGTAGTCGTTGTAGAGCATCTCCTGGATGCACTCGGAGTTCCCCCGGCAACCCTCGACGCAGGCCTTCGTGCGCCCGACCACCCAGCGCACGTCGGGGTGGAAGCGGCCCAGTAACTTATGAGGCAGACGTTCGGTGAAGCGGTTCAGCGGTACGCCGCGCACGTCAATGCGCGCGATGTCCCCCTCGCCCAGCCCCCACTCGGCGCACAGTCGCAGGTGCTCGACCTCCTCCAGGCTGTAGCCCAGCACTCGCGCCCCCACCACGTCCACCGCCAGTGTGTCCGGTCCGCCGATGAGGAGGTTCATCGGCACCAGACATTCGTTCAGCAGTGCCGTGGGCGGGAAATGGCCGTGGGCGGTACCGGTCAGCCCCTCAATGATGCAGAAATCGGGCTGGGTGAGGGCGTAGAGCGCTGCCAGCCGCCGGTGAAGCGTTCCGTGAGAGTGATATTCCATCCGGTCGGCGTCGACGGGAAACGCCTGCTGGTTCTTCACCCCCAGCGTCACCGTTCCCATCGAGTGGGTCTTCAGTTTGGGCAGGCTCATGTAGAAATTGCCGTCCCGCTGGATAATCTCATCGTGCAGGCGGCGGGAGACGCGGGCGTGGGTCCCATCGCGCAGGTACACCTCGACCGTCGGCCCCTCGTCCAGGTAGATCGGCTCGGCCTCATAGCGGCGGCAGATGTCCGTGTAGCCGGTGACCTTGAACACCAGCCGGGTGAAATTGCCGCCGGTGCAACTTTCCATCACCGCCAGGCGGGTGTAGCCGTGGTCGCGCAGGTAGGCCAGCAGCGCTTCGAGGACGGCGGGGTCGGTGTGCGTGTGGGGGGTGAAGTGGATGCCGTTGGGCTTGACGTAGATGGTCGTGCCATTCTTGGGGATCACAGCCTCGACGCCGCCGTGAGGAGCGAAGATTCCCTCCAGCGCGGGCTCGAGGCCCGGGATCGTGTCGGCAATGGTGACCATGGGCACAGGGACACCTCCTTCATTACGTAGTGGCGACTTCAGTCGTTTCTTCCGCTTTGACAACGACTGAAGTCGTTACTACAGACCATCAGATCATGATGTGTTCGTATAGTGGTGACTTCGGTCGCTTCTTCCGCTTCAACAACGATTGAAGCCGTTACTACAGGCCACCAGATCATAATGTATTCGTATAGTGATGACTTCGGTCACCATTTCCGCCTCAACAACGACTGAAGTCGTTACTACAAGCCACCAAAATCTTGACGCGTTGCAGCGAAGCGCTCGATCTGCACGACCTGCACCGTTGTAGGGCGGATGAAGGGGCGCACTTCCCGGATGCGCACCCAGGCGTGGTCGGGTGTCAGGCCGGTGCTGACCAGGTAGGCAGCGGCCATCGTCGCCGCGCGCCCGATCCCTGCCCCGCAGTGGACATAGACCCCGCCGCCTCTCGCGATCTCCTCCGCGATGAACGTGACTCCCGTGTGCAACTGCTCTAATGTCGGGGTCTCGTTATTGACCGTCGGCAGGTACAGGTAACGCTCCGGTGCAATACTGGCGTCGTTGTCATCAAACTCTATCCGCATATTGACCACCGCCGTGACGCCCCGCGATGCCAGTCTCGGCCACCCGCGCCGCCGGTACTGCCCGCCCACGTGCAACTGCGGCGTGATCTGGCTCACGCTGCGGATGGGCGCGCCGGTGATGATACGCACGGTGTGGTCGGCCGCCCACAGCGCCGTCACCCGCAGCCCATGCCGGGTGAGTCTGTACCACAGAATGCCTAGCCCTTCGGCGATTTTTCGCAACATCGCGGCCTCACATTTCACCTGCTGCGGCTGGTCTCCTGACCGTGTCACGCTCATACTTCAATCAACTCGTACTCGCGGTCGCCCAGGCCAATCTGCGCTGCCGCGTCCACGTGCAACTGCCCGTCCACGCCCAGCGCCTCAGCCAGGATGCGCTGCCCGGCCTTCAGCCCCCGGTCCTCCGCCAGCGACTCTGGCAGCGGCACTCCGTTGTTGATCAGGTCCAGCGCCGCCTGCTCCACCGCCACGATGTCTCCAGAGGCCAGGATGCCCTGATCCTGCACGATAGGGGTATCGGCCACGGGCATGCAGTCGCACTCCGGCTGCACTTCCAGCACGAAGTTGAAATATAGCACCTTGCCCGGCTCGAAGGTGCTCAGCACCGCCTGAGTGCTCTCGGCCAGCGCTATCTGGAACTCATCCTCGCCCCGCTTCTCCAGCCGGATCGCGCCTTCCGGGCAGACCCGCTCACAGCGACCGCAACGCCAGCATTTCTCGTCGTCCACGACCAGGCCTTCGTCCATTTCCGAGATCGCCTCGGTGGGGCAGACGTGCAGGCATTGCAGACACATAGTGCACAGTTCGAGATCGCGGATGACGGAAGACTCGGCACCGGCGGCGTGCAGGTGACCACGTGCCCGCTTCCAGTCGCCGCTGCGATGGCGGCCAGCCACGCCGCCCATCGCCAGGTTCTTGATCGCTCCGCCGTAGCCGGCCTCGATGTGTCCTTTGCAGTGGCTGACGACGATCATCGCCGCTGCGTCGTAGATGGCAGAGGCGATCTGCACGCTCCCCAGCACCGGCCCGGCCTGCACCTCAATGCTGTCGTAGCCGAAAAGCCCATCGGCCAGGATAACAGGGCAGCCCACCGACTGGGGGTTGATGCCGTTCTGGTTCGCGACCTCCAGGTAATCCCATCCCATGATGCGCACGGTGTCGCAGACGAAGGGCTTGCCGCCGGCTGCTTTGACTGCGTCGGCCAGGACGCGCAGGAAGCGCGGCCGCACGATGCGGTGCGCCCCCTGCGAGCCGAAATGGGTCTTGATCGCTACGTATTCCCCTTCGGCGATAGCGCTGCCAAAATCCAGTTTCTCGATCAGCCGTTCCAGTCCGGCCACCTGGCTGGCGCTGTAGTCCCAGCGCTTCGCCCGTGCCGGTGCGAAGTAGACCTTGTTGCTCATTATTTCCTCCATCCTATGACTTGGGTGTATTTCATCTCGGTTGTAGGGCAATTTGGCAAATTGCCCCTGGGACAAGTTACCAACTTGTCCTACAACTCATTTGAAACGCACCCATATGACTTTCACAAGTACCTACTGTTCGGACATCTGTAACTGTTCCAGGAACGCCGTGTTCCCGCCAGAAACCAGATTGACTCGTTCCAATTCGGGCCAGGAGTACAGCGCGATGGCGATCTGATAGGTGCCCGGAGGCAGGTCCTGGGGCACAGGGATGTCGAACCAGGTGATGAACGTATCTCCTGCCCGCCACTGGATGCTGTCGAACCCCGGCCCGTCGGACTGACCAGCAACCTGGTGATCCATTGTGAGCAGGTACGTACCAAAATGATAGACGATTCCTGGCGGTGGCGCTTCAACCGACCAGGTCAGGACCAACGGCAACACATCACCGGGGCGCGCTCGACCGCGCGTGTATTGTGTCAGTGCGACGCCGTTTGCCCACGTCGCCAGGTGCGCCTGCGACGGGGTTGTTTCGGCCAGGCTCGCCTGGTCATCCATAGACAGGTCGTAGAATTGCCAGGTTTCGCCCAGAACATGGATCGCTGCATCTGGGAGCGGAGTGGCGACGGTCGCCAGCCACGTTGACGCCCGGCTCCCCGGCAGTGCGTCCAGGTAGACCGCACAGGGCTCTGGCACAGGAACCGCGATCCGGCCGTCGGCCAACAGGACACGCTCCGGGAAGGTGAACTCGCGTAACAATGCCAGGCTGGATTGTTCGACGTTGTGCCCTTCGGACACGACGACCAGATCACACTCGGCCCGTTCGGCCAACAGTTGGCGGGCCCTATGGGTAGCAGAGCGGATGTGCCGGACTTGCGCTGGTTCTCTTGTCTGGAGCCGAGCGTCCTGAAACTGCACGTTGAAGATAAATTGCCACCCCACGAGCACGAGCAGCGGAAGTGGCAGCACAGCCCAGGCAACTGCCTGGATGACACGCCGTGCGACCGGCTGGTGGGCTCGGTGTGCAATTCGTTCGAGGCTACGCTGCGTCCCGTCCAGGCAGACGCCGATCAGCAGGAAGTGGGCCGGCAATTGGCCGATCAGGTAGTAGACCTGCAAGTAGTGCGATGGGCGCAGGTAGAAGAGGATCGGTAGGATGAACCAGGACAACAGGATGCAGAAGCCAGTTGCTCTCCGCGCAGCCTCCGGGTTGCGGTGACGCTGGGGGAACGCGCGCATCCCGGCCCAGAGCGCGTAGGCCAGCGAGAGCGCCAGCAGAACCGTCGCCAGGTTGTCGAATTGCAGCACGTGCCTGGCGGAACTGAGCAGTCCTTGAGCATGCAGCAGGTCGGCGCTGACGAGGATGGCAGCAGTGCTGAAAGGTGCTGGCTGGCTGGCAAGTTCCAAAATCGCTTTCACGTCTACCCAGCCGACTCCAATTTCATACAGCAGGAATGGTACGTACAGGAGGACAAAGAGGACAATGCCGACGACCAGTGGCCAGACCCGCAACTTGCGCCAGAAGAGCACACAGATCAGGCCCATCGCCAGCAACTGGATGCCGGTGCCCGGGTGTACTTGCGTCATGCAGGCAGCCCAGACGAGGCTAAGGATCAGATAGACAGGACGTTGCTCAACGGCGAAGTAGAACAGCAAGCAGGCAAGCATCAGCGACGAAAAGACCGGGACCATCGTCTGGTTCCAGATAAGTTGGCTATAGAACACGCTCCACGGATTGATCGCGAAGACCAACACGGTCCAAAAGGCCGCGCGCTTGCCGAACACTTTGTGTGCTGACCACCCGGCGGCAGCGATGGCGATCATCCCTGAGAGCATCGTCAGCACCGCGACGCTGAGAATATCAGGCCATATTCGCAGCGCACATCCGTACAGGTACTCGATCATCGGCGGATTCACAAAGCCGGCGGATGATTTGTTGGAAGCCAGGGGCATCGTGCCGCCGTTGACCCAACGCATAGCCGTACCAAGCGTGAACGACTGGTCGGCCCAGATGCCGGTGGTATCGATCCGTCGTATGCGCAGAAAGAGCGCCAGTCCCAAAGCCAGGGCGAATAGTACGATCTCAATGAAACGCTTATATCTCTGCATAGTTCCTGTCGCGGTATTATACCGCACCCTGCACAGGCTGAGAAGTTGCGCCCTCGGCCATAAAGTGTTACAATTCAACCAATAAACCAACTGTCATCAAGGAGTTGCCAATGACCGAGTTAGCCCACCCCCGCGGACGCTACTTCGAAGAGTTTGAGATCGGCGACGGGATCGAGACCGCCGCCCGTACCATCACCGAGACCGACGTGGTGCTTTTCGCCGGTCTCTCCGGCGACTATAACCAACTTCACACCGATGCCGAATTTGCCAAAGAGACACCCTTCGGCGAGCGCATCGCCCATGGCCTTCTGGGGCTCTCCATCGCTAGTGGCCTGGTCTCGCGGCTAGGGTTTGTTGAGGGTACGGCTGAGGCTTTCACCGGGTTGGAGTGGAAGTTCCGCGGCCCTATCAAAATCGGAGACACGATCCGCGTGCGGATCAAGACTCGGAGGAAAAAGGAGATGGCTCGCCTGGGCGGAGGCTTCGTCGTCTTCGACGTGGTGGTCCTCAACCAGCGAGACGAGACGGTGCAGAAGGGCACCTGGAACATCCTCATCAAGAGCGCTCCCTGACCCGCTGCCTGCTGTTTTCTATTCTGCATCCTCCATTCTGATTCATTCTGCATTCTCCATTCTGATTCAATGACTCACTGCGCCGTTCCACCCTATTTGCACACCTTCTCTATCCCTACTCCTTTCCCCGTCGGCCCCGTCAACGTCTACCTGGCTGAGGGAGAGCCACTGACGCTGATAGACGCTGGCCCGCGCTACGGCCCGGCCCGCGAACCGCTTGAGAAAGGCTTAGCCGGGTGTGGCTACCGCGTGGCCGACCTGCGGCGCATCGTCCTCACTCACGCTCACGCCGACCACTGTGGTCTGGCGGCGGAACTGGCGCGTGCTTCGGGCGCGGAGGTGCTGACCCACGTTGCGAATCTCCCCTGGTTGGTCGGCGGTGCCGATGCACGGCTGTTGGCCTTCTACGGGGAAGTGATGCGTTGGGCCGGTGTCCCGGCGGAGGTACTGGTGGGCCTGGCCAGGATGCAGCGTGGCATGGACCGCTACGCCAAAACGGTGGTCCCCGACCGTACGCTGGCCGATGGCGATGCGCTTCGGCTGGGCGGTGAGGACTGGCACGTGCTCCATACCCCTGGCCACGCGGGTGGCCTCATCTGCCTCTACCAGCCGGAGCGCCGGCTGCTCATCTCCAGCGATCACCTGCTGCGCGACATCTCCTCCAACCCGCTCGTCGAGCCACCTGCACCGGGCGAGGCCGAGCGGCCGCGCCGGTTGGTGGAGTACATGGCGCAACTGCAGCGCGTGGCCGAACTCGACATCGTGCTGGCACTGCCTGGCCACGGGCCGGTCATCACTGACCACCGCACCCTCATCCGTGAGCGGCTGGCTTTCCACGAGGAGCGCGCCCGCCATATGCTGGAAGTGCTGGGTGACGACACCCTTACCATACATGAAATCGGTAGCACACTTTTCCCCGACCTCGGCCCTGTCAACACCTTCCTCGCCATCTCCGAGGTCATCGGACATCTCCAGTGGCTGGAGATTGAGGGCCGGGTGATGTGCACCGAGCAGGGCAGCGTCGCCCGCTGGCGGCGAGTGGGTTGATACATTACAGTTGCCCCGAGTCATCCCAATCTTCCAACAGGCTCTGGTACGCCGGGTCCTCGTACCGCTCCAGGACGAACCAGGGTGCATACGGCGGCAAATCGCTGCCCGTCAGGTGGGAGGCCAACAGCTCCCCTGAACCGCAGCCAGCCATGATGCCAAAGCCAGAGAGCGCACCAATTATGTAAGCACCTTCGACAGGCAATGGTCCGATCAAGGGCCGATTCTCACGGGTCTTGGTGTAATAGCCGCCGTCAACCACCGGGCGGGGGGGCCTGTCGAAATAGGCCCGCAGGCCAGGGATCATCCTGGAGAGACCCCGCAGAACGACCTCAGCGTAGTGCGGAGCGAACACAGGCAACGGCCAGACAGGTTCCACCGTCTGGATGTCGTAGGTCCATAGTGTGAGCTGGATATGACTTTCAGGGCCGCCTTCGGGATGGCCGTGGGGGCCGGACGGGAATGGGTCCAACAGCCATTGTGTCTCCTCCGACTCGGCCAGTAGCGCTCGCTCTTCGTCTGACCAGGGGAGAGTCTGGGGATCGGACCAGAGAAACAAAGGCGCGTTGCGCGACACCACCCCCAGATAGTCGTTGAAGGCGATTTTGCCATGCAGTTCACAAAAGACAGGCAAGTCAACCCCCACCATTTCCCCGACCTGCTTCACGAAGGGACCAGCACCGTTGACGAAGTTGTCCGTCGAGATCACCTGCGAACCCGCCTCACTGCTCAGGCGCACGGCCCGTACCTGGCCATTGCTCACGTTCACCCCTTCTACCCGAGCGCACAGGAGCCTGACGCCATGCTCTCGCGCCCGTTCCAGCATGTACATGCCCAACTGTTGTGCGCTCATCCAGCCACATCGTCGGACGTGCAGCGCCGCTACCACGCGCTCGGAGAGGAAGGGGAAGTGCTTGTGGATTAGGACCGGGTCGAGAATCAGGTCCGCGCCGGTAGGCAGACCCTCAAAGCCCTGAGCCGGGGCGGGGATGTAAACCGGGGCACCCGGCTGGCCGGCATGGACGCGCAGAGGGCCAGCGCCCAGCGAGCACGGCTCTTCCGCGGCCCGCTCAAAGTCCGGGATACGGGCAGGGTCGGCGGTGACGAAGAGATAGCCCCGCCGATTGAGGTGGAAAACGTTATTGCTTTCGTGGGCCAACTCTTCCAAGATGTCAATGCTGCGGTTCATCAGGCTAACCATAGCGTCCTCGGGGCCAGGCCACCAGTTGCGGTAACATTCGGTAGACTTATCGCTCGTCAGGCTGAGCGGGGGACGCTCGTCCACCAGGATCACATCTTTGACACCACGCCGGACGGCCAAATGATAAGCGGTGCTGATACCCGCAATTCCAGCGCCACAGATGACGACATCAGCAGTTAAAGTAGTCAACATGTCTCCTTTCTAAATGACGAAGAAGGCGTCTCAATGACGAAGAAGGCGCTGAGCACTCACTACCCACCCCACCTCCAGTACGCTTCCCACCACGAAGTCAACACTCTCGTCAGGGACTTGGGCAAACTCGGTCGAGCCGTCTGCGTTCACCAACACCGTCGTTAGCCCTAACGCCTTGGCCGGTCGCAGGTTGCGCGCTATATCCTCGACCATGATGCACTCGGGACCCTGGACGCCCAGTAGTGCCAGCATACGCTCGTAGGCGTCACGGTAAGCCTTGTTGCGCAAGCCCACCTCCTCGATGCCGATCACCCGCTCGAAATGGCCGGCCACCCCCAACGCCCGCAGCACCCGCCAGCCGTACTCCGAAGTGGCGTTGGTGTAGATCGCCTTCCGCAGCGAGATAGAATCCAACATCGCGACCAGCGCCGGATCCGGCCCCAGGTACTCCTCCACCGGGATGTCGTGCACGAAGACCAGGTAGTCGTGTATATCCACGTCGTGCTCGGCGATCAGGCCGCCCATCGTGGTGCCATACTGTCGGAAGTAATCGCGTCGCACGGCAATCGCTTCCTCCCACGACACCCCCAGGTGGTTGCACACCCACAACTGGATGCGGCGACCCACCTCTTGCATCAGCCCTCTATCGCGGGCGTAGAGTGTATCGTCCAGATCGAAGATGATGAACTTGAGCGCCATGAGACTAATTATACAATGAACAATGGACAATGAACAGTCTTGACAAATTCACCGTTTAGCGGTATACTATTTTTGGAACTTTCGGAAGATTAGGAAGTTTTTGTCACATCCGAGAAAAAAGCGATGAAATTATCCTCCAGGCAACGAGACTTTCTGAGCCGGTTGCTCGACCTCTACCGCGAGGCCGAGTCCCCGGTGCACTATGTGGACGTGGCGCGGGCGCTGGAGGTGAGGCCAGTCACAGCCTACGAGATGCTGCGGTTGCTGGAGGAAAAGGGGCTGGTGCGTTGCGAAACGGTGCGACCCCAGGGCCATAAAGGCCGTTCCGTCGTCGTCTTCTCCCCCACGGAGAAAGCGACCACCCTGTTGGCCGAGTTCACGAGCAACCCCCTGAACGAGCAGGAATGGGAGGAAGCCAAGAGGGATATTTTGGAAGCATTGGGAAGAGGGAAAGGCACCAACCACGAGACCCTGCTGAACGAACTCCTGCTGCGTATCCCAGAACGCAAATCACCGCTCCTCTTCGCCGCCGACATGATCACGGCTATTATTCTGGCCTTCTACGAGTTGCGAGATACTGCCGCGGCGAGAAGGATTTTCCCTTACCTGCGCGGGTTCGGCCCGCCGGGGTGGGCAGTGCTCTACTCGCTAGCCGGCTTCAGCCTGGCTCTCTCGCTGGTCGAGAGAGCCAACCGTCACACCACCTCGCGGCTACTTTCCTACTCCCAGCAGTTCCACGAGCACCTGGACAACCTGGCCGGGGGAGAGAAGGCTCGCCTGTCCGATTTTGCCTACGAGGTGTTGCGGGCCGTCGGTTTATGAGGAGGGAGGTGAAGTGTATGCACGATGATGATTAGTCTGGTGTGTGTGGAAGATTGCTTCAGTAACTGATAGGAGGAGGTAAAAGGATGGCTGGACTGATCGAAAGGAGTCTGCTGGCGGGCCTGGGCGTGATGATGCTGACCCGCGACAAGGTGAAGGAGTTCGTGGACAAACTTGTCGAGGAGGGAGAGGTCAGGCCGGAGGAAGCCCCCGGCATCATTGACAAACTGGTGGACCGGGGCAAGGAGGAGCGGGAGGAACTGCGCAAACTGGTGCGCCAGGAACTCGACCGCGTAACCCCTGCCCCCCGCCAGGACATCGTAGAACTGAGCCAGAAGATTGACGAACTGACCGTCCGGATCGAGGAACTGGCGGGCAAGAAGCCGGCGAAGAAACAGACAGCCTGACAACGCACCGGCCGGATTAACAGACATCCGGCCGGTGCCAGCCTTATGCCCACGGAGGACAGTTATGACCAAACGCATCGAAACAGACGTCGTGGTTGTCGGAGCCGGCACAGCCGGCACTTACTTCGCCTGGCGTTTGGCCCAGGCCGGTTTCAGGACCGTCGTATTGGAAAAGCGCCGGCTGGAGGAACTGGGTACTGACATCGGCATCTTCCACATGGACGAGATTCGCTTCGCCCAATTCGGCACTCCCCTGCCCACGGGCGATGAACGGGTGGGCTACTACCCCGATGGTCGTGCCTGGCCGCCGGACGGTGACGGCTTCAAACTGGTAAAGTATGCTTTCTATGTTATGGAAAAGTCGCTGTTCATCCAGCGGCTGCAACGCTACGCCACCCTGGCCGGTGTGCAGTTCATCGAGCAGGCTGCCGACGACGACGTCATCATCGAGGACGGCATGCTCGCCGGCCTGCAGGCCACGGCAGGCGATGGGGAACTGGAGGTGCGCGCCCGGCTGGTCGCCGATTGCTCTGGCATTGGCGGCGCGGTGCGCACCCGCCTGCCCGACGACTTCGGTGTCGAGAATGACCCCATCTCCGACGACGATACACTGTTCGTCATCCTCCAGTACTGGGACGACATCGCAGGCGACCACCCCGCCGGGCTGAACTTTTACCCGTTCCACAAAACGTTCTGCAACCCCAGTTACGGCGACGGGGCCATCCTGGGTATCGGGCAGCCAGGCGGCTACGAGCACGCCGAACGGGTGCAGCAAGCGTTCCTGGCCGAGCGATTCCCCAACCCGCACCGGCTCGTGAAGCGCTGCCAGGGCCCAACACCCTTCCGCCGCCCGCCCTATTCGCTGGTGGGGAATGGCTTCGTGGTGATGGGAGACGCGGCCTTCATGACCAAACCCTTCTCCGGTGAGGGGGTGACCTCCGGCTTCACCGGTTGCCAGATCGCAGCCGAGGTCGCCACGGCGGCGCTGTCGAAAGGTGACGTCAGCCGGGCGGCGCTGTGGCCGTACAATGTGCGCTACTTCCGCGACCAGGGGGCAAAGTTCGCCGAACTCCTGGCGCAACTCCCCGCCGCAGCGGAACTCTCACGGCGGGACGTGAACTACCTCTTCAAACAGGACATCATCTTCAGCGGCGAGGACTTCACCCAGATGAACCACAGTTTCGAAGTGCAGAGGTCCACCGGCGAGGTGCTCTCCCTGGCAACCAAACTGGCCTGGGGCGTAATCAGCGGGCAATTCTCGGCAGCGAGTCTCAAAGCGCTGCTGAGGGCAATGTCGGTCTCTGGCAAACTGAGGGCCGCCTACGAGCACTACCCTGAGACGCCTGCCGGCTTCGAGGCGTGGGGGGCGGCGGTGCGCCCGCTCTGGGAGGCGGTGGGGGCCTGTACTGAGCGTAGTCGAAGTAAATGAGCCTGAAAACCAAACTGGCACGGCAGTTCGTCCGTCGCCTGAGCCCGCAGGACGTGCTCGAGCTGGCCGGGGAGGGGGTACGGGAATGGATGGCCCGCCTGTCTGTGGAGGAGCGGGCCGCCTTCCTGGGCCGCCTGGTGGAGGAGAACCTGAGCGCGGCCCTGCAAGGATTGGGGCGAGAAGAGCGGACCACGCTGATGAACAGCCTCCTGCCGCTCGTCGCCCGCCACTTCCCGCTGGGCGATCTGGACATCCTGGGGGCGTTCGCCGATTTCGAAGGCTCCCACAAGCCGGACTGGGAGGAATCGTAGCCGATGCGCGTTGCTATCACGACCGATTCTTTCCGCGATGGAATGGGAGGCGTGGCTACGGCTGTGGCCGCGCTGGCCCGCACGCTGCGGGCGGCGGGTCACACAGTGCGCATCTTCACCGCCGCCGACCCCTCCCACGCCACAATGGAACTGGACGTGGCCGGGTTCCCGGCGCTGCACTACGAGCGGCTACCCGGCGGCCGGGTCGTCGTCGCGCCAGTCGGCCTGGCGCGAGAGTTGGCCGCCTTCCGGCCCGACGTCATCCACAACCACTCGATGGCCGCGATGGGCACCCAGGCCCTGGCGGCAGCCCGCTTGCTGGACATCCCCATCCTGGGCACCTGCCACGTCTACCTGGCCGGCTTCCTGGGCTACGCGCCGCTGCCGCTGGACCGGGTGCCCCTGATGGACGAGGCCGCCTGGCGCTATACCGTCACTTTCTTCAACCTCTTCCCCCTCGTCACCACGCCCTCGCAGGTAATGGCGCGGGAGTTAGCCGCCCACGGCCTGCGCGTGCCCGTAGTGGCCGTCTCCAACGGCGTGGACACCAGCCTGTTCCGCCCCGGCCCACGGGTGAGCGGCAAAGACAGTGTGACGGTCCTGCACGTGGGGCGGCTGAGTTACGAGAAGAACGTAGACCTTCTACTACGCGCTTTCGCCCGCATTGCAGGGGACTATCCCGCTGCGCGGCTGACCATCGCCGGCGACGGTCCCGACCGGGCCGCCTTAACCTGCCTGGCCGGCGAACTGGGGCTGGGCGAGCGCGTCCACTTCACCGGCTTTGTGCCCCACGAACAACTGCCGGCGCTCTACCAGGCCGCCGATCTGTTCGCCACCGCCTCGACCATCGAGACGCAAGGGCTGGTGGTGCTGGAAGCGATGGCCTGCGGCCTGCCGGTGGCCGGCGTGGACGCGCTGGCGCTGCCGGAAGCAGTGCATCATAGCGTCAACGGCTTCCTGGCGCCACCCGGGGACGAGGCGGCGTTGGCGCAGCACCTGGCGTGCCTGATAGCCGACGCCGGCCTGCGGCAGCGCATGGGAGCGGCCTCGTGCCGTCTGGCCGAAAGGCACAGCCTGGAGCAGATTGTCGCACAGTACGAGCGGCTCTACCGGCAGGTCGCCGCTGCGCGCCCGCCGTCCTTCCCGCCAGCCTGGATGCGGCGCGGTGGCTGGCTGTGGGGAGCGGTGGCGTCCGGCGTGCATACCGTGCGCGGATGGGACTTTTTGAGCCGGCTGCTCGACCTCTACCGGGAGGCCAGGGCCCCGGTGCATTACGTAGACCTGGCACAATCGCTGGACGTGAGTCCGGTCACGGCCTACGAGATGCTGCACCTCCTGGAAGATAAGGGGCTGGTGCGCTCCGAGACGGTGCGCCCTCAGGGCCGCAGGGGCCGCTCCGTCATCGTCTTTTCCCCCACAGAGAGAGCGACGACCCTTCTGGCCGAGTTGACGGGCAGTACCTTGAACGAGCAGGAATGGGAGGAAGCCAAAACGGGCATCCTGGAGGCGCTGGAAAAAGAAAAAGGCACTGACTACCAGGATTTGCTGAACGAACTCTTGCTGCGCATCCCGGAGCGCAAATCTCCGCTCCTCTTCGCCGCCGATATGGTCGCAGTCATCATCCTGGTCTTTTACGAGTTGCGGGATACGGAGGCGGCAAAGAAGATTTTCCCCTCCCTGCGCTGGTCCGGCCCGCCGGGGTGGGCGGCGCCCTACTCGTTGGCCGGGTTCGGCCTGGCCCTCTCGCTGGTCGAGAAGGCTAACCGCCGGGCCACCTCGCTGCTGCTTTCCTACTCTCAGCAGTTCCACGAGCATCTGGACAACCTGACCGGTGAGGATAAGGCACGCCTCTCCGATTTCGCCTACGATGTACTGCGGGCCGTCGGTCTATGAAACATATAGACGTGGGAGATGCCGCCATGGTTGCAAAGGGCGAACTGGAGACGATTGGCCGGGTCAACGGTTACTCGAAAGGCGAGAGAGACGTCGCTTTCGAGTGCGGGAACAGGGTGGCGGTTCTGGAAGTCTTCGACGACCGCATGGTACGGGTGGTGATCGCGCCACCCGAAAGCCCGGGCACGTTCTCCTACGCCGTCGGCAGGCCCATCTCGTCCTGGCCGCGCTGTGCGTTCGTGCTGGAAGAACGGGAGAGAGAGTTCCTGTTGCGCACCCCTGCCTTGAGAATCCGGGTCAGGAAGAGCCCCTTCGGCCTCACCTTCTGCGACCACGACGGGCGGATGCTCAACGCAGACCGGGAGGGCTTTGCCTGCGCCTGGAAGGACTCGCATGTGCGCTGCTACAAGCAGATGCGGGAGGGGGAACGTTTCTTCGGGTTCGGGGAAAAGGCCGGCCCGCTGGACAAGCGGGGTAGAGCGATGGTGATGTGGGCCAGGGAGACGCTCTACCGCTCGACGAACATCGACCCGCTCTACCAATCCATCCCGTTCTTCATCGGCGTCAGCGGCGGCACAGCGTATGGCATATTCTTCGACAACACCTACCGCGGTCACTTTGATATGGGGCGGGAGAACCCACACGAGTACTCCTTCGGGGCAGACGGTGGAGCGTTGGACTACTACTTTATCTACGGGCCGGATCTCTGCTCAATCCTGAACCTGTACACCCGCCTGACAGGACGGATGCCTCTCCCGCCAAAGTGGGCGCTAGGATACCACCAGTCCCGCTATTCCTACCGCACCGAGGAAAAAGTCGGAAAGATCGCCAGCGAGTTCCGTAGCCGGCGGATTCCCTGTGACGCTATCCACCTGGACATCCACTACATGGATGGCTTCCGTTCCTTCACCTTCGACCGCCGGCGGTTTCCCGATCCCGGACGGCTGGTCGCCGACCTCCGGCAGCAGGGATTCCACGTGGTGACAGTCGTGGACCCGGGTGTCAAGATAGATGAGGATTACCCCATCTATCGGGAGTGCACAGAGCACGGCTTTTATTGCCGCAAGGCAGACGGGACGCCCTTCGTCGGCCTTGGATGGCCCGGCCGCATCATCTTCCCCGACTTTACCAGGAAGGACGTGAAAGAGTGGTGGGCGGATCTTTACGTGTTCTACTTCGACCTGGGGATCGAGGGCATCTGGAACGACATGAACGAACCCAGTCTGAACATCAATCCCCGCACGCTGGGCCTGTGGCAGTGGCTAATAGACGAAAGCGACATGTACATGGACGACCGGGGGCTGAACTCTAACGTCGCTAAGGTGCGTAACGTCTACGCCCTGAACGAGTGCGAGGCGACGTTCCATGCCTTCCACAAGCACCGCCCCCACTGGAGGCCGTTTATCCTGACCCGCTCTGGCTACGCGGGCATCCAGCGGTACGCCGCCACCTGGACGGGGGACAACTGGAGTTCCTTCGAGCACCTCAGCTTGAGCGTGCGCATGTTACTCAACATGGGGCTGTCCGGCGTCCCCTTCGCCGGGGCCGACATCGGCGGGTTCATGGGCATCCGCAAGATGTTCTGCCAGGACCCACGCCTGTATGCACGCTGGATCCAGGTCGGCGTCTTCTACCCTTTCTGCAGGACGCACACGGCGATCTATACCAGGCCCCAGGAGCCGTGGTCCTTTGGCCGGCGGGTGGAGGAGATCAGCCGCAGGTACATCACGCTGCGCTACAGACTCCTGCCCTACATCTACAACCTTTTCCGGGAGACGGCGACTGAGGGTGTTCCCATCATACGACCGCTCTTTTTCAACCACCAGGCGGACGAGCGGTGCTACGATCCGCGCTTCGAGAATCAGTTCTTCCTCGGCCAGGATTTGCTCATCGTGCCGGTCACCGAGAAAAAGTGTGAAAGAGTTGCGGTCTATTTGCCGGCTGGAGAGTGGATACACTTTTGGAGCGGCGAGGAGTTCGCAGGGAGGAAGGAGTACCAGGTCGCCGTGGGCCTTGATGACATCCCCATCTTCGTGCGGCGGGGCGCCATCCTGCCTATGCAACCCCCGATGCAATACGTCGGCGAGAAAAGAATAGATGTCTTGACCCTGCAGGTCTATCCAGCAAAGAGCGGCTCACTGGAACTGTACGAGGACGACGGCCTCACTCAGGACTATTGCTCCGGCGACTATTGCATCACCCGGTTCGAGTGCTCCACCACCGACGGGGAGGTTCGGATCTCCATCGGTGACCGGGAGGGAACGTTCAGGCCGGAGTATACGCACTTTCTCTTTCGTGTATTCCTGCCCGCGCAGCCCAGAGAGGTAACCGTTGATGGGCGGACAGCGGAACAGTGGACCTACGACGAGCGGTCCCGCTTCCTAGAGTTCCGGTGCGACGTGGGAAGCAGAGAGGTATGGCTGTCTATCCATACATCATAAGGAGTTTGGCATTGGTGAAATGTAACTACCCTGGCGGGCGGCGTGCATATCGTGCGCGGGTTGGGGGGACGCATTGTCTGATAGCGTTCGAGGAGGAGGGAGAAGTATGTGGCGATTTTTGAAGAACCTGTGGAAAAAGCCGCCTCGCACAGTCGGCCTGGCCCTCAGCGGCGGTGGCGCACGGGGACTGGCTCACATCGGCGTGTTAAAAGTACTGGAGCAGGAAGGGATACCGATTGACCACCTGGCCGGCACCAGCATGGGCGGCGTCATCGCTGCGGGCTATGCGGCGGGCCTGGGAATCGATCTTATGGAGCAAGAGGCACTGCGCATGGCCAGCCTGCGCCGCCTGCTGCCCCTGACCGACCTGTCGCCGCTCCGGCGCGGCCTCTTCGAGGGTCAAAAGGTGCGTGAGTATCTCACCAGGCATCTGGGTGACCGCACCTTCGATGACCTGCGGATACCGCTGACCCTGGTCGCCGTAGACCTGAACGCTGGTCGGGAGGTATTCTTGAGCCAGGGACGGGTAGCGGACGCCGTGCGGGCCACCATCGCCCTGCCAGGCGTTTTCACGCCGGTGGAGCGGGACGGGCAACTGCTCGTGGACGGCGGCCTCCTCGACAACCTCCCCGCTGATGCTGTACGCCGCATGGGAGCCGACGTCGTCATCGCCGTGGACGTCTCCTCCGACGGCCAGGTGATATCCCACCTGGCCCAGGCCCTACATCGCCATCGCTACGTCCCCAATGGGCTGGTGGACACCGTTGAGATATTGTGGCGCTCGCTGGGAGTGATGATGGCGGAGATCGGCCGCCGCCGGCTGGCCGAGGCACATCCCGAGGTCATCATCCGGCCGGCCATCCCCCCGGACGTGACCGTGCTGACCGGCTTTCCCCGCGCCGCCGAGATCATCGCCGCCGGGGAGGAGGCCACAATCAAGGCCTTATCGCACATCCGCCGGGCGATTGGAGCGGATGCCTCCTCGCCAACGTGAGCGTGAGAGGTCCATCGTGATGGGACACAAATGAAACAGGTTCGCACAGATTTTTTATCTTTATCTGCGTATACTGTGTGATCCGTGTTGATCTACGTCCTACTGTCTCTCCCGAATGCACGGTTTGACACACAGGCGGGAGGCCCTATAATCGGGGCATCCCGCTTCTCTCAGTATTGAGCCGGGGACGGCTATCGGAGAAAACGGTGAGACGACCGGCACGCACTATCCAGCATCTCAAACGCTACCGCGAGATTGCCCAGGTCTTCATCCATCACGGCTTCGGCGAGTTGGTGGATGCAGTGGGATTGTTACCATACCTCTCGCTGCCCCAGCGGCTGCTGCGCCGGGGACGACCAGTCGCACCTCCCCTGGGCATGCCGCAGCGACTGCGCCTGGCACTGGAGGAACTTGGACCTACCTTTATCAAACTGGGCCAGGTCCTTAGCACCCGTCCCGACATTCTCCCCCCTGCCTACATCGCCGAACTCGCCAAGCTGCAAGACACTGTGCCTCCAGTACCATGGAGAGCGACCCGAGCGCAGATCGATGCCGAACTGAGCGTGCCGCTGGAAGAGCAGTTCATCGACTTCGAACCTGTTCCCATTGCCGCTGCCTCGCTATCCCAGGTACACGCTGCAACACTACCCGACGGCACCCAAGTTGTCGTCAAGGTGCAGCGGCCGCACATCCAGACAATCATTGAGACGGACCTGGAGATCCTATTCGACCTGGCCCGGCTAATCCAGGAGCGCATCCCTCTGGGGAAAACCTATGACCTACCAGAGATCGTCGATGAGTTCGCCATCACCCTGCGGGCCGAACTGGACTTCTACCGCGAGGGGCGCAACGCCGACCGCTTCCGCGCCAACTTCGCCAACGAGCCTTATCTCCACATCCCCCGCGTCTACTGGGATTTCACCACTCGCCGCATGCTGGTACTAGAACGCATCAGCGGGATCAAGATTGATGACATTGAGGCACTGGACGCGGCAGGCTACAACCGCTCCCGCATCGGCCTCCACGCAGCCCACATGATCATCAAGGAGGTTTTGGACGACGGTTTCTTTCACGCCGACCCCCATCCGGGCAACTTTGCCATCATGCCGGGCGAGATCATCGGCGCGATGGACTTCGGGATGGTCGGCCACCTGAGCCATCGGGTGCGGAGCGACCTGATCCGCCTCTACATCGTCGCCGTGCAACTGGATGAGGAAGGCATCGTGGATCAGTTAATCCACATGGGTGCGGTCAGCGGCGCCTTGGATCGGGCAGGACTACAGCGGGACGTGACGCGGCTACTGCGCAAGTACCACGGGATGCCGCTGGGAACAATACGAGCCCGAGAAGTGGTTGAGGACGTCATGCCCATCGCCTTCCGCCACAATCTGCACCTGCCCTCGGACCTGTGGCTGCTGGGCAAGACAACAGCAATGATGGAAGGAGTGGGGCTGAAACTGGTGCCAGATTTCGATATCTTCGCCGTTTCCGAGCCATACGTCCGGCGCTTCATGTGGCAGATGGCCTCTCCACGCACCTGGGGGCCACCGCTGCTCAAAGGAGCCAGTGACTGGGCGGAACTGATGCGCATTATTCCACGTGTCAGTTCCCAGGTCCTGACCCGCGTCGAGCGGGGGGAATTTGAGATCACACTTAGCCACAAGGAGTTGGGTCAGGCACTGGTGCGGCTGGACCGACTGGCAAACCGTCTTTCATTGAGTATGCTGTTGGCCGCACTCATCGTCGGGCTGGCCTTACTCGTCCCGGCCTTCAACCTGGCCGGGCAATGGAGTCTGGCAACGATAGTGAGCATCACCGGCTTCGCCGGTGCCAGCCTGTTAGGCCTGTGGCTCATCTTCTCCATCTGGCGCTCGGGGAGACGACGCTAATGCGCACTACGATGGGTGCCGAATCTCCAGCACCATCGCGCCATCACTCCTCCATGGCGACCGGCACCGTGAACGTGAAGGTCGTCCCCTCCCCAAGTAGGCTCTCCACCTCAATCCCTCCGCCCTGGAGCTCTACCAGACTCTTCACAATGAACAACCCCAACCCCGTCCCGGGCATCTCTCGCACTGCCGGATCCTCCGATCGGAAGAACTTGGTGAACAGACATGCCTGGTCCTCCGGGGAGATACCGATGCCTGTATTGGAAACAGCACAGTGCACGTGTCCATCTTTTAGCCATACTCGCACGTGGATGTACCCACCCTCAGGTGTGTAATTGCAGGCGTTGCTGAGCAGGTTGATCAAGACCTGGGCCAGCCGCGCCGGATCAGCGCAGACCAACGGCAGATCCTCCTGCACCTCCAACGTCAACTGCTGCGACCGACCTTCGATCTGCGCCTGAATGGACTGCAGTCCATTCTCCAACGCCTCCGTCAGGACTGTCGGCTCCATCTCCAACCGCAAATGCCCCGTCTCGATCCGAGAGATGTCCTGCAGATCAGAGACCAGAACCCGCATCCGCTCCACGTTGGAGCGAATGGTACGCAGGAACTCCACCTGTTGGGGTGTCAGTGTGCCAGCGATTCCCTTCTCCAGCAAATCAGCGTAGCCACGGATGGAGGTCATCGGCACACGTAATTCATGGGCGGCGAACGACACAAACTCCGACTTGGCCCGGTTGGCCTGGCGAACCTGCTCGTATAGACGCGCATTCTCGATTGCGACCACAGCGTGGTCTGCCAGCCGACGGGCGAGTTGGACATGGTCGGGCCGGAACGATCCACCACCTTCGCGCCGCAGGTCCAGCAACCCCACCACTCGCTCCTCGTAGCGAATGGGTACCACCATACGCCCTTGCTCAATGACAATCGGTTCGTGGTTGCGCATCACCGACCTGACCACCTCGGGCTCAGGTCCAGCAGAAACGGTGCTATTGCCAGCGCTGACCATTGTGCAGACCGTTCCGTCGTCATCCAGGATACTCAGCGCCCCCTCCGCCGCCCCTGTGGCCCGCAGTGCCCAGGAGAGGGTCAGATCCAGCACCTGCTCAAAGTCCAGGCTGGCGTTCAGTTCCCGGTCTATCCGCTGCAGAGTTGTCAGTTCCTCCACCCGTGCAGCCAGGGCCTGGTCGGTCATCGTGTAGAGACGTGCGTTCTCAATGGCGATGGCAGCCTGACTGGCGAACGCTGTCAGTATAGGCAAGTCCGCCTGGGAGAAGACACCCTCCCGAACCCGGCTGTCCAGGTACAGAGCGCCGATCACCCGCTCCCGGACATGGAGAGGCACGCAGATGATGGAGCGCAACTGGTAACTGATCACACTCTCCTGCTCGGAGAAGCGCGGGTCAAGTTGGGCATTGGTGGTCAGCACCGGCTGTCCTCCTTCCACCGCGCCCCGCACCACCGTGTGGCTGAGCTCCAAATCGGAGGCAGCGACACTTTCCTGGTCAAAGTGCCGCGCCGCCCTAATCTCCAGATTCCCCTTCTCGTCCAACAACATCAGGCAGCCTCGCTCAGCCCCTGTTAGACGGACCAGCGAATCCATCACCAGGCCTAGTGTCTCTGTCAGACGGAGCGAGGAGTTCAGAACCCCGATGATCTCGTAGAGGGTCGCCAGTTCCGCCCCCCGCGCTGGTATCTCGGCCAGTTCCACCACCATCCGCTGCCACTCCTGGAGCCGGACGGTCAGTTGCTCGCAGGGGAGACCAGGCGGCCGCGTCAATGCCTGCTGCACCGCCCGCATGCTTTCCAGGAGCGCCGCCGCTGTGCTTCCCCCTGCTCCGACCTCGATCCCATTCGTCATCGTCTGTCCTCACATACGTTCTTCACACAAGGGGTAACTGCACCACGAACTGGCTTCCCGGGCAAGCCTCCTCGTCGTAGCCGGGGCTCTCACCCCAAATACGTCCGCCGTGGGCCTGCACCACCCCCCGGGTGATGGCGAGTCCCAGCCCAGGCCCGCCCCCCTTGAAGGAGGTTCTCCCCGATGAGTGGAATCCCACATCCTCAGCACGGTAGAACGTCTCGAAGACCAGTTCCAAGTCCCCCGGCGCGATGCCAATGCCCGTGTCCTCCACTGCCACCTCAATGCACGGTCCCAGGTCCGGCACCTCTACCATGCGACCTATCACCGTGATCCGCCCCTCGTCCGGCGTGTACTTGATCGCATTGTTCACCAGATGGTAGAACACCTTGTACAGCATCTCAGGGTCGCCCGGGTAGAAGGGCAGATCCCGCAACCCTTTCAATTCCAGCGTCAGGCCCCGCTCCTCCAGCGATTGCTCGAATTTAGACCGGACGCTCTGGAAGGTAACAGGGATGCTCACCGGGGTACGATGGATCTCAAGCCCACCCGCCATCACCCGCGACACGTCCAGGATGCTGTTGAAGATGCGGTGGAGCCGCTCCGTGCTCGTCACTATCCCCTCCACCAGCACCTCCAGTTCGGGGACTCTCTGCACCGAGGGACTGCTTTGCATCATCTGGGTATACCCCATCAGAGCCGCCACAGGCGTGCGCAGTTCGTGCGCTGCTACCTGGAGAAAGTCGGACTTGGTCCGATCCAACCGCTCCAGTTGACGGAGCGCCCGCGTCAGTGCCTCGTTGGCCCGCTGCAACTCGGAGATCGCTTGCTGGTCCGCATCCCGCAGGCGGGCGGTTAGCCGAACCAGAATGCGGACACCCAGGGAGGGACTGCGCCCCAGGACGGTCAGGAAGGGCTCCCGGTCGATCTCCAGAACGGTAACGGGCCCGACGGCGCGGACGGTAGCGGTGCGGATGCCTTCCTGGAGGATGGCCATTTCGCCAAAGATCTCCCCCGGGACCCCCTCGTACAGGTGACGCTCGCTTCCGTCGTCCATCCGCTTGACTATCTCCACGCGCCCCCGCACGATGATGTAGACGACGTCCCCTGATGCCCCCTCCTCGCAGATTACAGCGCCGCCGGGGAAAGGACGCACGACCGCCGCCTGGCTCAGTTCGTCCAGGTCTTCTTCTGCCAGGCCGAAAAGAACCGGGCGCAAGAACTCCTTAATATCCACCTGAGGAGAAGAAAGTAGGTTATCCATACAAGTTGGTATACCACAGTTCCACAATTTGTGCAACGTGGGGAGAAATGCGCTCAGAATGCCAAGCCACCCTGGCTGTTTGTCATTCGTCATCGGTCACCAGGCCATTGTGAATACAACCAGGTCCCCCCAGGCTAAGCCTGGAGGGACCTTCGTTGCTGTCTACCTTAAGGAATGTGGGGCTCGGGCTACTTCACCACCACCGGCAGAAACAACCGGATGCCCGGCTCGCTAGTGAGAGCGAAGTCGGTGAAGTGATCAACCTGCATCACCACCCGGTTGCCCTCGGTATCCACGACGTATGCATTGCTGATGCTGACCGTGCCGGAAATGACGGCGTCGGGCCAGCGGAACTGGAGCACGTGACCGCCGGAAGCACCGTCGGGAGGCACATAGATGCGGCGTAGCGCCGGCTTGATGCTGTCGGTGACACCGATTGTCGCGCCCAGGTGATAATTACCGTGGGGCACGGACAGGCGGAAACCGCCGTCCTCGCCCGAGTGGGTCGAGAGCCAGAGATTAGCCACCACCGGGCCGATCCCGTCGGCGATGACTTTGGCCCCGGCTAACGGCGCGCCATCGGGCCCCAACACCGTGCCGGTGATGAGACCATCCCGCTCGGCGACGGGCAGAGGCGCAAGCGTCGTCTGGCCCGAGGCCACGGGTATATTCTTGTGATGTCGCAACCCCACGTAGTCCGACTGCGGGTCAACGCGGTAGCCCAGGTGCCACAACCCCGCCGCCACACTCATCGTGTAGGTTCCGTTGCCGGGGTTCACCGCTGTGCGCACCCAGTCGCCCCCGGCCCAGGCCAGCACGCCAGCATCCACCCCTTCGACCACATCTTGGTTGCGCGGGTCCCACAGTCCGCCGACGATGCGGGCGTCTTTCTCCTTGACCGTCAGCGTGATACTCACCGTCTCCGCGGCGGCCACGGCGACCGCCTTCTCGCCGGCCGACATAATAGGGGCTACCCGCCGGCAGGTGGGCCGCCACGTGATAGGGGCCGGTGTAGATGTAGGGCTGCTCAGGGCCAGGCGAGGGTTGCACGTGCCATTTCCTTTGTTCAGAGCCTGGCCAAGACCTGCCTCCATGGGTCACTCCCCCGCCAGCGCCAGTTTCTCCTCCAGAAGCGGAATGATGGCCGGATCCAGCAGATGGCGGGCGATCACCGCCGTGGGCTCCACCGGCGGCCGGGCCGCCTGGTAGGGCGCTAGCAGTTCCTCGACCAGGTCTTCCCTCTGCAACTCAAAGTCCACCTCAGAGAGGGAGTGTACTCTCTCCAGCAGGTCAAGGATGCGATCCAGTTCTCCTTCCTCGTCGAGGACCAGCACCTGGCCGTGGAAGCGGGCCTCCAGCCGTTTCATCACCCGGCGGGCGATGTCCTCCTTGCGATGCTCAAACTGGTCACCGGGTATCGCGCGCAGCCGCTCCAGTATAGCCCCACCTCCTGCACCCTGTGCCTGGCCGATCCGCAGTTCGTCCGGCGGTGGAATGACGCAGGGCACGTAATGCTCCAAGGCGTACAGTTGGTGCCCCTCCAAGACATCCTCGACTTCCTCGGCCAGGCGAGCGACCTCCTCTCGATACGCCTCGATCAGCCGCGCGTTGTCTGCTTTAGCGGCGAAGAAACATTCCCCCAACTCCGGAGAGATAGCCTGCCTCGCCATCAGCATATCCCGGATCTCCCCAAGGGTGGCGTTCATTACCTCTACATCGGCCTGATCCCGCAACGTTTCTCGCTTTTCCTGTGCCTGCTGGGCCCGTTCGAGAATGAAGCACATCTGTTCGGGCGTCAGTTCCAGACCATTGATCAGGTTGAGCAACTGAACCTCCCGATGCAGATTCCCACTCTCAGGCAGTGTCTGCGCGCTGACCGGCTGCAAAGACTGGCAACCGGAGGCGAGCGGCAGCAGCACAACTACCAGCAACAGAAACCATTTCTTCATCACGCACCTCCTATCTCTTTGTGTGACCAACATAACAGGCGGTTTTCAAGCGCCCGTTATACCGGTGTAAAAGGTCGGTAAAAAAGAACGGTTCTGGCAGGCCAGGAGACCCACAAACAGAAAAGGGCAGGTTCTGCAACAAGCAGGCTCTGCCCTTCTACCCAGGAAGAGAGACCATCCCCGGAGGAACCGGGGCAAGTAGGGACACCTAGTCAGACAAGTACGAGTAGGCGATTTTGTCCCGATCTTGAAAACCGTAGTTGGTAATATAATGAGTGCTGGTCACGACACATTCCGCGCCAAGCCAGTCCCAGGTCTCACTCTCCTCATCGCTCACCCATCCTTCGTCCGCCTCTAAGATGATCGTCTCACCTCTGCGTTCCAGGGTGATAGTCCCCGTCTCGCCCGCGTAATGCAACGTTATGTCGGTTTTGGACACCGGGTACTGTTGGATTTTG
Source organism: uncultured Anaerolineales bacterium (assembly GCA_964385635.1). GTDB lineage: Bacteria > Chloroflexota > Anaerolineae > B4-G1 > B4-G1 > CAYLPU01. The sequence continues at coordinate 38,608 of CAYLPU010000041.1, forward strand.
GTCAGGTTGCTATTGGCGCCACCACCAACACCGCCCAGACTCTCGCCACTGCCAATGTAGCCAATTTCATCGTCGTCCAGCACCACAGCGGATTCTGGGGGATATGTGGTGTAGATGGTAAGCACGCCACTTTGCGGATTGAAGTCGTAGGTGTGGAAATCAATGCAGAGACCTGCGCAGCCCGCACCCAACACACTGTACGTCCAGTACTCAACAAACAGATACTTGCCCTCTGGCATCTGGACAAGCAGTGGGAAGTTACTGTACGCGAGGGGTAGATAGACCTGGTGAGCCAGGGTCAACGTATCCGTCGCTGTGACCATGGAGGTAGAGATTTTAAGAGGCGCATCACTCACCGCTCCGACGCCCGCCTTAGCCTCACTTTCGCTGCTGATGGACAAGCCGATGATCACAATCGAAATAACCACACTTGCGACAAGGACTAGTCGTCTCATTACTGACTTTCTCCGCTCAGTACAATGTCCGTCACAGGGTTTCAACTGAATGGTATCAGCCACTGATAATAGCAGATCACACCAACACGGATGGCCGATGCTACCATTGTATAGGATGCGGGTAATGAAAAGGTATAAAAAAGGTTAAGAATAGGGTTCATATGTTTGTACAAGCACAGCCGGTGGACTATAATTGAGGCGGCCACCATGCACGGCAGTAGGACATGTGCACCAGCGCGCTGGAAGCGACGCTGATCGTAGCGTAAACGATATGCCTTTCATCAAGCAAGCCTGAGCTATGTCGTGAGTAAAAAGGAGTTCATTATGTCTAAGAAGGATTCAACCACCCTTCAGGTGTCTTGTGTTCAGATGCACTGGGCGAAACCGATGGAGTTCAACCTCCAAAGGACACTTCACTACATCAAAGCGGCATCGGAATACAGCAGTCGTGTAGTGCTATTCCCCGAGGCCAATCTGACAAGCTATTACTTCCCTTATGCAATAAACCTTGACCCGAGGAGCATTCAACAAGCTCTCGACAAAACGTGCGAGGCAGCAGCGGAGAACAATATCTGGGTCATTGTCGGAACTATCCAGAAGACGCATGATCGTTTTCTAAACCTTGCCCATGTCATGGATTCTACAGGAAGAATCGTCCACGAGTATGCTAAGACTAACATGGCTGGGCGCGATGAGAAGAAGTACTGTCACGGAGGTGATAAACTATCGCTGTTCGAAATAGATGGAGTGTTATGCACTTTGATTATATGTCGTGATGGCAGGCATCCGGAATTATACCGCATTCCAGCAATGGCAGGCGCCCAAATACTGTTCCATCCATCGTCCAGTTCGGATGAGATTGAAGCTGTAACGTGGAAACGGACTTCGGGGCGTGCCCAACAGCCCATTGGACCGAACACCAAGATCTTCCATTGTGTAGCCAACACTATCGGCCAATCCCCAGACGGCAGGCAGACATCCAGTGGCTGGTCCTTCATTCGTGACCCCGGCGGTCTTCCGTTGGCTGAGGCTGGGTATTATCAGGAGGAAATGATCACCGCGGTACTGGACCTTTCTCGTGCCGATCGTTCTTACATACTGGGTAGCATGAAGAATCCGCCATTTCTGAGTAAATACTGGAAAGAGATGATTGATGAAATGAAGTTTAGAGCAAACCTGAAACCCGAATGAGGAGCTTTTACAAGTGCCATTTGTCATTAGAACGCCTCCGTAGTACTGCGGAGGCAGTTCTGGCGGACCGGGGCTGTTTTTCATACTGCTTTCCGTATTATTGGGGATTTACACGGCTAGCAGATTGAGGTATGATGATCCTACAGCGATAAGTGTACCACTTCGCCCATGGAGGGCAAATACCGAATTACAGTCCAACGAACAGAGGAAAACAAATGGAACCAATAAAGGTCCTGATCGTGGATGACAACCCAACCTTCATCGGCATCATGCGCCGCTTTCTCTCCCGTTTCACCGATATTGAGGTGGTAGCCGAAGCCACCAGCGCCAAAGACGCGCTGGCCTTGGCGCAGAAGACAGCCCCGGAGATTGCGCTGGTGGATGTCGCGATGCCAGAGATCAATGGCCTGACACTGACTCGCATGCTGCGAGAGAAGTACCCTGGCCTGGCCGTGATCCTCGTCACCCTGATCGATACCGCCCAGTATCGTTCTGCCTCAGCGGAGGCAGGCGCGGCAGGATTCGTAGCCAAGCCCACCCTCAGCACCGACCTGGTACCCCTCATCCGTCGTTACGCGCCGAAGGCACATGACCGTGCTTACGCCTGAATCGATGAACTTGGTGCCAGCACCGGGAACAGAAAGCGTGTTCCCAGGTGCTGCCGATCCGCAGGCGGCCGCTCCCTACTCACACACAGCGCACTCAGTGTGGGAGTTGGGCGTGCTGTACGACACCGCCACCGCCTTGGCCTCCACCTCCGATCCCGGGTGCATCTTCACATTGTTGGCCGGGGGGTTGGATGAACTGTTCGGCGTAACGACCGTGGCACTGGCGCTCTGCGACGAATCCAACGGAACGCTGCGAGTCGAAGTGGTTGACAGACGCGAACAGATGCCCCCCATCATACTACCCCTCGACGAGGGGGGGCTCGTGAGCCAGATTATCCGCACTGGCAAGCCGTTGTTGATCAAGGACCTTGCCGTAGAACAGGATGTGCTGCCACTTATCCCCTATACAAGCAGCGAGGTATACCGTGCCTGGCTGGGCGTGCCACTTCTTGTCCGGAATCGGCCTGTCGGAGCACTCTCTGTTCAGAGCAATGAGCCCTACCGATTCGACCATCACCACCTGCATCTACTCACCCAACTGGCTCAGCAGGTAGCGGTAGCAGTGGAGAATATCCGCTTGACGGAGATGCTTCGGCAGCAAGCGGAACAAATGGCCCTCATTAACGAGGTGATGCGCGAGATCACAGCATTGCGCAGCACCAGTGCCCTAACCCAAGTAGTGGCAGAGAAAATCCAGGTCGTCTTTGGATGTGATCGCGTCTGCGTGGCCATGCTGGAGAGAGCCGGGCCGAAACCAGTCGTGAACATCTGCGCCACCGCACAAGCCCCATGGGTTGACAATCGCGTTTTGCCACCGTGGCAGCCTGAAACCGAAGACGGCGCAGTCGCCCGCGCCTTAACCAGCCACCAGCCCGTGCTGGTACCTTTCAGCTCGGATGGTGCACAAGCCAACACTCCCACCGGAGGCCAGAGATACGAAGTAGTGCTTCCCCTGATCGCGGAAGGACAAGCCGTCGGTGTGCTGGATATCGTGAGTCCGCGCGATCCGAGAAATGCTGGGCACTTGGAGTTGTTGGAAGTATTGGCTGGCTCGCTGGCTGTCACCGTGAACCGGGCGCAACTTCTCGAAGCGGCTGAGACCGGTCAGCGAGAGGCACGTACTCTGTACAATCTGAGCCGCCAGATGACATCGCTGGATCTGGAGCGTATCCCAGAACGGCTCCTGGGCCAGTTGGGCGACTTGATCCCCAACGATGTTGCCGGGCTACTGGTTGAAGTAGACGGCACGTTATGCAGTTTTTTCAACGTCTCCAGCCCAGTGAGAGAGACCGGGCTCAACAAACTAGAGCGGAGCATGCTCAATCATTGGCCTGTCCTCACATCACCCGCACCGGCCGCCCCGATCCAGCGGCACGTGCAGAACGTGAACAACGTCCTGCCTGACGATGCGCCAGCGCTGCGCTCAGACATCTACGCGCTCCTGTTTGTGGGCGAGCAGCCGCTGGGCGCACTCACAGTTGCCTGCACAGGGCCAATGAAGTTCGAAGACACAGACCAGCGTCTTCTCTCCACCATCGCCAACCAAGTTGCGACGGCTATTGAGAACGCACGGTTGTACCGCAAATTGAAAGTACACGCGGCCAACCTCGAACAGCGGGTGGCCGAACGCACGGTCGAGATCGCCCGTCAGAAGGAACACACTGAGGCAATCCTGCACAGCGTAGCCGACGCCGTGTTCGTCACCGACCGGGTGGGAAAGGTCGTGCTCACCAATGAGCGCGCCAGACATCTCCTGGAAAGGCAACTGAGCACCGACGAACGAGAATTCCTGACCGATCGCGTCCGCAGGTGGGGCCTCCGGGCCAATAATGAGTTAGAGGAAATCGTCGAACTGGGCACACTGGCGCTGCAGGCCCGGGCCACGCCCATCGGCGAGGAGGATCCCTCGCTGGGGACCGTGGTCGTGCTCAGCGATGTCAGCCGGCTGCGGGAGTTGGACCGCATGAAAACGCAGTTCGTGTCGAACGTCTCGCACGAACTGCGCACGCCCATCGCCAACATAAAACTCTACCTCTCCCTACTCGAAAGGGGCAGGCCAGACAAACAGGCACGGTACCTGGAGGTGCTACAGCAGGAAAGCACACGCTTGGAGAATCTAATCGAGAGTCTACTCGATCTCTCACGGCTGGACGCTGGTCGGGTGCCGATCGTTCCCCAACCGATCACGCTCCAGGGTCTGCTGGCGAACCTGGTGGAAGTTCACCGGCAGGCGGCTGTGGCCAAGGGCCTGCGTCTGGACACCCAACTCTCCCCTGAAATTCCACCAGCCAGCGGCGACCGCAACCAGATCATCCAGGTGCTAG
>CAYLPU010000042.1:0-42660 GCA_964385635.1 uncultured Anaerolineales bacterium
TAATGTGCTCGTTCTGTTGGTGCCGCACCACACCTGAGTAGGCATTTCACCAACAGACCTGCCCCAACTTATTGAGATGATACCGGATTTGCTTGAACTGCACGGTTGAATATCTGGCGTGCCTGCGTTCTATCTCCTGTCTTGAGGGCAGCAATGCCCTGTTGTAGCAAGTCATCCATTGTCAATCTTCTCTGACATCAGTTTCGCGCCACATACGCACCAAAACGCCCGCCGCACCTTGACGGCGGGCGGACCTATGTTAGAATATCCCTACCTGGGCGGCCCGCACCGCCTCGGTCACCGCTTCGGACTGACTAGAGTCGCGAAGCGCTTCCTATTGCGTTGTAGAAACAATCATAGTATATTGCGACTCTGCGCAAAAGTCAAAACCAACTTCGCAGCGCCAGCGCCGCAACCCACCCAACACAAAACCGCCTCAACCGCTTCAGGTCGGGGCGGTCGTTTCTGCCAGCGTGTACAGCAGGTCACTCGTGCTTTGTGCCGTCGGGCATGGTTGCGCCTTCGAGTGACTTGGCTTGGGCGAGTTGCTCATCGGTCATCCTGGCCAAGAACAGGTCGGTCTGGCGCAGGTTGGCCCCGCTCAGGTTGGCCCCGCTCAGGTTGGCCCCCCGCAGGTTAGCCCCTCGCAGGTTGGCCTCGCTCAGGTCAGCCTGGCGCAGGTCGGCCCCGGCCAGGCTGGCAAACCTCAGGTCAGCCCTGCCCAAGTCGGACCCACTCAAGTCGGCCCCGCTCAGGTTGGCCTCCATCAAGTAGACCCCACTCAGGTCGAACCTGGAAAAGTCACGCTTCCCTGCTTCGTGTAGTTTGGTGAGTTCCCGTCCTTTCACTTGCTTGCCCCTATTCCTCTGTGCTAGGACAGGCCGCGGTTCACCGCTCCCGCGTCTAGTTATCGCTCATCCACAGCGCCGTCCTATCATGCCCGATGCGCTCACTGGCGTGGATACGCTACGGGCGCGATCCGCGCCGTTGCGTATGGAGGAAGGGCTTCTCCGGGTATCTGGTTGAGGCGGGGCTGGCTGAGCCCGAGGCTCCGGCCGTCGCCGTTGACCGGGAAGCCGTGCTGGCGACAGTGATAGTGCTCTTGAACCTGATGGTATCCGCCATCCTGGTCCCTGCCAATTGAGCAACGGTTCACATCCTGGACAAAATCTCTCTCTTCTTCGCCTCGTACTCGACCTCTGTAATCAAACCAGCGTCCATCATATCTTTAAGCTGCTTTAACTTCTGGACAGGGTCTTCTAGTGCTCCCGGTGCATGCGCTTGCGCGGCTGGCACTCCGCCCTGTAGGATAATACCACCCGCTGCCGCTCGTGCCTCTTCCATCTTGCGTTTTCTTCGTTCCCCCCGCATTACTTCTTCCATCTCTTGAGCAAAGGAATACAGCCGCCGGGCTTGTACCTTCGGCAGATATCCGACACTGAGTCGGCTACCTTTCACTGTTAGCATCGTGATCGTCGCGCTCATGATACCTTCCTTCAGGCGAGCGTCATGCAGGTCGCGCCAGATGTAATCCTCGAATTCAACCCTGCCGAGCAATTTCGGCCTGTAGATAATGAAGCGCCTGTTAGTCAGAACGACACAATCGGGCGCGATATTCACGATAGGTTTGTTTTGAACAGCGATGTAAAGGATTTCTTCCCCACTGGTCAAGATCTGTGATACTCTCGTGTAAACCTGTTTCACAATTGCCGGGTCTTGTTCTTCATTGAGAAACTTCTGTAGGACGCTGCTACTTTGACTTCGCGGTTGCCGTGATGAGGATTGAGTGGTCAACTTTCTCTCTCCTTGTCTATCTGGAATTCTCGGCTGAACAACAGCCGTATGCAATGCCTCAATTCCCCGTTGCGCAGATGCATTGTTTGGGTTGATCGCCAACGCGTTTTCCAGGCAGGTGCGGCGATCCTCGTCTGTGTCCACCGCGCCGCTGAGCCACAACCAGGCCATCTCATTGCGCTCGTCCTGCTGGACAACTCGCATCAGAAGACTGCGGGCTTGTGCCTTGCGCCCCTCGTTGAGGGCGGCGATTCCTTGCGTCAAAAGGTCATCGGTGGTCATCTTACACCCCCTTAGAACTTTTAATTGACACCCGCCCTATGTTCAGTATAGTATGACTTTGTGCAGAAGTCAAAACCTCACAGCGCCGCCGCTCCCTGGGTCAGATCGGGTGGGGCCGGCACGGGGACTTGCGCGGGCGGGCGGGGCGGTGTACAATTAAGTACCAAGCGGGCGATCAAGACAAGTCCGTTTTGCTTGTTGTGTCCATAAGTATTGCTATACTATGCAATCAAAACTCATCCGAGGAGGCCAATACGATGGTAAGCGAAGACCTGCTGGAAATCCTGCGCTGTCCCTACTGCGTCAGCGGTGAGACCCGCAAGCCCGGCCCCGACCCGGGCCGGTTGGAACTGGTTCACGACTGCTGGCTTGTGTGCCAGGAGTCGGACTGCGGCCGCAAGTACCCCATCCGAGACGACATCCCGGTGATGCTCATCGAAGAGGGTGATAAATGGATCGCCGTGGCCGTCGAGGACCTGCCGGTCCCGCCGCCGGCCGAGTAGTCCTGTGTAGAGATAGCGTGCAGTATCAGAGCCGCCAGCCCGGCTAGTGGCGGCTGCGATGGGCTCGATCCGATAAGGGACACTGAAAAATGCTCCAATGGCGCGTGATCCTGCTGGCGGCACTGGCTGTGCTGCTGCTGTTAGGTGGGCTGGCGGCCCTGATCTTGCCCGACCCCTACGAGGGCCCAGTGCTCTACCATTTCGATGAGCAGCACTCCATCCGTGCCTTCGACGGCCTGGGGGTACTGCTGCTCTTGGTGGGATGCCTTGTGGCCTGGGGTGCTGGTGCCTTGTGGCAGCGACGAATGTATGCCTCCTGACCGCCCTGGGACCTACGTGCTGATCCTGAGGTTGTTACATCCTGTGACCATCACCGTGGGGCGATTGGGTCGTTTCCAATTCCTGGCTGGTTGGTATGCTTACGTTGGCAGTGCCCGCGGACCAGGAGGACTGGCTGCCCGTATTACCCGTCACCTGCGCTCGCCCAAATCCTCGCGCTGGCACGTGGACTACCTGCGGGCTTGTGCCCGGCCTGTTGAAATCTGGTACACAGTCGGGACCCGGAAGCGGGAATGTGACTGGTTTCGGTCGCTGTCTGGACTTCCTGGCGCTTCCGTCCCTGTGCCTCGCTTCGGCGCTTCCGATTGTCGCTGCCCGGCTCACCTAGTCCACTTCGCCGCGCCACCGGACCCGGCAGCCTTCACTCGCGCCGTGGGTGAACCGGTGTTGCAGGAGATGCTGAATGGCTGACGCACTCCAACTGTTTCTGGACGCTATCGCCGCTGGCGACGACACCCGCAGCGAGGAAGCCGCGCTGGCCCTGGCCCACCTGGGCGACGCAGCGCTGCCTCGGCTGCGCGAACTGTTGGCCGACGCCGGCACCGACCGGTGCTGGTGGGCTGCCCGCGCCCTGGCCGCCGTCGGCACACCTACCGCACGGGAACTGCTCGTCACCGCACTGGCCGACTTCGATCCCGATGTGCGCGCCTGCGCCGCACAAGGACTGGGAGAACTGCAGGCCGCAGAAGCCATAGAGGATCTGGTGTGTTGCCTGGCCGACCCCAGCCCCTTCGTCTCCCGCATCGCCGCCGACAGCCTGGCCCGTATCGGCACGCCCGCCGTCCCGGCCCTCATCGCCGCGCTCCAGGAGGGGGAAGTGCTGGTCCGGGCAGGCGTGGCTCGTGCCCTGAGCATCATTCAGCCCGAAGATGCCATCGTCGCTCTCTGTGCTGCCCTCGACGACCCCAGCGCCATCGTAACGTACTACGCGGAAGAGGCGTTAGAACAGATGGGGGTGGGTGGGGTGCTCGTCCAGCCCTGACCGCTCAGTCCATTGTTGTCTTCCCCACCAGCACAAACAACAGGTCATTGACGTTCGTGCCCGTCGGGCCAGTGTGGATCAGGTCGCCCAGCGCGTCGAAGAAGGAGTAACTGTCGTTTGCATCCAGCGCCGCCTGGGGGTCGAGCCCCAGCGCCTGGGCGCGGGCCACTGTCTCACCAGTGACGACCGCGCCGGCGGCGTCGGTAGGGCCATCGGTGCCGTCGGTCGCCAGCGCCATCACCAGCACGCCCGGCCAACCCGAAAACTGAAGCGCCACCGCGAGTGCCAACTCCTGATTGCGGCCCCCTTTCCCTTCCCCTCGCACCGTCACTGTCGTCTCGCCACCCCATACCAGGCAGGCGGGCGGCGGTAGGGGATCGCTGTGGGCACGCATTCCCTTCGCCAATGCCGCCGCTACCTTCGCCACCTCCCGTGCTTCCCCCTCGACGTAGGTGCTCAGGAGCAGCGTGTTGAATCCTAACCGGCGCGCCTTCTCTACCGCCGCCAACGCGGCCAGCCGGTTCGAACCGACGATGACGTGTTGTACCCGCTCAAAGGCCGGGTCGCCAGGCTTAGGGGTCTCCTGGAAAGGCACCGGACAGCGCGGCTGGATCTCATAGCGCTCCAGCACCGCTTGTGCATCGGCCACCGTTGTAGGGTCGGGCACGGTGGGGCCGGAACCGATGACGTCAAGTCGGTCGCCGATCACATCAGAGAGAACGAGCGTGACCAACGCGGCCGGGGCTGCCAGGCGGGCCAGGTTGCCACCCTTGATGAGCGAGCAGTGCTTGCGCACAGTATTTACCTCTTGGATCGTCGCGCCGGAGCGGAGAAGCGCATCGGTGAGGGCCTGCAGGCCGGTTAGATCCAGGACCGCAACGGGCAGCGTCAGCAGCGCCGAGCACCCGCCGGAGATGAGACATACGACCAGGTCGCGCTCTGTCGCCTGGCGCGCCAGATCGGCGACAGCACGCGCCCCACGCACGGAGTTCTCGTCAGGCATTGGATGCCCCGCCTCGACTAGCCTGATTGGGGTTTGGGGTTTGGGGTTTGGGATTTTGCCGTGACCATATTTGGTGACGATGACACCGGCGACCGGTCGGTCGTCCAGGATGTCTGCGACTGCGGTGGTCATCGGCACAGCGGCCTTCCCACCCCCTACGACCAGCACGCGTTCGTAGTCGCGCAGGTCATAGCGGCGGTCAGCGACGATGAGTGCGTCTCCTTCGCGACAGACGTGCCGGCGCACGGCAGCCGCCGGTTCGACGGCGGTCAGCGCGGCCTGCTGCAATTCACGGGCCACAGCACACAGATCCGGTGCCGGCATAGCCTCTATCCTCCATTCTCCATTCTCCACCGTCACTGTCCCACACTCTCGGCCGCGGCAGCAGCCGCTTCTGCGGGGGTGGCCCGTCTCCTCAACACAGCTTCCAGCGCCTCTTGCAAGGCCGGTCCGACTGTCGCCTCCACCTCCGGCTGAGGTGCAGGCACGGCGGCTTCCATCACGCTGCGTAACGTAGCCCGGTCCGCGTTCGGTATATCCCACAGCCGCAGTGCACCGTATGTACCCGGCAGGTAGCCAGCCGCCTGTGTCCACTGTGCGTTATGATCGGGCGCGATGAGCCAATCGAGCAGCATCACCGCTAGCGCCTGACGCGCTGGATCGTCGGTAACCATCGCTATCGCCCATCCTCGCCGGACGATGCTGAAGGGCTGCCCGTCGTGGGTGGGCACCGACGCGGCGGCAACGGTTTCGTCGGCCTCGAGCCAGTAGCGACCGGACTGCACCACCGCCATACTGCCCTCCCCGGCCTGGAACCGTTCCCAGGCCTGGTCAGCGTCCGTGATATTGAGGACGACCGTCGGTGAGATCGTAGTAGTGCCTATACAGTCGCTGTAAAAACTGAACACACTCAGCATAACGTTCTCGTCCAACCACGGGTGACCGTCTGGGTCGGTCAGTTTACCGCCAGTAGCCAGATATTGGATCATTGTTGCGTCGTTGACCTGTCGGTCAATCCCATCGGCAGGGAAGAGGAAGGGAACAGGGGGGGAAATAACCTGCGTCCAAGAGATGGGGTGAGACTCGAACAGAGCCGGGCGGTAGGCCAGGTGCTGCATGCCGGCACCGATGACGAAGCCCAGGGTCTGCTCATCTACCGTGCCCAACTCGGTGGCGAAGGGGAAACGGTCCGCCATCTCGGCTGGTGAGAGGAGGTGGTCTAATGGCTGAATGAGGCCCGAGCCGGCCGCATTCTTCAGATCGGCTATGTCCAGCACCACCAGGTCAGGCAGGACCGATGGGGCAGCGTCCCGCGCCGTGCGCAGAAAGTCGAACAGCCCACCTCGTCCGTGGGCTTTCTTGACGACCACTTCGACCTGAAGGTCGGGGTAGGCTTCGCTGAAGTCGGCCAACTGTTGCATGAGCAGATCCGCGCCTGCCCCCCCGCCATAGGGGTTCAGTTCCTCGGGTAACCACAGTCCGAGGGTGACGATCACCGGCTGCGCTTCGTGAGTGGGTATGGAGGTGGGGATGGGTGGTATAGGGCTTGGTATCGGCGTCGGCAGTACAGACTCTGGCGTCAGCACCGCTCCCCCGCAACCGGTCAGGGTCAAAACCAGTAAAACGGAAAGGACAATTTGAGATCGCATGGCACCTCCAGTTTTCTGCTGGACGCGCGAACTCGTTCGCGTCTTGGCGTGATCTGTACGCCCATTATAACACAATCTGCCTCTGAACCCCACTTGTCAACCGCACCAGGTTAGGGTATGATTGGCGCGCTTCCCTGCCCCTGGAGGGTCGGACTGTAATGACCAGCCAACCAACCAACCAACTAACCAACCAATCAGCCAACTCATTCACTGGTCATTGGTCCAGGTGGGAGTTGGTATTGCTCGCTCTCGTCCTTTGCCTGGCCGCCGCACTGCGATTGTACCGGTTGGACAGCATACCGCCCGGCTTCACCCACGACGAGGCCGGCCATGGTCATGACGCCGTCGCCATATTGCACGGTGCCCGGCCCATCTACGAGACAGTCGGGTATGGCCGCGAGCCCTTGTACGATTACCTGGTTGCTGGCCTGATGACGCTGATCGGCCCCACCGGCCGCGCACTGCGATTCTCATCCGTGCCTCTCAGCCTGGTCACATTGCTCGCCACCTTTGCCTGGGCACGGCTGGCCTTCGACGGCCCCACAGCGCTGGCAGCCGTGGCCCTTCAGGCCGTCTCATTCTGGTCGCTATCCACCAGCCGGCAGGCTCTGCGCTCCGGCCTCCTGCCAGCGTTGTTCACGGTCGCCGTCTACTTTTACTGGCGCTCAATCTCCGGGACACCCAGCCAACCAGCCACCCAACTAACCAACCGCGGCCGCTGGCAGATGGGGCTGTTTGCCCTCCTCATCGGTGCCACACTGTACACGTACATCCCGGCCCGCTTGCTGTGGGTTGTTTTCCCAGCCTTCCTGGCCTACCTGGCGCTTCTCCATCGGGCGACCTTCCGCCGCGTATGGCTCCCCACGCTGATCGCCGTCCTCATTGGCCTGCTCCTGGCTGCGCCCCTTTTTGTTTATCTGTGGGCCCATCCGGGGGCAGAGCAGCGATTGGCGATGCTGGACGCTCCTTTGCAGGCGTTGATGGACGGGGACGTCTCCGTTGTCCTGAACAGAATCTGGAGCGGCCTGGCCGGGTTCCTCATCCCCGGACGGGGCGATGATTTCCTCGCCTATACCATTCCTGGTCGCCCAGTCTTCGACCCGCTGACCGGCACGCTGTTCCTGACCGGGGTGGGATTATGCCTGGCGCGCTGGCGTGAACCGGCCTACGTTTTCTCGCTGATGTGGTTTGTCGTTGGCATCTCTCCCTCACTGCTCACCGGCGCGGCTGCCAGTACGACGCGCAGTATCGCGGCGCTACCGGTTACGTTTCTCTTCCCGGCGCTGGCCGTCGTGGCAGGTGCACGCTGGGCGGCGGCGCGCTGGTCCCCCGGTGCTGCCCGGGCCATTGAGATAGGATTCGTCGGGCTGATCGCCGTCACCGGCGCGCTCTCCGCCCGCGACTACTTCGTTACGTGGGGAGAGTCCCCGGACGTGCGAGCCGCATACCAAAACACGCTTGTCGAAACCGCGAGATACCTGGATGCCAGATCAGAGGACGGGGTCGTGACACTCTCGGCCATCTACCCACATGCGCCGCATGATCCCTACGTCTTTGAGATGGGTCTGCACCGGCGCGATCTTTCACTGCGCTGGTTCGACGGTCGTCGAGCGCTTCTCCTCCCGCCGAAGACAACTGCTCGGCTGATCACTCCCTCCAGCGCGCCCCTGGCCTCATACTTCGCCGACCTGCCCGGCCTCCGCCTCCGGGAGCGCGTGACGCTACGCCCTGATGACCTGGACCCATTCTTCACCGTCTACGACTGGGAACCGCAGGTCACGCTGGTTGCCCTGCTGGAACAGGCGCAGGGCAGAGTCCTGAGCCTATCGAAGGACGCGCCGTTCGACCCGGTGCTGCCGGTGAGATTCGGTGATGTATTGCAACTCCTCGACTATGACCTGCGCACGCCGACAGTCGCGCCGGGCGGGACCGTCGAACTGGTCACCCTCTGGCAGGTGATAGACTCGCGAGCGTTGCAGCCACGAGGTTCGTCCGACGTCAACGCAGAACTGGTGCTGTTCACCCACGCGCTGGATGCGCGGGGTACCGTCGTTGGTCAGGAGGACCGGCTCGACGCGCCAGCCTGGGACTGGCAGGCAGGTGACGTGATCGTGCAACTGCACCGTTTCACGCTGACGTCCGACCTCCCTCCAGGGCCGATCGCGCTCGAAGTCGGCGTATACCGGCGTGCCGATTTGGCCCGTCTGCCCGTCCTGGTGGACAGCACCATCGTGGGAGACCACGTTCTTCTGCAACCGGTGGAGGTTGTGAGAGAATGACCAAATCCCAGACCGCAAACCCCAAACCCCAAACCCCAAACCCCAAATCCCAAATCTCAAATTGGGCACTGGTCATTATCCTCCTTATGGGAACTTTTCTGCGTCTCTACAAATTGGATTCCATCCCCCCCGGCCTGACCCACGACGAGGCGGACACAGGCTACTTCGTCGCCGCGGTCTATCGGGGCATGCCTTCGCAGGTCCGGGTGCCCTACGGTTATGGCTACGAGCCGTTCCCAAAGTACTCTGGAGCGCTATTTATGGCTCTCTTCGGCCCGACCGACCTGGCGCTACGCCTCCACTCCGGGTTTTTCGGCATAGTGCTGCTGCTCTTCACGTACCTGTGGACCCGCCGCTCGTTTGGCATAGCGACGGGGCTGGGCAGTGCTGGCTTAGTAGCCGTTTCGTTCTGGACAGTCTGCGACAGTCGCTTTGCCCTCAACTCGCAGCCGGCTCCGGCATTGTTCACCGGTGCGGTGTATTTCTTGTGGTGTGCGATGGATGACCGAGGGGGAGACAGACGTTGGTGGGCATGGGGGTTGTTTGCCCTTCTACTGACAGGGTCTCTCTACGTCTATGAGGCGGCACGCGGGGCAGCAATGGCCTTTGGCCTGCTCTTTATCTACCTGGCGTGCGTTGACCGCCCGCGCTTCCGTCGTCACGGCGCGTGGTTTGCTGGTGCGTTGATCATCGCTGGGTTGCTGGCTGCCCCTCATTTGCTTGACCCTGGCGCATGGGGGCGCTCATCCACGCTGTCTGGGCCGTTGCAATTCGCATATCATGGCGACTTTAGGCCGTTGCTGATCAATGTTGCTAGTGCTTTGGGCACCTTTAGTTTCAATGGTGACAGTTTTGTCACTTACAATCTGCCAGGTCGGCCCATCTTTGATCCGGTAACGAGCCTGTTTTTCTACGGCGGTGTCTTGCTGTGCATCTGGCGCTGGAGAAGACCGGCCTATGCTTTCACATTGATGTGGCTGATCGTAGGAATACTGCCTTCCCTCATTTTGGGCGAGTGGACCAGTGTGTTACATAGCAAGGTTGCCGAAGCGCCGATTCTAGCGCTGCCAGCGCTAGGCGCTGCTGAAGTCGGTCGCTTCATCGCCGCCCGCTTCGGTCCGCGCTGGGTCAGGTTATTGGTTGCCTTCTGCGTGATATGGCTGGTCGTTATCGCCATGTCCACCGGGTATGACTACTTTGTCCGCTGGGGGGAGTCACCCGAGACCCGAGCGGCTTACTTCCACAACCTGGTCGCCATCACCGACTATCTGGACGACGCGGAGTACAGCGGCACAGTGGCGCTCTCGTCCCCGTTTCCGGATCTTCCCCTCGACCCCTTCATCGCCGACCTGCGATTGCACCGCGACGATCTGGCACTACGCTGGTTCGATGGCCGGCGAGCGCTCGTGTTTCCGGACGCAACGCGCAGTCTGTTGGTCGTGCCACCGAACGCGCCGCTCGCCCCTTACTTCGCCGAACGACTGTACCTGCGGCTCGTCGAGCGCGTGCATCTGCAGCCTGACGACGTTGACCCCTACTTTGACGTCTTAGAGTGGGACCCGAACGGTGCGCTGTCCTCCTTTCTGCCGTCGTCGGCCGGGACAGTGGCCGCGGGCGACGGGCCACTCCGCCTGCCGGTGAACTTCGGCGGCGCGGTGGAACTCCTCGCCTATGAGTTGCCTACGCCCACCGTCGTTCCTGGCGGGACGGTGACGTTCATTACCTTCTGGCGCATCCTCGACCCTGTCGCGCTCGGCCCGGTGCCCGCGCAGACCTATGGGCATGCCGCTGTCCTCTTCGTACATGTTCTCGACGCAGCGGACGCTGTCGTTGGTCAGGAAGATCGACTGGACGCGCCGGCCTGGAACTGGCAGTCGGGCGACGCTTTCGTGCAGTTACATCGCTTTCAGGTAGACGCCAGCGCGCCGCCCGGCCTCTACCGGCTGGGGGTAGGCATCTACACCCGCGATGACTTGAACCGCCTTCCTGTCCTGGTCAATGGTGTTCAGATAGATGATCGTGTTCTCATCTCGCCACTTGAGGTTGTCATCAATGACTAAGACGCGCTGGCCTCAGTTTGTCACTCGTCATTTGTCATTCGTCACCTCTCCCTGGACCTTCGCTGTTCCGCTCATCCTCCTCACCTGGGGCCTGCGTCTTTGCTGCCTGGAGAGTGTCCCCGCAGGCTGGCGCGACGACGAACTGATCAACATCCACGCCCTCTCCGGCGAGCTATTAGCAGGCCGCTTTCCGCTCTACTTCACCGGGGCCTCCGGTCACGAGCCACTCTACCACTATCTGCACGCTGGCGTGCGCGCTGTGTTGGGCTTCAACGTGTTGAGCGGGCACTTGCTCTCCGTCACCTTCGGTACCCTCACCGTCGCTTTGACCTACACCCTGGCCCGCAGCCTTTTTGGGCGCATGACCGCCGTCCTCGCATCACTGGCACTGACAACCTCTTTCTGGTCTCTGATGTACAGCCGCACAGCCATCCGTCACATCAGCCTGCCCCCCTTCGCCCTGGCTACCTTCTACATGTTTTGGCGTTTTATGGACTGCGAATCTACGAATCTACGAGTCACGAAATCCGTAAGTCCGGGATTCGTAAACTCGGTACTGGTCGGCCTCCTGCTTGGTGTCTCTTTGTATACCTACCCCGCCGCCCGTGTACTCCCGGCGTTGCCGGTCCTGTTTTTTGCCTATCTGGCATTGTTTCACCGTGACCAGTTCAGCCGTCGCTGGCGTGGTCTCCTCGCGTCGGTCGTGATTGTAGCCGTACTGGCTGTGCCGTTGGGGGTCGCCATCGCCCAGGGACGCAGTGAGGCCGCCGCCCAGGGCATAGGGGCCGACGCTCGCCTGGCCGAACTTGCCGTACCGCTGCAAGAACTACAGGCTGGCAACCTGCGTCCGCTGCTGGAGACTGCCTGGACTACGTTGGGCATGTTTCACGCCACTGGTGATCCCGAATGGCTGTATAACATCTCCAACCGTCCGGTGTTCAACCTCCTCGGCGGGATGCTCTTGTGGGCCGGTGTCGCGCTCTGTCTGTATCGTTGGTCTCAGCCACGTTACTTCTTCCTGCTTCTGTGGCTTGGATTGGGGTTGCTCCCTGCCTTCATCAGCATTCCGTCTGCCAGCCTGAGCCACACCATCCTGGCCCAGCCCGTCGTCTATATCCTGCCTGCCCTGACTCTCACCGAGACCTACCGCTGGGTCAAGTCCCAAATCCCAAACTCTAAAGTCTACAATCTCTCCATTCTCCATTCTCCATTCTCCATTCTCCATTGTTCATTCACCATCGTGACCGCCGTCTTCCTGACTACCAATGCCATACGCGACCTCCGTGACTATTTCATCATGTGGCCACAGCACGACATGGTGCGCTTCCTCTACCGCGCCGACTACCGCGAGGCTGCCCACTACCTGGACGCCCGCCCCGAGATCACCGACGGTGCTATCTCCAGCACCCTCTTGGGCCCCTGGGATCGTCTGGCCCTGGAGGTAGACACCCGCCGCGATGATATCGCCCTACGGCTATTCAACCCGGAGCGCGCGCTGGTTTGGGTTGCTGAGGACGCTCCATCGACTGTGTTGCTTACTTCCTTCCCCCACCCGCAGCCGCCGATCAACGACCTACTGGAGATGGGTGCCGGTCCGCCAGATGCTATCTCACCTCACCTCACGCTTTATGTACTGCCTGCAATCTGCAATCTGCAACCCGCGACCCACAATCCACTGGCTCGCTTCGCCAACGGCCTGGAATTGATTGAGGCCCACTGGATACAGACGAAACCTCTCGCTCCTGGTCAGGAACCGGTTCTGCTCACCACATGGCTCGTCGCCGCACCGCTTGACCTGCCGCCCATCCCTATCGTCGCCAATCCACCTCCGCCGGGCGTCTACTCCGGGCCACGGCTGTTCGTCTTCACCCACCTGCTGGCTTCTGATGGGACGCTTCTCGTCGGCGATGACGGTCTGTGGGTGGACCCGCTCACGCTCCGGCCCGGCGACTGCTTCATCCAGACTCACCGCCTCATCCTTCCCCCTGACTCTCCCTCCGGTCCCTATGCTCTGAAACTGGGCCTCTACGACCCGCTGACCGGTGAGCGTTGGGCCGTCCTGGATTCCAAGGGCCAACCTGTAGCCGACCATGTCTTACTTGGAGGTAGCGCAACGAAGTGACGTTGACAAAAACCATGAGAATAGAGAAAACTATGGGAAAGCGGCGTGATCTCACAATTGGGGTAGCGGTTTTCTTCCTCCTGGTCTGGGCGCTGCTCACCCACTCGCACGTCAACTCTTGGAACGACGCCTCCCGCCTGGCGACGGTCGAGGCGCTGGTACACAATGGCACCTGGGCCATTGAAGATACGGCTTTCGGTAACCTTACTGGCGACCGCATTTTTTTGAACGGTCACTTCTATTCCGACAAGCCTCCTGTCCTTTCCTTGCTGGCTGCCGGGGTGTATGCCGTTCTGCACAGGGGCCTCCATCTCTCTTTCGACCCAAGTATGTGCGACCCGGTGGCCAGTCCCTGCTACTGTTTTGCCCTGCTGTGCCCTCAGTCGCCTGACTGGGCCTACTATCTGCTCACCCTGACGCTAGTTGGACTCCCCTCGGCGCTGATGCTAGCGCTGTTCTACCGGAGCACCGCCTTTCATGACATTTCTAATCCCCTGGCGTTGCTCGTGACAGGCGTTCTGGGATTGGGCACGTTGATCTTTCCCTACAGTTTGGCCTTCAACAACCATGTCCCAACAGCAACTTGCCTGATGATTGGTTTCTACGCCCTACTCCGTGCTAAAATCGACGCCGCCTCTCCCACACGCTTTCTTCTGGTCGCCGGGTTTGCCACGGCGCTGGCTTTCACCTTCGACCTGGTCGCCGTGCCCTTTCTGGTCTTCTTTCTAGGCTACGCGTTGCTTCGCCACCGCCGCCGGGCCTGGCCGTTCCTATTAGGTAGCCTCCTGCCCCTGGGGCTACTGGCTGCCCTGGATTGGTGGATTCTCGGTGACCCGTTACCGCCGACGATGCACGCAAAAGGGTTCGATTATCCCGGTTCCCCCTTCCCTTCCACCATCGCTGGCACCGGCCCTTCGACCGATGTGCTGGAATACGGGTTTCGGATGATATTTGGCGACCGTGGCTTATTTGGCCTCAACCCGGTGCTGCTCTGGGCCGTCTTCGGGTTGTGGTCGCTACTCCGTGAGCGGAGCCACGGACTGTGGGGTGAGACGGTTGCCGTGGTGCTTGCCAGCCTGGTGGTGGTGTTCTGCTTGATCCTGTTAACAGAAGATTTCGGCGGGCTGGCTTATGGCACGCGTTGGCTCGTGGATATTTCCCCTTTGTTGTTCTTCTTCGCCGCTCGACCGACTCTCTATCGCTCTCTGTCGCGCCGGCTGCTCTTTGCCGCACTGGCTGCCCTTTCCCTCTTCTCAGCCTGGCAGGGAGCAATCAGCCCTTGGGGGCTGGCGCTCCCTCCGCTCCATCTCCTCGAGTATACCGTCTCCGCCGTCGGGCGCTACGTGGAGAGCCTGCCAGCCGACACAGTCGTGTACGCGACGCCGCCTCGTGTCCACTATCTGCCTCTCTTCCCGGTGCATGCCTGGCACAGCAGCCTGCGCGAGTTCGATGCCGCCTCGGGCATGTTACCGGCTGGTGATCCCGACCGGCTGGCCGTCTACGTGTTGAGTGCAGGTGATCAAGCCACAGGCGAGCTGCTGGAGGCGACTTTTCCCCATGGCCAGTGGGACCTGGTCGCAGGAGAGTTCACCGTTTACCGCGTTCTGCCTGGTGTTGACCGCGTGCGTCCCCGCGAACCACTCCAGGCTGAGTTTGCCGGCCGGATACGACTGCTCGGCTGCGATCCGCCGCCAGAATCCCTCCATCCGGGCGACACGCTGACGGTGCAGTTGTACTGGCAGGCACTGGCCCCAATTGAACGGGGATACACCGCTTTCGTTCACCTGCTTGGTCCTCCCAACCCGTCCACAGGCAACCTCCTCTGGGCACAGGACGATCACCAACCCGGTCACACCACCTACCCTACCGACCATTGGTTGCCCGGCGAAGTCGTGCTAGACTGGTTCCAGTTCGTCATCCCCGGCGATGCGCCACCTGGGGAGTACGTACTGACGACTGGCTTCTACGACCTGGCGACGCTCCAGCGCTTGGCCCGTAGCGACACTCATAGCGATACAGTAACACTGTCTCACGTCGATATGGTGCCATGAGGCTGCAATTGCCAACTTGAACCCCCTGACCTTGCCATTGATACCGGCGGTCTCCCGCTGTGGGTTCTGCTGTGGGTATGGACGTAGCAGATTCGCACACTGCATGATGTTGACAAAGGTCGTGCTCCATAGTAGAATTTGGTCCTACTCCAGCCGTCCTCGTTCGACCTGGAGCATATATTGCGGGGTCAGGTCAGGGGCCGCCTCCGGCGCCTCGTGACCTGGTGAAAGAGGGGGTAATATGAAGACTTACAAGAAGACTCGGATGCGACGTCCGGCCTGGGCGTTACTGGCGGGAACCTCGGCGCTGCTGCTTACGACATGTCTGTCGTTGCTGCTCTCCCATTTTCAGGCTCTGGCCCAGCCATTAGGCGAGGTCACCACAAATGACCTGAAGGTGGATAAACAGGTGAGCATGGCCCAGGCAGAGCCAGGCGACACACTGGTTTACACGATTACTATCGAAAACCAATCATCAACTGTGTCGGTAACCGCTTGGATGACGGACGTGTTGCCTGTTGAACTGACCAACATCTCTAGCCTGGATGCCCTCCTCGGCAACGTGGGCCTTGAAAACGGTGTCATCACGTGGTCTCACACTCTGCAAGCGCGCCAGTCGGATCAGATCACCTTTAGCGCCGCAATCTCCTCCGAGATCACCTACGCCAATATCGAGAATACGGCCCAGGTCACCGGCACCGGCGAACTGATCACAGATTCGGCGGAGACGCTGGCGCAGGTTGCGGAGGGCAACCTGGGGACTTCCACCAAATCCGTCCAACCCGACTGGGCCTGTCCCGGCGAGCAACTGGTCTACACTGTCCGCATCGCCAACACCGGCGATGGTTCTGTGGGGGTGGCCTGGATGACCGACATGTTGCCGTCAGAGGTAGACTATGCTGGTAGCCTCAATGCCACGACGGGGAGTTGGGGAGTAGTGGGCGATGTCATCACCTGGACCGGCTCGCTGGCCTCATCGGAAGTGGCTACCGTCACCTTTGCTACCCAGATCAAATCCACTCTGAGTGAGAACACTTGCTTTACCAACACAGCCGAAATCACCGGCGCGGGAACTTTGGTGCAGGCCCAGGTCCCTGCCAGAGCGGTGACCCATTTTGATCTGTACTTGCCCATCATTATCCGTAATTACCCGCCCAGACCTGAGCTAAACGACATCCCCGCTCCAGGTGCGAACAACTCTTATATCGTCAGTTGGTCATCTGTCTCTGGGGCTGATCGGTACGTGCTTCAGGAGGCAACGGACACCAACTTCACCAGTGTCACACGGGTGTTTACGGCCACGGAGACTTCCCAAGTCGTCTCGCTTGGCTCGTCGTATGGCACCCTCTACTACCGCGTGCGCGCCGATGACGATGATCGCTGGGGGCAAGGGCCTTGGAGTGATCCCAAGTCGGTAGAAGTCCCCTACTTCGACGACTTCAGCGACTCCGGCAGCGGGTGGCCCAAGCGAGCGACGGAGGTCATTCCAGAAAGCGATACTCATTACAGGCTACGCTACGAAAACAGCCAGTACCGCATTATGATTGACCCAGGAGGGCCAGACATCTGGTTCCACCATCCGGATGCCCTGGCCCCCTACCGGCCTCCGAGTGACAAGTACTGTGTTGAGACCATGATGAAACTCGAGAAGAACCGACCCCCTTACGAAGGCTGGGACTTTTATCCCTATTGGGCCAACGGGGGGCTTGTCTTCGGTGCCAATGAGGCCAACACGAACATCTATGCCCTGTGCGTGTCTATTGGCGGTGGTGATAAAATGGGTTGGTTCATTATGAATAACCCTGAGTACGACTTTCCTCACGTGGGTTGCGCTTACCAAGAAGGTTCGGCAGGCGGGGAAGACGCAGGCGCTCTCGCGATTGGGTCTTGGCATCTGATACAGATCGGCGTTAACGGTGATCGGGCTAAGGTCTATATAGACGGCGAATATAAGGGCAGGTGGACGATGGATGGCCTCAGTGGCACAACGCGGGTTGGCCTGATCGGCGGCGACTATGAGATAACGCCTGTGGACTTTCGCTTTGACAACTTCAAGGTCATACCGAACGCAGGTTGTACAATACCGTAGGCTCTGGTTGGCTTGGATCTCCTGGCAGGTATTCCAGCGCTCTGGTGGCCCAGAGGGTGATTGAGAAGCCACTTGCGGGTAGCAGATGGCAATCTGACATGGCTCTCCCATCAACGCTGAGACTGATAACGCAGGGGACGTTGAGAGCGCCTGACTTGGATAGGAGAACAGGAGCACCGCGTACATCTACGGCTCGGAAACTGTGCTCTTCGCTATTTGCTGCAGCGATGCTCGTCTTGCTGGCAGTACAAGCGTTGGGGAGTTCGGCGGTCAAGTCCGCGACCTTCGATGAGCCTTACCATCTGGGCGCTGGTTACGCCTACTTGCGCACCGGCGATGTGCGTCTTAACAATGACCACCCTCCGCTGATTGATGCGTGGGTGGCCCTCCCACTGCTGTTGCTCGACCCGTACCTCCCGCTCGACAGCGCAGCCTGGCAGCAGGCGGAATACGGATCCTTCGGCGATGTCTTCATGTGGCAGGCCAACCCAGACCTGGCTCTTCGTATGATCTGGCTGGGGCGGCTACCAAACGTCGCGTTAGCGATCCTGCTCGGCGCTGCAATCTTCCACTGGACGAGCGAACTGTCAAGCCGAACGGCCGGACTCCTGGCCCTGATCTTATACACGCTTGACCCCGGTATCGTCGCTAACGCACGCACGAGCACCAATGACCTTGGCGTGGCGACGATGCTTTTTTTTGCCACCTGGGCTTGGTGGAGATGGCTTGAACGACCCTCCCTCATTCGATTGATACTTGCTGGTCTGATGGCGGGAGCCGCGTGCGCGAGCAAATACAGTGGCTTGATCATTGGCCCCACCGTACT
Organism: uncultured Anaerolineales bacterium; assembly: GCA_964385635.1. Lineage (GTDB taxonomy): Bacteria > Chloroflexota > Anaerolineae > B4-G1 > B4-G1 > CAYLPU01. Next base: position 17,980 of record CAYLPU010000042.1, read on the forward strand.
GCTCATCGCTCTGACTCATCGTCCGGCCGGTGCCCGATCACCCAGGGTGTGGCTACAGCGGGCCATAGGGCTGGCAGGTGTGGCAATTATCTGTTGTCTGACGCTTTGGGCCGTCTATGGGTTTACTGTGGCCAATGGCCTGCCAGCCCCGGCCTTCTGGGAGGGAATCAGATTTCAAGGCGACCGCCTCATCAACGGTCAGCCAGCGTATGCACTCGGGCGAGTGTGGTCCAACGGTGTGTGGTTCTATTACCCCCTGGCGCTAATCCTCAAGACACCATTGCCTGTACTCATTCTGTTCTGTATGGGCGTGCTCATTGCTGCCAAACGGCGCACTGTGCGCGCAATGTGGCCATTTCTGCTCCCGATGACAGTCTTCGGGGCTGTCGCTCTGACCAGTGCGCTTCAACTCGGACACCGTTATCTGTTGCCGATGTTGCCGTTTATGTTCGGGGTGGCCGGACATACAGCCACGGCTATTCCCAGAAACCAGGTTTTTCCCAAAAAACCTGGTTTCTCGGCCCCGCTGATCGTTGTGGTCGTGCTTGTCATGTGGCTGGCGTTGGATGCTGTAGCAATTTATCCGCACCACCTCTCATTTTTCAACGGGCTCGTCGGTGGCGCGATCAATGCCGATCGCTACCTCGTGGATGCCAACCTCGACTGGGGCCAGGATTTACCGGCGCTTAAAGCCGTTATGCAGGAGCACAGTCTCTCATTTGTCCACCTTGGCTACTTTGGCTCTGCCGTCCCGGATGTTTATGGAATCCATTACTGGCCAGCGCCCGGTTTCTTGCGCTTTGTGGGCGGCCCCGAATCTATGGCCTTTAATCCCTATACGCCGGACCCAGGCTGGTACGCCATCAGTCGCACCAACCTGCGGCAGGGATTGGTGCTTACCCATCCTGATCTGTACGCTTATTTCCGCTCACGCTCCCCTGAGGCCCACGTGGGCTACTCGATCAACCTGTACTCCATCAGTTACTCACCGGCAACTCCCGCTGTCCGGGCGGTCGTGCAGGGTTCGCGCGTCGCCGATGTGCCGGCAGAGCAACTGGGCTGGCGAGAGGGTCAACGCCTGATCGTGAAGTGGATGCCTGATGACAACTCGTTTGTCCTCGCCATGAGCGGCCCAGCGCGCTATTTGGTGGCGGATCCCCTAACCTATGCGCCGGATCTGCGAGATGCGGTGCTGCGCCACGCACAATCCTGTGCTTCAGGAATGTTGGAGTTCGACGCCCGGCATACGATTCAGCCTCTGCTGGAGCGTTGGTCCGCCGAATCGCCACTATGGACACCAGAGAGCAGACCATTGGCTGCACCGGTCGAGTTCGATAACCGCGTCCAATTGCTTGGTTACCGCTTGACGCGGGATAGAGTCTCTCCTGGCGAAGAGGTATCGCTTGTCTTGCTATGGCAAGTCAGTGGAGACCTGAGACCACCTATCGCGGGCTTCGTACACTTGCTCGACGAAGATGAGAGACCCTGCGCGCAGTACGATGGATGGGGGACGGCTATACGCGGCCTGGAGATCGGAGACGTCATCGTACATCACGTGCATATCCCCATTCCGATTGATGCAGAGCCCGGCACATATCGCCTCCAACTGGGTGTTTACTCGCCAGACACAATGATACGCTGGCCGTGCAGACATCCGGCATTAGATGGAGTGATCATCGACCGGATATGGCTGCCTGAGGTCGAAGTACTTTGAGTACGAAACGTCCGTCTGTATCCAAACTCGAACTGATCCTGCTGTGTGCTGTAATGCTGCTGGCGGCCTGGCTACGCTTCAGCCGCCTTGACCAGGTGGAGTTTCTGTGGGATCAGGCGGAAATTTCCAAATGGGGATTGAGGATGGCACGGGAGGGTGAGATTACCTGGGTCGGGACACCGTCATCCACTGGGTTGTACACCTTTCTGGGGGCTACCTGGCTGATGGCCGTCCCCTACGCACTCTCGCTCAGCCCTATCTTCGCTACCGGTTTCATTGCTATGATCAACCTGGCCGCGGTGATCGGGTGCTACTTCCTGACACGCCACTGGTTCGGCCGGACGGCGGCCCTGGTGGCGACCCTTTTGTTCGCCGTCGCACCTTGGGCGGTGATCCACTCGCGCAAGATCTGGCATTCGAACTTTCTCCCTCCCTTCGTGTTGCTCCACGTAGCGACCGGCTGGCTGGCCTTCGTGCGCGGTCGTCGCTGGGCGCTGCTGGCGCATGGTCTGGCATTGGCGGCACTGGTGCAACTTCATTTCTCTGCTCTTCCCTTCGTCCTGCTGACCGTGCTGTGGGCGCTGATTTTTCGCAGACGGCTGGACTGGCGGGTCGCGGTGATCAGCGGGTTGTTGGCAGTCCTCACCTTCATTCCATACCTCGCCTTCGACGCCCAGCATGATTGGGAGAACGTCCGCCGTCTCGCCGAGATTATGAAACAGCAGTCAACGACGAGCGCCGACGCGCTATATGCCACGTGGGTCGTCACGACCGGGCTAGATCTGCATTGGCTGACCGGCCAGGATCAATACCCGGAATTCGTGTTTGCGACCCCTAATATCCGCTGGCTCTTCGCCATCGAGGGGGGGATGGCGATCGCTGGCGGTGTGTTTGCGTTGTGGCGGGTAGTCCGCCAGGCGCGTACTGGCCTCGACGATGAAACCTCGGCTGCACTGATGGCCGTCACCTGGCTGACGATGCCGGCCCTGTTCCTGACGCGGCACATCGCGCCACCTGCTCCCCACTACCTCACCACTACCTTCTCATCTCAGTTCATCCTCATCGGATGGGTGATTGCACAAGCCAGGCGCTTGCCAGGCCGGATGGCGCGCGTGGGTCAGGGGCTGCTCGTCGCGCTGGTCGTAACACTCGCTGCCACGCAAACCTACGAGATCACCTCCCTCCTGCGATTCGTGACGACCCACGACACACGCTACGGATACGGCACACCCATCCGCTACGAGATTCAGGCGGTTCAGACAGCCATGCGTCTCGGTCAGGAAATGGGCGGCGCGGAGGTCATCCTACTCTCCGAGGGGGACGAGTCCCGCGTGTTCGAGATGCCGGCCGTGGCTGACGTGCTGCTGTATGATAAACCCCATCGATCGGTGGATATTCGGACAGCGTTGGTCTTCCCTGCCAATCCGGCCATCTACTGGGCGACCTACGATATGACGCCCGGAGAGAGGGTGCTGGCTACCTTCACCCCCGAAGTGACGGGAGCGCGGATTCCGCTGCGCGAGGGGGCCCGCTCGTTTCGCTTCTATCGTTGGCTCGGCGGGGAGCCTGCTATCCCCAACATGCAACAGTTGCCGGGTGGGCCTCGCACCTGGGCCAACGGCGCACAACTGGTCGGCTATTGTCTGGAAGGAGATCCCTGCCCGGGTGGGACCATCCACTGGACGTTGATCTGGCAGGCCACTCGGACACCCGCCGAAGACATCTACTACCACTGGTTCAATCATCTGCTGGACGAGCAGAGTCAAGTACGCGGGCAGGAAGACGGGCCAAGCCTCCTTCCCGCCTACTGGCGGGCCGGCGATACGGTTCTTAACTGGTTTGACCTCCAGATCTCATCGGCTGCGCTGCCTGGCGACTACACGATGCGCATCGGGATGTACATCTACCCGTCCATCGAGAATGTTCCGATACTGGATGTGGGTGGCTGGTCGAAGGAGGAGTGGATAGAGATTGGGCCATTCCGGGTGGGGGAGTGAGAACCTAAATTGGGTAGACAGAACCTACCTACAACAAGCAGTGGCTATCGCTCTTGCCGCGAATCTAAACTTAGCAGTAGGTTTGCCGGAGTGAAGTAATTATGCCCCACAGAATCTCCGGACGTGAATGGTTCGCCATCGTCGCATTGCTGCTGCTCGCTTTCGCGCTGCGCACGGTCGATCTGACGCGCGTCCCACCTGGCCTGCACAACGACGAGGTCGTTGACATCAAGATTACCGAAAGCGTCGCTGGCGGCCGTCTGACAATTTTTTTCCCCGAGGATACCGGTGCCGAGGTGTTGTACTATTACTTCGCTGCCCCATTCTTTATCCTCTATTCTCCACTCTCTACTCTCTACTCTCCATCCTCCGGCAGTACCGCCTTCGCGATGCGCCTGCCCGCGATCTTCTTGAGCATGATTAGCATATGTATAATCTGGGCCCTGGCTCGGCGGTTGCTAGGCCCGGTCGTCGCGCTGACCGCACTCACCGGTTTTGCGATCGTTTTCTGGCCCGTGGAGTTCGGCCGGATCGTGTTGCACGTGGTTATGGAAGTGCCGCTAGCCGCACTGTCGGCCTATTGCTTCTGGCGCGCATGGTCGTCTGGTGGGAATAAACCAGGTTTCTTCCGAAAAACCTGGTTTCTGTGGGCTTTGAGTGGATTGTGGCTCGGGTTGTCGATCAATGCCTACACCGCGGCGCGTATTCTGCCGCTGATCTTCATTGCGTTCGGCGTATACGTGTTGTTCGTGGATCGGTCAGAATGGCGGCGCTGGTGGGGCGGGGTCGCCATCATGCTGCTGGTGACCGCCATCGTTGTGCTGCCACTGTTCCTGTATCTGGTCCAGAACCCGGCTGCCGATCAACTTGGCTTCTTCGATATCGATCAGCCGTTGGTCGAACTTCGCCAGGGCAACCTCGCGCCGGTGATTGAGACTTCGCTCCAGACTCTCGCTATGTTTGCCTTCGTCGGTGACCCGCTGCCCTACTATGACGTCCCCGGCCGCCCGGTCTTCGAACCGGTCGGCGCTCTGCTGCTTGTGACCGGACTGCTCATCGCGCTGCGGCGATGGCGCCAGCCTGAATACGCCTTTATCGTCCTGTGGTTCTTTCTGTCCCTTGTGCCGGGCGCGCTCAGCCAACCCGCGCCCAATTATACGCGAACACTTGGTGTCCAGGTTGTCCTGTTTGCTGTCCCTGGCATTGCCGTCGCGGCATTGCTGGAATGGAGAAACCGGGTTTTTTCCGAAAAACCCGGTTTCTGGACCTACTCTGTCTTAGCGCTCCTCTTCGTCGGCAACTTGGCGTGGACTGTGCACGACTACTTCATAGTCTGGCCGGCCATGGACATTGTGCGATTCTGGCATCAATCGGGGTTGAAGGCTGTGGCTGACCGGCTGCAAACCGATGATGAAACCTCACCAGTTGCGATCTGCGTGCCCGATCATTTGATAAACGAGCATGATCCGTGGTGGAAACCAGCCGAGCAACACATGCGCTACCTGCTGCATCGGCCTGATCTCTTGCTGCGTTATTACAACTGCGCCGATACGATGATCTTCATCGACGGCCCAGCCCGATACGCCTTCCCCGATGTGGCTGATGTGGATGCGCTCAACCAGTTCCCTGCCTATTCTCAGATTCTGGCCGCTGCGGATCCTGATTTAGATTCCCTGTCTGAGCGGCTTGGCATCATCGTTCGCGGTGATCGGATGACCACGCGGAGTCGTATCCACGCGGTGCTGGACCAACACCTGACCGAAGTGGCCGTCGAATCAGCGGTCGCCTGGGCGCCAGAAGCGGATGAGGCGGACCAGCCTGCTCGGGTGCCGATCAGCTTTGCTGAATACAGACGGCAGGATCAGGTTGATTTCCTAGGGTACACCCTATCAACTTCCCAATCCCCCAACCTTCCATACTCCCACACCCCCACACCCTCTGTCTCCCTCAAGCCAGGTGGTTCGTTCGATCTGGTGACTTACTGGCGCGTCACGGGTGATCTGCCACCGGCGCTATCGCAGTTTACGCACGTGCTGAATACAGACGGCGGGATGATCGCGCAGCAAGATCGACTCGCGCTCACCTCGGCCAGCCTGCGTGCAGGTGACATCTTCGTGCAGATTCATCGTGTGACGTTGCCAGGCGATCTGGCCGAGGGAGAATATCCGCTGACGATAGGGTTGTACAGACCGTCGGACGGAATCCGGTTAGGGATCACGCAGGCCGGTCAGCCGCGAGGAGATCGGCTGTGGTTGAAACCGGTCGTCGTGGAGGAATAATAGTGTCACGGTCTCCTTGCAGGATGTATCAATCGTGATATACTCATCCCACCGCACGGAGTTATGGACACGACCGAGGAACGAAGAGATCAGACAGGATGGATAGGCAGAGCATGGCACCATGTCTGGCCGGTGGCAGCCCTGGCGATGTTGTGCACGGCGTTCTACTGGGACGTGCCGTGGCTCCCCGCCGACCGCATCATCCTGGGCGATGATGTGACCAATATGTTCCTCCACTGGCTCCGCTTTGCCGTTTCCTCGTTTCGGCAGGGTCAGCCCCCCTTGTGGAACCCCTACCTATTTTCAGGCCTGCCCTTCGTCGCCAATCCCCAGCCGGCACTGTTCTATCCCCCGACGTGGCTGGCGCTGCTGATGCCCGTCACCAGGGCGCTGGATCTAGTCGCCGTGTTGCACCTGTGGCTTGCCGGTGTTGGGATGGTCGCCTGGCTGCGCTCCGAGGGGGCTTCGGCTGCCGGGGCCTTGTTTGGTGCCACCGTCTTCACCTTCAGCGGCTACTTCTTTGTCCGCGTGGGTGGGGGCCACCTGGGCGTCGTCACCACCGGGGCTTGGCTGCCGTTACTGCTGTGGGTCTGCCGGCGCGCCGTAGATCGTCGCTCGTGGCGTCTCGCCATTGTGGGAGGGCTGCCGGTCGGGCTTTCGATCCTGGCCGGGCACACGGCCTCGTTCATCTACGTGGCGCTGGCGCTGGTCGCTTATGCCGTCTTCTGCGCCTGGGAATGCTGGCGAGAGAAACGGTCAGCCTCCAATCTCCAATCTCCAATCTCCAATCTCCAATCTTCATTGCTTCCCCTGCTCTGGGTAGGTCTGATGCTGCTCGTCGGGTTGTCCCTGGCGGCAGTGCAACTTCTCCCAATGGCCGAGTTGGCGGCGCGCTCGACCCGGCAGGCTGCGCCCAGTTACGATTTCGCCGCCCGCTTCTCCTGGCCACCGGGGTATCTGTTGACCCTGCTCGTGCCCAACTTCTTCGGTGAGCCGGCGCACACAGGGTACTGGGGCGATGGTATCTACGACGAGTTCATCTTTTACATCGGCGTACTGCCGCTGCTGCTGGCACTTCTGGGGTTGAGGCTGCGCCACCGCTTGACCCCGTTCCTGTTCGCGCTGGGCCTGGGCGCGCTGTTGCTCGCCTTTGGGCAGTATGGGAGCCTGCATCCCCTGTTCTACCGCTTCGTGCCGCTGTTTCGAATGGCGCGAGCACCAGCCCGGGCCGGATTTCTCTTCACGCTGGCCGGGGCTGCGCTGGCCGGTCTGACGGTGACAGCGCTCCAATCCTCCGCCGGAAATGAAAGCGAGGAGCGGAAGCGATTGCTGGCTCCGCTGAGGTGGCCGCTGGTGCTGACTGTGGCGGGAGGCACGCTGGTGCTGGTCGTAGCCGGCTTCGCGGCCTTCGCCTTGGGACGCGAAGCAAACCCAGCAGCGGGGCGGCTGTGGCATCAGGCCAACCAGATGGTCTTGTTCCTGCTCTTTTTCCTCCTGGCGGTTGGCCTGCTGACAGTTTGGCGCGACGCTCCTCCTCATCGCGCCGGGCTTTGGTATCCGTTGACACTGGGTCTGGTGCTGCTTGACTTGTGGACTTTTGGCAGCGGCACGATAGAAGTAATGGATGTGCGGGAGAGCGCTTACTGGCGCGCTGTGGCCCAGGCCGTGCCGGATCCCCAGGCCACGCGAGTGCTCCCCTGGGGACTGAGCGATATTGAGCAGAACGGAGGGATGGAGTTCGGGTTGCGCAGCGTCTTCGGATACGACCCACTGACTCTCCAGCGCTACGAGGAGTTCATCACCTCACGGCCCGACCCACGCGCACGGACATACGATCTCCTGAACGTTGGCTATCTGGTGACTGCGGCCCCGCAGGAGTTCCCCGGCGAGCCCGATGCTCCCCATCTTCTGCTCGAACAATCCGGGGTCTGGGTCTACAAGCGGCCCGCCGCGCTCCCACGGGCGTGGGTTGCTTCACAAATCGAGGTGCTGGATGACGCGAGTGTCCTGGCCCGCATCCACGAACCGGACTTCGACCCGCGCACGACGGCACTACTGAGCTCCGCACTGAACTGTAGAGGCGCGGGTTCCGCGCCTGTGGGGCAGTCTGGCGAAGTCGAGATCACACGTTACGAGGGTAACCGAATCGAGGCGCGGGTGCAGAGTGGAGGCGGGCTGTTGATCTTCAGCGAGGTGGACTACCCTGGCTGGCGGGCCACAGTGGACGGCGACCCTGCGCGGTTGGTGCGCGCCGACTACCTGCTGCGCGCCCTCTGCGTGCCCGCCGGCGAGCATCGGGTCGTGCTGGTGTATGATCCGCCACTGTTGAAACTCGGGCTGGCGATCACAGGTCTGACGCTGTTGTTGATCATCGGCGTTGCCATTCAGGCCGCGAAACGTGAGGTGTGATTTGCCGCTTTTCATCTGTCATTTGTCATTTTTCATTTGCCATTTGCCGTCTGCCCCCAGCCTTCAGGTGGCCGCGCTGTGATCACGCCCCGCCGCCGCTGTCGTTTGCCATTGGTCATTTTTCATTTTTCATTTGTCATTGATCACTGGCCTTTTCTGCTTCTCCTGGCTGCCTACCTGACACTGGCCGTCGCCTACAGCCTGGCCTCTCCTCTCTACGAGCCCACCGACGAACTGCGTCACTCCCGCTACGTGCGGCACATCATTGTCTACCACGACCTGCCCGTGCAGCGGCTCGACGCTCCCCGCGCCCAGAGCCATCATCCGCCGCTCTACTACACTCTGGGCGCGCTGGTCAGTTGGTGGGTGCCCGTCGAGCAGGAGGTTTACTACGAGCCGCCTATCAACCCCTACTGGGCCTACCAGTATTGGGAGGTAAGCGACGACAACAAGAACCAGTACCTCCACAGCGACGACGAGTTTTTCCAAGAAGGCCCTTTCCAAGGCATCGTTCTGGCGGTCTACATGGTGCGCTGGATGACAGTGCTCATCGGTGCGGGTCTCGTCTGGCTGACCTACCGCATCGGGCGCGAGATCATCCCGGACCAGCCTGTCTTGGCCGTAGGCGCGGCAGCGCTGGTCGCCTTCAACCCTCAGTTCCTCTACCTGAGCGGCGCGATCAACAATGATATCCCAGCGGCACTGTGCAGCGCGGCAGTGCTTTGGATGTGCGTCCGCGTAGTGCAGGGCGGTTCCAGCGTGCGCACCGACGTGACGCTGGGTCTCATCTACGGCCTGGCACTCCTCACCAAGTTCAACCTGCTGGCTCTCCTACCGCTCATTGAACTGGCCTACGTCCTGGCTGTGTGGCGCACCCGCGACTGGTCTACACTTCTACGGCCCAATTTGATCATCCTGAGCCTGGCCGCCGTTATCTCCGGCTGGTGGTTTTGGCGCAACCAGGTGCTCTATGGCGACCCTACGGGCATGAACAGGCTCAACGAGCTCTGGGAGGGTGGGCCAGCGGCTGGCAACTGGTGGCTCGTCCAGCAGAGCCTGCCCTACCTCTGGAGCAGTCTGTGGGGGCGCTTTGGCTACGGCCAACTCCCCCTGCCCCAGGTCATATACCAGGGGCTGTTCCTCTTTTGCGTTTTGGCCCTGGCCGGTTACCTGCTCCCCCGACGGCGACCATCCTCCCTCGCCTCCGTTGACCTCGCCGTCCTGACACTCCTGGGTTTCACCCCCCTCATATTCACACTTGTAGTCTTCTATTACATTATGATTCAGCCGGCTGGCGCGATGGGACGCTTTCTGTTCCCCGGTTTGCCAGCCTTTGCCCTCCTGCTCCTCCTGGGGCTGAGCCGGTTCTTTCCTCGCCGTCTGACCTGGGTGCCGGGCCTGGCCGTGACGCTTGGGATGGTGGCGCTGGCAGTTTATGCACTGCTCGGTGTGTTGACTCCGGCCTTCAGCCGTCCCCGCCCGCTGACCGAATCCGAGATTGAGGCCCTGCCCAACCCTACGAGTCTCGAGTTTGGCAGCCTGGCGCGGCTGTTGGGCTACGAGGCGACGCCCACATCAGTAGAGCCAGGCGACACGGTGAAGGTCACCCTCTACTGGCAGACGTTGGCCCGGACCGACCAGAACTACGCCGTCTTCGTACATCTGCTGAGCGAGGTAGGCACGATGGTAGCCCAGCGCGACACCTACCCTGGCCTGGGGTCTTACCCCACCACCGTCTGGGAGCCTGGTCTTGTCTTCGCCGACACTTATCGCCTGCACATCCCGGAGACGGCCTACACGCCAGACGTGGGCTACGTTCAAGTCGGCGTCTACCTACCCGATGGCCCGCGCCTAATCACACCCGATGGACGTGACGCACTGCGCCTGACGACAGTCGAGATCCAGCCCCGACCCGGTCAGTTCCCCAACCCGCTGGATCTCAACTTCGGGAATCAGATCGCATTGGTCGGCTACACGCTGGACCGGCGGGTCGTACGCCCCGGCGAGACGATCCGGCTGACGCTCTACTGGCGAGCGCAGGCTCTTATGGAGACAAATTACAGCGTCTTCGTCCACATCCTGGACACCGAAGACCAGGTTTGGGCCGCAAGCGATGGCTGGCCCGCTGGGGGGAGCGCACCGACCGGCCTGTGGAAGCCCGGTCAGGTCATTGAGGATGTGCATGACCTGACGGTGGGGTTGACGACCCCGCCGGACTTCTACGACATTGAGGTTGGCCTACACGACTCCAGTGGAGACCGCCCGCCGATCATTGCGGAGGACGGTCACTGGCTGGCCCACCAGGTGTTGTTGAGCAAAATCCGGGTGCTGAGTGAGTAGAGCAACCTGGTGAGGAGCGAGGCATCCCCAGATGCCGGAAGATAAGCGCATGAAAAAAAGTTGGGTCAACGTCCTACGAGTGCTGATCAGCGCCGGGGCATTGGCTTTCCTGTTCTGGAGGATTGGCCTGGGCGAGACGCTGGTCGTGCTGCGCCGGGCTGATCTGCACTATCTTCTGGCTGCCTTCCTGCTCTTCGTCCTCAGTCTGGTCATCCGGGCCTACCGCTGGCTTGTCCTTCTGCGCGGCCTCGACCCAACAGTCCCCTTTGGCCGCTTGTTGCGTCTTTACTTCGTTGGACAGTTCTTCAGCAGTTTCCTCCCTAGCCAGTTTGGTGGCGATGTGGTACGGGCACTGGAACTAACCCGCGACACCGATGCATCAGCGGCCGTCGGCACCGTTCTGCTCGACCGGATGACTGGCCTGCTGGTGCTTTTTGTGATGGGGCTGGCGGTGCTGCCCTTCCACGCCGCCCGTATGGAATCCTGGTTGGTGTGGCTATTACTCGTCGTGGCGGGCGGGGGATTGATCGCAGGGGCACTGGTGCTGGAGGGGAACTTCCTGCGACGGCTCACCGGCTGGCTGCCCGGCGGTCTCTCACTGGCGGGGGAGGGCCCGTTGGCCAAGGTCTACGCTGCGGTCACCGGCTGCGGTTGGCGGGCGGTGTTGAGCGCCTTCGGGGTCTCGGTGGTGTTTAACGTCGTCAACGTCGCCATCAATTGGCTATGTGGGCAGGCGGTGGGGGCTGGGATAGGCCTGGGGTACTTCTTCGCTGTCACGCTGCTCCTCTCTGTCTCAGGGCTCATCCCCTCCATCGGCGGGTGGGGAGTGCGGGAAGCGGTGAGCACGGCTGTCTTCGCGCCGACAGGCGCGGGCGCGAACGTCTCAGCGGCACTGGGGATGTCGCTGGGGGGCATCACCCTGGCAGTCGGGCTCGTCGGTGGGATACTGTACGGCGTCGAAGGATTACGCGGCCTCCGGGCGCGCCGCTGAGCGTACCCCATCACGTAGGGGCAGGTCTCAGACCTGCCCCTACACCCACATCCGTTGACACAGACGGTTTGTCAGACCCGCGTGGCTGTGCTATCATATCTTCTGGAGATCCACAAATGGCACTATCAGTACATTCCTACCATGATCCCAGTGGCTTCGAGACCTTGGCGGGGGAGTGGAACTCCTTGCTCCACCGTTCCGCCGCCGACACCATCTTCCTCACGCTGGAGTACCAGCGCACCTGGTGGCACTACCTGGGCGAGGGAGAGTTGCTGATCCTGGTCGTGCGCGACGACGGAGAACATGTCAGCACCATCCCGCTCTTCGCGACTGACGATCCGCATCCGTTGACACCACATCCGTTGACACCGTTGACACCGTTGACCCTGGCGACCGTCGGCTGCGTAGACGTCTCCGACTACCTTGACCTCATCGTAGCGCAAGGACGGGAAGAGGCAGTGTATGCCGCGCTGCTGGACTACCTGGCGGGCCCCAGCGCGCCCGCCTGGGATATGCTCGATCTATGCAACATCCACCAGGATTCGCCCACGCTGACCGTGCTGCCCGCTCTGGCCAAGGCGCGCGGCTGGGCCGTCTCCACGGCGAGGCAGGAGGTCTGCCCAATCGTGAGATTGCCTGGGACGTGGGAGGAGTACCTGGATACACTGGCTGGGAAGCAGAGGCGCGAGATACGGCGCAAACTACGCCGTGCCGAGGGCGAGGCATCGCTGCGTTGCTACATCGTCGGCCCGGAGCACGACCTGGAGACCGAGAGCGAGGACTTCCTGGACCTGATGGCCGCCAGCAGTCCAGATAAAGCGGCCTTCCTCACTCCCCGCATGCGTGATTTCTTCCGCCAACTGGCGCGCGTGACTTATGATGCCGGCTGGTTGCAGTTGGTATTTCTTGAGATTGAGGGGCGAAAGGCGGCGGCCTACTTCAATTTCGTCTACAACAACCACGTGCTGGTCTACAACTCAGGACTCGATTGGCGGGCGTTCCCGCAGTTCGGCGCAGGCATTGTCCTCACCGCTTACTGTATCCGCCACGCCATCGAGCACGGGCGCGAGGTGTTCGACTTCATGCGCGGCAGCGAGCGCTACAAGTATCAGTTCGGTGGTCAGGACGTGGAGGTACGGCAACTTGTCATCCGTAGGACGTAAGTACGCAGCAGTGGCCTACTGTGCCGGCAGATCCTCGACGTTTTCTTCCTCCTCCTCCAGCCGCGCTGCCAACGTCGCGATCTCCCGCTCCAGCCGCCACTGGCGGGCCCAGGTGGAGAAGACCAGCACGAAAGGTCAGTGCCCAGAAGACGGCGTAAGCGGCTACAAGATAGACCGATCCAACCCCTTCAGGTAGCGGCAAATGGCCTGGATTGATTTGTCTTTCCCGAAGGCGGCCCAATATGGTATAATCACGACAGTAGGGCGGTTTTGCTAACCGCCATAGGGTCGGATAGCAAATCCGACCTACTCTCGCCTAACGGAGGCCCAGGATGAAACTCGGGTTGCGCACCATTTTCGACCGTCTACAAAACGTATTACTGATCTCCTTTATCCTGATCGCCGTTATCACCTCCGTGGTGGGGATCTGGACTACCTCAGTGGTCGTCAATAACTACACGGAGCAAGCGGAAAACGAGCGAGTAGCTCGGGATATGAACCTGGCTGTTGCTTTCTACGAACAAAGCCTCACCCAACTCAACGGCGCTGCCGCACGTTTAGCCGACGAGCCGACGCTTTCCCAGCAGATTGGCGCTGCCCAGGCGGGTGATAGCGTTGTCCAAGGCAACCTCGAACACCGGATGGCCGATGAGCTCAATGCCATTTATCCCCCCGGCACTCATTTTATCCTGATCGTGGATGAAGATGGCAACCTGGTCGCTGCCTATGGAATAGTGGATCAAAGAGTGCAGAGTTTGCCGGCCACGGGCAACTGGCATGACTTCCCCCTTCTGACTACGGTCCTGGCCGATCAACAGCCACAGGCAGCCACCGAAGTCATAGACGAATCGCTACTGGCACAAATTGGTCTGGCGGAGCAGGCACACATCTTCTTGAAAGAGACCCCCAAAGCGTACCCCGAGCCCTTCGACCCCCGGGAGGGCAGTGCTGGTCTGGCGCAGATCGCCTGCACACCGGTATTGGGCACAGATGGAGAGGTAGCCGGCGCAGTGCTCGCCGGGCACCTCTTCAACAATGACTTTACCCTGGTAGACCGCATCCAGGCCGTTGCCGGGGTGGACACCGCGACCATCTTCTTCGGCGACCTGCGCGTCTCTACCAATGTGCGCGAGGAGGGCGGGCGCGCCATCGGCACCCGCATTTCTCAGGCCGTCTTTGACACGGTGCTGACGCGGGGCGAGCCCTTTACCGGCATTGCCTACGTCGTCAACGAGTGGTTCATAACCCGTTACATCCCGCTCCGTGATTATCGCGACGAGGTGGTTGGCAGCCTCTACGTCGGCGCGCGGCGAGCCACCTTCATCGAACTGCAGCGTATACTCCGAAGCCGCATCATGTTGGTGGCGCTGGCAGCCATCGTCCCAGCCGCGCTACTGGCGCTGCCCATCGCGCGCCTGATCACTCACCCCCTGGAAGAGATGGCACGGGCCAGCCGCCAGGTCGCTCAGGGCGATACCCAGGTGCGCATTCCAAATCGGGGTGTGGGAGAGGTGGCCGTCCTGGGCCAGGCTTTTAACAGTATGGTCGCCGAACTGGAAGAGACCCAGGTGCAACTGATCCGCAAGGAAAGGCTGGCCTCGATGGGACAACTGGCGGCCGGAGTCGCCCACCAGTTGAACAACCCGTTGGGCACGATCCTGCTCTTTTCAGACATCGTGCTCCAGGACCTGCCGGAGGGCACCCAGGGCCGGGACGATGTGCAGATGATCATCCAGGAAACGCGCCGGGCCAAAGGAATCGTGGCCGCACTGCTCAACTTCACGCGCCAGCAAAAGGTCTGGGCGCAGCCGACCGCGCTCGACTCTATGCTGCACGAGTTTGTCGAACGCGCTCGCCAACAGCCGGCCTACGAGCGCATCCAGATCGTGGAACAGATCGCCCCAGACTTCCCACAACTCGAAGTTGATCCAGTCCAGTTGTCGAACGTCTTTGTAAATCTCATGGATAACGCCGCCGACGCTATGCCAGACGGAGGCACGCTCACTATCAAGGCTGATCTCTCGCCGGATCGCCAGTCGGTGGTGGTGCAGGTAAAGGACACCGGCTGTGGCATTTCATCGGAAAACATCAAGCACATCTTCAGTCCCTTTTTCACGACCAAGCCGTTGGGGCAAGGCACTGGCCTGGGGCTTTCCATCGCCTACGGGATCGTCAAAATGCACCACGGGGCGATCCAGGTCAAGAGTCAGGTTGGAGAAGGCACAACCTTCACGGTCACGCTGCCCGTGCACATGCCCAGGAGTGACACGCAGGCGTCGCTTCCTGGAGAAACATCAACCACCCCAGAGGTGTAGAGATGAAATCGGAACCCGCCACCGTCTTGGTGGTTGATGACGAACTGGGCATTCGTGAAGGATGCCGGCGGATACTGAGCCGCGCAGGACATCAGGTGATCGTGGCAGCCCTGGGCGAAGAAGGGTGGCAGCAAATCCAGTCGGGTCAGTTCGACCTGGTGTTGCTTGATATCATGATGCCGGACATCAACGGCATGGAACTGCTGAAGCGGATTGTTCCGTTCGACCCCGACCTGGTCTGCATCATCATCACCGGCTACGCCACCGTCGAGTTGGCCGTCCAGGCCATCAAAGGAGGGGCTTATGACTTTATCTCCAAGCCTTTCGATGCCAATGCGCTCCTTATGACTGTCCACCGGGGATTGGAGCGGCGGCGCCTCTCTCTGGAAGCGCGCCGCCTGGCGCAGGTGGAAGCGGAAAAAGAGGTGCTGGAGCGACGCAAAGCGGAATTGGAGAGGGAGGCGCTGGAGCAACGCGCTCTGGAATTGGAGCGGTTAGATCGTATCAAGTCCGCCTTCACCCGCACCGTGGCGCACGAACTGCGCGCACCTACCGCCGCCATCCAGAGTTACCTGCGGTTGATCCTGGATGGATACATCCCCCCCGAACAACAAAAAAAATACCTGGTCCGCGCCGAACAGCGCACCTCTGGGCAGTTGGAACTGATCGGCGATTTGTTGCACCTGGCCCATCTGCAGAACCCCGATCTTCGTATCGAGCGTGAGCCGGTCAACCTGGCAGAATCGCTGCGGGAGGTCTGCGACCTGATGAGCAGCCGCGCTCAAGAAAAGGGGATTGAGTTCACCGTCTCTGTCCCGGAGGAGACGCCCACCATCTCAGCCGACCCAAAGCACATCAAACAACTGTGGGACAATCTGGTGAGCAATGCCATCAAGTACACAGACGAAGGCGGTAACGTGGACGTCACGATGGACACGCGGGACAAACAGGTTGTCACCAGCGTTCGTGATACCGGCATAGGTATCGCCCCGGAGGATATCGAGCGTATCTTTGAGGAGTTCTATCGCACCAAAGCCGCCAAAGAGTACTCAGAGATGGGAACCGGCCTCGGGTTATCCATTGTCAAACGCATCGTCGAAACCTACCAGGGCCACATTGACGTGCAATCCACGCTGAGCCAGGGCAGCACCTTCACCGTAACGCTGCCGGTAGATACTTGAGCTCTCCCCCTCTCCGCTACGAATCCGCCCATCCCGCCCATCCGTGTTCTAAAGCAGCCGGTTCACTTCCTTCACCATCCGCTCTGGAGCGACCGGCTTGGTCAGGAAAGTGTCCAGGTGGATGTACTCGTCGGTCGGGAACAGTTCGGCATAATCGGAGTTGGCGATAGAGGTGATCATAATGATGGGAATATCCCTGTACCCGGGTCGCTCGCCCAACTCCTGCGCGACCGAGAGCCCGTCCAGAACTGTGTCCATGATCACGTCCAGGATGATCAGGTCTGGCATGTCCCCAACGATCTTGTCCAACGCCTCGCCTCCACCGGCAGCACTGACGATGGTGTGCCCTTCCTGTTCTAGCACAACCCGGGCAAACTCGACAAAATCAGGATCGTCATCAACGACGAGTATCTTAGCCATTCTACTCCTCCTTGCATCAATCATCTTCGAAACCAGGTTTTTTCCTCAAAACCTGGTTTCTGTCTTCCCTCCACCCCGAATATATTGTTCATACTCCCCACGAAAGTGCTCTAGCGACGAGAGCACGGGATTGACAGCCATCTCGCCCATGGGGCACAACGTGTTCCCGACGATGCCGGCGCAGATCTCCTCCAACAAGTCCAGATCACCGGGTTTGCCCTGCCCTCGCACGATGCGGGTCAACACCTCTTTCAGGCGCTGCGTGCCCACGCGACAGGGCGTGCACTGGCCGCACGACTCGTGAGCGAAAAAGTCCGTCAGACGGCGGGCCACCTCCACCATGCAGGTACCCTCTTCGATCACGATGATCGCTCCCGTGCCTAGCATTGAGCCGGCCTCGGCCAGCGACTCAAAGTCCATCGGCGTGTCCAGCATCTGCGGAGTCAACATCGGTGTGGAGGCCCCGCCGGGGATGACCGCCTTGAGCGGACGGTTCCCGCGCATCCCCCCTGCACATTCTTCAATGATCGTGCGCAGCGGCGTACCCAGCGGCAGTTCATAGTTGCCCGGTCGCCGTACGTGACCGCTGATGCAAAAAAGTTTTGGGCCGGTGCTCTTTTCCGTGCCGATGGACCTGAACCACTCGGCGCCTCGGTTGACGATGTGGGGCACGTTGGCCAGCGTCTCTACGTTGTGTACCAACGTGGGCTCGTTCCACAGGCCGATCTGCGCCGGGTAGGGCGGCTTCATGCGCGGTTCGCCCCGCCTGCCTTCCAGTGAATTGATCAGCGCGGTCTCTTCGCCGCAGATGTAAGCGCCCGCGCCCCGGTGGACCGACAGATCCAGGTCGAAGCCACTGCCCAGGATGTTCTGGCCCAGGAAGCCATAAGCGTAGGCGTCGTCAATGGCCTTGATCCAGCGCTTGACCCCCAGGAAGAACTCGCCCCGGATGTAGACGAAGGCCCGGTTCGCGCCGACCGCATAAGCAGCGATGATGACACCCTCGATGATCGAATGAGGGTCGTGCTCCACCAGCAGGCGATCTTTGAACGTCCCCGGTTCTCCCTCGTCGGTGTTGACGCAGACGTACTTGGTGACCGGTTCCTGGGGCATAAAGCCCCACTTGACCCCCGCCGGAAAGCCCGCGCCGCCACGCCCGCGCAGTCCGGAGGCTTTGACCAGCGCGATCAATTCGTCGGGCGGCATCTGCACAGCCTGGCGCAAAGCAGTGTACCCACCGCGCTCCAGGTAGACCGTGATGCGCTCCGAGTTGGGGATACCCACGTTACGTGTCAGGATCGGTTCAAAGCCATCCATCGCTCTGCCCTCTCTGTCAATTGGTCAATCAGCAAGTCCACCTTTTCCGTCGTCAGGTGCTCGTACAACTCATCGTTCACGCGCATGGCCGGCGCGGTGCCACACGAGGCCAGGCACTGCACAGTCTCCAGAGTGAATAATCCGTCCGGAGTCGTTTCGCCAGCCCTGATCCCCAGTTTGTGCTCCAGATAGTCCACCAGCCGCTCCGCGCCATCAACCAGGTAACAACTCAATCCTGTGCAGACCTGGATCACGTACCGGCCTACAGGTTTGGTGCGAAACAGCGTGTAGAAACTGGCGGTGCTAAACACTGCTGCCTCGGGCACGTCCAATCGCCCGGCGACCCGCTTGAGCGCCCCAGGAGTGAGATACCCATCCTGCTCCTGGGCAATGTAGAGCGCCGTGAGCAAACGTGCCCGCTTGGCGGGATCAAGGACGTATGCTCCTGTTGACATCACTCTCTCCTCTATTCTCCCTTCTCCACCCGCACCGCGCAAACCTTGAACTCGGGAATCTTGCCCGTGGGGTCCAACGCGGCGATGGTCAGTTTGTTGGCCGCAGCCTCGGCAAAGTGCCAGGGCATAAAGACGACGCCGGGCCCGGTCTTGCCGCTGACCAGCGCCTTGGCCCGAACTTCTCCCCGCCGCGACGCAACCTTTACCACGTCCCCGTTGGCGATGCCCAGCTTGGACGCGTCTTCGGTGTTGATCTCCACTACCGCCTCCGGGCAGATGGTATCCAACCCCTCGGAACGACGGGACATTGAGCCGGTGTGGAAGTGATACAACACCCGGCCGGTGGTGAAAATGAACGGGTATTCTTCGTCGGGTTCCTCGGCCGGCGGCTGCCAATCCACCCCGCTGAGGTGTCCTAATCCACGGCTGAACTTGCCCACGTGCAGGATAGACGTGCCGGGGTGCTCGGCGTCCGGGCAGGGCCACTGCAAGCCCATCTCGCCGATGCGGTCGTAGGACATGCCACCGTAGATGGGAGTCAGATGGTTGATCTCGTCCATGATCTGGCGCGGCAAGTCGTAGGCCAGCCCGTCGTATCCCAAACGCTGGGCGATCTCGCCGATGATCCACCAATCCTGCCGCGCCTCACCGGGCGCTTCCACCGCCTTGTGCCCGAACTGGACACGCCGCTCAGAGTTGGTGAAGGTACCGTCCTTCTCGGCGAAGCAGGGAGCGGGCAACACCACGTCCGCCAGTTGGGCCGTCTCGGTGAGAAAGATATCCTGCACCACCAAAAAATCGAGGCTCCTGAGACACACTTCGGCGTGGCTCGTGTCCGGATCCGAGATCATTGGGTTCTCGCCCATGATGTACATGGCGCGAATCTCCCCCCGTTCCGCTTTGTGGAGCATCTCCACCAGGGTGGTCCCCACCTGGTTGGAGAGAGGCACACCCCACGCCTGCTCGAACTTCTTCCGCGCCGCCTCGTCGGTCACTTTCTGATAGCCAGGGTAGACGTTGACCAGCGCGCCCATGTCGCAGGCGCCCTGGACGTTGTTCTGGCCTCGCAGCGGGTTGACGCCGCCACCGGGGATGCCCATATTGCCCAAGATCATCTGCAAGTTGGCGCAGGAGAGCACATTCTGGTGGCCCGTCGTGTGCTGGGTGATACCCATGCCGTAGAGCAGCGCACCCGGACGGTTCTCGGCCAGCAAGTGCGCCGCCTCAATGATCTCCTCCGGGGTGATGCCGCATATCTCCGCCGCCCGCTCAGGTGGGTACTCCATTACCTTGGCCTTCAATTCCTCGAACCCCTCGGTGCGCTCCTCAATGAACTTTTTGTCGTACAGTTCCTCGCTGATGAGGACGTGCATGATGCCATTGAGCAGGGCGATGTCGCTGCCCGGCTTGTGGCGGATGTGCAGCGTAGCAAAATCGGTGATGGGAATGGAACGCGGGTCGCAAACGACGAGTTTGGCGCCGCGTCGTTTGACCGCCTGCCGGATGCGCATACCCAACACCGGATGGTCCTCCGTGGTATTGGAGCCGATGATGAAGTAGATTTGTGCGTCGTCGGCGATGTCGTCGAAAGAGTTGGTCATTGCGCCGGAGCCAAATGCTGTGACCAGACCGGTCACGGTGACGCTGTGTCAGAGACGAGCGCAGTGGTCCACGTTATTCGTCCCCATCACCGCCCGGGCGAACTTTTGCATCACATAGTTCTCCTCGTTGGTACACTTGGCGGATGATAGAGCGCCGAACGCATCAGGCCCGTACTGCTCCTTGACCTCCCCGAACCTGGATGCCACAAAGTCGAGCACTTCATCCCACTCGACCTCCTCGAACTCTCCCCCTTTCTGCCGGCGGATCAACGGCCTGGTCAGCCGGTCGGGGTGATGGACAAAATCCCAGCCGAAACGCCCTTTCACACACAGCCAACCGTGGTTGGCCGGCGCGTCCCACCTGGACGTCACCTGAACGATCCGCCCATCCTTGACGTTGAGGTAGAACTGGCATCCTACGCCGCAGTAGGGGCAGGTGGTCGCCACCTTCTCGAACTCCCAGGAGCGTCCCTGCCACTTGCCCTGCTTGGGCGACAGGGCCCCGGTGGGACAAACCTCCACGCACATCCCACAGAACTCGCACACGCTATCCTGCATCAGGCCATCGAAAGCGGCACCGATTTTGCTGTCGAACCCGCGCTGGATGACGCCGATGGCCTCCACCCCATTGATCTCCTCGCAGGCGCGCACGCAGCGCCGGCAGAGGATACATTTGTTGTAGTCGCGCTCGTAGAAGGGGTTGGAGTCGTCAATGGGATATTCGTGCTGCATGCCCGGGAAGCGCGTCTGCTTGATGCCATATTGATAGGCCAGGTCTTGCAGTTCGCAGTTCCCTGCCTGTTCACAGGTCATACAATCCAGCGGGTGGTCGGAGAGGATCAACTCTAGCACAAAGCGCCGCGCCTCCTCCGCTTTCGGCGAATGGGTCCAAACCTCCATTCCCTCTGTCACCTTGAAAAAGCAGGCTGGCTGCAAAGTCCTCTGCCTTTTCACTTCCACCAGGCAAACGCGACATGCGCCGATAGGCTCCAGGGCCGGATGGTGACACAGCGTAGGAATCTTGATGCCAGCCGACGCGGCTGCCTCCAAAACTGTCTGACCGGCTTGAGCCTGGATATTCTGACCGTTGATGGTGACGTTCACTGTATTCATCGCCCGTCTTGCCTCCTTATTCTCGATCGGGAAGGGGCCGCTTCAGGGGGCTCTCTACTCCCGGTTACACTTCCTCATATACTTCTACTGCCTTGCGCTCAGGCATCGGCTCACAAACCAACCCCATCATCTCCAACCACTCCAGGTCGCAGCGCAGGCAGCGCTTGCATTCTTCCTGGACGGCACTCTCGTCCATCCCCCTCTCGACCTCGTGGAAGTTGTCCTGCCGTTCCTCCAGCGGGAGTTCAGGCATCTCTGGGCGATGGGCGTCGGCATAGTCCTCCAGGTCAAAGGGCTGCTCGATCACCTCGTAACCTGGGAGCGTGACCAACTTTTCTGTCTCCCCGGTGCGCAGGTAGTGATCCACTGCGCGGGCCACAGCGTTACCCTGGGCCACTGCCTGGACCACTGTCGCTGGGCCGAGGACGGCATCGCCCGCCGCAAAGACCCCAGGCCGAGAGGTGCCCAATGCTTCGTTCACGGCGAAGGTGTCGTTGCGCTGAACCTCCACCCCCTCCTCTTCCCCCATCCAGCCCTGGTCAGGCGCCTGCCCGATGGCCGGGATCAGGACGTCCAACTCGATGACGAACTCGGAGTTGGAGATGGGAACCGGGCGGCGGCGACCACTGCGGTCGAACTCACCCAGCGTGTGCTTCAGGCACTCGACGCCGGTAACGTGGCCGTCTCCCAGCACCCGGGTGGGGTTGGTGAGAAAGTGGAAGATGGCTCCTTCCGCCTCGGCGGCCACGATCTCCTCTTCGTGAGCCGGCATGTCCTCGCGGCGGCGACGGTAGATCAGGTGAACCTCGCCGGCGCCCAGCCGCCAGGCGGAGCGCATGGCGTCAATGGCCACGTCACCGCCACCGACCACTCCCACGCGCTTGCCTGTGAGATCGGGTGGGTTGCCCAGGGCGACATCGCGCAGGAAGTCCACGCCATGCACAACCCCTTTTTTCTCCTCGCCCTCGATCCGCAACTGGCGGCTCTTGTGGGCGCCGATGGCCAGCACCACCGCGCCGTACCCCCTCCCCCCTCCCAGGGGGGACTGAGGGGGGTTCAGCAACTCATCCAGCGTGAAATCGCGCCCCAGTGCCTGGTTGCACTGGATCTCCACCCCGGCCCGCCGGACGTTGTTAATCTCCTGGTCGAGGATGTCACGCGGCAGGCGGTAATCGGGGATGCCTACGGCCATCATCCCTCCGGCGACGGGCAGTTTCTCAAAGACGGTGACGCGGTACCCCTGTTGCGCCAGCCGCAGGGCCGCCGTCAAGCCGGCCGGTCCCGCGCCGACCACGGCCACTCGCTTCCGCTTGGGCTCCCCGTAGATGGGCGGGGTCCACGGACGCGCCAGTTCGTGATCGGCCATAAAACGCTTGACGGCCCGGATGGCGATAGGTTCGTCAATGTCCCCGCGCCGGCAGCGCTCCTCGCAAAAGGCGGGGCAAACCCGGCCACAGGCCAGCGGGAAGGGGTTCTGACGACGATGGATCTCCAGCCCCTCGGCGTAACGGCCCTGGGCCACCAGCGCCACGTAACTGGGCACGTCCACCTCGGCGGGGCAGGTGGTAGTGCAACGGGCGCGGACCAGTGGTTGGCACGCGCCGGCTGGACAGCGTTTGTCCACGATGTGGGCGCGGAACTCGTCCTCAAAGTAACGCAGCGCCGACAGCACCGGCCCCGGGGTCAATTGCCCCAGCGCGCACAAGGCGCCAGTTTCCATCCCGGCAGCAATCTCGCGGATGGTGTCCAGATCCTCCAACTTGCCCTGGCCCTCGGTGATGCGGGTCAACACCTCCAGCATGCGCTTCCCACCTATCCGGCAGGGAACGCACTTACCGCAACTCTCGGCGGTGGCAAAGGTGAGGAAGAACTTGGCCAGTTCCACCATGCAGGTGTTTTCGTCCACGACGATCATCCCGCCGGAGCCCATCACCGCGCCGAGGTCTTTTAACGAGTCAAAGTCTACCGGCACGTTCAGGTGCTCGACTCCGATGCACCCGCCCAGCGGCCCCCCCGTCTGCACGGCCTTGAACTTTTTTCCATTGGGGACCCCGCCGCCGATGTCGAAAATGATCTTGCCCAGGGTGATGCCCATCGGCACCTCCACCAGGCCGGTGTTGTTCACATTGCCCGTAAGGGCAAAGATGGCTGTGCCCGTAGAGCGCCGGGTGCCGATGCCGGCGAACCAGTCGGCTCCCTTGACAATGATCTGGGGGACGTTGGCATAGGATTTGACGTTGTTGAGGTTGGTCGGCTTGTCCCACAGGCCGCGCACGGCCGGGAAGGGGGGACGAGGACGCGGCTCACCACGTCGCCCTTCAATGGAGGCCAGCAGCGCCGTCTCCTCGCCGCACACAAAAGCGCCGGCCCCCTCCTTTATGTGCAAGTGAAAGGAAAAGTCGCTACCGAGAATATGGTCGCCCAAAAGCCCGTACTCCTCGGCCTGGGCAATGGCGACCTTGAGGCGCCTGATAGCCAGGGGGTACTCGGCCCGGCAGTAGATGTACCCCTCCTGCGCGCCGATAGCGCGGCCGCAGATCGCCATCCCCTCCAACACGCTGTGGGGATCACCCTCGATGACTGAGCGATCCATGAACGCGCCGGGGTCGCCCTCGTCGGCGTTGCAGACCACGTACTTGACGTCGCCACGGGCGCGGGCGGTGAACTCCCACTTCATGCCGGTGAGGAAGCCGGCCCCTCCCCTCCCCCTGAGACCTGATCGTTTCACCTTGTCAATGATTTCCTCAGGTGTCATCTCGGTGAGTACCTTAGCCAGGGCGGTGTAGCCGTCGCGGGAGATGTACTCTTTGATATTTTCCGGGTCAATGAGGCCGCAGTTGTGCAGGACAATTCTCTCCTGGTGCGCATAGAAGGGAATCTCATGGTAGTAAGGGATCGCCTCGTCTGTCGCAGGGTCCCTGTATAGGAGACGCTCCACGAGCCGTCCCCCGACCAGCGTCTCCTCGATCACTTCCTGCACATCGTCAACCGTGACGTGGCTGTAAAAGATGTCGTCGGGTTGGATGACCACGATGGGTCCCATCTCGCACAGACCGTGGCAGCCCGTGAAACTCACCTGCACATCCTCCAGATGTCGCCTCGTCACCTCCTCCCGGAGGGTATCCAATATACTCGCTGAACCCCCGGCGGTGCAGCCGGTTCCCCGACAAACCAGCACGCGAGTCCGATACGAGCGTATGGTCTTGCGAGCTTCCTCTCGGATATGTTTCAAGTCTTCCAAGGTCTTAAGTTTCAGCATTCCGATACCCCCTCGCTTCCGACAGGATTCAATCCAGGTTCCTTATGATCTCCAGCATCTTCTCCGGCGTCAGTCCCCTCGCTACCCGGTCGTCAATCATAGCCGTGGGCGCCAGGGCGCAGGAGCC
>CAYLPU010000043.1:0-41358 GCA_964385635.1 uncultured Anaerolineales bacterium
GGGGGGGGGGGGGGGGGGGGGGGGGGGGGGGGGGGGGGGGGGGGGGGGGGGGGTGCCGGGGGGGGGGGGGGAGGGGGGGGGGGGGGGACTGGGGCCGGGCGTGGAGGTGGACGTGGGTGTGGGACTGGGGCCAGGTGTAGAGGTGGATGTGGGTGTAGGACTGGGGCCAGGCGTCGGCGTGGGAGACTCCTCGCTGGTAACGGTGACACTCCCGTTCCTGGTGTCTGCATCGTCCTGGCCGCCGTCGTCCAAGTAAACTTCCTCGAAGTGGAGAGATGAAGTCCCGACCTTTTTCCCCCGGAAGGTGATGCTAGCCAGCACACCGCTATCACTGACCGGCCCGTCGCCTGTCGTCTGATAGAAGTAAATCTCCCCATCATCTTGATCTTGGTAAACGATATTCTCCACCACCTCGCCGGGGAAGATGCCGGGCTGAATCTCCACGACGTCTTCCGTGCTCGGGTCGGCGTCTACCACCTCCAGCAGTGTCTCGTCAAAGGTCAGGTACACATCAGCGGAGTACAGGTCGGTCACGTTCTCAATAAGGATGTCCACCGTCGTCGTGGCTCCCACGGTCACCTCGCTGTCCAGTGGGTCAAGAGTCACCGTCACCGTCGTCGCCGCCGCCGCCACCTGGACCAGCCCGTGGCCAGCGGGTTTGGAGAACAGCGCGGATGTCTCGGTCGCTGTCAGAGTCGGTGTTGCGGTGACGGTAAGAACGGTGGTCGGGATAGGGGTGGGCGGTGGCGGCGGTGGCGTTGGCGTCACCACATCGAAACTGGCTACTGTTGACGCGATGGGCACAGCGAGAAGGATGGGCCAGGTGGCCGGGTCATCACTCCAGCCATCCTCTTCCCACGGCTCGAGTACCCGATATGCGCCAAACGCCGCTTCCCCCGCGTTCGAGCCACCGTCCGTGTATACGTACAGCGTGGTGCGCAGAATTTCGGTGCCCGGCGGGAACACGTCGAGCGGGAAGCGCAGGTAGGTACGCGCGCGCACGACATCGCCGGAGGAGGTGCGGCAGACGCCGAAAGGGAGCACTTGCGTCTCGGCGTGCGCCGTCGCATCCTCCAACAGCCCGGATGCGACCCCGATGCCGCGATCAGGCCAGACCTGCAATATGCGGGAATCCTGTGCCCCAGCAGGGAACGCCGGCCCGGCCAGGCACAGCAGCACTCCTGCCAATCCCAGCATGGAGGTGACGACACAAGACAGTGATCTTCGGGAGCATCTCTCCATCAGACCTCTCCACCGTCTGACAACTCGTCCAACAGCGGCAACTCATCCAGACTGCGCAACCCAAAGTGTTGCAGAAGCGCGAAGGTGGTGCCATAGAGGATCGGGCGGCCCACCGTCGGCGCTCGCCCCTCCTCCTCGATCAGGCCGGCCCTCAACAGCGTGCGCAGCACACTGTCGGAACCGATGCCCCGGATGGCCTCGATCTCGGAACGAGTGACGGGCTGGCGGTAAGCGATGATCGCCAGCGCCTCCAGCGCGGCACGTGAAAGGCGCGTACGTCTCTCCAGGCCCAGGAAGCGTTCGACGTAGGGCGCGGCCTCCGGTGCGGTAATGAGCTGCACGCGGTTGCCGGCTCGCTGCAACCGCAGGCCGCGCCCGGCGTAGGTGGCTTCCAGGCCAGCGAGAGCCCGCTCGACCCGCCTGGCCGTGACCTCCAACGCCTCTGCCAGACGGCCGGTAGAGGCCGGCTCATCGGCCACGAAGAGCAGGCTCTCCACCAGCATCTCCAGGCTGAGGATGGGATCTCCAGATGTATCTTCCTCTTTCATCGTACCACCGCTTGTGCAATAAGGCTCTACGTGGATTAGTGGGATGCTTCAAGCGGGTGCAGCAATTCCCGTTTTAGCATCGTTACCGCGTGATATGATCGTAGTGGCGACTTTAGTCGCTGGTTGCGCGGCCCAAACGACTGAAGTCGTTACTACGAACCCCATAACGGGAATTGCTGGGCGCAGATGCACACAGATTCTCGCAGGTAGATATAAAAACCGGGTGCGGGATCACCTCGCTGTGCAGCCTTACTCCGGTTCCGATGCGGCGAGTAAGTCTCTCTTTGGCGTGCTGGGCGTGGTGGGATAGGGGATGGCGCGCAGGTTCACCTTGGGAGGCCGGGCCAGTTTGAGCCCCATCTTCTCTTCCACCACCTGCCGGGCCGCCTCCACGATCTGATCGGCCTTCTCCGGCACGTTTATCCCGGCCGCCATCTCCACGTCCAATTCGACCACGACGCCGCTGCGTTTGGCCGACACCTTCGACTTGGAGCGCAAGATACTGGAGAGTTGGTCCACTTCGTACTCCAACCGGTCGGCGATGGATGCTACGCTGATCAGCACCTCCCCGCCAGCGGTCTCTTCGACGCGGATGGCCTTCGGAGTGGGCCGGCGCACCTCAAGCATGATGAGCAGGACAAAGATGATGTCCAGTGCCAGGGCGAAGAGAATGCCCAGCGACACGCGCACGAACGGGTTAAGGAGTTCGAGAGAGTTCACCAGCGCGGCCAACTGCCACCCGGTCGCCTCCAGCACCGGCACCGGCAACACAAGCAGGATCGTACACAGCGGGATAGCGACCAGCAGCAAGATCGCTAATAAGATGCGGTTCACCGTATTCATCGTCTAGCCTCCTGTGGATTCTCCTTAATCAATCAATCACAACATCCATTATAACATCGCACCCAACTTTGGACAACGCAAGGGCGCGGTGACCATGCCCCTACTCAGCAGGGCGTTGGCGTGGATTCGGACACTGCAAGAGCGGCGACGATCACCAGGGTGACCAATCCCGCCAGGCTCACGCCCGCGCCGATGAGCAGGCTCACCGGGCGGAAAACGAAGACGACGCGATGGCGCCCCGCGTCCACAGCGACCGCACGGAAGAGCAGGTCGGCCTGGTAAATCGGCACCGGCTCGCCATCCACCGTCGCCTCCCAGCCGGGATACCAACTATCGGTCAGGACGAGATAGCCCGGCGCTTCAGCGTCCACCTCGATCTCGACGCGCTCCGGCGCGTAGTGCGTCACGCTGACACATTCCCCACCTTCTGCTCCGACTGGACCATTTGCTCCGGCTGGATCTGGCGATCCAGCCGCCGGGCGACGGATTTGACAATCCGTCGCGAGCCCAGGTGTCATTTCTACAATGGATTCCAATCTTCGCAAAGGGTCGACCTCGCCTGCTAAGATAACCTCCGCCGCCGGATCAAACGCGGGGTCCTGCATAGAGGCCAAGACCGTCGTCGCGTCGTCGGCCACCATCGCCCTATGGACGATGAACGCTCGCTCCAGTACGTCCAGGTTCTCGTAGATCTTGACGTCGCCGGAGTGAACCAGCCGGAAGCGGCCCCGGTCAGATAGAACCAACGGTTGAAAACCGCCGGTGCGTTCGTCTATCAGGCTCACCCCACGCACGACCAGTTCTCCCTCCGGCAGCGTCGCCCGCACGACGACCGTGGCTGGCGCGGCCGGCTCCTGCCACCGCAGCCGCGTCACGTAGTCACTCCCCTCCGGCTGTCCCCCTTCGACTCCACTCAGGGCTGGCGGCCAGAAGTGGCCGCCGACAGGAGCCTGCGCGTGGGCCACGTCCGGGCCGTACAGCCCCTCAGCGGTGTGCTGCCCGGCGCGCAACTCAAACCTGCGCGTGATCCCCTCGTCAAAGCCAACCTCGACCAGGCCAACAGGCGTGCCATCGGGCAGCATGGCCCCTCCGCGCAGGTGGGAGACAATCCCCAGCGCCGTCGCTTCGAAATGTGGCACGTGCGCGACCGCGGCCGTCCCCCCGCGCAGCAGTTGCGCGCCGAACTGGAGATCGTAGAACACATCGTCTAGCCATGCATCGTGAAGTTTATCGGTGATGACATACCGGACGTTGAACAGGCTCAGCCAGCGCCCATCGGGGATCCCGGCCAGGTTCTCGCGCAGCCGGCCGTCTATGGAGACCTCGTCCTGGGTCAAGAACAGGTGCTGTAGCGTGACGTAGCGCGCCAACGGCAGCACGCCACCGTCGTAGCCATCCACAGCGGGGAGACCGAAGGCCAGCGGCAGATTGGGGCTGAGCACCTCCTTGTGTTTGGCGGCGACCACGTAATCGTAGAGCGCGCCAGCGGAGAGTTGTGGCCCGTAGATGATCCGGATCTCAGGCAAGTCACCGGGGTCGAAGGTGATGTCGGACATGCTGATGAAGCGGGCTGGAGGTTCCCCAACCTCTTCCTTCGCAGAGAGCAAGTGGGCGATGGCCGGGCGCAGGCTGGTGAACGCCTGGGGCGCAGTGGCCCGGCTGTGAGGGAGCGCAGAACCTGCCGCGAAGAGTTCCACGACCAACAGCACCAACAGGCCCACTGCGGCCGGTCGAGGCGCACGCCTGGCTGCCAGGAGCAGCCCCAGCGCAAAGACAGCCCCCAGCCCCCAGCCGGCGACGGTCGCCCAGCCCACGTGCCCTCCCTCCCCGATACGCACGCCCACCACCGCCCATCCCGCCAGCACGACGAGCGCGACTGCGAGGAACAGGAGTGCTCGCCAGCCGATGCGTATACGACGATGGTACAGCGCATCCCACCCCCACCCCGCCAGCGATGCCACACCTGCCACGTAGAGTGACAGCCAGCGAGCCGGCACGCGAAAGTGGGCAAAGCCGGGGACGAAGCGGGCCAGAAGGAGGTATAAGGGATTGTAGAGACCGAGGGAGAGAAAGAGGCCCAGGGTAAGGATGAAGAGTGAGGATTGGAGAGTGGAGAATGGAGAATGGAGAATGGAGGATGGAGAATGGAGGATGGCGACTGCGGCGAGGGCCAGGCCGGCGATGCTCACGTAGGCGACGTGCTCGATGTGTTCAGGGGGCACAGGCTCGGCGAAGCCGGGCAGAAGAGCACGAGCCAGGTAGAAGGGCGAGAGGGAAAACGAAACCCGCTCGTTGAACGGCAATCCTCCGGCCCGCACCGAAAGGCGCGAGAGTTCCCAGGTGGGGAGCAGTTGCACCGCCGCCAGCGCCACCCCCAACCCCGCCACGGCGGCCAGGCGCGATGCCCGCCGGATTAGCGGCCTCCATTCACGCTGGCGCAACCCACGCCACAGCACCGGCCCGAGCCCATAGGCCGCCAGCCCGACCAGTGAGATGAACGCCGTCTGCGTGTGGCCGGCCAGGAAAACCAGGCTCACGACGATAGCGAGACCGGCAAACGCGGCTTTGCGATTTGGAGCAAAATTCCTGTCACACAGCGTCAGCGCCAGCGGCAGCCATGCCAGCCCCTGCAACTGGTTGACGTGTTCCACCTGCGCGCCCAGGTAGCCCCCCAATGCGAAGGTCGCCCCCACCGTCCACGCGCCGGCACGCCCCAGCCGCAGCGAACCGCGTCCCCAGAGATACCCGTTGAACGCTGCCAGGCACAGGTGCAGCACGATGGTCAGATGGATGGACTGGTGGGCCGGCAGGAAGAGCCACAGCGGCCAGTTGAAGGGATAGAAAACCCCCACCTGGCTGTTGGCCAGTAAGGGGGTACCCATGAAGAGATAAGGATTCCAGAGCGGCAACCGCCCGGCCCGAATCGCCCGCGTCGCCTCCGCCCAGTAGGGATAGAAATAGGTGAAGATGTCGCCACCAGCAAGCACACGGCCCGCCAACGCGATCTTCCAGAAGAAGGCGATCACCAACACCCAGAGCAGGACGATGGCCAGGAGGTCGCGGAGGAGGGGAGATGGTTGGTTGGGTAGTTGATTGGTTGGTTGGGTCATCGGCTCGGTCCTGGGGTGATATGGTAGACGGTGAACGAGGGTGTGTCATCGCGGCGAGTCGTGGTCAACGCGGGCTCCAACCCGTAGCCCACGGTAGTAGCCAGCGCCCACTCCGCCCGCGCTCGTGACTCCCAGGATGGGAACGCGACATAGCGCGGTCCCGTAGCGCCGAAAGCCCGCACGTCCTGGGCCAGCCAGGCCGGAGTGGGCCAGTAGGCCAGGCATACCGGCGCACCGAACAGGTAATAGGCGTAGTGCCAGCCCAGCCAGTGCTGGTAGACCACCGTGCCTTCAGGCAGCCCACGCAGGAATGTAGCGACCTCGTCAATGCCGTCATAGGCACCATGGTCACCGCCGACGGGGTAGCGGCTGTGGGCGGCGTCGAACGCGGGCAGGGCCAGGCAAATGGCGAATAATAAATGACAAATGATAAATGACAAATGACGAATGACGAATGACGAATGACGAGGGATGAGGGACAGACGATCAATGATGGATTGGAGACGGGAGGCAAGGAGGGCCAGGGTGCGGCCCAGGAGCACAGCCAGCACGGGCACCAGCGGCAGCAGGTAGCGGTCCCAGACCGGAAAGGCCCAGAGCCAGTGGAGGAGAAAGTAGATGAGGCAGAAAGAGATGAGCAGCAAGTCTGTGAACGGTTGCTGGAGAAACCCGGTTTTTGACAAAAACCGGGTTTCTGGATAGCGGCGAGGTTTGATATCGCCCCACACCAGCGCGGATAGACCCACCAGCAGCGCGCCGTTGACGACGGGCGAGACGAAAAGATAACGTCCCAGCCCGATCCACTCGCGCAGCCGCGTCCACAACTCCTGCGGCCAGATGAGTCGCAATCCCCCGTAACCCGTTATGCCCACGCGCCAGAAACTTTCCGCGCCCCGGGCCACCCGCACCGCGTCCCAGGCAAACACTGTCAAAATGACAAATGACACAAATGACAAATGACAAATGACAAACATCAGATTGGAGAACTTCGGGCTTTGGGCTTCGGACTTTGGACTTCGGACCTCAGACTTCGGACTTCGGACTTCGGACTTTTGGCCTCGGGCTTTGGGATTTGGGATTTGGCTAAGATATATTCCAAGTGCCAGAGGTACCCATACAAGCCCGGTCTGTTTTGTCGCGAAGGCCAGCCCTGCCAGCAACCCTGCCCATCCCGGCCTGCCGCGATCCGCCGCCACGCAAGCACCCAGCCCCAGCGCCACCATCAGCGGGTCGGGGAAAGCGGTGGCGGAGAAGAGGATGGCAAAGGGGGAGAGGGCTACGCCCGCGGCCGCCGCCACTGCTGCCCACCGGTCGTGATAGAGCGAATGAGCCAGCGCGGCGACCAGCGAGACCGTCAACAGTCCCGCTGCCAGCCCCGGCATTCGCACGGTGAACTCAGAATTGCCAAAGAGTGCCTGGGCCCCGGCCACCAGGTAGGGCAGCAATGGCGGCTTGTAGACCGGCACCGTTGCCAGCCACGGGTCCTGCCCCCACCCGATCAGGAGGCCCCAGTAGCCATACAGCGCCTCGTCAGGATGAAAGCGGTTGTCCAGGATCGGGGGCAGCCGCAGCGCCCAAGCCAGCAGCAAGAGCGGCACCAGCGCCCAGCGACTCCTGTTGGGCGAAGGTCTCACGGCCGAGCCTCCCTGTTGGGCAAAGGTCTCACCCCCCTTGTTGGGCGAAGGTCTCACGACCGAGCCCTCACCGGGTGAATCGATACCTGATCAGTGTCCACAGCACAGTTATGCCATCACGCCAACTGATCTTCTTCCCCTCCTCAAACTCCCGTCCGGTGTAGGAGATGGGCACTTCGTAGATGCGGTAACCCCGCTTGAGAATCTGCGCCGTGATCTCGGGATCGAAACCCCAACCGGGCGCTTTCAGGTCGAGTTGTTCGGCGACCTCCCGGGTGAAGACTTTGTAGCATGTCTCCATATCGCTGAGGATAGTGTCATAGAGGACGTTGGTCACCAGCGTGAGGAACCGGTTGCCGGCCATGTGCCAGAAGAACATCGCCCTGGTCGGCCCACCGCGAAAGCGCGAGCCGTAGACCACCTGGGAGCGACCCTCGACGATGGGCTGCAGGAGCGCCGGATAGTCACGGGGATCGTACTCCAGGTCGGCATCCTGTACCAGCATCACGTCGCCGCTGGCGTGTTGGAGCCCGGTACGCACCGCCGCGCCCTTGCCCTGGTTGTGCTCGTGGAACACGACGACCACGTCCGGCTCGCCCTCCAGCGTGTGCAGGATCTCCCGCGTGCCATCGGTCGAGCCGTCATCCACGATCACGATCTCACGCTCGAACTGGACGGCGATGCCATTTTCTGGCCCGTAGCCGACCGGCACCGCCAGTTGCACTGCCCGCACGCGCCGCAATATCTCAGCGATGGTCCCGATCTCGTTGTAGACCGGCATAACGACCGAAAGTTTCATCTCGACCTCCCTCGTCAACGGGCGCATTATAGCCGAGGGTAGCGAGAGGGGCAAGCCCCGGCATTTGACGGCGGCATTGTTCCATGCTACACTATGTAAGGCTCCATGCATCTGTATACCCCGCCTGCACACAGGTTGACTGTAGCCCAGGCGGGATCTGCTGTACGGGAGGTATGGTCATCGTGAAACAAGTTGCTGCTGTCATTCTGGCTGCGGGTGGGTCCACCCGCTTCGGTCAATCCAAGCAACTCCTCGATTGGGGTGGTATATCGCTCCTGGCCCACGTCGCCGATGTGGCGCTGGCCGCGGGACTATCGCCGGTGATCATTGTGCTGGGCTGCCAGGCAGAGGCCGCCCGCAAAGCGCTGGGCGCGCGGCCCGTGCAGTCTGTGATGAACTGGCGCTGGGCAGAGGGGTTGAGCACCTCGGTGCAGATAGGGCTAGCACCACTCCCGCCCGAGACCGAGGCGGCGATCTTTCTGCAATGCGATCAGCCGCTGGTCACGGCCAACCTGTTGCGGGCGTTGGTGGCCCGCTTCGAGGAGACCAATGCGCCCATCGTCCATCCCACGCATGCCGGTCAGCGCAGCCCGCCGGTGCTGTTCGCCCGCCGCCTCTTCCCCGAACTGGCTGCTGTCAGCGGCGACGAGGGAGGCCGCGCCGTCATCGCCCGCCACACCGATGAGGTGGTCACCGTCGAAGTACCCGACCCAGACACGCTATCCGACATAGACACCCCCACCGACTACGAGCGACTACGAGCCTCCATTCTCCATTCTCCATCCTCCATTCTCCACCCCATCACCCACCTCATCGTGGACATGGACGGCGTCCTCTGGCGCGGCGACGAGCCGATAGCGGGCCTGGCGGAGTTCTTCGCCTTCCTGCGCGAACATCACATTGACTTTGTTCTGGCTACGAACAACTCCAGCCGGCTGCCGGAGCAATACGTGGCCAAACTGGCCCGTTTCGGCGTCGAGGTTCCC
Organism: uncultured Anaerolineales bacterium; assembly: GCA_964385635.1. Lineage (GTDB taxonomy): Bacteria > Chloroflexota > Anaerolineae > B4-G1 > B4-G1 > CAYLPU01. Next base: position 9,163 of record CAYLPU010000043.1, read on the forward strand.
TGCGAATCTGTGCTGACCTCATCCCAGGCCACAGCCGCCTACCTGGCGACCCTCACGCCGCCGGGCACCCGCGTCTACGCCCTGGGCGAGGAAGGGATACGGCGGGCATTGGAGCAGCACGGCTTCGTGCTGGCCGACGAGGACGTCGCTTACGTCGTCTCCGGCTGGGACCGGCGACTGACGTGGGACAGGTTGGCGACGGCGGCACTGCTCATCCACGCCGGAGCGGGCTTCGTCGGCACCAACCCAGACACCAACTTCCCCACCGAGCGGGGGCCGGTGCCGGGCAGCGGCGCGCAATTGGCGGCACTGGAGATCACCACCGGCGTCGCACCGGTCGTCGTCGGCAAGCCGGAGCCGTGGATGTATGAGGAGGCAATGCGGCGGATGTGGGCACGGGGGGGCACGGTCGGAGACCGGCCCCAACAAGAGGTCGGAGACCGGTTCCAGCAAGAGGGGGCACGGTCGGAGACCGGCCCCAACAAGAGGTCGGAGACCGGCCCCAACAAGAGGTCGGAGACCGGCCTCAGCAGGAGAGAGACCACCGCCGTCATCGGCGACCGGCTCGATACCGACATCGCCGGCGGTGTGCGGGCCGGCCTGACCACCATACTCGTCCTCTCCGGGATCACCACCGAGGCCGGCCTGGCTGCCTCGCTGGTTAAGCCAGACCTGGTGTGCGCGGATATCAGGGAATTGACAACGATGTGGGAGCGAGTATAAATGCTCAAACAATCGGCCCGGTGCTGACATCGCCAGTGGCAAACGACCTGTGTGTATCTAAATCCTGGTCACAAGTGAGTGAGATGCAATCCGCGCTTCACCTCTACGACCTCGACTTTCCCACCCTCAAGTCCCTCCTGGCGGACTGGGGCGAGCCGGCCTACCGCGCCCGGCAACTCTGGGAGTGGCTCTACGTTCACCTGGCCGGCTCCTTCGACCAGATGACCAATCTCCCCCGGTCGCTGCGCGAGCGCCTGGCGACGAAGACGACCATCGGCATACTACAGGTGGCGGACACGATGCAGTCGGCCGATGGGGAGACACGCAAGGATCTACTCCGCCTGGCGGACGGCGAGACGGTCGAGGCGGTACTGATGCGCTACCAGCGCCGCCGCACCGCCTGCATCTCCACCCAGGTCGGCTGCGCCCTCGGCTGCGCCTTCTGCGCCACCGGCCAGATGGGCTTCCGCCGTGACCTCTCCGCCGGTGAAATCGTCGCCCAGGCTCTCCACTTCGCCCAAATCCTCCGCACTGAGGGGGAGCGGTTGACCAACGTCGTGCTGATGGGGATGGGAGAACCGCTGGCTAATTACGACGGTTCGCTGGCCGCCATCCGCCGCCTGATCGACCCAACGGGGTTCAGATTGGGCCAGCGGCACATCACCCTCTCCACCGTGGGACTGGTGCCGTCCATCAAGCGGCTGGCGGGGGAGGGCTTGCAGATCACCCTCGCTATCTCCCTCCACGCCGCCACCGACCAGTTGCGCGACCAACTCGTCCCGGTCAACCACCGCTACGGGCTCGATGCCCTCTTTGAGGCCTGCACTCACTACACCGAGCGCACCGGACGACGGGTCAGTTTCGAGTGGGCGCTCATCGAGGGAGTGAACGACACACCAGAGCAGGCCCGGGCGCTGGTGGCCCGCCTCGCGGGGCTCCTGGCCCACGTCAATCTCATCCCCCTCAATCCCACCTCGGGCTACGCGGGCCGGCCGTCCTCCGGCACTGCGCTGGCGGCCTTCACCGAGGAACTCGAACGGCGCCATGTCCCCTACACGGTCCGTGTGCGGCGGGGCGTCGAGATTCAGGCTGGCTGCGGGCAACTGCGTCAGTGCAGCACAGGCTAGAGACAGTTGTCAAACAGAGCAGGCCGCCACCAGTTGCCAAATCTTCCAACTCAGTGTATCATATCTCCTTGATGACCCAGACTATCAAAATCGCTCCCTCTATACTCGCCGCCGACTTCGCCCGCCTGGCCGAGGCGGTCGAGAGTGCCGAGGCCGCCGGTGCGGACTACATCCACGTGGACGTGATGGACGGCCACTTCGTGCCCAACATCACCATCGGTCCGCTCGTCGTGCGCGCTTTGCGGCGCGTCACGCAGCTCCCGCTCGACGTGCATCTGATGATCAGTGACCCAATGCGCTACGTGCCCATCTTCGCTGAGGCCGGCGCCGATAGGCTCACCGTCCACGTCGAGGCCACGCCGCACCTGCATCGCGCACTGCAGCAGATTCGAGACTCAGGCGTGCGGGCCGGCGTCTCTCTGAACCCGGGGACGCCAGCGGCTGCCATCAGCGAGGTCCTGAACGACGTGGGGTTGGTACTGGTGATGACCGTCAACCCAGGCTTCGGCGGACAATCTCTCATCAAACACACGCTGCACAAGATCGCGCGGGTGCGGGAGATGCTGGATAATGCCGGAAGTGAGGCGGAGTTGGAGGCAGACGGCGGTATCGGGCCTCAGACAGCGGAGCGGGTCGTGGCTGCCGGGGCGACGGTGCTGGTCGCTGGCGAAGCCATCTTCGGCGCGCCGGAGGGGGTTGCAGTAGCGCTCCCGGCCATCCGCGAGGCGGCCCGCAGGGGGCAAAACGCACGGATCGAAAGCAGGCAAAAAAGGGGGTCTAACGAGCCTTGTTCAGCGTCCGCAGGCAGCGAGTACAGAGATACATCCGGCGCATGTGGCCGTTGATCTCCACTCGCACGCGCTGGATGTTGGGTTTAAACTGACGGTTTGTTGCACGTTTGGAGTGACTGACGTTATGCCCGAACTGGGGGCCTTTGCCACACATCTCACATTTTGCCATTATATACCACCTCGAAATCGTCTGTAGTGGAGCGTATCATAACACAAGAAGTGCTTTCGTGCAACCGTAATGGAAGTGGGAAATTGGGTCTACTGAATCCACCAACTTGCTGTTCCAACACTGGAGGAATTGATGCCAGAACAAGAGCGTACTCTGGGGCGTATTGAGGTCTCGCTCACAGCCATCGCCAGCATTGTGAACGAGGCGGTGCTGACCTGCTATGGCGTCGTAGGGACTGCCGCCAAGGACCTGACCACCGGCATTGCCAACCTCCTCTCCCGCGATAGTAAGCGCGGGATTGAGGTGCGCGTCAAGGATGGGCGCATCATTGTTGATGTGTACGTGATTATCGAGTACGGCACCCGCATCGTTGCCGTGGCTCGCAGTGTTATGAATGTTGTGCAGTTCAGCGTTGAGCGGGCACTGAGCGTACCCGTCGCCGAGGTCAACGTCCACGTCGAGGGGCTGCGCATCAGCGATATTGACTGAGGTTGGTTGAGGGAGAGTAGCAGGTTGACAGACGAGAATCTATCAGCGGCCACAAGGCCATCTCCGCGCCTGACTACGAATGGTCAGGGCTTCAAGCGCTTGTTCCGAGCCGCGTTGGCCTGGTTACAACATCACCAGACTGCCATCAATGTGCTAAACGTTTACCCGGTCCCTGACGGTGACACAGGGACCAATATGGTGTTAACGATGCAATCTGCCTGGGCCGAGATCGAAGATTCGCCAGAACGCAACGTGGGGCAGATAGCCCATCAGATGGCTCATGGCGCACTGATGGGCGCTCGGGGCAACTCCGGCGTCATCCTCTCTCAGATCTGGCGCGGATTCGCACGCAGCCTGGATGACAAGGACGACTACTGCGCTCAAGACCTGGCCGCTGCCTGCCGGGAAGCCTCAGCGACCGCCTATAGAGGCGTGGTGAAACCGGTCGAGGGCACCATCCTCACCGTCGCCCGCGCCATCGCCGACACAGCGACCCGGCAGGCAGAAGAGACTGAGGACCTGGTGCACATGCTGGAACACATGGTATTCGCTGCCCACGAGGCCGTCGTGCTGACCCCTTCGCTGCTCCCGGTGCTCCGGGAGGCCGGGGTGGTCGATGCCGGCGGCCAGGGCCTATTCATCATTCTAGAGGGGATGTTACGCTATATGCGAGGAGAACCTGTCGCCGAGGACGCACGGCTGATCGCAGCGGTGGACCTCGTCACTACGGAGTTGCAGCCTGGTGAGGCTGGCTATGGCTACGACGTGCAGTTCCTGATCGTCGGACAGGAACTCGATGTGGACGCCATCCGTCAGAGAATCATAGAGATGGGCGAGTGCCCACTCGTCGTGGGCGACCCCACGACTGCCAAGGTTCACGTCCACGTGCCCGATCCTGGCGTCCCCATCAGTTACGGGGCCAGCCTCGGCTCGCTGCGCGACGTCGTGGTTGAGGACATGCAGGCCCAATATCAGGATTTCATCGTCGAGCGCGATCTCCCGCTGTCACCTTCACCTCAGTCTCCTCAGGACATCGGCGTCGTGGTTGTCGTCCTGGGTGACGGCCTGGCCCGCGTTTTCCAGAGCCTGGGCGTGAGCAGTATTGTGCGTGGTGGCCAGACGATGAATCCCAGCACCCAAGACTTGCTGGAGGCCATCGAGAATCTATCGGCCGAGCGGGTGATCCTGCTGCCTAACAACAGCAACGTCATTATGGCTGCCGAGCAGGCCGGCGCGCTCAGCAGCAAACCGGTGGCCATCATCCCCAGCCGCTCCATCCCGCAGGGCATCGCGGCACTGCTGGCAATCAATTATCAGGGCGATTTCGAGACCAACGTGGCCACTATGACGAGCGCAATAGAAGAGGTCGAAACAGGGGAGGTCACTACTGCAACCCGCTCAGCGACGATCAACGGCGTGGAAGTCGCTGATGGACATATTATCGGCTTGCACAACGATGAACTCAAAGTTACCGGCGCAACGGTCGAGGAGGTCGTGCAGGCACTGCTGAGGGAGATGAATGCAGCCCAACACGAGATCATCACCCTGTACTATGGCGAAGCCGTCAGTGGGAGCGACGCCAGCGCACTGGCCAGCCTCCTGCGGCAGGACTGGCCCGACCAGGAGGTCGAGGTCGTCACCGGTGGGCAGTCTCATTATCATTACATCCTTTCGGTGGAATAAGTAGTCAGTTAGCCAAGTAGTAGCGGAGGTTCCGTGTCCAGGGTCTACATCGTCACCGACAGTGCGGCAATCATCGAACCGGCCGTCGCCAAGCGGCTTAACATCACCGTCGTACCTCTGACCGTCCGAATTGATGATCAAGACTACCAGGACGGCACGGATTTGAGCCACGAGGAGCTACTGCTCCGTATGGCGCGCCAGCGCGTACATCCCAGGATCATCAGCCCGACAGCCGATCAATTTCGGCGCATATATAGCCGCTTGACGCGCCACACCGACCAAATTATCTCGCTCCACTCCTCGGCCAGTCTCAGCCTCGTTCACCGCGAAGCCCAGATTGCGGCCCGCGAGTTCCTGGGGCGCTGTGACATCGTAGTGATGGATTCAGAGACCCTTTCCTTGGGCTTAGGCATCCTGGTGCAGGAAGCAGCACAATTGGCCAACATGCCCATCCCGTTGGGCGAGATCATGCGCCAGATCCGGGGGGTCATCCGGCGCATCTACATCGTGCTCATCGCCGACACGCTGGACTATTTAGAATACAGCCATCTCATCAGCCCAGCCCAGGCCATCCTGGGCACGATGCTGGGGATCAAACCCTTCCTGGCAATTGAGGATGGAGAGATCATCCCTATGGAGAAGGTCCGCAGCCGCGAACGGGCGATAGACAAACTGGCCGAATTCGCCGGCGAGTTCTCCGACATCGAACGTATAGCCATCTTGCAGAGCACCCCCTACCCTACGGAGAAGACGAGGATGCTGCTGGAGCGACTGGAACTCATAGAGCCGAGACACGAGTTTCCTATCCTGCTCTATGGCCCGCTGCTGGCCTCCCACATCGGGCCGGATGGGATGGGCCTGGTGGTGTACGAGGGAATGGGCAAGGAGGTGTTGCCCTGATGGGCCAGGTGCACATTCTCACCGATAGCACGTCCGATGTGCCCCTCGAAGTGGCGGCTCGATTGCGTATCACCGTCGTGCCAGCCTACGTCCAGGTCGGCAATCGCAGTTATCGCGATGGGCCTTTTCCTGGGAGCCTCAGTCGGGAGGAGTTCTACACCCAACTGCCCACTATGTCGGTCGTGCCGACCACCGCCGTACCGCCGGCCCATGAGTTTGCCATGGCGTATCGCGGCTTGGTCGGAGAGGCGGATGAGGTAATCGCCATCGTGATCTCGGCCGAGCTGAGCGGAATGTATAACGTCGCTCACCTGGGCGCACAGGAGGTGCCGGATTTGAAGGTGCACATCGTAGACTCAGGACAGGTTACGATGGGCCTCGGCTGGATGGTCATCGCGGCGGCCGAAGCAGCCGCGAGTGGCAAGAGTGCCGGGGAGATCCTGGCCCTGGTTGAAGATATGAAGCATCGAGTGCACGTCTATGCTATGCTCGACACATTGAAATACCTGCGCCGCAGCGGGCGGGTAGGCTGGGCACGGGCAAGGGCTGCTCATATCCTGCACATCAAGCCGATTGTGGAAGTGCTCCTGGGCAAGGTCAGAGAATTGGGACGGGCGCGGACAAGAGTCCGGGCCATTGAGCGGTTGGTGGAACTCACGCGCGACCTGGGCCCATTGGAGCGACTGGCAATCCTTCACACGTACGCTCCTGGGGTGGAGGGTCTCCACCGCCGCCTGGCCGATCTTTGCTCACCCAGGCAACAGCATACCGTCGCAGTCACGACTATCATCGGCGCTCACGTGGGACCGCGGGGGCTAGGCGTGGCTGCCGTGACCGCTGAGTAAGATATGACAGAACCTATTGAGAAACTGACCAAGATTCTGCACCTGGAGGCAGAGAAGTGCCAAGACAGGGCCGTCTTCGGTGGCCTGGCCCGCTATGCCGACACCTGGTTGCAAGAAGCCAGGGCAGCCTTCGGACCGGAGGCGGCTGGCTGGGTTCAGGGAGTGGCCGACCGGTTGCGCACCTACAGCAGCCTCCCCGACTCTGCAGCCCGGCAGGAAGCCATGGCTGTATTGTTGGAAACGCTCAAGGCTATGCCCTCTCCTCGCTCTTCCCAACGGAAGGAAGAGAAAGAGAGAGAAAAAACGGTCCCCACTCCACCTGTCCCTCCCAAGGCCAGACCGGCCTCTGCAACGTCCACCTCCCCTGTGGCTGGGTTGGCCCCCACTTCCAGCCGTCGGGCTGAGCCCAGGCCAAAGCCTCCACCTGTCCATTCACGCACTGGCCTCGATTCCCCGGTCACTGTCCTGCAAGGCGTGGGCCCCCGGCAAGCCGAGCGGCTGGTCAGGCTGGGCATTCACACCATCCGCGACATGATCCACTTTTTCCCTCGCCGCCACGACGACTACTCGCAACTCAAGACCATCAACCGGCTCGAATACGGCGAAGAAGTCACCATCATGGGTCAGATTCAGGACACGGCCGTGCATGAGACCCGAGGAGGTAGCGCCCTCTTCAAAGCCACCCTCTCTGATGGCACCGGCTTCATTGAGATCACCTGGTTCAATCAGCGCTACCTGGCAGATCGCATCAGGCGCGGTCAACAGATTGTCATCAGCGGCAAGGTAAATGAGTACCTGGGCCGGCTGTGTTTCAATTCTCCTGAGTGGGAACCGCTGGAAAAAGAACTGCTGCACACCGCCCGCCTCGTGCCGGTCTACCCACTCACCGAGGGCATCAGCGCCAAGTGGCTGCGCCGCCTGACGAAACGCACCGTGGATTACTGGTCTAAACGACTACCCGACCACATGCCGGCCTCGGTGCGTCAGGAGGTGGGCTTGCTGGACCTGGAAACCGCTATCTTCGAGGCCCACTTCCCGGATAACAAAAACTTGCTGGAACAGGCCCGCTACCGCTTGGCATTCGACGAGTTATTCGTGCTGCAGATCGGCCTTCTGCGCCAACGCCACCTGTGGCGCTCGGTACCGGGCCGACCACTGCCAGTGGATAACACCACCCTAAGATACTTTACCAGCAGTCTGCCGTTTAAACTGACCCGCGCCCAGCGGCGAGCGCTGCAGCGGATCATTTTCGACCTGCGCTCGGACCAGCCAATGAACCGGCTCCTGCAGGGGGATGTAGGCTCGGGCAAAACGATCGTGGCAGTGACAGCAATGGCTCTGGCGGTGGCCGCCGACACCCAGGCAGCGCTGATGGCCCCCACAGAAATCCTGGCCGAGCAACACCACGGCACCCTGACCCGGCTTTTCGAAAACTGGCCAGGACGTCCGGTCAGCATCCGCCTCCTCACGGGCAGCATCACTGGGCAGGAGCGGGAGAATGTCTACGCCGGACTGGCCGATGGCAGCACTGACATCGTCGTAGGCACCCACGCGCTGATCCAAGAAGGTGTGCAGTTCAAAGAGCTGGCATTAGCGGTGATTGATGAGCAGCATCGCTTCGGCGTGCGCCAACGAGCGGCGCTGCGGCAGAAAGGCTACAATCCACATCTGCTGGTAATGACCGCCACCCCTATTCCTCGCTCGCTGGAGCTGACACTATGGGGCCACATGGACGTCTCGGTCATTGACAAAATGCCGCCGGGGCGTAAACCGACCACAACTCGCTTGATTCTACCTGCCGAGCGGGAACGGGCCTACGTCTTCGCGCGCAGCCAGATCGAAAAGGGCCGCCAGGTCTTTATCATCTGCCCACTGGTCGAGGAATCGAAGAAGAAGGGGGTCGAGGCCAAGGCCGCCGTCAATGAGTATCAGCGCCTTCAGAAGCACATTTTCCCCGACCTACGGCTAGGCCTGTTGCACGGGCGGATGAAAGGCAAGGAAAAGGAGGCAGTGATGGCCCGCTTCGCGCAGGGGGAACTGGACATCCTGGTTGCCACCTCTGTCGTCGAGGTGGGGATTGACGTGCCCAACGCCACGGTGATGCTGGTCGAGGGAGCCGACCGTTTCGGCCTAGCGCAACTCCATCAGTTCCGGGGTCGCGTGGGCCGTGGTGAGCACGCCTCCTACTGCTTGCTGGTCTCCGACTCCTCCTCTCCCGAGGCGCAGGAGCGACTGCAGGCGGTCGAGGCCACCAATGACGGCTTCGCGCTGGCGCAGAAAGACCTGGAACTGCGCGGACCCGGAGAGTTCCTCGGCACACGTCAGTCCGGCTTTCCCAATCTCAAGTTGGCCAGTGTGACCGATCTGCGGCTGGTCGAGACCGCTCGCGAGGCCGCCCGCCGCTTTTTCAAGACTGATCCGGAACTGACTCACCCGGACAATCGCCTGCTGGCCCGGCGGGTGGCGCAGTTTTGGAAAGGGGAAGGAGAAGTCAGTTGACTCGCATCGCTGTCTACCCTGGCACCTTTGATCCTATTCACTTCGGGCATGTGGACATCGTTGTCCGCGCAGCCGACATCTTTGACGAGTTGGTAGTCGCCGTCTACGACCGGCCAGTGAAAAGCCTGATGTTCACCATCAAGGAACGGGTCACGCTGGCACGCCAGGCTTTGGCTGGCTCGCCCAACGTGCGTGTGATCCCCTATGGGGGATTGACGGTGGAGCTTGCGCGCCGGGTCGAGGCACAGGCCATTGTGCGCGGGCTGCGAGTCGTCTCCGACTTTGAACTGGAATACCAGATGGCGCTCACCAACCGCCAACTTGCGCCGGAAGTCGAGTGCGTGTGCCTGATGACGCGCCAGGCCCATGCCTTTCTGAGTTCTAGCATTGTTAAGGAAATTGCATTATTGGGAGGCGACGTGAGCGGGATGGTCTCGCCGCACGTAGCGGCCGCGCTGGAGGCAAAACGACGTGAACGAGAGAAAACCCACGAACCCGTGCCGCTCTTCTCACTACGGGATTGACCTGCTGTGCAGATGTCTCGTGGCAAGCACAGCATGGGTTGCACGATTCAATCAAGACGACTGGAGCGAACGATGATTGAGTGTCGGAGGTCAATATGGACATCCTGCACCTGATAGACCGCCTGGAAGAAGCCATCAAGAGCAGCAAGCGGTTGCCCTTCAGCAGCGTGCGCCTGGTGGACGAGCGCCGCCTCTGGCCTATGCTCGATCAGATGCGTATTTCAATCCCCGATGAAGTACGGCGCGCCGAGCGGATCGTCCGCGACAAAGAACGCGCGCTGGCCCAATCTCACGAGGAGGCAGAGCGCATCGTCGCGCTGGCACGCAGCGAGGCAGCCCAGATAACGGCGGAGCACACCATCGCGAAAGCCGCCGAGGGGCAAGCCACCGCCATCCGCGAGCGAACCGAGCGGGAAATAGCGGGCATCCGCGCCGGGGCCGACGAGTACGCGTTCGAGACTCTCTGCAGACTGGAGCGGGACTTGAAACGAGCGCTGACGGTGATTGAAAACGGCATCCGCACCATCCAGGTAGAGCAGGAGAGAAGCGAAAGCAAATCGCCCACCGAGGCAGGGCAGCGACGTGTCTTGACAGGTTAGTTACTCACTCCTATAATAGGCCGCTGTGCAACTGATTGATCAACGAGAAAGGAGCGCAGAGAATCTATGGGCGCATTGCCCAAACGTAAGATATCACGATCCCGCGGGGGAAACCGTCGTAGCCAGTGGAGGCTCAAAGTCCCGCGATTGGTGACCTGCCCGCAGTGCGGCGCACCTGTGCGTCCACATCACGTCTGCCTGACCTGTGGCACCTATCGCGGCGTTCAGGTCGTCGAGATCGAAGAGGAATAAAGGCGTGAAACGTGAAACGTGATGCGTGATTACATTTTGCGCTTCATGCTTGACGTCCTCGCGGTGATGTCCGTTGGTGCGTGAGTGTGCTTGTCTGTTTCCGGGCCAAGGCTCCCAATACGTCGGAATGGGACGTGACCTCTACGCAACCTTCCCTGCGGCTCGCGCTGTGTTCACACATGCCGACAGCATCCTGGGTATTGCCTTGTCGCGGCTATGCTTCGATGGACCACCCGAACCACTGAACGATACGTTGAACACGCAGCCGGCCATTCTGGCCACCAGTATAGCCGCGCTACGCGTGCTGGAAGAACGAGGTGCGAACAGCCCAGCCTACATCGCTGGGCATAGTATGGGGGAATTTAGCGCGCTGGTCGCGGCAGGGGCTCTCTCTTTTGAAAACGGGCTGATGCTCGTGCGCGATCGCGGCCGGTTGATGAGACAAGCCGGTGAGCGAAGCCCCGGCGGTATGGCGGCCATACTGGGACTGGAGAGTGGGTCACTGAAGGCCATCTGCACCGCCGTGCGGGAGCAGAGCGGGGAACATGTCGGCATCGCCAACGACAACTGCCCCGGACAACTTGTCATCTCCGGCACACTCTTGGCGCTGGAGCGGGCGATGGAACTGGCGAAAGAGCGGGGGGCCAGGCGGGTAATCCGGCTGGCCGTGAGCATCGCGGCCCACTCCCCCCTGATGGCCGAGGCCGCCGCTGAATTTTGTCGCCTTCTCGACGCGATACCGTTCCATGAGCCAGCCGTCCCTATTGTGGCCAACGCCACCGCCGGCCCACTCACTGACCCTGACGAGATCCGCGACGCTCTGGGACAACAACTCACCTCGCCTGTGCGTTGGACCGAGTCGGTGCGCTGGATGATCGGACAGGGGGTGACCCGCTTCGTCGAGGTGGGGCCTAAAGGGGTGCTCACCAGCCTCCTGCGCCGCATAGACCGCGCAGTGGAGGGACTGACCACTGACCAGGTCCTGGGATGGGTGGGGTGAGAGATTCATTTGTTGGCCAGGTGAGGAGGATCTAATGAACCTGGAGAACAAAATCGCCATCGTCACCGGCGCATCGCGCGGCATCGGGCGGGCCATTGCGTTGGAACTCGCACAGCGTGGCGCTCGCGTCGTGGTCAACTACCACCGTAGCGCGGAGGCGGCCGCTGAGGTCGTGGCCACTATTGAGGCCGCCGGTGGGCAGGCCACCGCGGTACAGGCCGACGTCGGCGACTTCGAGCAGGCCGCGGGGTTGATCCAGGCGGCACTGGATGCCTTTGGCCACGTTGACATCCTGGTCAACAACGCTGGCACCACTCACGACCAACTGCTGATGTTGATGAAAGAGGAGGATTGGGACGACGTCCTGCGTACCAACCTCAAGAGTATGTTCAACTGCTGCAAAGCCGTTGCCCGCCTGATGGTGCGACAGCGTTGGGGACGGATTATCAACATCAGTTCCATCTCTGGTATCGTAGGTCAAGGTGGGCAGACCAACTACGCCGCCTCCAAGGCTGGCGTCATCGGCTTCACCAAGAGCCTGGCCAAGGAACTGGGGTCCCGCAACATCACTGTGAATGTGGTCGCGCCGGGCTTCGTCCCCACCGACCTGACCGCCGACCTGCCAGAGGAACTGAAACAAAAGATAATCGAAATGACGCCGCTGAGGCGGATGGGGCGGCCCGAGGAGATAGCCTACGCTGTCGTTTTCTTGGCCTCCGATGAAGCCTCCTTCACCACCGGCGAGATACTGACAGTGGACGGCGGCCTGGTGATGCAGGGGTAGACAATCGTAGATTACAAGAGGGGATGTGGATGGAAACGCAACCTAAGATCGGCAAAATCACCATTGCACCGGATGTGCTGAAGACCACCGCTCGCCTCACGACTCTGGCTGTATCAGGCGTAGCCCGCATAGCCTCACCGCCGGGCACGTGGCGTCTCCTGCGACGTGATGAGGTGGGAGTTGAAGTCATTGGAAACAGTGTGCGCGTGGAACTCTATGTCATCGTCGAGCCGGACGTCAACATGCTTAGCGTCGGCCGCCAGATCCAAGCCGAAGTCACCCGCGCGATCCAGGATATGGTCGGCATGGAAGTCCAGTCTGTTAATGTGCACATCGGGGACGTGGCGTACCCTTCCGTGAGCGTATGACTAGCCTGCAATTGGGAGGCCCACAACCGTGAAGGCCCGCCATCAGGCTCGCATCGTGGCACTACAAGTGATGTACGAGGTTGACTGCGCGCATCACGCCCCCGCTCTCGTGCTGGAGCAGAGGCTGGCTGCAACTCAACTGCCGAAAGCCGCAGCAGCCTTCAGCCGCCACCTGGTGAACGGCGTGCTCAGGCACCAGTCTGTGCTCGACCTCTTTATCCACCACCATGCCCCTGAATGGCCGCTGGAACAGATGGCCCACATTGATCGCAATATCCTGCGTATGGCGATTTTTGAGTTCGCCGTAGACGGTCAAACGCCCGTCAAAGTAGCCATCAACGAGGCTGTCGAACTGGCCAAGTCCTTCGGTTCCGACAGCGCCCCCCGCTTCGTAAACGGCGTATTAGGTACACTGGTGGGACATAAAGAAAACATCGCGCAGGCAGCTAAAGACGAAGAGAGAAAAAGACGGTGAACTTTCTGAACGTCGGCCCCTGGGAATTGATGGTTCTCCTGATCATTGCCATTCTGCTGCTCGGCCCCAGGCGAATGGTGGAACTCGCCCGCACCATTGGCCATGCTACGAGCCAAATGCGCCAACTCTCAAACGAGTTCCTCGGCACCATCCAGGCTGAACTCCGGGCCACCGAGCACGAGACGCACCAGACTCTAGAGAACATCGCCAAGGGCGAGCCAGAACCTGTTGCCAGCATCCGTGCTGAGCTTGAGGCTACCGAGCACGAGACACGCCAGGCCCTAGAGGATATCGCCAAGGGCGAGCCAGAACCTGTTGCCAGCATCCGTGCTGAGCTTGAGGCTACCGAGCACGAGACACGCCAGACTCTAGAGGATATCGCCAAGGGCGAGCCAGAACCTGTTGCCAGCATCCGTGCTGCACTTGAAGACACCGGGAGTGAGACACGCCAGGTTCTGGAGGACATAATCAAGGACGAACCAGGACAGAGGGCAGGATGAACAGCAAAGCGGATAATAAGTCGGACATGGCAATCCTGGCACACCTGAATGAACTGCGTCGGCGTCTAATCAAAGCGATTATCGCACTCGCCATCGGGGTGGTTGTGGGCACTTTTCTCACTCCCTCGGTCCTCAAGACGCTGGTCGCCCCGCTCGGTGACCAGGTGCCCCTGGCCATCGCGCCCACCGAAGCCCCTGCGGTCTTCTTCAAGATCGCTGTCGTGATCGGCATCGTGCTCGCCATGCCGGTGATCATGTACCAGATTTTCCGATTCGTAGCGCCCGGCCTGGAGCACCGCGAACGCCGCTACATCATCGTCGGCGCACCGGCTACCGCGTTGAGTTTCGCCGCCGGGGTGACATTCGCTGCCAAAGTCTTGCTCCCTGCCGCGATCCCTTTCCTCCAGGGGTTTCTGTTTGGGATCGTCGAACAGCGCTACTCAATTGAACGTTACATCTCCTTCGTCAGCAACATAATGCTTTGGGCCGGTCTCGTCTTCGAGACCCCGTTGGTGATGTACTTCCTGGCCAAGTTAGGCATCGTCACCCCACAGGGGTTCGCCAAAGCGCGGCGCGTTGTCATCATCGGTGCAGCCGCCGGAGCGGCTGTCATCACACCCACCACCGATCCGGTCAACATGCTGCTGATTATGGTACCTTTCCTGCTGCTGTACGAGTTAGGCATTCTGCTGGCACGATTGGCGTGACCACTGTGTACCCTATCAACCCATTAAGGAGAAAATCAGATGTCAAAACAAACAGGCATGACAATCACCATCGTTGTGGGCATCCTCACACTTCTGTGCTGCACGATTCCTCTGTGCATCGGGGGCGCTATGATCTTCGCCGGATTAGGAGAGTGGAACACTGAGCTCGGCACAAGCACGCAGACCGGCACGATTCCAACCACCTATGGCGTCGCTCCGTGCTGCCTGAGCATCCTGGCACTGGCTGTACCCCTGCTGTTGTGGCTCTTCCTGGTGCGTGGCAAGGAGAACACTGTGGGGGGGATGTAGCAGTAGCGAATGCTGGCGGCGGGTGCGAGAGCAAGGCACGGCGGTGTTGATCACGCAGCAGGGGCGCTCTGCGGCCGTGCTGATGAACGCAGAGGACTACTTTGATGTTATGGAGCGTTGGGCAGCGCATCCCTACGTCCACATGTCCCCCGCCCGGCGCGGGAGGAGGGACACGTCCCCGCTCTGATAGATAACCTCTCCCCCTACGAGCGTCATCTCGACGGGAATCTGCCACAAACGCTGCACCGGCGCGGTGTACGGGTCCTCACTCCAAACAACCAGATCGGCCAGTTTCCCTACCTCGATGGAACCTTTGATGTCCTCCTCAAACCCAGCGTAGGCGCTGCCCCCTGTATGAGCCCGCAGCGCCTCCTGTACTGTCAGGCATTGGTCGGGGTCTACCTGCTCGTTGGAGAAGGTGACACGCCGCACCGCGCCGAAGAGTGTCACCTGCGGCGTCAGCCAGGGAGTGGTCGGCGAGTCGGAGCCCAGAGCCAGCGGGATGCCGGCCTCCAGCCACTCGCGGGTGACAATATACCGCTGCGTCCGCGCCTCGCCAAACAATTGCTTGAGGCGATCCAGGCTGGGGATCATCCGCACGAACTGCGGCTGGGTGCTGACCACTACTCCCAGATCCTTCATCCGCTGCGTTGCCTCCGGGGTGGTAAGAATGACATGCTCGATGCGATGGCGCGGGTCGGGGCGGGGGTTACCGTTCATCGCCGCCTCGTACGCGTCCAACGTAAGGTCCACCGCCGCGTCGCCCACGCAGTGCACGCAGATCTGCAGACCGGTATCGTGCAGGGCGCGGATGGCATCCTTGAAGGTTTACGGGTCCCAGGTGGGGGTATCCCAGCGCACGCCGCTGTGGGGTTCGTGGCAATAGGCCATCAGCGCCTGGCCGTCGAGCAAGAACTTGAAACCAGCGAAACGCATGAACCCGTTCCCTTCGTAATACTCGACCTCTTTCAATGCCCGCTCCAGGTCTCCGGGCCATTCCAGGGTATAGTACACCTGGCCGCGAAGTAGCATCCCCCCTTCCCGGTCGGTGTCGAAGTAGGCCGATACGGTATCTACGCCGCGCACGTTGTTATCGTGGAAAGTGGTGACCCCACAGGCGGCGAAGATGGGTTGGGCGTATGCGATGTTATCGCGCGCCATCTCCGGCGTGGGGAGGGGGATGTGTCGCCGCAGCACGTCCATCGCCCTGTGGTTGTAGAAGACGCCGGTCGGCTCACCATCTGCATCCCGCTCAATCACCCCTCCGGTCGGATCCGGCGTATCGGCTGCGACGCCAGCCGTCTCCAGCGCCAGGCTGTTAGCCGAGCCATAATGCCCGCCCTGCTGGACGAGAAAGACGGGGTGGTAGGGGGACACAGGGTCCAGGTCATACCGGTTGGGCAGCCTGTCTCCCACCCACAGGAAGTACCCCTTGACCCACTCCCCTTCCACCGTGTGGGCCACGGCCTCGGCCAGTTTTGTTTGCAGGTCGTCCATCGTCTTGACCTCGGGCGGCATGAGGGGCACGTAGAAGCCCTGAAGCAGGCCCAGTATTTGCAGGTGGTTATGGGCATCAATCAGGCCGGGGGTGACCGGTTTGCCGCCCAGGTCTACCACCTGCGTGGCTTCACCGACCAGTGGAGCCACGTCGTCGCTGATCCCCACGGCCCGGATGAGGCCGTCCTTGACGGCGACCGCCTGGGCGATGGTGTCGGCGGGGTCCACGGTGATGACCTTGCCGTTGAGCAGCACCAGGTCGGCAGCCTGTTCCGGCGGGGCGGTGGGGATGATGGGAGGCGTCAACGTATGAGTGGGGGTGAGGGTAGGGACGGCGGTCGCGGTGCCCTTCTCGCGTCCGCAGGCCAGCGCTGTGCCGGCCAATGCTGCTCCCGCGACGCGCAAGAACTGGCGGCGGGTGAGGCGTTGGGGTTGTGATTTGCTCATCGAACTTCCCTCCTATGCTGGGCGAAGATATCGGACGCAACGCGCGATACGTGCTGCGCGAAAGCATAAGGCGACCCCCAGCCCGAACAGCAGCAGGGAAAAGGCCGAGCCGCAGAGTCGCCTGGGACAGGTAGCTCCTCCGCCAGCACAGTGGTGGGCGTTGGAGTGGGTGGCCTCGACTGCGATGACGGTTGGGGCAGGGGCCGGACACCGGCGTAGGCCAGCGCCCGGCCCTGTCCATCCTTGCAGTCGTGGCGGTGCCTGTGGCAGTGCATGCTATTGCGACATGACCACGGCACGGATCATGTAGTCGAGCACCGTCATCTCGACCCAGGGCACCTCGTAACTGCGCCCATCAGGGGCCGAGGTATCCACGCCCAGCGAGGGGTCTGAGTGTTGTTCGGAGTACAGGAAACCCACGTAGAAATCACCGCTCACCGTCAGGTTATGGCCCGACAGATCCACGTCGAACCAACCTGTGCCTGCCGGCGGTGTGGCTGTAAAGGGTGTGATCAGGTCGTCGTGGTTGGTGTCCCACACGTGCACCTGGATGGGGTGGTCATCTTCAGCGGTATTAAGATAGTAGTGTGCCCTTACCAACTGCGCCGAAGCGCCTGGTGTGGTGAACCTCACGGCAAAGCCACTGTCCAAGGTGGCCGACGATTGATCGGAATCGGCGGTGCCGTCGTCGTAGGTCAGTGGAGGCACGTAGTCGTTCAGTACCAACGGCAGGTAGATCCTGTACCCCCGCCCCCAGATACGGACGCGGACCTGGGGACAAATCTGATCATGGAGCCGACGGGCAACAACAACGGTATTGCCGGTCAGCTCCTGCAAGTTCGTGCCTTGCCAACCGATGAACCAATCGTGATTTCCCCCAGCGAACCACTGGCTAATGCCGCCGACTGTGGGGGAATAGCACTCCCCCCGCACCAGCAGCAGGTTGGGGTCCCAGTTCAATCCGTGTGTGAACGTGAACTCGGTGCCGGGTGCGATGTTCTGCCAACCCTCTAGGTCCTCCAGGCTGTCGTAGTCCGGCGGGTCTCCATGCACCACGGTTACGCGCACCTGTTCGATGTCGGTGTCATGGGAGTGGCGGGACACCTGGACCATGTTGTCGGTCAAGTTATGCCAGTAGGCCCCCAGCATGTGTTGGGGACCATCAACCGCCAGGCCGCCGTAGGCGAAGTGGTGGATGCCCCGGTTCGTGCCGCTGAACCATAGGCCCACCGTCAAGTCCGTGGCCGTGATCCCCACGTTGTGGCTGAGGGTAATTGTCTCCCCCGGGGTAATGTCCCTCCACCCACTGTCGTAGTCTGGCGTGGCGAGCGGGTCCCAGACCCGTATGCGGACCCGGTCGGCTGCGTTGTCGTCTGCTTGCCGATAGACCTGAACCGTGTTGGCCGTGAGATTCTGCCAGTGCGCGCCATACCAGTTGCCGTTGCTCTCCAGGCCGCCGTAGTTGCGGCGGTTGATGCCCAGACCACCGTACGTATCCAGGAACAACAATTCCACGGCGTAGTCGTCCGGATCACCACCCAGGTTGTGGTTGAATGTGATCGTCTCGCCCTGGTTGATGGGATCCCAAGGGCTGCTCCAGCCGGCGGCACCCACAGCGCGGGGCTGAATGGCCAACGTCACAGGTGTGGATGGGCTGGCGGTCACGCTACCAGCCAGCAGGAGCAGCGCGGCCAGCGCCAGTCCGGCCACCACCGCGATCCAGATTTGCACTCGTCTGTCGTTCATCATTTTCCTCCTTTCCTCTATGCCTACTTGCCTGCCGCGTTGAGACTGCTCCATCACGTGATCATACTTTCACTCTCCTTCCCTATCAGCGATGATACACCATAGTGAGGGCTGCGCATTGAGGGCATCCCTCACGGCACGCAGCCACCCCGGATGCAGCGGCCGTTGGGCGCTTCCCAGCCGGTGCAGGTCTCACCCGCATCGCAGAGAAAGCCGTTGAACTCGTACTGTCCGGTACAGGTGAACTGGGTTCGCTCGGGTTCGGTGAAGAATTCGACCTCTATCCAGATGTCGAAGGGGACAGAGGGTGCGCCCGCTGTGCCTAGTTCAGACGTGCTATCAATGTAGAACACTGCTTGACTTATCGCTCACACTGCTCCGAGATCTGCCCCTAGTATATCTATTTTAGGAAACTGGGCAAGACGTGGCGACCGATACAAGGCGAGCGTATCACAGAGGGGACAAGAATGAGGGGGGATAGGGTCACAGCGTTCGTTAAAAGGGGAAAAAGGGGGCTGTCACCGGAATATAATGGGAAGTGCCAGCCTCGTGAAAATGGGGTACACTGTACCCAGCCAAAAAGACACGACAGGAGGCTGGCCAATGCAGTGCACCATAGGATGGGCAAATCACCAGCGGCAGTGGGGTGCTATCGCGCACACAATAGCGGTTATGACCTTTCCCTGACTTTCAAGCACTTCACAGAATTCTACGTAGCGGGTGCTCACCACGGCGCTCTCCATGTGTTATGGAACACTGTCAAGATGGCCGCACTTACCGCCGTCGGGGGCACAATCATTGTGTTCTTCAGCGCGTATCTGATCGAGAGAAGTAGAGAATTGAAAAAGGTTCGTGCCGCGCTCTATCTCCTCTCAGTTATACCTTTGGCGATTCCGGGCACAGTTCTGGGTCTAGCCTACCTTCTTACCTTCAACAATCCGGCGAATCCGCTCAATGTGCTGTACGGGACCTTGACCATCCTGTCACTCTCCTCGGTCTTCCACTACTACACTGTCCCCTTTTCTCACGGCAACAGCCGCCCTCAAGCAGATGGATCCTGCGTTCGAGGCGATTGGGGAGTCCCTCGACGCGCCCTTCTACCGCACCTTCTGGCGCGTCGTGGTGCCGCTGGGGCTGCCGGCCGTCATCTCAATCGCCACGTATCTCTTTCTCAACTCGCTGGTCACCCTCTCAGCGATTGCCTTCCTTTTTGTCCCGGGCAAGGAAATGGCGTCGGTGATGGTGATGTTTCTGGACGATGCAGCCGAAACCGCACAGGCTATGGCGATGGCGTTGTTGATCCTCGTCACCGGGCTGATGTCGCGCGGCTTTTTCAGCCTGCTGACTCGCAGCATTGAACGGCGCACGCAGGCCTGGACCCAACGCTAAGCGGATGAGTAGGTGGTCAGCAAGCAGGAAGCGACCTGATCCCAGGTATAGCCCTCCAAGATGGTCTGGCGCGCACGACGCCCCATGCCATGCCGTGCTGCCTCGTCCATGCCCGCCAACCGCACCACAGCCTGCGCCAACTGCGCCACATCGTTGTGATCCACCAGCAACCCGTTCACACCATCGGCGATGACGTCTCGCGAACCACCATGAACGCTGGCAATGAGAGGACGCTCCAGTAGCATCGCCTCCAGCATGGCGACGGAGAAGTATTCCTGCGAGGGGAGCACCACCCCGTCGGCGGCAGCGAAGTAGCCAGGCATGCGCTCGTGGGGTACCGGGGGATGGGTGAGCACACAGCCACCCAGGCCCTGCTCGGCTATGAACCGTCTCAGCCGGGTAGCGTAGTCGGTGGGAGGCTCGGGCCAAGCCAGGAGCAGGAGGCGGAAAGAACCACCTGCCAGCGCAGAGCGGGCCTCGACGAGCGCCCGCAGGATGTTCTCCTGCCCCTTACGATGGTCCACCCGCGACGGCAACAGCAAGAGGAACTCGGAATCGGCCACCCCCAGGACGGTCCGCACCCGGAGCCCGGTCCCCGGCGGAGCGGGCGGAAAATCGGCCGGGTCAATGCCATTAGGGATGACGGTCACACGCGGATCACCGGGGGGAACGGCATCGTAGTGGGCGGCCAGGAACTCCGCCCCAGCAGTAGAGAGGGGCAGGATGCGGTCGGCGGCGGCCAGCGAGCGCTCCTCGGAGGCAATGCGCACCGGGAAATTGTAGCGGTGGTCGAGTTCATCCGGCTCCGCTTCGTTCCGGGCCAGGCTATCGGCCCGCTTGCGTCGGCCCAGGGAGTGAGTGGTGAGCAGTGTGGGAGGATGGTGGGGCCAGCGAGCCTTGAGCAGGGTGACCGTCTCCCAGCCGTCGGCGTAGTGACCGTGCAGTAGGTCGTAACGCAACCCCAGTCCCCCATCCTCATGGGCCGCGAAAGCCAGGATGTGCTCCACAAATTCGGAGATAGGTGTGCCGTAAAGGAGCTCCTTGGAGATGTGCCGATCGGCAGGCCCGCAGGGGAGGCGGATAAGCCGCACGCGGGGGTCGCCGTCGAGGAACTTGACCGGAGTGGCGGCGCAGGGATCGCTATCTTGCAGGCGGGTGAAGATGTCCACGTAGACGTGCGGGTCGGCGCGGGTCAGGGCATGAGGCAGTTTGTTCATCACTACACTCTGCCCGCCCTGTGACTCCTCGCCTAGCCGATCCAACCAATCCGGCCGGCAGTGGGGGCTGGTCCATAATACACGCATCGTATCGCTCCTCCCACACAAAGTTGCGACATAGTAACACGCTTGAGGCAGTGTGTCAAGTGAGTTTGGTCATCAGAAGGAATCCATGCTACAATACGGCACGTCCGCCACACCCGCTTCCCTATCCTGTACGGCACAATTATGGAGGAGTATATGCACATCGCTCAGGCATCGCTGCAATTCGGGGCCACGTCCACCGGCGGCGGGGGTGTCCACGTCGAGAAAGTAACCGAATACCTGCGCCGGGCGGGACATCAAGTGACAGTGCTCTCCATCCACACCAAAAAGACACTGACCGCCAAGCCGACACTCCATCCCGATGGTCACTGGAGCCAGGAGGACCTTGACGGACTGACGGTCGTGCGCTTTCTGATCGAGGAGGGGCTGGAGAACCCCTACGCTGGTGACAAGCACACGGAACTGATGCGCATTCACCGCTTCTGCCAAGCGGTGGCGGCGTGGCTGCGGGAGCGGGTGGCTACATTCGACGCCGTGCACTTACACGGTCATCACGCCGTTCCGGGTTGGCTGGCCTGGGCGCTGCGCGGCCAGCCCTTCCGCGTCGTCTCCACAGTGCATTACCTGGAATCCACGAACGTGGAGGCGGCGCGAGGGGGGCTGATGCACTACCGGATTTCGCAGGCAGACCTGGCACAGATGATGGAGTGGGAGGCGCTGGCTCGCTTCGCCGACGTGCCGGTCGTCATCAGCCCAGGGATGGAGCAGGACTTCCTCGACCTGCTGAACAAACTGAGCATCGATGACACAGAAGTACGCCCACGACTGCGGCTAGTCTCCAGTGGTATTGACCCGGAGTCCATCCGGCCCCGCGCAGGGGTAGAAGCGAAACTCGCGAGCGTACCCGACCCCGTCGGGGTGCTCACCTTCGCCCGACTCGATCCGGTCAAAGGCCTCGAGTACGCCATCCGTGGCGCAGCGCAGGCGACGGAATTCACGCAGCGGCGGTTTCGGCTCACAGTGGCCGGTGTGCCGGAGGAACCGATTTACATCCCCGTACTGGAGCAGGAGATTGAGGCAGCAAAGCACGTACTGCCGGTGGAACTCACCATCTTTGATCACATATTTGCACCTACGAAGCGAGACTGCTTCCTCGACCGCTTCAATCTCTACCTCTTCCCATCACTGCGCGAGCCCTTCGGCATCACGGTTGTAGAGGCCGGTGCACGAGGGCTGCCGGTGGTGACTACCGACTCGCCGGGGCCGGTCTACATTCTGGAAAGTCCCCGACGTGAGGAATACACCTGGGGAATGGCGACCGACTACGGCGTCCTGATACGGCGCACCGGCGACCCAGAGCAGAACCTGGCCCCGAACGTGGCCCAGGCGCTGGCGTGGACGCTGGAGACCTGGGAAGCGACGGCAGCGCGGGCGCTGGCCTTTCACCAGCGCATTCAGGAACGGTTCACTTGGCCGAAGGTGACAGAGGCGTACCTGGCGCTGTATCGGGATAGTACGTAACTATCACGCAGGCGGGGAAGGCGGCATTACGAGGACATCGGCGAAACGTCCAAGCGTGAAACGCGATGCGTAATGCGTGAAGCGTAGTTATGCTGCAACTGCTCAGCCTGCACCTCGTGAGGGTCTGCGACCTTCAATTTTCGCAGAGTTTGCTGGGAATGGCCCCGCCTTCGTTCGCCGAAGGTCTCTGACCGAGGCGTAAAATGCCCGGTCGGGAGACCTTCACCTATCAACCTGAGTAGCTACGTTATGCTTTACGATACGGCTCCAGCAAGTGGTGCACAGCCTTGTTGCACACAACGGCGAACAGTGCTGGCGTGATGAAGAACCACAGCACTGGGAAAAACACGCTAATGACAGCCACCACCAACAGCAACAGTGCCAGCACGAGACTGAAGCCAGGGTTAGCGACGAAGAGCACGGCGGCGTTGCGCAACGCCACCCGCAGCCGTTGATCCTCCTGCTCCAACAGCAGCGCCAGAGGGTACATCTGGAGGACCAGCCACAGGAATGCCGCCACCGCCCAAAACGCGCGTATCCAAAGGCTCAAGGTGGAACTAATCTCAAACGGTGCGTTGCCCAGTGTGTAGAAGCGGACGTTGGTGATCACGATGATAACTACCAGAACATTGAGCAGCGCCAGCTCCCACGCTTTCCAGAAATAGCGCCGGAAGCCCTCGAGGTAGTCGCTCCAGCCGACGGCCTTCCCCTGCGCCACCCGGTTCGCGGTACTCCATAGGCCGGCCAACGCTGGCGGAAACGTGACCACCAGGATCGCCAACAGCGCGGTAACAACGTTCATCAGCGCCAGTAGGAACAACCCGTCCCAGAAGTCCTTCAGCGCCTCCCAGAAGATGCGAAAAACGTCCTTCATTTTCTGCTCCATCCATTGGGCCCCATCGGCCAGCACCACGAGGACATGATCACTCGTCGCAGCAGAAGACCGCGCCCTCGAAGGGTAGCCTCTGCGCAATCAGCGCTAGTTTCTGCGCCCGAGACAGCCGCCGGAAGCGAGCCTCGGCCCGCTGTGCCGCCCCCCGGTCGGGGAAGCGCCAGGCGGCAACGAGCGCCACAGGGCGACGGCCTGCCGTGTAACGCGCTCCCCGTCCGGTGTTGTGTTCCGCCACACGCCGTGCCAGGTCAGTGGTGACACCAGCATAAAGCGTACCATCGGCACAGCGCAGGGCATAAAGAGACCACGTCTGTCTCCCCACGTACCACCTCGCGTCGGTCAAGATCCCCAAGGTCGGGCCTCGGAGTTCACACTCTGCCTACCACCGAACGGTATTCTATCATACTTCGCCATTCAGACAAAGACAAATCCCACCCGGCACCGTGCTCCTCGTAGTGCAGTTTCGCCCTGTTGACGAACACTGATGAGCAAAACATGCTATTGCAAGAACTCGCTCTTTAGTGTATCCTATGGGCGTGACCAGGCAAGTGTCGCTTGACAATACTGTAACCAATCCGTAACGCAGCGGAATCGTCATACACGCTGTAATCTGGTATAATCAGAAATACGCGCAGACCGTCGCGGTCGTGCCACCATGGGCCACACAGAACCGGATATGGGAGAGGTACCTGATGAATGATGCTCGCATCCTCTACGTCGAGGACAACCATGAGAATCGTTTGCTGGTGAGGCGCATTCTGGAGGCAGAGGGTTACTCCTTTCTGGAAGCAATGGATGGCCCTTCGGGTTTAGAAGTGGCCATTCAAGAACGGCCAGATTTGATCCTGCTGGACATCAACCTCCCAGAAATAGATGGTTACGACCTGGCCAGACGCTTCCGCGACACGCCCGACCTGCAACAGGTGCCCATCCTGGCCATCACAGCCAACGTGATGAAAGGGGATCGGGAGCGCACACTGGCAGCAGGCTGCGATGGTTACATTCAGAAACCGATTGATGTAGACCGACTGCCGGAGCAGGTCAGGGCAGCACTGCAGAGAACTCACAATTAGAGGTCAACATGGGTATACAACCAAAGGACGCCACGATCCTCGTCGTCGAGGATGACTTTCAGAGTTTCGTGCTCATCACACGCCTGCTGTCCTACCTGGGCGTGAAGAAATGTGAGTGGAAGGCCTCAGGTTGGCAGGTTCTGGAGTTCGCGGAGACACTACCGCACATTGACCTGATCTTAATGGATATCTTCCTTCCAGAGGAGGACGGGTACCAGGTACTGGACAGGTTGCGCGCTCATCCGCGCTTCAAAGACACCCTCATCGCTGCCGTGACCGTCGATGTTTCTGTTAGCAACATGGAGCGCACCCGCAGCGCCGGCTTTGATGGCTTCATCGGCAAGCCACTCGACCCAGACCGCTTCCCCTCCCAGATTCGCCGCATCCTCCAAGGAGATGAAGTCTGGGAACCGGAGTGATCCGGGCAGAGGAGATAAACGAACTGCCATGTCTTCGCCAGGCTTGGAAGAACGGCCTCAGATACCGACTACTGGGATGCGCGGAGGGCTAGGCAAGACCCTGCTGACCGCCTTCCTGATTCTGGCAATCGTGCCGCTGAGCACCATCAGTTGGTACGCCACCCAGCGCGAGCGGCACGACATTCAACGTGAGGTCACTGCCAAACTGTCCTCCGTGTCCGCGATGGTGGAAACACAAGTCATCCGATGGACTGAAAGTCACGTTGCAGACCTGGCGTTTCTGGCAACCCTGCCTGCCATTCGAGAAAACGTAGTCGCCCTGACCACCAACGGTGCCAACACCAGCACCGCTCGCGACACATTGCGCACCCAGTTGCGCGCCGTGCTGGAACACGACCCATCCTTTCACCGCCTGGCCGTGCTGGATCGTGAGGGACAGATACTGGTCTCCACCGACCTGCCGGGTGAGGCCTCGCCGACAGAACAGACGACCATGCTTGAGCCTGAGCAAACCCACAGCCTCCGGTTCACCACACTCGACCCAACAGCCGATGTGGGGTTGGTAGTCACCCAGCGCATCACCGCACCAGACGACGAGGATCTCGGCCTGCTGACCAGTTGGCTCAACCTGAGCGACCTGGTCGCCAGCCTGGAGGTGGTTAGTGAACTGGGGGAGACAGGGGAGGTTTACCTGGTGGACGCCAGCGGAATGGCATTGCCCCAAGGGCAGGCAGTGACCAGTCCGGGCATTGAAGCCGTCCTGGACAGCGAGGATGGAGAGGATAGAGAGGGGCTCTACGAGAACTACATTGGCGTTCCGGTCATCGGGATCTACCACTGGATACCGGAACTGGAGTTGGCACTGGTGGCAGAGCAGACTCAAGAAGAAGCCTTCGCCACGACCGATGGTGTCACCGCCGCCGTCATCGGGGCCACACTGGTGGTGGCGCTAGTCACTGCAGTCATTGCAGCAGTCGTGACGCGGCAGATCACACGCCCGATCGTGCAGTTGACCGAGTCGGCGATCAACATCTCAGAGGGGGATCTGGAGCAGCGCGTGCCTGTCACGTCGCGGAACGAAATCGGCATCCTGGCGCACGTATTCAACCGCATGGCGGTGGAACTGAAGACGTTGTACGACGGCCTGGAGGATAAGGTCGCCCAACGCACGGCACTTCTACAGGAAGCCAACTATCAGATCCAGCGGAGGGCCATCCAACTTGCTGCCACCGTCGATGTCAGCCAGGCAGCCACCTCAATCCTGGAGCCAGATCAGTTATTGCGAGAGGTGGTGCGGCTGGTACACGATCGGTTCGTCTACTCCTACGTGGGAGTCTATCTGTTGGACGAAAGTGGAGAATGGGCCATACTAAGAGAGGCGATGGGCGGCAAGGAGGTGGTGGTGGCCGTCAAGGCACAGCCTGTGCGGGTCGGAGACGGAAGCGCGGTCGGGCTGGCTGCACAAACGGGAGAGCCCCACACCATCAGATGGGATATGGAGAGTTCACGACAGGCGTTCTCCTCCCCCTATATCCGTGCGGAGGCAGCGCTGCCGCTCAAACTAAGCGAGCGAGTCATCGGTGTGCTCGACGTCCTGATCACCCATGAGAGTGACCTCGACGAAGACGACGTCCCTGTCTTGCAAAACGTCGCCAACCAGATCACCATCGCGCTGGAGAACGCCCGGGCCTATGAGAAGGAAAAGGGGACGGCCCGTCGCCTGCGTGAGGCGGAGAAGTTCCGCTCTCGCTTCCTGGCCCATATGAGTCACGAACTGCGTGAGCCATTGACCAACATCATCGGCTTCTCCCGCTTGATTCTCAAAGGGCTGGATGGTCCCATAAGCGATCAACAGCGACAGGACCTCCAGATCATCTACGCTAACAGCCATCACCTGCTGGGCCTGATCAACGACCTGCTGGACATTTCTCACATTGAGGCCGGGCTGATGGAACTGCAACTCCAGGAACTGGACCTGGCGGAGGTCATCAACAGCGTGATGGCCACCGCCAGTGCGCTGGTGCGCGACAAGGAGATCAAGTTGCGCCAGGAGATCGCTCCGGACCTGCCAACGGTACAGGCCGACGCAGCCCGCATCCGCCAGGTATTGCTGCGGCTATTGGCCAACGCGGCCAAGTTTACGGAGCAGGGATCTATCACCGTGAGGGCCTGGCTCACCGATGAGCAGGCGCTGACGAGCGTCAGCGACACCGGCGTGGGCATCCCGCCGGAAGACCAAGAGCGCATCTTCGAGCGATTCGAGAGGGGCACTTTGGGAAGCGACTGCCAGCCCAACGGGGCCGGACTGGGACTGGCATTGAGCAAGGAATTCGTCGAGATGCACGGTGGAAAAATCTGGGTGGAGAGCGCGGTGGGAGAGGGCTCGACTTTCACCTT
The DNA here is from genome assembly GCA_964385635.1 of uncultured Anaerolineales bacterium. Classification (GTDB taxonomy): domain Bacteria; phylum Chloroflexota; class Anaerolineae; order B4-G1; family B4-G1; genus CAYLPU01. Next base: position 36,550 of record CAYLPU010000043.1, read on the forward strand.
CAGCCTGCCGCTGCACCCTCTGGAGAATCGGGAACTGAATGAGATCCAGGATAGGGAGGAAGCACGATGACCACAGTGATCGCAATCGCCAGCAACAAGGGGGGGGGTAGCCAAGACCACCACCTGCCTCTCGTTAGGGGGCAGTTTGGCTGAACAGGGCCGGCTGGTGCTGCTGGTAGACCTGGACCCCCAGGCGCACCTGACCGCGTCGCTGGGCATCGAATCGGAGACGGTGCGCCGCACGGTGAGCGACGTACTGTTGGGCCAGAGTTCCCTGGTCGCCGTCAGCCGTGAGACCTCCGTGGACGGCCTGGATCTGGTACCGGCGAATCGGGAACTTGCGGTCCTGAACAAGGTACTGTACAAGCGCTCGGAATATGAGTATCGGTTGAAGCGGGGTCTGGAGCACACACGCTACGAACTTCACGACGTCGTCCTGATGGACTGCCCGCCAGCCTTCGGGACGCTGACGCTCAACGCACTGACGGCAGCCGATCTGCTCATCATCCCTGTCCAATGCGAGTATTACGCCGTGCGTTCGCTCCATCAAGTGCTGGATCTGGTCAACATGGTACGGCACAAGACCAATCCTCGGCTCGGCTATCGGCTACTGGTGACTATGTTCGATGTACGGAACAAGATCCACCGGCTGATCCTGGAGCATCTGCATGCCCGCTTTACCGATGCCCTGTTCCGGACCATCATCCAGGTGGACACCCGGCTGCGAGAGAGCCCGACCTTCGGACTACCAGTCACCCGATACGCGCCCCGCACGCGGGCCACCCGCCAGTACCGCGCCCTGGCCCAGGAGTTGACCACCTATCTGTCTTCTGCCACAGAACTAACGGAGTCATTAACCAGGAGAGTACCTTTGCCGATCGAGAAGCCCATCACGCCGCCAACCAGCGCTTCCGTGCCAGTGCCGGGGCGCGAGGGAGTCAAGACAGGAGCAAGAGGACTATGAGTGACGACAGACTGAGACATTCTCTGGAGAAGTTGTTCTCCGACATCTCACTGCCAGCAGCGGAGGCCGAAGCCAAGCCATTTGCTCCACCCCTTCCGCCAACGGAAGGCCAGCCGCCTGAACCGAAGACGAAACCGCCGTCGCCCACCGGAGCCCTTGCAGGTCCCCCATCTCGGGGCATAACCACGCCAGATAAGTGGGAGGAAAGTACAGACGAAAGTAAAACGGCGCTTCAGGACACCGCTCCCCCTCCGGATGACATGCGGACCTGGCAACGACAGTTAATTCGGGGAGTGTTTCGGGCATTGACCCCCATCGGGGCTCTGGCGGTCTTGGCCGGCTCCTATTTTGCCTACACGAAGGGGGACGTGTGGGTGATACCGTTCTACCTGGGCGCTTATGCCTTTCTCACCCTGATCACATTCTGGCGGAGAGTCTCATACGCTCTCCAGGCCGGAGTCCTCCTGAGCCTGATTTACGGTCTGGGTCTCCTTGATCTGATCGAGGTCGGGAAAGGCGGAGACGGCCGGATCTTCCTGCTGGCCATCCCCTTCTTGGCCACCCTCTTCTTCGGGCGGCGTGAGGGCATCTTTGCCTTGATCCTCACTGCCCTGACGCTGGTGGCTTTCGGTTGGGCCTTTTCCACCGGTCACATCGTCGTCTCCGTGGAGAAACAGGCCACTTCCGCCGATCCGACTGCGTGGTTGAGCAACATCGTCATTTTCCTTATGTTGGCCACTCTACCGATGATTTCTCAGAACTATCTGGCTACTCGCCTCACCGCCTCCCTGACCCGGAGCCGCAACCTGGCCCAGGGATTGGAGATTCACCAGGCCAGACTGGAGGAGCAAGTAGCGGAGCGAACGCGGGAACTTCAAAAGGCCAACTGGCGGTTCCAACAACGCGCTATCCAACTGCGCGCCAGCGCCGAAATAGGCCGCGCTGCGACATCTATCCTGGACATAAACAGACTTCTCCGTACCACAGTGAACCTTATCCACGACGAGTTCCGTTTCTACCACGTTGGCGTGTTTCTGATAGATGAAACCGGCGAGTGGGCGGTGCTGCAGGAGGCAACTGGTGAGGTGGGCCAGCAGATGAAAGCGCAAGGACACAGGCTGGCGGTAGATGACCATTCGATGGTTGGGTGGACCGCCGTACACCGCCAATCTCGCACCGACCTCGACATTGGAAGAGACATGGCCCATTTCGACAACCCTCTGTTGCCCCAGGCCCGCTCCGAGATGACGCTGCCTCTGTTGGTCGGTGGGCGGCTGCTGGGAGTGTTGGACGTGCAAAGCACGGAGGAGGCCGCTTTCGACGAGGACGATGTCCGCACATTGCGTATCATGGCCAACCAGGTCGCGGTGGCGATTGAGAACGCGCGCAAGTTTTCTGATGAGGCACTGCTGCTCGAGGAGACCAGCCCCATCCACCGCGCCAGCCGTCGCCTGACTACGGCGACGACGACCAGCGAGGTGGCTGACGCAATCATAGACTCCGTGGCTGAAACACGGGCCGATGGGTGCATCGTGGTACAGTTTGAATTTTCGCCTGCTGGCGAACCCGACGCCCTTTTGTACCTGAGGACATGGCGGCGAGACCGGGAGCCACTGTTTCAAACCGGCATGCGGCTTCCAATCGCAGAGAGCCCTTTCCCCTTCGAGATGGTGAGCACTTTTTGGGTGGTAGATGACGTGGAGAGGGACGAGCGCTTGCCTCAGAGTGCGCGCCAAGTCTTTGAGGCAACGGATGCAAAGGCGCTTGTCAACATTCCGCTGCGCGCTGGAGGGGAGACAATCGGTCAGGTGGTGGTGTTGCGCACCACTCCCGGCCCATTCCTTAAGAGCGCGCTGCGACTCTACGAGACACTGAGTGACCAGGCGTCGGTAGCACTGGAGCACGCTCGCCTGCTCGAAGAAACACAACAGCGCGCCGAGTATGAACGGTACGTGAGCAAGATCACAGCCCGTGTCCACGCCTCTACTGATGTGGACACCATCCTCCAGACAGCGATTCGGGAACTAGGGCAGGCATTACGGGCTTCGGACGGGTTGATTCAATTAGGAGCCGGTGATGGAGCCAGTTCCTTTCAGGTGAGTATTGCACCTTCGTCGAGACCAAAGGAACGATCTTCTATCGCCGCCGCACGCCCGAAGACGAGATCATCGACACGCTGACCCTGATAGCGGAGGATAGCCGTATCAGCAGCCTGGCGCGTGCTAAAAAGACTACCCCGAAACCGACGAAACCTGCTAATTCTGGCGCTCTACCATGATCGAATATGGATAACCGTCTCCGCGCCGCTCGTGGCATTGCCAAAACGGAAACGGAAGCCAGCATCGAAGTGTTCGAGACGCTCAAGCGGTTGACTCGCAAGACGCTGGGCTTCTCGAAAGGAAGGGCGCTCCCCCTGCGCGCATTGCTGCTCCCACACCATCGGCCCGCTCGTGAGGGCACACTTTGCCCAACTGTCGCCGGTTGGGGTGGGGAAAGCGAGATGGCGGATGTTGTTGCTTGTGCAAGTACTGCCGTTAGGATATAATGAGGATATGCCACTAGCCACGGCAGCGCGGACGTGTGCACCGGCCTTTCGACAAGCCCAGGGCAGGCCCCTTCGGCTACGCCCAGGAACAGGCAGCGATGGAGACACATGACGGTGATGTGATCGAGTGGTATCTTGAACTGGAGATGTGAAATGAGCAGTATATCGAATGTTGTTGAGAAGCACATTCAACTGTCTGTAGAATGTGCTGAACGTCTGGGCCGTCTGTCTCAGGCCTGCCGGATCCAGGAAGATCAGATTGTCGAAAAGGCGCTGGACATTCTCTTCAGTTTGACCGATCTGCTTGATGAACACACTGAACGACAGGGTTGGTTGTTCCTCTCCGAAGCTGCCTTGCAGCGCGTATGGGACAATGAAGAAGATGCCATCTACGACAACTGGAGAGGGTTGTATGAAGTTCCAGCGCAGTGATGTGGTCCTGGTACCCTTTCCGTTCAGCGACCTCAGTACGACCAAAGTGAGACCAGCCGTAGTTGTGAGCAGTTCTCTGTACCACGCAACTGAACCTGACCTTCTCCTGGCTGCGCTTACTTCCAAAGTTGCGACGGCGACAGGCCCGTTTGACTATCTGCTGAGCGACTGGCGCACAGCCGGTTTACGCCATCCTTCGGCACTCAAACCCGTGCTGTTCACGCTTGATCCTGCCCGCGTGATCTATCGCCTCGGTGCGCTGACCCCGGCAGACCTGGCGCAAGTAGACCAGCGGTTGCGCCGTGCCCTGGCACTGTAGGAACTCGACTACTCCCTCGACTATGCCCAGGACAAGGCTGTCGCCCCGCCCTGGGAAGAACAAAGGAAGAGAGCAATGCCTGCACGCAAACTGAGTCTGGTGATGGCTGTACTCCTGATTCTGGCCGGTTGCGCCCCTGGCCCCACGCCTGAGCCATCGACAACCCCTGAAGAACCACGCCCGTGCTTTGTCTTTCATATTCCAAAGGAACAGGCAGACCAGGCCCATGGCTATGCAGATGCTTTAGTTGCGGAGTTGCTTCTGGCCGTTGAAGATGAGGCCGGTAGTAGTTTGTGCGAGAGCGGCGCTCTTTATGAGGCCGTTCCTCACCCAGGTTCAGACAACGAGGTGGACTTCGTACATACGAGGGGGGCGAGAATTGGCAGCCTCGTTCTTGTCACTGGGATCGACCCTGAGACAGGCAAACTGGCTTATGATGTGTTCCCGCCGCCGGATGAACTATCGGCAGACATGGAACGTGATGTTGAGTCCGCACGGATATTTACCCCAAAAGTTGCACCAGTAGGCACTGTGTGAAGTTGACCTCCT
>CAYLPU010000044.1:0-40735 GCA_964385635.1 uncultured Anaerolineales bacterium
GTCAGCAGGATGTCCAGGTCGCCGTCGTTGTCGTAGTCCCCCCAGGCGACAGAACTACGACGAACGCCCGTCAGCCCGGCCTCGATGTCTGTGAACCCGCCGCAGCACCGGCCTGGAATCACCGCCCCCGCCGTGAACTGCCACTGCGTAGGCGTGAGGGGGTGGGTGCCGGTGATGTTGGCCATCTGGGTCGTGGCGACGGCGTAGACCAGCTCGCCAGGGAAGAACTGGCGGTTGGGCGTGACCGTGACCACCTCGTCCGCCGTGCTGTGGGTGGCGGTGACCAGCCCCTGCATCATCGAGTGCACGGCCACGGTCTGGCTGGTGACGGTTGTCTCGCTCACCGCCTGGGTATAGGTGACGACCACTGTGCTACCCAACGGGGCCGCCACCGCGTTGCGGGCGGGGTCGATGCCGGTGACGTAAAAGTGCTCCCACTCGTAGGCGCCCACGTCGCAGTTGGCGCCCTGGGGGCGGGGGAAGCCGCGCTGGTCGGTGGCCGATGCGCCGTTGTAGGCGTCCCCCTCGGGGATGGCGTCGAGCGCGGGGCTGCCGGCCAGCAGGGCGTGGGTCTGGGTGCGGCCGCTGTTGTCGGCCAGGGGGCCTAAGCGGGGGTCGAGCGGGCTGCCGGTGGTGCCTACCTGGTCGCCGGTGGCCCCATCGTCCGAGATGAACCCGTCGTCATCAATGCCGATGACGTTGTACCCGCCGGAGTTGATATCGCTCCAAAACTCATCGACGTCTGGGTAATAACCGTCGCTTGGCCATGTGTCAGAGGGATCTAGATCAATGTTGCTGGCCACAATCGAGTTGGTCAGCGTAATCACGCAAGTGCCAGACTCTCCGTTAGCGATAATGCCGCCGTCGTCTATGCTGGCGCTGTTGTCGGTCACGGTGGTGCTGTTGACATCCATGAGAACGTCAACGGCATAGATGCCGCCGCCGTACGCCGCACTGTTGCCGCTGATTGTGCTGGCAGTGATAGATGACTCTGACTCGGCACCCAGGTACAATCCCCCACCAAAATTGTCATTGGCGTCGTTGCCGCTGACGGTGCTGTTCTCCAGGGTCAGATCGCCGTCGCTGTAAATGCCCGCTCCAAGCATATCACCGTCGCTGGGGAGGGAGTTGTTAGTGATGGCGCAGTTGGTGATTGTCACCACTGCCGGGTTTACGATGTAAAAACCGGCGCCACCCAGCCCCGTGTATCCCTCCGTAATGGTCAGCCCGGAGATGGTGACGGTGCCGCTTGTAATATCAAATATGCGGCAGCCGCTGCCTCCGCAGCCGCTGCTCCCGCCGCCGCTGACGGCCAGCACGTCGGCGCCGGGGCCGGTGATGGTCAGGTCCTGGGTGATTTCCGGCAGCGCGCTTTCCAGGGTGATGGTGAACGGCCCCGTGCCGGTGAGGTCGAAGGTAATCGTTTCGCCGTCGCCCACGTCGGTGATGGCCTGGCGCAGCGAACCGGAGCCGTTATCGTTGGTGTTGGTGACCTCCTGGTCGGCCGCGCGGGCCACCGGCGCGGGCATCACGCCCAGTGTCGCCACCAGCAGGGCCAGCGTCAGCCCCAGCCGGGCACACATAGATAAGACAGGCGAGTCTTTCGTGAGAGAGTTCATACGAGTCATGAGATTTGCCTCCTTGTGCAATAGGTTTGCTCGTGCAATAGGTTTGTAAGGGTGTGGGTCTCAGGGGTAGTGACCGTACACTCAGAGCGGTCAGGTGGGCCGTTCTGCATCTCCGCGTTGCACGATTCTTCCCCATTTGAAACACACCCTATAGTATACCAGTTTTGGGGGGGGCGTGTCAATAGTGCAAAGATACCTAATTTGGCAATTGGCTCTGAGACGCGTTTACCATGTCACGTAGGGCAATCGCTTTTATCCTGATCTCTGGCCCATTTGTCATTCTGAGCGACCGTAGGGAGCGAAGAATCTCAATTTCGCCGCGCAAAGGGGAGATTCTTCGTCGCTTCGCTCCTCAGAATGACAGTTTGGAGCGACTCAAAACATAAAAGCGATTGCCCTGTCCTGTCATGCCCTGCCCTGTCATGCCCTGCCCTGTCCTGCCGTGTCATGCCGAGCGACCGGAGGGAGTCGAGGAATCTCCTGCCGCCGGGTGTAGCGAGATTCCTCGACTTCACTTCGCTGCGCTCCGTTCCGCTCGGAATGACGTGATAGTCACTGCCTCCCAAACCCGGCCTGACCTTCCTTTGTCTGGTAAGGTAATGTGCGGTATAATCTACATAGGCACACATGCTTCAAGTCTCACGTTTGACGTTTGACGTTTGACGTTTGACGTTTGACGTTTGACGTTTGACGTTTCACGTTTGACGTTTCACGACTGTATGGTTGAAGGGAGGCTATTAGACCATGATGAGATTAGACCGTTTCACCGAGCGCGCGCAGGACGCGGCCCAACGGGCGGTCGAGGTCATGACGCGTTATGGGCATACGCAGGTTGACATTGAGCACATCCTGGTGGCGCTGCTCGAACAGCCGGAGGGTGTGATTCCGCAGATTCTGGAACGGCTGGGGGCGGACGTAGACCACGTGCAACAACGCCTCGACGACGTGCTGAAAGCCAGCCCCAAGGCGGGTGTCTACGGCGGCGGCGGCGTGGGGCAGGTCTTCATCACTCCGCGCGTAAAGCGCGTGCTCGACCGGGCCAACGATGAGGCGAATCGGCTCAAGGATGATTACATCTCGACCGAGCACATCTTCCTGTCCATCGCCAGCGAGCGCAATGCCCCTGTGGCCCGTATCCTGCGCGAAAGTGGCGTGACCAAAGACCGCATCTACGGGGTCATCAAAGACGTTCGCGGCGGACAGCGCGTGACCGACCGCAAGGCGGAGGCACGCTATCGCATCCTGGACAAATTCAGCCGCGACCTGACACAGATGGCGCGCGAGGGCAAACTGGACCCGGTCATCGGGCGGGACGACGAGATTCTGCGCGTAATCCAGGTTCTCAGCCGCCGTACCAAGAGCAATCCTGTTCTCATCGGCGAGGCAGGGGTGGGCAAGACAGCCATCGTCGAGGGGCTGGCTCGCAAGATCGCTAGCGATGACGTGCCGGAGATCCTCAAGGGGAAACGGGTGGTGCAACTTGACCTGGCTGCGATGGTCGCCGGCTCTCGCTTCCGGGGGGAGTTCGAGGAGCGGTTGAAGGGGGCCATCGAGGAGATTCAACGTTCTGAGGGTGAGATCGTTCTTTTCATTGACGAACTGCACAACGTCGTCGGCGCGGGGTCTGGCATGGGAGCGCTCGATGCCTCCAGCATGATGAAACCGGCCCTGGCTCGGGGCGAGTTACAGTGCGTTGGTGCGACGACCCTGGACGAATACCGCCAGTACATTGAGCGCGATAGTGCGTTGGAGCGGCGTTTGGCCCCTGTCTTTGTCGAGGAACCGACGGTCGAGGAGACAATTGAGATGTTGCGCGGGTTGCGCGACCGGTACGAGGCCCATCACAAGGTGAGCATCTCCGACGAATCTATCGTGGCTGCGGCGCGTCTTTCACATCGTTACGTCACGGACCGGCACTTGCCCGACAAGGCGATTGACCTGATGGACGAGGCGGCGGCTAAACTGCGGGTCGCGCTCTACACGCTTCCTCCTGATTTGAAGGCCATGCAGGCGGAACTCCAACGGCTCCAGACCGAGGTCGAGGCGGCCAGCGCGGTGGAGGACTACAAACGGGCCGCCGAACTGAAGTCGGAGCGCATCAATCTCCAGGCGGAATTCAATCTCCAGCGCGAAATGTGGCAGCAAGAACATCAACTGGATGAGACGATTGGGGAGGAAGACATCGCCGGGGTGGTGGCGAGTTGGACCGGCATCCCAGTCACGCAGATGATGGAGACAGAGGCGGAGAAACTGTTGCGCATGGAGGACGCGCTGCACGAGCGCATCATCGGGCAGGATGAGGCCGTGGCCGCCGTCTCCGACGCCATCCGTCGTGCCCGCTCGGGCCTCAAGGACCCCCGCCGCCCGGTTGGCAGTTTCATCTTCCTGGGTTCTTCTGGCGTGGGCAAGACCGAACTGGCCAAGGCGCTGGCCTGGTTTCTCTTCGACGATGAAGAGGCTTTGTTGCGTATTGACATGAGCGAGTACCGGGAGCACCACACCGCCAGTCGCCTTTTTGGCGCGCCGCCCGGTTACATCGGCTATGAAAAGGGTGGGCAATTGACCGAGGCGGTGCGACGACGGCCCTATCGCGTCATTCTGTTCGATGAGATCGAGAAAGCGCATCCAGATGTGTTGAACACGCTGTTGCAGATTATGGACGATGGCCGGCTGACCGACGGGCAAGGCCACGTCGTGGACTTCCGCAACACAGTCGTGATTATGACCTCGAACGTGGGGACCGAGTATGCGCACGCGGGTGGGGCGCTCGGCTTCCGGCAGGTTGGCGGGGATGGCCGTGACGAGGATGAGAGCCAGCGCGAGATTGAGAAGGAACTCAAGAAAACTTTCCGGCCCGAATTTTTCAACCGCGTGGACGAGATCATCATCTTCAACAATCTCGCGCTTGAAGATGTGGAGCGCATTGTGGGCCTGCAGATGGGAGAGATCGCCATCCGGTTGGCGGATCAGGGATTGAGTGTCGAACTGACGGACGCGGCCCGCAGTTGGCTGGCCCGCCAGGGATTTGATTCGCAGTTTGGCGCTCGGCCGTTGCGCCGTGCTCTACAGAGGTACGTGGAGAGTCCTCTCAGCATAAGATTGCTGCGCGGCGACTTTGAGAGGGGCGACCTGGTTGCCGTTGATGCAGGAGAAGAAGGGCTGACTTTCGAGCGGCGACCAGGACAGAGCGACGCGGGTGCTGAACTAGCGGCCAAGGCTGTGCCGGAGTAAGCGGCGCTACGTCGGAAAGAAACTCACACCCACCGTCCCTGGTCCAGAGTGAACGGCGAGCGCGGGTGAGAGTTCGGTCACAATTGTCTCTGTGCACTCGAATCTGGCCGTGACCAGCGGCTGCAATTTCTCCACATGCTCCAGCGCCGCCACGTGCATGAACGCGATCTTGATACGCGTATTCTCTCCGGCCTGCTGCTGCATCAACTCGACCATCCGGCGGTAGGCTTTGCGCCGGCTGCGGGCCGTGCCCAGTGCCACGATGACCCCATCCTGCATCCCAATCAGTGGCTTGATGTTGAGGAGTGAAGCGACCAGGTGTTTGGCTCTGCCGATGCGACCGCCCATGTAGAGGTAGCGCAGTGTGTCGGCGGTCTGGAGCATCATGCCCTTTTGCGCCACCTCGCGAGCCCGCTGGACAACTCCATCGAGGCTGAGCCCAGCCAGCGCGGCTCGGGCCGCCTCAATAGCGGCCCACCCGTGCGACATCGCCACCTGCAATGTGTCCACTACTTCTACCCGGACCTCGGGACACTGTATTTTGAACAAGTCCACGGCAGCCAGGCACGATTGATAAGCGCCGCTGCCCTTTGAGGTCATAGTGAGCGCGACGATTTCCTTCGCCTGCTCCGTGAGGCGCTTCAGGCCAATCATGTAGTCGCCAGGAGAGGGATTGGACGTTGTGGGTAACCGGGTCGCTTGGACCAGCCATCTGGCGAACTCCCGTGGTTTGACGTCCACCATGTCGCGCAGTGTCTCCAGCCCGCGATGGACGTAGTAGGGCACGATCTCTATGTCCAACTGTCGGGCCAACTTCTCGGGGATGCTAGCGGTCGTATCTGTTAGAACTCCAATCATTTGGGAAACCTGTCCTCTCTTCGGGCTGCTCCTGTCGCTATGACGAGACCAAATGTGGGAAGTTGGCATTCCCAGGTGCGGCTCCGTTCGGCACTGCGGGACAAGATACCATCTTGTCCTACGTTAGTTGCGGTTGGAGGCCGCACTATATCTATTATAAACCTATCGTTGATGGACGTCAACATGTCAACGTAGCAGGCGGCGCAGCAGTTCGACGTATTGTGCCTGCCAGGGCTGGCCGTGGAAATTCGGGTACATCCACAACACGCCCCAGAAGTGCATCAGCACGCTGACGACGATGAGCACCTTGCCCCACCAGCGCAACCTGCCGCCTGTCTCCAGCGCTACCAACAGTATCCCCAGCGGCATCCAATCTAGCGCAAAGCGGTAGCCGAACTGGTAGGAGCCGGTGTTGAAATAGAGTAACGATGGGTACTGCGCGAGCGCGATGGAAAGCCATAGCCCCAGGCGTAGGACCCTCACCCTACTCCCCCCCCTCATCCCCCCCATTGGGGGGGAAAGAGGGGGGGAGAGTGCCAGCAACAGCGCCGGGCACGTGAGCAGCAATCCCATCCCCCACGGATCGGGCTCAATATTGAGGGGGGCCAGCGAGATGAGTGGGGGCCGGATCAGCAGCGTGTACAGGTTTTCCGGCAGGAAGTGGACGCTGAACTGGCCCCAGGTTGCCTGGCGCTCCAGCAGCGCACCCGGGCTGTCCATCCAGCGGTAGCCGAACTCGAGGGGATCACCAAAGCGTGCCCAGTTGTAGGCCGCCTGTCCCAGCAGCGCGGGGGCTATCCCCAGAGCGAGCAAGAGCAAGAAGCGTGCAGCGTGACTGATTTTTCTGTTTTTTTGCAGGCCCAGCGCCAGCGTGAGAGGGAGGGCCAACAGCACGGGTGCACGGGCCAGGAATCCCAGTCCCAGCCACAGTCCCGCCAGGGCAGGCCGGTTTTCCCCCAGCACCTCCAGCGTGTAGAGGCACACACAGGTGATAGCCGCCACGTGGGCCGTGTACCATACCGAGCCTAACGTGGCGCAGTACCATAGTGGTGTTCCTAGTCCCAGCAGCATGGATAACCAAAGTTTAAAGCCCAAAGCCGAAAGCCCAAATCCCGAATCCCCAATCGCATCTCCCAGGCGCGTCAGTACTGTGTAGAAAAGTGATACGTTGGTGGCGCCCAGGATGACGCTGAAGGCGATGTCGGAGACGGCCAGCCCACGGAGCGCGACCAGCGGCAGCATCAGCAACGCCGGGAGCGGTGGGAACGAGACGTACCAATGGTTTTCGAAGGGAGTCAGGTCGTAGGGTGGGGCGGGGACGTGGATCAGGTCAAGACGGCCGTGGAGGAACGCTTCGGCCAGGTAGACGAAGTGCGGGGCCAACGAGTGACGGTTCAATGAGACGCCAGCGGTGAGGCCGTAGATGGCGAGGGAAACGACGAATAGACGGAGGGGGATGGAGTGGTACAGGCGACGAAGCAACGTGGCCATCAGTAGGGGTGGGGGTTGGGGATGCTTCTCGTCGTGATCGCCAGGGCGATGATGACCATGGCGATGACGAGGGCGACGATGGTAATGGTCACGGCGACGATGAAACGTTCCTGGCGCTCACATTCGGCCTGCGCCCGTGCCAGCGCCTCACGGCGGTCTCTCTCGACAGCCCACATCTCCGCCATCCGGGCCTGTGACGCTGCTTCCTCCTGAGCCTTGAGGGCAGGCGCTTCCTCGCGTACCTGGCGTAGCCAGTCGGCGGTCGTTCCTGTCACGCGGGCGAACAGCGATTCCAGAATCTCCAGTTCCTGCCCGCAGACCAGGCACTTGTGCGCAAGCAGTGGGTTGGGAGCGCCGCAAGCCGGGCACCTGCGGACCAGGTCAGCGCCGCAGGAGGGGCATTGGTGGGCATCAGGGTCAAACGCCGCTCCGCACACAGGGCACATGCGTCCAGACGGGACGTAGGCGACGTGGCAGTAATTGCAGACGAGGCTGCCGTCGGGACCGGCGGTGAAGGAGGAACTGTTGCAGCCTGGGCATTTCAGGGATGGGGTGTCTGAGGTCTCTTTCATCTCGCTATTATCTTGCTATAGATAGAGCACAGCGTTCGTTTGACGGCCCGGAAAGGCTGTCCAACCTGCGATGAGGCCACAGGATATGGTAATAAAAGCCATTCATACATACGTGTTCCACAGGCTGGTAATTCTGCCCAATGGCCTCCAGCACCGGCGCCGGATAAAACTGGGCGCGGAAGATGATCACGCCGAATTCCTGCCGGTTGATGCGTTCGATGATCTCCGTCATGTCAAGCAGACCATTGTTGTAGAGATTGAGGAGTTGGGTCGGATTGGTCACCACCGGCTCGTCGGCCAGCAGGCTGAACATGGCTTCCTCGCTGAAAACAGGGCCATCGGCAGTACGAACGTAGTTGAGAATCTTCTCTCCCGCTGCGTAATCATCGGTCGTGAGCAAGTGCCCCAGTTGGGTATAGCCCATCGTGTCGTGGTACTGGAACGTGGTGCAATCGCCTTCGATCAGTGCGTCGGCCACGCCAAGCGCGTGGGCCAGCGGGCCGAAGACTGGGCCGGCGGTGGGCAGGTGGAGCATGCGCGGGGCCTGGAACAGATAGAGGAGAGGGATGAGGACAGGCAGAGTGGAGAAGAATAGAGATTGGAGATTGGAGAGTGGAGAATGGAGAATGGAGGGTGGAGACTGGAGAATGGAGGGTGGAGACTGGAGAATGGAGGGTGGAGACTGGCGATCCGCGATTTGCAATCTGCGATCTATGTTCCGTAGGCGGCCCAGCGCCAGGCCAGAGGTAAGGCAGGCAGCGGCGATGGCGGTGGTGAAGTAGCCAAACCCCGCGCCCCACTTGCCACTCAGTGCGCCAGCCCCAAGTGCGAAGAAGAACCACAGGGAATAGGCTGAAAGCCGATCCCAGAACAGTTCGTAGGCCAGGTATCCCCCTGCCAGCAGGACGAAGACGGTGTGTAGGCGAAGCCACTGACTGAAGAGGAAAACCGTCTGGCGATAGTCGAACTCATTGACGTTGGCCTGGATGATGTTGATCCACCATTGGCCGTCGGTCGCGGTGTTCAGTAGCCAGAAGGCGATGCCTGCCGCGATGGTCAGGGCCGCGCCGGCTCCGATAGCTTTCTTGACGTCGTGCAGAAAGACGAAGGAGAGGGCAGCGGCGACGGTGAACACAGCCATTTGCTTCGTGTAGCCAGCGCAGAATAACATCAACAGACCCAGGATGAGATTGCGCCGGCCATGCTGGGGCTGCTCAAACTCGGCGATGAAAGCGATGGCCAACGTCTCGAACATCACCATCGTCATGTGCATCCGGCACAGCGGCCCGATCTGGTAGACGTAATTGGAGGCGAGAAAGGCCAGACCGGATGCGATGGGGATGAACCAGCCGCCGGCTTTGCGCCGCACAACGGCGAAAATAACCGTGCTGGTGATGAGCGTGGCGGTGAAGGAGACCAGCCTCCCGGCGATCAGTCGTGGCCCGACGATCGGCAGCAGCGGGACGATGAGCAGGTGGAAGAGCGGCGGATAGTTGGAGGCGTAGAACGGATAGGTACTGTTGTCCCGATAGGGCCACTCGCCCTGGCTGTACAGGATGGCGTCGTACAGTTCGAAGCCTTCCCCCTGGTCGTAGTCGAAGGGCCAGCGGAAGAGGTCCACCGCGTAGGCGACGTACACGACCAGGTAGCCGACGTAGGCCAGGATGGCGAGAGCAGTCAGGATCGCGCTAAGTGACTTGAGAATGCGGGACATGGTGGTTGGTTAGTTGATTGGTTGGCTAGGCCGGGCGGTTGCCCAGGCGAATCAAGATGAGACCTACGGCAATAGCCGCGACGCCGAGACCGATTCCTATTCGCTGCAGTGGGCCGAAACCGCCCCACTTGCCGGCGCCGATGAAGTCTACTGCTGTGACGCCAAAGATGGCGAGCAGACTGAGCGCGATGACAATGATGCCGAGTTGACGCTTGGTGACCATGACGCGCACATTATAGCACAGCGAGGTGAAGGTGCAACCCTGGGGGCAGAGGGCGCGTATTAGGAGACAGGAAGCAGGGGGCAGGAGATGGAAAACGGAGGGCGGGGGTCTGGGTGGCGGGCAAGGTGAGGGATGAGTTGGAGGATTGACTGATTGGAGAATGGCTGGAGAGGGAGGTGAAATCGTGATACGTGGACGGGACCCCTTTGTAGCGTTGTTGTTGGAGGTCTTAGGTGGGTTCTTCGGCTTCCTGGGTATTGGCTGGATCTATGCTGGCCGGCCGGCGAGAGGCATCCTGCTGTTGATTGGCTACTGGTTGCTGGATTGGATCCTCGGCCTGGCGCTGACCATCGGTACTTTCGGCGTTTGGTGTTGCGTCTGGCCGGCGCAAAACTTGATCTTCGGCGCCCTGTCGGGATACCTGGCCTACCGTTGGCTGGAGCGATCTTCGTAGAGCAGATTGTGCAACGGACACTTGACAGTCGTCCAAAGTGTGCTATGCTTTGCTCAGAGGTGAGGTAGTGATGTACATCGTTCGGCTGACTGTTGATAATGATAATCAACCTTGTGGCCCCCGAGGGCGGCCGACGATGTAATTCGTCTGGTTCTTGGTTTTGCAAGCGCAAGCCGCCCCATAGCGGGCGGCTTGTCTTTTATTGAGCCTGGGTGGAATAGCGCCAAACCTATGCGAGGAGTGATTATGTTGAAAACACACAATTGCGGTGAGTTGCGGACCACGCACATTGGCCAGGAAGTGACGCTGGCGGGTTGGGTGAACCGTCGGCGTGACCACGGCAGTCTTGTCTTCGTGGACTTGCGTGATCGTTCGGGTATCGTGCAGGTCGTGGCGAACCCGGACATAGCCCCGGAGGCACACGCGGCGGCGCAACAGGTACGCGGTGAGTACGTGATTCAGGTCAAGGGCATCGTCCAGGCGCGCCCCGAGGGGCTGGTCAATCCCGATATATCCACGGGAGCGATCGAGGTCGCGGCCCATGAAGTGAAGATTCTGAATCCGGCCCGGACGCCACCCTTCTACATCTACGGTGATAGCCCTGTGGATGAATCGCTGCGGCTCAAGTACCGCTACCTGGACCTGCGGCGGCAGCGTATGCAGCGCAACCTCATTCTCCGCCACCGGGTGGTCAAATACATCCGTGACTTCCTGGATACCCGTGGCTTTATCGAGATAGAGACTCCGATTCTCTTCAAAAGCACGCCGGAAGGGGCGCGGGACTATCTGGTTCCCAGCCGCGTGCACCCTGGCAAGTTCTACGCCCTCCCTCAGTCGCCTCAACAACTCAAGCAACTGCTGATGGTCGCCGGGTACGAGAGGTACTTCCAGATTGCCCGCTGTTTCCGGGACGAGGATCAACGCGGCGATCGCCAGCCGGAGTTCACCCAACTGGACCTGGAGATGAGTTTCGTCGAGCGGGAGGATGTGATGGTGTTGATCGAGGAACTGATGATCGGCATCGTTGAGATCTGCTCAGACCGTAAGTTGCTCGCCAGGCCTTTCTCCTGTCTCACCTACTCTGAGGCGATGCGCCGTTTCGGCACCGACCGGCCGGATATACGTTTTGGGATGGAGTTGGTTGACATCTCTGACCTGGTGGCCGAATGTGGTTTTGGAATATTCAGCCGAACTGTCGCCGGGGGTAGGCAGGTCAGAGGTATTCGCGTTCCAGGCTGCGGCAACTACAGCCGCCGCCAGATTGACGAGTTGACCGGTCTGGTGCAGCAAGAGGGGGCCAAGGGGCTGGCCTGGCTGGCATTGGGCCACGAGGGCGAGGTGCGCTCCTCCTTTGCCAAGTTCCTCACCGAGGGTGAGGTGGCTGTCATCGTGGAGCGGCTGGAGGCGGAGCCGGGTGACTTGCTGCTGTTCGTCGCTGACCGTGCCCAGGTCGTGAGCGCAGCACTGGGTGGGCTGCGGCTGGCATTGGCGGAGCGGTTAGAGATATGTGACCGGACCGTGTTGGCTTTCTGCTGGGTGATTGACTTCCCGCTCTTCGAGTGGGACGAGGAAGGACAGCGTTGGGACCCCAGCCATCACCTGTTCACCGCGCCGATGCCGGATGATCTGCCGCTTTTGAATAGCGACCCCGGCGCAGCCCGTGGGCAGCAGTACGACCTGGTCTGCAATGGGGAGGAAGTGGCTGGCGGCAGCATCCGTATTTACCAACGCGAGGTGCAGGAGAGGATTTTCAGGCTCATCGGGCTGGACGTGGAAGAAGCGCGGGAACGCTTTGGTCACATGTTAGAGGCGTTCGAGTACGGCACGCCACCCCACGGGGGGATCGCGCCTGGCATTGACCGGCTGGTGATGCTTTTGGCCGGCGAGCCCAATATCCGCGAGGTCATCGCTTTTCCCAAGACCCAGCAGGCGGCCGACCTGATGGCCGGCGCGCCGTCGCCGGTGGAGCCGAAGCAGCTGGAGGAACTTCACATTCAGGTCGTGGAAGCGGCGGTTAGCAAAACCGCCCTACAGAGCGAAAGTAGGCCGGATTTGCTATCCGACCCTGTGGCGGTTAGCAAAACCGCCCTATGATCCTTGCGGGATTCGGAAGGCCCCATTATTCTCGCTTTTCACTTTCACAAAGGAGACGTAAGATGTCCAGCAATTTGATTGCCCGCGTACGAGAGGATGAAGTACAGTTCGTCAGTCTCCAGTTTACTGACATCATGGGGACGATCAAGAGCGTTACCATTCCTGTGGGTAGGCTCGAGGAGATCTTGGAACAAGGGCTCTGGTTCGACGGCTCGTCCATTGAGGGGTTCGCCCGCATCTACGAAAGCGACAGGGTGTTGGTGCCCGACCCAGTCACGTATCAGGTGTTCCCGTGGAGTGCGCCAGGGCGGAGGCGGGCACGTCTGATTTGCGATATCTATGGCTCCAACGAGCAGCCGGTCCCCAGCGTGCCGCGCCAGGCGCTGAAGCGTTTGCTGGCCCAGGCTGCCGGGCGGGGGTACGTCTATAACGTTGGTCCTGAACTGGAGTTTTTCCTGTTCAAGCGCAATGATGAGGATCCAACCCGGCCTGTCCCGCACGATGTGGGCAGTTATTTCGACTTCTCGCCCCGTGACGAGGCGCAGCAGGTGCGCAGCGAGATCATCCTGGCATTGGAGGGGATGGGCATGCAGGTTGAGATGAGCCATCACGAATGTGCTATCGGTCAGCACGAGATCGACTTCCGCTACGCCGACGCGCTGACCAGCGCCGACAACGCCGTCACGTTCAAATATACCGTGCGGGCGATCGCAGCCGCTCAGGGCATCTACGCCAGTTTCATGCCCAAACCCATCTTTGGCATTGCTGGCTCTGGCATGCATGTCCACCAGAGCCTCTTCGACACCGGAGGACGAAATCTGTTTTATGACCCGGACGATGAATACAGCCTCTCGCGGTTGGCCTACAATTTCATCGCGGGACAGATGGAGCACGCGCGGGCATTGGCGGCAGTGGTGGCCCCGACGGTCAACAGTTACAAGCGTTTGACGCCAGGCTATGAGGCGCCGGTCTACATTTGTTGGGCCCAACTCAACCGCTCGGCGTTAATTCGCGTCCCGGCCCACGGGGCACGGCAGGAGAGCGCGGCACGAATCGAACTGCGCTGCCCTGATCCCAGCGCCAATCCCTATCTGGCTTTCGCTGCCATGCTCGCGGCGGGTCTCGACGGCATCAAGCGGGACCTCACCCCGCCGCCACCGGTCAACGAAGATGTCTACGACTTCAATGAGCGTGACCTGTACGAGCGGGCCATCGGCACACTGCCAGACACACTGGCCGAGGCGCTGGATGCGCTGGAGCGGGACGAGATAATCCGGGAGGCGCTAGGCCCAGCCATCACCGAGACCTTCCTGCGGGCCAAGCGGGCCGAATGGGAAGAGTATCGCATCCAGGTAACGGCCTGGGAATTGGGACGTTACCTGGAGACGGCCTGATGGAGCAGGGCGCTCACGGGGCGACTTGCGCTTTTTCCCAATGCGTGGTATAGTGTAAATGGCCCTGCGGTGTGCGTGGTTGCCGTCTTGCGTTTTGAGCCAACATCAATAGAAACGGGGGTTGTCTCTTCAGAGAGGAATGCGATAGCCTACGGGCAAGGCAGACCGCTGAGCAAGCTCCCACCTGCGAGAGCAGGTTCAAAACACACCGGCACACGGCACGGCGGGGCTTGGTCTGATGTGTAATTGCAAACGCCACTGGTATGCCGGTGGCGTTTGTGGTGTTTGTGCGTCCTTGACTTGGCTCCCTTTTTGTGCTATCCTCTTTGCTCATACTTACTCAGCGTGAGGTAAACCGTGTTCCGAGAACGAGTCTCCAATAGCATTCATGTCTTCACCAGTGCTCTCTATGCCCGAGTGACAGCCGGGGTGATCGTGACTCGCGAGGGAGTGATCCTGATAGATAGCCTGCCGTTTCCCGTAGAAGCGCGCGAGTTGGCGGCCTTCGCCGCTCGGGTTTCCCAACCTGGTGTGCGATACGTGATTCTGACTCACTATCATGCTGATCATACCTACGGCGCTCACCTTTTCCCTCAGGCCGACGTGGTGGCACACGCGCGCTGTCGAGAGTTGCTGGCTACGGTAGGTGTACCGGCGCTGGAAGAGGCGAAGACCGAGTGGCCAGAACTGGAGGAGGTGGCGCTCCGTTTGCCTGACATCACGTTTGATGACGGGGAGATGGGACTTCAGTTGGCGGGGAGGATGGTACGGCTGATCCACAGTCCTGGCCACACGGAGGATTCGGTGATCGTATACGTTGAAGACGACCGCGTGTTGTTTGCGGCTGATACAATAATGCCAGTGCCGTCCATTGTGGACGGTGATGTGGATGCTTTGAGAGTGTCTCTGCGGAAAGTGACGGAGCTACCAATAGAGAATATCGTGCAAGGGCATGGGGAGGTGATGCTGCGCGGTGAGGTGCGGGGCGTAGTGGAGGCCAGTTTGGCCTACCTGGATGCAATTGAGGCTGAGGTGGCCGAGGCGATCAAGAGTGGCAGGGACAGGGAAGTGCTCCAGCAGGTCGGTATCGAATCTTGCGGCCTATCGCGCGTCCCGCTTGACGGGTTAGTACAACAGATTCACGTGGCCAATCTGATGGCCTTGTATGATCGAATGGCCTCGCCATGAGCGGCTGAGCCACGCTGATTATGACCTGTGTGAATCTGTGTCCCATTCGGGAGGGCGGAACAGCCGGTATTTCAGCAATGTCCAGATTGCCTGCACTCCATCGTGCCAGTTGATTTTCTTTCCTTCGTCGAAGGAACGGGGATGGTACGAGATTGGCACCTCGTGGATTTCGATCCCCTGGCGTAGCAGTTTGCCAGTCACCTCCGGACAGAACTCGAAGCCGTTGGATTGCAGGTCGAGACTGCGGAGAAGGTTGGCGCGGATGACCTTGTAACCAGTTGCCTCATCGGTGATGTGCGAGCCGTACAACAGATTAGCGATCCAACTCAGCAGTCGCCCGCCCCAGTAGAAACTCCACGACGAGCGGGGGTTCTGGCGCAGGTTGCGCGAGCCGTAGACCGCTTGCACCGCTGGGTCTTTGAAAGGGGCCAGCAGGCCTGGATACTCCCGGGGGTCATACTCAAGATCGGCGTCCTGGGTGATGACGATGTCGCCTGTGACGTGCTCCAGTGCTGTGCGGATGGCAGCTCCCTTCCCTCGGTTTCGCTCGTGGTGCGCGATCTTCAGCGGGTTGGGCCAGCGGGCAGCCAGGGTGTTCAGAACTGCGTCCGTCTTGTCAGTTGAGCCATCGTTTACGACGACGATTTCTTTCTCAACACCGTCGAGTTCGACCGTCAGCACGCGCTCAATGACCTGGGCGATAGTTGTGGCCTCGTTGTAGACTGGGATGATGACCGAGAGTTTCATGTCGGCACCAAATTCCATAGTTCTTTCATGCCAGTATCGTCTCTACCGCTATCTCAAACTCCGGCAGTATCTTTGAGCGAGCCATCTGTCCCGGGCTCCACTTGCCCAACAACTCATAAGCCCCTTCGCACAGCACGAACACCTCGACAGTGCGGGTGTCTGGGTCTACGATCCAGTATTCTCTCACGTCGGCCTGGGCGTATTCTACGTACTTCTCCCTACGGTCAGTGCGGCGTGTGGTCGGCGATGTCACTTCCACTACCAGATCTGGCGGTCCGTAGAATTGCTCGCCGATCCGATCGGCGTGCTCCTGAGCAACGAAAAAGATATCAGGCTCGCGGATCTTGCCCGGCCAGAGGCGCACCGGCAATGGCGCGAATCGCACTGTGCCCACATTGTGCTCTCTCACAAACGCACGCAGGGCGAACGCCAAGTTCATCACAATACGTTGATGTGTTTCAGTGGGATGCGGGGGCATGATCAACTCTCCTTCTGAAAGTTCCACCATCTGGTTGGTGTCTGGCAGGATGAAGTAGTCGGTCTCCGTCCATTGGCGGCGGCGCGGCCATAGTTGTGCTACCTCCCACGTCAGATCGGAGGTCAGAATGGTCTCCTGGGGTGTCTCTCGCGTCGTCATTTTCTGGTTCATCATGCACCTCCTTCCTCCAACACTGCTGCTGATTGTAACACACTGCTCCGTTGCCCGCCAGTACACCGGGGGTCCTTTCCTGGCTGTGCCTGCTGGTCTGTCTCTAGCATCCCCCTGATACGTGCGGCGACCATCTCAATGGCGACCTCGTTGAAGCCTCCCTCCGGGATGATGACGTCGGCGTACCGTTTGCTGGGTTCGACGAACTCCAGATGCATCGGGCGGACGGTCGAGAGGTACTGTTCGCAGACCAACTCGACGCTGCGACCTCGCTCCTCGACGTCGCGTTGGAGCCGGCGGACGAAGCGCACGTCGGCATCCGTGTCCACGTAAAGTTTGACGTCGAACAACTTGCGCAGTTCAGGCTCGACGAAGACCAGGATGCCCTCGACCAGGATCACCGGCGCTGGTCTCACGTGGTTCCTTTGCCGCATGCGTGTGTGGGTGGTGAAGTCGTAGATCGGGATTTCGACGGTTCGTTCGGCGCGTAGTTCCTTCAAATGTTCGATCAGCAGTTCGGTCTCCAGTGCGTCGGGGTGATCGAAGTTGACCTGGGCGCGCAGGCGCGGCGGGAGGTGGCTGAGGTCGCGGTAGTAGGCGTCGTGGGGGATACAGGCGATGTGCTCGGCTCCCACGCGTTGGAGTATCTCGTTCGCCACCGTCGTTTTGCCAGACCCAGTTCCACCGGCCACCCCTATCACGATCGGGCGCATTTCCTCTCCTCTGTCCAGTATCCAGCACCCACTCTACTTCAGCGCTGTTGAGATAAGCAGCAGTGCTGCCACGACGATCAACACCTCTTGCGGCCGGGATCGCTGGCGCGGGCCGAGCCATGTCGCGCTCCAGACGAGCCACGTCCCTGCCAGTCCACTCTCGTTGGCGCTCCCTGCCCATACTGCCCCTCGCTGCCACAGGTTCGCCGATGCCGTACCACCCACTAATAGCGTCAGCAGCGCATATACTATCGCCAGTGTCCGTCCGGCGTGGTGGACTGGGGCGACGATTTTGCTCAGGGCCTCGCCCATTGCCCGTGCTCCAAGCCCTCCGCAGATGACAACTGCCAATCTCACTAGCGCGACCGAGAGGGTGCCCGCTCCAGCCCTGGTGGGCTCTGAGGTCCAGAAGAGGCCAGCAACGGCCAGTACCAGCGCGGGCAGGGTGGGCATCACGTTGCCCCAGTGGGAGTGGCAACGGCGATGGTCCCCCTGTGGAGCGGCCAGGGCTGCCATAAGGGTCAGGCGCAGGGCGGGTGCGGAGAGGTTCCGGTCTCCCTGCCACGCGATCAGTGCCCCGATGAACAGCATAGTCCCTGCCAGCCAGCCGATAGCCTGCACCGCGCGTGCGAGCCCGGGCACCTGTCGGTAACCGTCCCACAGCACCAGCCCGGCTGCCGTCAGCAACATGCCACAAGCCAGTCCGGTGAAGATCATGGCAGCCGGCACGTCAGGCCTCCTCACCTTTCATTAGCATTGGCGGGAGGTCACCAGTGCCCTTGACCTCTCCGGTTTCCTCGCGCAGCCAGAACCGGTGTGCAGGCCATACTGTGTTTACCAGTAGCCCGGTAACCAACAACACCAGGCCGGCACTCGTGGGCCAGAGACCAGGGTTGAAAGCAGCGCTCAGCCGCGCGTAGGGAATGTTGGCGAGTTCCAACGTCACGTCGTCCACCGTCAGTTCCGTATTTCCCTCCACCACCATCTCGGTTGTCAGGCGTCCGGGCGGGCTTTGGTAGACCTGGACAAGCACGGGGCTGTGGCCCTCAACGGCATGCTCGGGTTGCGGTGCCAGCCGGACGATCAGTTGGGCCTCTGAGATGGCGAAGTATTGGTCCTCGGTGAGTGGTACTGTCAATTGGGTGACCGGGTCGGCCTCGGCGGTTTGCTGGAGTGCCAGTGGTTGGCCTGTACTGTTGGTGGCGCTGGCTCGCACACCCGGCACGTGGTCTTCGACAAATGTCACGATGCCGGGGCTGTGCGTCACTCTGCGGGCGTCATTGTCCAGCGCGACCCATTTTTCGGTGCCGGGCAGCGTGACTCGCTCGCCGCTTTGGACGATCAACCCAGCGACCTGCCAGCCCCGCAGGTTGGTGAGGAGCAATCCGATCAGCAGCAGCAATGCGCCGATGTGGGTTAGCAAGGAAAACAACCCGGCCCAGGGCCAGCGGTCGGCCTGGAAAAGCGGGGGCTCGCTCAGCACCCGGTAGTGCCGGCGGCGCAGGTCATCCGTTATGTCGGGCAGGCGCATGTCGGTGAGTGTCTGCCATTCTCTCGCTGGCTCTGCTATCTCCTGGTTCTGCCGCAACCCGTCGCCGCTTTCTATCAGGCGGAGCAGCAGGCAGCCAGCAAGGAGCGCCAGCAGCGTGCGAAAGCCGAGAGAGCGTGTGATGGTGAATAGACCC
Organism: uncultured Anaerolineales bacterium; assembly: GCA_964385635.1. Taxonomy (GTDB): domain Bacteria; phylum Chloroflexota; class Anaerolineae; order B4-G1; family B4-G1; genus CAYLPU01. The sequence goes on from CAYLPU010000044.1 coordinate 18,642, forward strand.
AGCGTCTGCATGGTTGGGGTTGCTTTTCCGAAGTGGACCTGCGTCTCGGAAAGCCACTGCGCGTAGGCCACCCGGTTGGCCACAGGCATCTGGGGTAGCCAGACTGTGATGGTCAGCCCGGCTGCGATGCCCAGCAATAGAACGACTAGCACAATGTCGCTGGTCGCAACCTGCCAGGTGGCACGCCATGGGTCCCGTGGGGTCTGAGCAATCATCCGCTCTCTGCTAAATCAGTTCCCGCTAGAAAGAAGGCCCCATCTGGGGGGCCTGACCTGAGTGGTAGAGCCACCCTTGGGAATTGAACCCAAAACCTACCGCTTACGAAGCGGTTGCTCTGCCGATTGAGCTAGGGTGGCATATATGTCATTATACCAGCATCATAAGGCATTGGCAAATCTTTGCATTAGGTCAGGTAAAATGTTACCGAAGTGGTATAGTTAGCTCAAATGATAATGTTACTGGAGGTAACCTCAGTTGCTCTGCGTTCGTCAAATGCAAGCAGTGAAGGGTCTTTCAATGAGAACATTGCAAAGTCAGACATCAGCGCATCCGGCAAAGAGATACTCGCGTTCTCCGCGCGCTGGGTAGTAGCAGCCTTTCGGGCCGTCTCCACCAGGGGACAAGCGTTAGGGCAGCGCCCCTCGGTTGCGCTTTTCCGCGCTGTATGATACACTCCACATACCAACCGCATACGAATGGTGGAGAATCTGTGGGGTCACCCTCGCAGCAAAAAAGGGACGTTGGAGTTAGCCCCTCCTCGTCCCAATTCCACCCGTGACCTGCCAGGATCAGGTCAAAGGTGCCCAGATTCTAGCATACAGCCGCTGCCCTGGCAAGTCAGGGGGCGGCTCTCGTCTTTTAGCAACTGAGAAGCGCACCTGATATGTCCAGACTCTCATTGGCCAAACTCGCCAAACTAGAGCAACTCCTGCCTGACGTTGCTCACCAATACCACCGGTTGGCCCTGGTCGTCGGACCGGTGCGTTCAGGAAAGACGCCGCTGCTCAAGGAGCTGTGCCGCCGGCAGTACATCCCCTATCTCAACGTCAACCTGGCCCTCAGCCAGCGGTTGCTCGACCTGACCAGCAAGGAGCGCCCCCTGCGCGTGCGCCGTTTGCTGGACGACGTGATTGGCGATCAGTCGGGGGACGTCATTGTTCTGGACAACGTCGAATTGCTTTTCGACCCGGCTCTGCACCAGGACACGCTGGTCTGTCTGCAAGCGCTCAGCCGCAACAAGACGCTCATCGCCGCCTGGAGCACCTCCCTCCCCACGTGGGGGAGGGCTGGGGTGGGGGCAGTGCTGACTTATGCCGAGCCAGGACATCCTGAGTACCGCTGCTATGAATGTCCTGAAGTGATCGTCATTGCGTAACTGCTCAAGAAGTTGGGGCGAAAGTAGGTCGGATTTGCTATCCGACCCTGTGGCGGTTAGCAAAACCGCCCTACGCTGCCCCTGCCCCAAGATATTGAGAAGATTCGTCATTGCCTTGCCGTAGGAGGAAGTCAGGCATAATGAAATACAAAGACCTGATCCAGTTTGAGCCCATCGAGACCGTCGTGCAGTTGCGGGAAGCCGACGACAAGCAGGGGGCGGCCACTCTGGTCAAGACATACGTCATCTCCGACCGTTTGGCCGACCTGCTGACACGCCTGGTGATCCCCCAGTTGCAGTTCGCCGCGCCAAAGGACAACAAGGGACTGCTGGTCGTGGGTAACTATGGCACCGGCAAGTCGCACCTGATGTCGGTGCTGTCCGCAGTGGCGGAACACGGCGATCTGACGGAGTCTCTGACCAATGAGCCGGTCGCTGACGCGGCCGAGACCATCGCCGGCCAGTTCCGCGTGGTGCGCACCGAGATCGGCGCGACGACCATGCCCCTGCGCGACATCCTGTTCGGCGAACTGGAGTTGGCTTTAGGGAAGATGGGCATCGCCTATTCGTTCCCAGCGATGAGCGAAGCGCCCAACAGCAAAGACCTGCTGGCACGCCTGATGAGCGCCTTCTACGAAAAGTACCCCGAACAGGGATTGTTGCTCGTCGTGGACGAGTTGCTCGACTATCTCCGCTCGCGGCGCGATCAGGAATTGGTGCTGGATTTGACCTTCCTGCGGGAGTTGGGGGAGGTCTGCCGGCTGTCGCGGTTCCGGTTCATAGCTGGCATCCAGGAGTCGCTGTTCGATAGCCCACGCTTCCAGTTCGTGGCCGACTCGGTGCGCCGGGTGAAGGACCGCTTCGAGCAGGTGCGCATCGCCCGCGAGGACGTGGCCTACGTGGTGGCCGAGCGACTGCTGCGCAAGGACGCCAGGCAGAAGGGGCGCATCCGCGAGCACCTACAGCGCTTCACGCCTCTGTATGGCACGATGGCCGAGCGGATGGACGATTTTGTGCGGCTCTTCCCCGTCCACCCGGCCTACCTGGAGGTGTTTGAACGGGTGTACGTCGCCGAGAAGCGGGAGGTGCTCAAGACGCTCAGCGCCGAGATGCAGGATCGCCTGGAGAGCGACGTGCCGCCCGACCAGCCGGGCCTCATCGCCTACGATTCCTACTGGGCCAGGCTGCGCGAGAATCCCTCCTTCCGCAGCATCCCGGAGATCAAAGAGGTGATTGACAGGAGCCGGGTGCTGGAGGACCGGGTGCGCAATGCTTTCACCCGCCCCCAGTACCAGCCGGCGGCCCTGCGGATCATCGACGCCCTCAGCGTCCACCGGCTGACCACCGGCGACATCTATGCACCGCTTGGCGCTACCGCCGAGGAACTGCGCGACGGCCTTTGCCTTTGCCTCCCCATACCGGAGCGGGACGCCGATTTCCTCATGACTACGGTCGAGTCAACGCTGCGGGAGATCACGCGCACCGTCAGCGGCCAGTTCATCTCGTTCAACCCCGACAATGGCCAGTATTACCTGGATCTGAAGAAAGACATAGACTTTGACGCCCAGATCGAGCAGCGGGCGGAGAGCCTGGACGACAACCAACTCGACCGGTACTACTTCGAGGTGCTGAAGCGGGTCTTGGAATGTGCGGAGTCCACCTACGTCCCCGGCTACAACATCTGGCAGCACGAGGTCGAGTGGCGCGAGCGGAAGGTGACCCGCCCCGGCTATCTCTTTTTCGGCGCGCCCAACCAGCGCTCCACCGCCCAGCCGCCCCGCGAGTTCTATCTGTACTTGCTCCAGCCCTACGACCCGCCGTCGTTCACCGATGAACAGAAGGCCGACGAGGTCTTCTTTCGATTGGCCCGACCGGATGAGGAGTTTGAGACCGCGCTCAGACTCTACGCCGGCGCCCGCGAGATGGCCGGGTCTGCATCGGGGGGCAACCGGATGCAGTACGAGAAGAAGGCCGAAGCCCACCTCAAACGGTTGCAAAAGTGGCTGCGGGAGAACTCGCTCCAGGCGATGGACGTGACCTACAAGGGCGTGACCCGGCCCTTCGTCGAGTGGATCAAGGGAGGGGCAACGCCTCGCGCCACGGCGTCGGTGCGTGATCTGGTCAACGGCGTGGCTTCGGCCTGCCTGAGCACCTACTTCGCCGAGCGGTTGCCCGATTACCCGGCTTTCTCCATCCTGGTCACCCAGGCCAGCCGGGCGCAGGCGGCCCACGAAGCGGTACGCTGGCTGGCGGGCGGGCTAAAGACGCGCCAGGGGATCGCCGTGCTCGATGCGCTGGATCTGCTGGATGACAGCCGGCCACAGATTGCTATCAGGGGGCGCAACTCGCGCTATGCCGGTTACTTCCTGCAACAACTGACCCAGAAGGGCGAGGGCCAGGTGCTCAACCGCTCCGAGTTGCTTGGGGGCGAGATCGAGGCCGAGGCCGACCGCCGCTTTGGCTTGGAGCCGGAGTGGGTGGCGGTGGTACTGCTGGGATTGGTCTACACCGGCGAGATCACGCTGGCCCTGCCTGGCCGCAAGATTGACGCTGGCAACCTGGAAGAGACGATCAAGATCCCCATCGCTGACCTGGCCAACTGGAAGTTCATCGGACGGCCCAAGGGGCTGCCGCTGGCCGCGCTCACCGAATTGTTCCAGTTGTTGGAGTTGCCCACTGGTCTGATCAAAGACGCCAGCCAGCACGACTCAGCCATTGAGCAACTGCAGAAGCGGGTGGCCGGCGAACTGAACCGGTTGGTGCTGGCCCGGCAGAAGGCTCAGGGTGGCTTGCCGGTGTGGGAGGCCAACTTGCTGGAGGGCCAGGCAAAAACCGACCTGCTGCGCCGGCTGGATGAGCACAAGTCCTTCCTGGAATCATTGCAGACCTACAACACCCCCGGCAAGATGCGCAACTTTCGCTACAGCGCCGCCGAGGTGAAAGCCCAGGCGGCCGGACGGGAGCTCGTGGGCGACCTGGAAGCGGCGGCCGAGGTGGTCGCCGCCATCCAGCCGCTGACCGCCTACCTGGGCGTGGCGATGGCTGTCCTCCCCGCGGTGAGCCTAGCCGAACCGCCCGCCGGTCACGAGTGGCCGCAGAAAGTGAAGGCGTTGCAGTCAGAACAACTGGCCCAACTGCGAGACCCCCAGGACTGGCGTCAGCCCACGCTGCGCGCATCCCTCAGCGGCGCGCTGGAAAACCTGAAGAGCGAGTACATCCAGGTCTACCTGAACCTGCACCGTCACGCGCGGCTCAACGGAGCCGAGGACGACCGCAAGAAGCGACTGATGGGCGACCCGCGCCATAAGCAGTTGACCGGACTGGCCGCGATTGACTTCCTGCCGGTGGCCGACCTGAAGGAGTGGGAGAGCAACCTGGCCGACCTGCAGCCCTGCTACGCCATCGGCGCTTCTGACTTGAAAGAACATCCCCTGTGCCCCAACTGCGGCTACCGCCCGGTGGAAGAACCGGCGGGCAAGCCTGCCCAAGCCATACTCGACGAGCAGGAGGACAGGCTAGATCAACTCTACACCGGCTGGACCAACGCGCTATTGACCAACCTGCGCCAGGAGGCAACCCAAGCCAACGTCGCGCTGATGACACCTGATCAGCAAAGACTCATCCAGGCTTTCCTGGATGCGGGCGCGCTGCCGGAGAAGGTGGGCTACGACTTTGTGCAGACGGTCAAAGAGGCACTTACCGGCCTGGAGCGGGTGGCCGTGCCGCCGGAGGATATTCTGATGGCGCTGACAGAAGGCGGGATGCCCTGCACGGTGCAGGAACTTCTGTCCCGCTTCCGCCGCTTCGTGGAAAGGCGGACCGAGGGCAGGGATTCGAACAAGGTGCGGATTGTGGTGGAGTGGTGAGATGACAACCTTATCGCCTGATACACATCCCGAGATCGAACGCTTGCAGATCGAGCGGCTGCGCCAGATGCCTGCCTGGCGCAAAATGGCGCTATTGAGTGAGATGAACCGGACAGTGCGCACTCTTGCCCTGGCCGGGTTGCGCCAGCGCCACCCTCACGACACCCCTGCCCAGCGCCGGCGACGCCTGGCCGACCTGCTGCTAGGCCCGGACCTGGCCGCAACGGTCTACGGTCCCTGGCTGGAGGAGAACTGATGCTGGCAGAACAAATCGCGGTAACGATGATGGTAGCCGACGGGCTGGATGCTCTCGGCGTAACCTACGCTATTGGCGGCTCGTTTGCCAGCGCGTTGCACGGCGTGATGCGCGCCACGATGGACGCTGACCTGGTGGCTGACCTGCGCCTGGAACACGCCGAGCCATTGGCGCAGGCGTTGGGCGATGCCTTCTATGCCGACGCGGGGATGATGCGCGACGCCGTCCGCCGCCATAGATCTTTCAATGTTATCCACCTGGAGACGATGTTCAAGGTGGACGTCTTTGTAGCCAAGCCGCGCGCCTTCGACCGCTCCCAGTTGGCCCGCCGCCAGTTGCATCTGTTGAGTGAGGACCCCGAGCGCCGCGCCTATGTCGCCACTGCCGAGGACATTGTTCTCTCTAAACTGGAATGGTATCGCATGGGTGGAGAGGTCTCTGACCGCCAGTGGCGCGATGTGCTGGGCGTGCTCAAGGTGCAGGGCGACCGGCTCGACCGTGACTATCTGCGCCGCATGGCTGCCGAACTGGGCGTGACCGATCTGCTGGAACGGGCCTTTGAGGAGGCAAAATGAAAGCCTGTCGCTTCGATCCGGTGGACCTGGAACAGATGCGCTTGCTGGGTCGACTGCCTCCTGGCGGACGCATCCGGGTGATGCTCGACGCGCGGGAGTTGTCAGTGGGATTGATCCGCGGCCGCTTGCGCCGGCAGTATCCTGACCTGTCGCCTCGTGCGCTTAACTTGAAAGTGTTGGAGGAGGTAGCCCGTGCCCAACGAACGAGCCCCGGACCTTAGCCTCTTTCTCGACATCTTGCAGACCTTGGAAGCCATTGGCGCTCCCTATATGATCATTGGTGCCTTCGCTGCCACTGTGTATGGCATCACCCGGACCACTTACGATATAGACATTGTGGTCGAGTTGAATGAGGAGCACATCGCTGTCCTGGTCGCCGTCTATCCTCCCCCACGTTACTATGCTGATCCTGAGCAAATGCGCGAATCCATCCGATTGGGCATCATGTTCAACATCATTGACACCAGCCGGGGGGAAAAGGCCGACCTGGTGCCCCTGACAATGGCATCGCGCTATCGCCGGGCGTTCCAGCGCCGGGTACGGCAGACGGTCGAAGTGCCCGGTGTCGAACCCTTTGAGGTCTGGTGTGCCCGCCCCGAGGACGTAATCGTCGGCAAGTTGATGGCCTGGGACGAAGGACGGTCGCGCAAGCACGAAACCGACATCTACGAGATGATGGTCTTCCACTACCTGGGCGTTGACCCGGCGCTGAGTGCTGGGTTTGACGAAGCCTACGTAAACGTCCAGGCCAGAGCATTGGGCGCAGACGTGGTTGAACTCTGGGAGACGGTCACAGAAGCCGCTCGCCAGGAAGCCAAGCGAGAGACGTAAGATGGAGACCCTATCCCCAGACACCCCTCCCGATATCGAGTGCTTGCAGATCGAGCGGCTGCGCCAGATGCCGCCCTGGCGCAAGATGGCGTTGATGGCGGGGATGAGCCAGACGGTGCGGACGTTGGCCCTGGCTGGGCTGCGCCAGCGCCACCCCGACGATACCCCTGCCCAGCGCCGGCGACGCCTGGCCGACCTGCTGCTAGGCCCAGAGTTGGCTGCCTGCGTCTACGGCCCCTTGCCGGAGGATGGCTGATGCTGACAGAACAAATTGCCGAGGACATTGTTCTCTCTAAACTGGAATGGTATTGCATGGGCGGCGAGGTCTCTGACCGCCAGTGGCGCGACGTGCTGGGCGTGCTCAAGGTAGGGTGACCGGCTCGACCACGACTACTTGCGCCGTATGGCCACGGAACTAGGCGTGAGTGATTTGCTGAAGCAAGCGTTTGGGGAAGCGGGCTAGAATGAAAGATAAGAGTCTCAAATGGTCGTTGCCTTACTTGGTGTTTGACGCAAAACATCACCTCGATGTGCGTGGAAAGCCAGGCATCTATCGCATCCGTGCGTTCACGGAAGACGGAGAGCCGTTGCCCATCTCCAGAGCTGTTGGGGTCGATCCGCTGGGCGTGCTGCACATAGGCAAGTCCAACGACCTTGGGCGCAGGTTGAATCGCTTCCGCCGGGCCGTGGAAGGAGCACAGTCCCCCCACCAGGCCGGACGAGAGTACGCCAAGTGGCACTTTGAGAGGCTGGTTCCGCGTGAGCGACTGTGGTTCGACTATGTGCTGACCGCCGACGGAGCCGAGGCGTTGGCACTCGAACGCAGGCTTCACAAAGAATATCGCGTGCAGTTCCTTGACCGTCCACCACTCGACGGCACATCCGGCCAATCGAGCAAATAAAGGTATTTGCTGTATGCCAATGTGTTCGTGCTGTTACTACTGATCGAGATCTGTGTGCAAAGGATAAGAAGATGTCCCACCAACCCGAACTCATCCCCGACCAACCCTCCCCCGACCAGGCCGCCCGCGAGACCGAGCGGGCCGAATACCTGGAGCGGCTGCGCGAGAAACTGAAGGACCCCGAATTCCGCGCCACCGAGGGCTTTCCCATCGGCGAGGACGAGGACATCCTGGCCCTCTCCGACCCGCCGTACTACACCGCCTGCCCCAATCCCTTTCTGCCCGAGATCATCGTCCGCTGGCAGGCCGAGCGCGCCCAACTGCGCGAGGAACTGGGGTTGTCCGACGACAGCGATGACAACGGGAACGGCAAAAAGCCCGTGTACCATAGGGAGCCCTTCGCCGCCGACGTGAGCGAGGGCAAGAACGACCCCATCTACAACGCCCACTCCTACCACACCAAAGTGCCCCACAAGGCCGTGATGCGCTACATCCTGCACTATACCGACCCTGGTGACGTGGCCTTCGATGGCTTCTGCGGCACGGGGATGACGGGTGTGGCTGCCCAACTCTGCGGCGACCGCAAGGCCGTCGATGGTCTGGGCTACCGCGTGGGCGACGACGGCGCGATCTACGACGGCGACGAGCCGATCTCCCGCTTGGGAGCACGCAAGGTCGTTCTGGTGGACCTCTCTCCCGCCGCCACCTTCATCGCCTACAACTACAACACCCCCGTGGACGTGGCCGCCTTCGAGCGCGAGGCACGGCGCATCTTGCGCGAGGTGGAGGACGAGTGCGGGTGGATGTACGAGACCTGGCATCCGCACTGCGACGATCCCAACCGGGTGAAGGGAAAAATCAACTATACCGTCTGGAGCGATGTCTTTGTGTGTCCGCAGTGTGGGGAGGAGATGGTCTTTTGGGATGTGGCGGTGGACAAGGAGGCCGGCAATATCCGCAGGGAATGGCCTTGTCCGGGCTGTGGCGCGCTGCTGGCCAAAAGCCCCAGAAAGCAATCCGGCGCGCTAAAGGTGGAACGCGCCTGGGAGACGGCATACGACCGCGCTCTGGAGCGGGTGGTGCGCCGGGCCAAACAGGCGCCGGTGCTCATCAATTACAGCGTGGGGCGGAAGCGGCACGAGAAGGTGCCCGACGCCGATGACCTGGCCCTTGTTCAGAAGATTGAGGAGAGCGATATTCCCCATTGGTTTCCAATGGATCGTATGCCGGAAGGCGACGAAAGCCGTCGCAACGATCGCGTTGGCATCACCCATGTCCACTACTTCTACACAGGGAAAGAACTGTGGAGTCTTGCGGCAATATGGTCAGCCATTCAACGGGCTTCGGATAAGCGAGTCTGTCATGCACTCCGCATGCCGTTCACTACGATGTTGCCCTATTGTTCCTTTATGCGACGCTTCCGTGCTGATAGGCGCGGTGGCGGGCCATTGTCTGGAACGCTCTACGTTTCTTCAGTAAGCACACCTCTCAACCCCAGTAAATCCTATCACCGCAATTCTGAGAGCGTTCTGCGAGCACTTCGGTTGCTTAGGGGAAAGGGCTCTTCCGTTGGGGTGACAACAACACAGTCTTCCACTGCCCTGTCGAGAATCCCAGATAGATCTGTTGACTACATCTTCACTGATCCACCCTTTGGCGGCAACCTGATGTACTCGGAACTCAACTTCCTTTGGGAAGCCTGGTTCCAGGCTTTCACAAACAACAAGCCAGAAGCACTGATCAACAAAGTTCAGCGCAAGGGATTGCTGGAGTACCAAGCCTTGATGGAAACCTGTTTTTGCGAGTTCTACCGAGTACTCAGGCCCGGCCGCTGGATGACGGTTGAGTTTCATAACTCCCAAAACCGCGTCTGGAATGCGATTCAAGAAGCTATCCTACGCGCTGGCTTTATGATCGCCGACGTGCGCACCCTGGACAAAAAGCAAGGCAGTTTCAAGCAAGTGACCACCGCATCCGCTGCCAAGCAAGACCTAATCATCTCCGCCTACAAACCCCGCACTGGCTTCGAGCGCCGCTTCCTGGAGCAGGCCGGGACCGAGGAAGGAGCTTGGGATTTCATCCGCCAGCACCTGGAGCAATTGCCCATTGTCGTCGAACAGGACGGCACATTGGAAGTCGTCGCCGAACGGCAGGCCTACCTGCTCTACGACCGCATGGTCGCCTTCCATATCCAGCGCGGCTTCAGCGTGCCGCTGGGCGCCGCTGAGTTCTACGCTGGGCTTAAGCAGCGTTTCCCGGAGCGGGACGGGATGTACTTCCTGCCCCATCAGACCGCCGAGTACGACCGGCGGCGGATGCAGGTCAGCAAGGTGGAGCAACTGGCCCTCTTTGTCACCGACGAGAAATCGGCCATCCAGTGGCTGCGCCGCGAACTGGACCCGGCCACCGGCTCTGGCCCCCAGACTTATCAAGACCTCCAACCCAAGTTCCTGCGCGAACTGCACCAGGCCCGCCACGAGGCCCTGCCGGAACTGAGCGATGTGCTGATCCAGAACTTTCTCAAGGATGAGCAGGACCGCTGGTACGTGCCCGACCCAGCCCGCCAGGAGGACCTGGAGAAACTGCGCGAGCGGTCGCTGCTGCGGGAGTTCCAGGAATACGCCGGGGGCAAGGGGCGGCTGCGGGTGTTTCGCACCGAGGCGGTGCGGGCCGGTTTCAAGCACGCATGGCACGAGCGGGACTACCGGCTCATCGTCAAGGTGGCTGAGCGGCTGCGGCCGTCGGTGTTGCAAGAGGACGCGGGACTGTTGATGTACTATGACAACGCGCTGATGCGGGCCGAGTCGGAGCCGGAGCAGGAAAGGTTGTTGTAGAGAGAGGCGCAAAGCTCGCCGAATGAGGCGTAAAATGAGGCGCAAAACATTGTCATTGTCAAGGTGGTGGAGTGGCTGTGGGGGTTTCGCGGACGTGAAGCGCCTGTGAAACCCCCACGTTATACGACAGAGGATGTCCCTATGTCCAACCAATTTACCCACGGTTACGCTCTACTTATCGGCATCGGCGAATCGGCGTATCAGGACTGGTCGCTTCCAGTCGCCGTCAAGGACATGCAGGCGCTCAAGGCCATCCTGACCGATGCGAACCTGTGTGCCTACCCCGACGACAAGGGCCACGTCCGCCTGCTGCGCGATGCCGGTGCCACCCGCAACACTATCCTGGCCGGCCTGGACTGGCTCAAGACGCAGGCTGCTGCCGCCCCGGAGGCCACCATTGTGGTCTACTTCTCTGGCCACGGTTGGCTGGACCGATCCACGGGGCAGTATTATCTGATCCCGCACGACATCGCACCCTTCGACATCCCTGGCACCGCGCTGCCCGCCCTGATCTTCAACAACGCCCTGCGCCAGATCCTGGCCCAACGCCTGCTGGTCTTTATCGACAGTTGCCACGCCGCAGGAATGGCTACAGCCAAAGATGCACCGGTGCTGAAACTGCCGTCTGGCTTTGCCCAGACCGCTTTGCCCAAGGGCCTGGCCGACGACCTCAAGCGAGGCGAGGGCCGAGCCGTTTTCACCTCGTCCAGGGAGAAAGAAAAGTCCTGGGTTCGCCCGGATGGCACGATGAGCATCTATACCTATCACTTGATCGAAGCCTTGCAGGGGGCCGGAAACCAGGCGGGGGATAAGGTGGTGCGCGTCTCCAACCTGATGAACTGCCTGGGCAAGGCGGTGCCAGAGAGTGCCCGCAAGCTGTGTTATGCGGAGCAGACGCCTTTCTTCGATGCTGCCACCGAGGACTTCCCGGTCGCCGTGCTCCTTGGCGGCAAGGGGCTGCCGGGCGGGGGTTGGGCTGCTGTGCAACACGAAGCTGCCGCGACGATCCGCCGCGTCGTTCAGGCCCTCGGCGAGCGCAGCGTGGCCATCGGCGGCGACGTGCAGGGCAGCACGATCGTCACCGGCGACGGCAACGTGGTGGGCGATGGCAGTTCGGCGCGGGTGGTCAAGACGACCGCCGGTGGCGACGTCGTCCACGGCGACAAGGTCGCGGGAGACAAGGTTGGCGGCGACAAGATCACCGTCGGTGACATCTCCGGCAGTACCGGCGTGGCCATCGGCCCCGGCGCGCAGGCGACGGTGACGCAGACGACCGGCGCGTCGGCGGACGAAATTGCCAGGGCCTTCGCCGCGATCGTGCAGGCGGTGAACGCGATGCCGGAAGGCACGCGCAAGGAAGATGCCCGCGAGGCGGTGCAGAAACTGGAAGCCGAGGCGCGCCGGGGCGAGCAGGCCGAGGGGGGCCGCGTGCGGCGCTGGTTCGCCTTCTTGGCCGAGGTCTCCGCCGACGCCTGGGAGGTAGCGGTGAACGTCCTGGCGAATCCCATCGCCGGCATCGGCACCGTCTTCAGGAAGATCGCCGCGCGGGCGCGGGAGGAGAGAAGGAGACCTTCGGGGTCTTGAGAGACCCCGAAGGTCTTGGGGACACAGGGAACTGCAGTGGCCAGACAAGCGAAGGCACAAAACAACCGCAGCGTCGTCGTCGGACGTGACGTGATCAACAGCATCATCGTCACCGGCGACCATAACCGGGTTTTCGTCGGCGACTATGAGCGCCTGCGCGACGCCTACATTGAGCCGTGGTCAGTGTTCGAGCGGGTGGGCTTGGAGCACTTCACAGGCCGCGAGTGGCTGCTGGCTGAGGTGGATGCCTTCCTGCGCGATCACGACCGGGGCTACTTTGTCCTGGAAGCCGCAGCCGGGCTGGGCAAAACTACCTTCCTGGCCTGGTTGGTGCGGGAGCGCGGCTACATCCATCACTTCATCGAACTCGCGCCGGGGCTGGACGGCGTGGGGCGCGGGCTGAAGAACCTGGCCGCCCAGATCGTGTTGGCCTACCACCTGAGCGCCTGGGAGGCTGAAGGCGTGCTGCCCGGCGCGGCAACTCGCCCCGATTTCCTGCTTAACCTGCTCAAGCAGGCTGCCGGGCAACGCCAGGAGGGTGAAAAGATTGTGCTGGTGGTGGATGCGCTGGACGAGGCTGGCACCCCCTGCAGCCAGAATGTGCTAGGCTTGCCGCAGGTTTTGCCGGAAGGCGTCTTCGTCATCGTCTCGCAACGGCCGGTGCCGGTGACCCTGCACATGGACGCGGCCACGACGCCCCGCTCTGTGTTCCGCTTGGCCGCGGGCAGTGACGAGAACCAGGCCGATATGCGCCGTTTCTTGGAACGGGCAGCGGCCTGGCCGGGCGTGGCACGCGGCCTGCAGGAAAGCGGCTATGCGCCGGAGCGATTCGTCGCCGCCCTGCTGGAAAAGTGCCGGGGGCTATGGATTTACCTGCATTACGTGGTGCACGAGATCAAGCGGGGGGAGCGCTCGCCGCTGGACCTGGACACCCTGCCGGACGGGATGACACAGTACTATGTCCGCTACTGGCAACGCTGGCGTGATAAGGACGAAGACGAGTGGTACAAGACATACCTGCCCTTGCTGTCCACTCTGGCGGCGGCGCAAGAAGCCGTCGCCATCGAACAGTTGGCCAGATGGAGCGGGGTGAATCTGCCGCTGCAAAGGCTGGGCCGGTTGCTCAACGAGCAGTGGCGGCCCTTCCTGGCCGTCGCGAGGCAAGATGGGAAAGAGCACTATCGTCTCTATCATGCCACACTGCGCGAGTTCTTCGACGGCTGGTCGGAGCGGAGCAGGCTTACCACGACCGAAGCGGCTTTGGTGGACGAGTTGGCAGCGGCTACTCGCCAGGCCCACACCCGCATCGCCGACCGCTACCTGGGCGCCTGGGGCGGGTTGGAGGCGAGCCTGCCGGGGCTGCAAGACCCGGCGAAGCGGGACCTGGACGGCGGCTACGGCCTGCGCCACCTGGCAGCACATCTTTATGCGCTGCGAGACGTCGAGCCGTACCGCCAGTATCTGTATGAACTGGTTGAAAGTCAATCCTGGACTGCTGCCAAGTACGTGGATACCCCCTGGGCAGGTTCGCTCGTCCAGGATCTGCACCTTGCCTCTGCCGCAGCCGCCGGGGGGAACATTGAGGATTGGGCGCGCGCGATGGGACACCAATTGCGTCGGGCCCTCATCGAGCAACTGATGTCTCGCGTGTCCAAGAGGACAATCCTGTTCCTGGCCAGGCTGGGTGAGGTAGAGCGAGCGCTGGACTATGCCAGGCGTCGCTGGGACAGCTTCAAGCTGCTGCGTGAGATTGCACGGGATATCGCCTCGACCCCGCCGGCTAAGGCTGTTGATGTTCTGGCTGAACTGGCTCACCTGTATGACAATCGCAGCGCATCGGAGAAGTGCATTGCCCGGCTTGCTGCCGCCCAGGAGATCCTACGGCTGGCATCCTCACACCGGCGTATGGCGCTCGACTTGATAGGAGAAGCCAGACGCCTGGAACACGCGATTCCAGAACCGGACCTGGCCAAGTATCGCGTGGTGTGGGATCTGCCCGCCCTCGCCTTGAGTGGCAAGTTGAGCGCAGCACTGGCGGCATCTAACAGCCTCCCTCCGCTCCAGCAAGCCCAGGCGTTGCGCCAAATCTCTCTGGCGTTACCACAGGATCATGCGTCCAAGCGGAACTTGCTCGAACAGGCTCTCTCTGCGCTGAAAGCGCTTGAGCAGACTCCAGAGGTTGCCAGTGAGAAGATGAAGGCCCTTGTCGCGCTCCTCCCGCTCGTCGGCGCGGGCGAGCGAAAGGGGTTGTTGAACTCGTTGGAATCGGCAGGTGATTACCTGCGCTCCGTCGAGGCACCGGCTGAATACGCTGCGATCCCACATTGGGCTGTTGGGCGTGTCGCGCAGATTGACCTCGACTGGGCCAGGCGCATGCTGCTGGAACCCAAGTGGGGCAGCACACCGGATGTCCTCTACGGAGTGGTGCAGGAAATCGCGCGAGTCGACTACGAGGAGGCTCTGCAGATCGTCAGAGATCGGCTCTCAAATCACATGCTGGCTCCGCAACTGCTGGTCCACATCATCGGGATCATTGCCACCGAGGACACGGAGAGGGCCGAGGCTGTGATTGAAGAGCACGCGGAGCGACTGCGCGACGACAAAGGCGATGCACATATCGCCGTAGCCGAGGCATACCTGGCCAATGGGGATACCCAGAAGGCTCGGGAGATCCTTGATCAATACACTGTCGTCTCCGATGGTGAGGGCTTCGCACATGCAAGAGCGGATTTACAGTTGGCCATCCTGAAGCGCTCTCGTGACTTCCTATCTGTGGAAGCTGCTCTTGATCGTTTGATGCAGTTCCCGGTCTGTCCGCGCTGCCGCAAGAGTCGAGGAAAGGAGGCGGAGGTCGTATTGGCCCGCATGGCGGCCCGCCAGAACAACCTCGACATCCTGAAACAGTACCGTTTTGGCCGGGACGCGCAACTGGCAGCAGCAGTTGACCTGGCCGATTGTGCAGGCCCACAAGTAGCCAGAGAGTATCTGCAAAGCCAGCACATTGACTCATTCACAGAAGGCGCTGAAGGGGTCTATGCTCATATCGCTGCTGTGGAAGCGCAGCAGGATATGGCGAAGCTGGAAGCACTTCTCGAAGAACACTTCAATGGCAACGGGCAGCCGCACGATTGCTGTCCCTACATGCGCGAGTGGCCCTATGCGCTGCGTAGACTGGTGGAGACCGGAAGAATCGAGTCTCCGCAGGCCAAGTCGCTGATCGAACAGCTCTACCCCCTGCTCGTGGATTGGAAATGCACACGTGAGGGTCAACCACCTGAGCAGGAATTCTGGAAAGCCCGATGTGATTGCTACGACTATAGCGAAGGCATCCTTGCTCAACTGATCGGCGTAATGGCTATGGTGAATCCAGGACGGTCAGAGGAAATGGTGAGCGCACTGCCCGCGCAGCCGATCCGAGTCTATGCTCTGAAGCAGGTTCTATACCATACCCAACCCCACGAAGCCCTGGTTCACAGGATCATCGCGGCTTGTCAGGAGTGTATCGCGGATTCCTGGCAGCGAGCTGGCTCCTACTACCTCCTGGCAGTCTCGCTGCCGGTTGGAATGTCGGACACGATCAAGCATTTGATCGAGTTGGCTGAGCCACTGTTGAGCGAGTCACCCACGGAGTATTACACCAACAAGTTTGGGATGCCGATTCGAGTTGGACCGAGCTCAACAGAACTCTCGATACGCAAAGCGCAGGCTTTGATGAAACTGGTTGGAAATGTCGGCCAGTTTGCGCACGTGGTGGAGAGCCTGCGAGTCATTGAGAATCTCGTGCAACTGGACGACAAACTGCGAGTCCTTGGTGTGCTTGAACAACAGGCGCGCGAGTGGCCCGACGAAGACAGATTGGCTCTCTTGCGGCGCGTCCGGGAAATAGCCACCACCGGGAAACTGCTCGACGTTCAGGTACTGATTGCTGCCTCGGTTCTCATCGTGCACTCGCTGGGGGGAGAGAAGGCATTCTGGCGCCTGCAGCACTGCGTTGAACAGGCCTATCAGGGGCTGCCGCAAGTTAGCCGCCCCCACGACTTCCCAGCCGCGAGTGGGCCTCCCGCGATTCGCGTGAAGAGGTGACTATGGACCTCCCCACCATCACCGTCCACCAACAGGCCGGCACGCTGGGCGAAGGCGCCCAGATGATCGGCGTCCAACTCATCGTCCAGGGGCTGGATCAACTGCCCACCCGTTACGACGGCCGCGTCAAAGGCTTCCTCGAATACTACGTGGGCACGTTAGACCGCCCCGCCCCCTTCGGCGGGCGGCAGGCCGACCTGGCCGCGCTCGACGCCCGCCTGGGCGGGGAACGCGCTGTGCGCAAAACGGCGCAGGCCATTATGGTACGGCCAGGTGGTGGCCGTGAGGAGGAGATCGCTGAGGCCGCTGAAGGGTGCTGAGCGCGCTGAAAGGCGGCCTGTTCAGCGATTCTCAGGGTTTGAACAGACAAAACTTCACGGAGGAACAGCATGAATGACATCGGTTACCTCAAAGACATTCTCGCACTTCTGGAATTGTGGCTTTGAGATCAGACTGAATCGACTGTCATGCTTGTCTGGTATGGACTATGGACAACGTGCCCCAGTTAACCAGAACTAGCTTGAAAGGCTGGGAATCCTGGCTTGCCCCCCAGGTCCGCCAGGTCGAACTGGTGGGTGAAATCCCCATCACCGCCGACGAGTGCGCCCAACTGGGCAAGGTCATCGGCCTGCGCGTGCGAACCCTGGGCCACAGTCGGGCCTTGCATACCCTGCGACACGACTACCCATGCGCCTTGGCCGTCTACCTGGTGGCGCAGGGCATTTACGGCTACCAGGGTGGCGATTACTGGAGCGAGGTCGTCCAGGTCACCGGGCTAAAAAGCAGCTATACGTGGCAGGTAGGCCAGACCTTCGAGGAGATCCTGGAAGATCTGGACCTGCCTCTGTTCTACGACATGCGCGCCGAGGCACACCGCTACGTCAGCCTCATCCTGGCCCACGGCGGCATCCCCAACTACTGCCTGCCCGATTTCTTCAACAACATGTTGCAGCCATCCGTCCTGCGCGTGCAGTACGCCGACATGTCGGCAGTGGAACTGATTGACGAGTGGCAGTGGCGATCCAGCGTTCAGTACTTTACCGACAAGCCGGTACTCCGCTTCCTGGCCTACGGCGGTCAGGTAGCTGAGGACTTTGTAGAGCGTTGCCGGGAGATGGCCTGGGGATACCTGGACTCCGGGATTGTGCCCGACGCCGAAGCGGTTGGGCTTCCAGAGCGGGTGGTGGCCGCTTACCGCGGATGGATCGCGGAGCAAAGCGCCGACCAGGTGCAGCGCGAATCGGCCGACCGGTGGCGTCTGCGTAAGCCGCAGATGTTGGTTGATCCGTGGGGAGAGGGCGTGATCCTCGATTTGCCTCCACAACAGGTGCCGGCCACTATGGTCCAGGCCGACTTTGCCTGGCAGGTGACGGCTGGTGAGGAAGAGTATGCTATCTCTGTTCGCGTGCGCCGGACTGGCTTCGACCTGAAAACCAATGCCGAGTCGCTCTCCTTGAGCCAGCCGGCTGCGATGGTCCAGGTCTCCCTGCTGGCCGACGGCCAGGTCAAGCGCACCTGGCGCTACCAGGTGATGAGCGACGAGCGGCCTCTGCTCGCCTTTGACCCGGAACGTTTCACCCTGCTATCGTGGCAGCACTCCCTCCCGGCGCGCCGCCTGGGGTTGCTCTATCCTGCGTGGTCTGAACTGCAAGTCGAAGGGCCTGCCCTGCTTGCCCCGAGCGCAGCCGAGGGGAGCAAAGCCGAAGGGAAGGCCAACCTCCTGGAAGAGTTGCCACGCCTACCCTGGGGCTGGGCGGACTTTTGCGGGCAGATATGGGATCTTAGCCACGCCACCCGCCTCACTTTGCTGAGAGACGGGGAGACGGTTCTGACTGTGCCGCTGCGACCGGACGAGTCCGCTCAACGCCCTCACCTGGTAGGTGGGCAACTCCTCTTGCCGGAGGCGCCCACCGTCCACGCACCAGTCTACGTCGGCCCTCCGCCCTGTGTACGAATACCCCTTCGACGGAGTTTATCCCGAGCAAAGCCGAGGGACTCAGGGCAGGCCCTCACTGGCCGGAGAAACCCGGACGAGGAGTTGGCCCGCTGGCGGCTGACGGTACGCAACAAATGGCCTGCTGTCCCCGAACTGCGTACCACGATGACACTGGCTGACCTGCGCTCGCGTTTGACAATCGGCGAGCAGCACACTGACCTGCCGTTGAGCCTGCGGTCCCTGTTGGGAGAAACGCCCTGTGGGAACTTTGTCGTGCGGTTGCGTGGTCCCCTCGGGCGCGATGCCGAGTTCACGTTGCGGATCGTGCCGCACCTCGTCATCTGCGGCCACGAGTCCCTCTACCTTCCCGATGCCCAAAGTGGCCCGCAGCCAGTGACGCTTCTGTTCGAAACCTCCCCAGGTGATTGTCTCGAATACCACGGGGAAGAAGGTGAATGCCGGGTGCAAACGGTAGAGCAGGGGCAGGATCACTGGGAACATGAAGTCGAGGTCATCCCCGATGTGACCGAGGTCGAGCTGACAGTCGTGCATCCCCTCGGCAATCTCGGGGCAGGCCCCTTGCCTTCCGGCGATCCCGTGCGCGTGCCGGTCCACGTCCCCATCCATCGTCTCCGCTGGGCGTTGGTGGGAGAGCAGATGGGATCAAGCCAAAGAGAGTGGACCGGGCGCATCATCAAGTGTCCGGTCGACGCATTGCTGCAGACCCAATCCCCCTTCCTGCTGATCAGGCTGCCCCTGCGCGAGGTGGATCAGGTTCACCTGGGGCTTGGGCTCCTGGACGTGGACAACACCGAACTGCAGGTGACGGACCTGGCCCCGCCGACCCGAGACCAACGGCTCTGGCGCTTTGATCTGACGGCTTTCCTGGACACCATCCGGGCCAGCCGATCACCTATTCTGCGCTTTGAGCTAACCATAAGAAACCTACCTGGACGAGACGATGCCCTGCGTCTTCCCGTTCTCAGCCTGACCCGGACGTTGTTGGTTGACAACGTCGAGTTGGAGCCTCGTCGTGTCGGTGATGGGGTGGTCTTTGAGCTTCGGTGGCACGAGCCGACGGTGCTGAGAAACCGCCACGTACGTTTGTGGCCTCTCTGGCGACCGTGGGACCCTGTCTTCGAGCAGCCCATCCCTGACGAGGCTGAGGGAACGTGGACCCTTGATTTCGGAGAGAAACCGGGTTTTTTCCGAAAAACCCGGTTTCTACGTTCGGGAAAGTATCGCGTGGAGTTCGTTGTCGTGGATCCCTGGGTGGCCCCGATCGCCCCCCAATGGCCGCCGAAAGGCGCACCGGGCACGGCTGACGTTGAGTTGATCTCACCTGACAGACAATCGCAGTATCTCGACGCCAGACTCCAGGATAAAGGGCAGAGCTTTGAGCTCTTCCTGGAACGGGCATTTGTTTACCATGATGCAGGTGATCCTCAAAAAGCCCAACTGGACTGGCAGTGGTGTTTCCAGCACTTGGATGAAGGGACAATACCCCAGATTCTCGCTCTGGCCGAGCTGGCAAAAACCGCTGGCGACCCGGCTACACAGAGGGCACTGCAACTGAAGATGTTCGCCGCCGGCCGGATAGAGCGCCTTCGACGCGCGCACAGCCAGGGTGAGGTCTCGCCGGAGCATTTTCGGCGCTATTTGGCCAACCTGCCCAGATCAGGCCTGTTGCCCAAGGCCACGTGCGAACTGTTGCTGACGATTGAGAATGAAACGGTGCGTCTGCACGCGTTGCAGCAACTGATCCGTCGGGGAGACGTGCTGGGCGTGGACACTTTGTTGGAGTGGATTGGCGGTGCCACGCTCTCTGATGCCGACGCTATCGCGCTTCTGGCGCTGAATCCCAACTTCGCGGTGGAATGTCTGCAGGGACAAACCGAAATCCCGGTGGCGCGTCGCCTGCTGGATGGTTTGAGCCGGGCTGTGGAAGAAGTCGTGCGTGTGGGGGATTGGGTGCACTGTGACGTCGGGTGGGGGCGTATTGAGCGTATCGAGAATCCCCGTACCCATGCTGAAGCCAAGTGGATCGGGGGGAAACGAAGCCATTACCGACTCCACGTCACGTTGCGCCCCGACGTATCTGCCGAACCGATCACCATTGACCTGGCGTCAGCCTCGGCACGTTTTCTGGAGCCTGGCCGGGTCTTCGCTTGCACGAAGTGCGAGAGGTTCTCAACGCAGCGTAAAGGTGACCTGCGACTGCACTTTCAGGAGGCACACCCCGTTCGGAGCAAGAAGGAAGCCAAACGTGGTACGATCAAATATCGCTTTGAAGAGGAACGTATCTCGCTGCAATTGTTAGAGTTTACCTCGGAAGAACCGCTTGACCAACTAACCTGAATTTCTGTAGTGACGACTTCAGTCGTTCCATGGGGAATCCAGAGCGACTAAAGTCGCCACTACCACATCCCGAAGGAAAGGAACGCTATGACCGGACAACTCCATCCCTTACAAACCACTGCCCTCATCCGCGATAGTTACCTGCGTTACCTGAAAACCATCTACCCCTTCCAAGAGCAAGACCTGCGCGACCAGTTCTGGCGGGCATTGGAAACACCCGGCCTGCTGGTCAAAGGCCCGCTGCTGGAGGCGTCCCCGCCTTTTCAGACCGGGCGCGGCATCGAGGGGCTGATTGAAGCCGGTTTGCTGCATCCAGAGTTCCGCACCCTTTGCTCGGACGCGCTTCCTCTGGAACGCCCGCTGTATCTGCACCAGGAGCAGGGCGTAGAAAAGGTGGTGCGCGGTGGACGCAATGTGATTCTGGCCACCGGCACCGGCAGTGGCAAGACAGAGGCGTTTCTCGTTCCCATCCTGGATCACCTGCTGCGCGAGGGGGAGGCCGGCACGCTGGACCAACCGGGTGTGCGGGCGCTGCTGCTCTACCCGATGAACGCACTGGCCAATGACCAACTCAAGCGGCTGCGCCGGGTGCTGGGTGACTTCCCAGCCATCACCTTTGGTCGCTACACTGGAGAAACTGAGGA
Organism: uncultured Anaerolineales bacterium; assembly: GCA_964385635.1. Classification (GTDB taxonomy): domain Bacteria; phylum Chloroflexota; class Anaerolineae; order B4-G1; family B4-G1; genus CAYLPU01. The sequence goes on from CAYLPU010000044.1 coordinate 39,886, forward strand.
AACCGAAAGCCGGGCCGAGGATCGCTTCCGGGATCAGTTTCCCCGCGAGCCCCGGCTGGACAACGAATTGATTAGCCGGGAGCGCATGCGCCAGACGCCGCCTCACATCCTGCTCACCAACTACGCTATGCTGGAGTATCTGCTCCTCCGCCCGCAGGACTGCGAGTTTTTCGACGGCGAGACAGGGCGGCACTGGCGCTATATCGTGCTGGACGAGGCCCACGTCTACGACGGCGCTTCCGGCATCGAGATCGCCATGCTGCTGCGGCGCTTGAAGGATCGCGTGGTACGCAGCGAACCGGGCCGCTTGCGTTGCATCGCTACCAGCGCCACCCTGGGCCGGGGGCGGGAGGATTTTCCCGCTGTGACCACCTTTGCTGCCGCGATCTTTGGTGAGCGCTTCGAGTGGGTGGACGACGACCCGGAACGCCAGGATGTGGTGGCGGCGACGCGCCTTCCTATGGCCGCGATGGGCACGCCGTGGGGCGAGTCCACTCCCGAACTTTATACGGCGTTGCAGCAGGCCTTGCCAGGCGGTGAGACGATCCCACGGGAGGCAGTTGATGCGCTGGCTGAGGTAGCTAATCAGCAAGGCGTACCGCCGGCCGTCATCGAGGAAGCGCGGCAGGGCGCCGTCCAGGCACGGACACAGCTAGATGCAACCGTTGACCGATTCCTATACCTCCTGCTGCGTGGCGACGAGCGGTTGCGTACGCTCCAGGACAGATTGGCTGAGGAGCCCCGTTTCTTGAGCGACCTGGCTGCAGACCTATTTCCAGATCGAGAGGATGCAGCAGAGTGCCTGATCAACCTGGTCAACCTGGCCGTGCGCGCCAGACCAGACCCCGAC
>CAYLPU010000045.1:0-40024 GCA_964385635.1 uncultured Anaerolineales bacterium
TTCGTTACTGCCCCTCTCAGCCAGATGCTCCAAGGCGGGCGGATTCTAACAAATTATCAAGGCATTCTTCACCGCACGTTCACCTTTATCTGCTACCCTATATATGTTGCCGATAACAGACTCAGATTCCTGAGATAAGTAGCCCTGCGTGGCCGGTACCACCGGGGCTGGAGGCATCGGGTGGCGGAGCACCCCGTATACAACAACCGCCCGGACTTCCTACACTTGTAGGCGCGCTGGACATCTGGAGAAGACCGATGGAACTTACAACCTATCTGGCGATTCTTTGGCGACGAAAGTGGGTCATCGCTGTCACGCTTATCGTGACGGTGACCGTCGTCGTCATAGGCACATTCACAATGACACCCACGTATACGGCTGCTGCGACGTTGCGCGTAGCGGCGGCCGCCGGTGGGACGCTCGACTATACGTCCTACATGTACGCCGAGCGGCTTATGAACACCTACGCCCAAATCGCCACCAGCGGCCCCGTGCTGGAGGAAGCAGGTTGCCTGCCAGCAACTGGCCGACGTCAGAGCCAACTCAATCGACGTGGTTGTGAATCGAGCACAGCAGGACGGCAGCTACATCTATTACCACCGAACGGTGACTCGGTGTGGTTAGTGTGCCGGGGTACCCATAGTACTCTGTCAAGCCGGTTTGAAGGGTTCGTAGTAACGACTTGGTCGTTTCCACCGCTCAATAAGCGACTGAAGTCGCCACTACAACCATCAAATCAGAGTTGACAGAGCAATAGTGAGGCAGGCAGGAGAGAAAACCGATGTACCAACAAGTCGCGTACCAACAGGTTATTCACCAACAGGTTATTCACCAACAGGTGAACCTTAACCTGTTGCGACGATTTGACACCCGCGCTCTTAGCCCCTTGGCCAGGGATCATGCCACCTACTATTTCTTCAAACGTGTGCTGGATGTAACCATTGCCACACTTGCCCTGGTGATCCTGTCGCCGCTGATGGCCCTGATCGCTGTGTTGATCGTCCTGGACTCTGGATGGCCCATAATCTTTGCCCAGAAGCGGGTCGGCGCACGACGCTGGACCCGCGATGGGTACTCTTATTGGCGACGGACCACGTTCACGCTCTACAAATTCCGCTCGATGGTCCCAAACGCCGATCCGTCTATGCACCAGGCTTTTGTTACGGCTTTCATCCACAATGATCATGAAAATATGGTCAAAGTGCAGGGCGAGGACATCCAGGTCTGCAAGTTGGTACACGACCCACGGGTAACTCGCCTGGGGAGATTTCTCCGCAAGAGCAGCCTGGATGAACTGCCGCAACTGTGGAACGTGCTCAAGGGCGACATGAGCCTGGCGGGTCCAAGGCCACCGATCCCTTATGAACTGGACGAGTATGAGTCCTGGCATCGCCGGCGGCTGCAGACCCAACCAGGCCTTACCGGGTTGTGGCAAGTGACTGCAAGGAGCTCGGCCGACTTTGACGAAATGGTCAAGTTAGACATCGAGTACATCGAACGTCAATCGTTCTGGCTGGATCTCAAGATCCTGCTAAAGACACCGCTCGCCGTATTGTCTGGAAAAGGGGCGGTTTAGCGCAAAAGAGAGGAGAGACATGGATCACATCAATGTGGGTGTCATCGGATGTGGCTACTGGGGGCCCAATCTGATCCGTAACTTCGTCGAGTTACCCACCTCGAACGTTGTGGCTGTCGCGGACCTTGACGAAGATCGGCTTGCACATATCAAGTCTCGTTATCCCAGAATCAAGATTACAAAGGACTACCGAGACCTTTTTGCTATGGAACTGGACGCCATTGCGGTGGCAACGCCGCCGGCCACTCATTTCCGCATTGCGCGGGATTGTCTGCAACACGACATGCACGCGTTCGTCGAGAAGCCTCTGACGCTGAATACTCAAGACGCCGAAACGTTGATCGAAATAGCTGAGACACGGGGCTTGACCCTGATGGTAGGGCATACATTCGAATACAACCCGGCCGTACGGGCGCTAAAGGAGATCATCGAAAGCGGCGAACTGGGGCAGGTTTACTACGTTGATGCGGTGCGGGTGAACCTGGGACTATTTCAACGCGATTTGGACGTACTCTGGGACCTGGCTCCGCACGACATTTCGATCCTGCTATATATTCTTGGCCGCGATCCGGTCGGTGTCAGCGTCTATGGTATGTCCAATATTTTCAAAGGTAAGCATGACGTCGCCTACCTGAACTTGCTATTCCCGGATGAGATTCTGGCTCACATTCACGTAAGCTGGCTCGACCCTTGCAAGGTACGACGTATTACCGTCGTCGGCAGCCGGAAGATGGTGGTCTACGATGACGTAGAGGCCCTGGAAAAGATCAAAATCTATGATAAAGGCGTAGAGGCACCTCAATACACGGACACATTTGGTGAATTTCAGTGCAGCTACCGTTACGGTGACGTGGTGATTCCCAACATCCGCTTCGTCGAACCACTCCGCCTGGAGTGCCAGCACTTTCTGGAATGTATCGCCAATCAAACAGAACCTCAAAGCAGCGGTCGAGTCGGATTGAAAGTGGTCAGGGTGCTGGAGATGGCTGAGCGGTCACTGCAAAACGGTGGGGGGCAGGAGATGATCTTTCTTGAGAGGGAAGAGACGCATGAGCGTGCCGTCGCATAAAAGGGAGCATGTCCAAAGATGAAGAGTGACTTTGTACGCATTGCCCCAGACGTAAAATTGGGGCAAGATGTGAAAATATATGCTTTTGTCAACCTATATGGCTGTGAGATTGGCGATGAGAGCAAGATCGGTGCCTTCGTGGAGATCCAGAAAGGAGTAAAGGTAGGGCGTCGGGTCAAAGTCTCCAGCCACACGTTCATCTGTGAAGGGGTGACGATTGAAGATGAGGTCTTTATCGGTCACGGGGTGATATTCATCAATGACAAATACCCGCGCGCTACTACTGCCGGCGGGGAATTGCAGTCTGAAGCGGATTGGGCGTGCATCCCCACGCTGGTAAAACAGGGCGCTTCTATTGGCAGCAATGCCACGATTATGTGTGGCGTGACGATAGGTGAACGCGCGATGGTGGGAGCCGGCAGTGTGGTCACCCAAGATGTGCCGGACGACGCGGTGGTGGCTGGTGTCCCTGCAAAAATACAGGCTATCCTCAATCGTGCTTTGCCTTGAAGCAACCCCGCCCTTGACATGAAAGCCTCTGGCAAGTACAATTGAGATTGTTGGAAAGGAGCTGACCGTGAACGTCCCTTTCGTTGATTTGAAAACGCAGCATCGCGCCCTTTGGGATGAACTCAATCAGGCCATGCAGCGGGTGATGGAACGGGCCGACTTTGCCCTGGGGGAGGACGTCATCCGTTTCGAGGAAGAGTTTGCAGCGTTTTGCGGCACGCGCTACGCGGTGGGCGTGGACAGCGGACTGTCCGCGCTCAAGCTGAGCCTGCTAGCCTTCGGGATCGGCCCCGGCGACGAGGTGATCGTCCCCGCGCATACGTTCATCGCCACGGCGGCGGCCGTCACCTTTGCCGGAGCGCGGCCTATCTTGGTGGACGTGGACCCGACCACCTACAACATAAACGTGGCGCAGATCGAAGCAGCGATCACGCCGCGCACACGGGCGATCATCCCGGTGCACCTCTATGGTCTGCCAGCCGAGATGGACGCCATCCTGCACCTGGCCGATAAGCACGGCATGGTCGTCATCGAAGATGCGTGCCAAGCCCATGGTGCGACCTACAAAGGTCGTCGTGTGGGTTCGCTGGGCCACTCGGCTGCCTTCAGTTTCTATCCCACCAAAAACCTGGGCGGCTGCGGCGACGGAGGGATGCTGGTGACCGACGATGCACAGGTTGCCGAGCAAATACGGGCCATGCGCAACTGTGGTCAGAAGGAGAAATACTACCACGAGTTGCCGCCCTTCAACCACCGGCTGGACACACTCCAGGCCGCGATCTTGCGCGTCAAGTTGCGCCACCTGGAGGGCTGGATAGACGCGCGCCGCCGCAACGCTGCGTTGTACACCAAACTCTTGGCGGGAAGCGGCGTCGTTACGCCGGTCGAAGCCCCGGATTCGGTGCACGTATACCATCTCTACGTAGTGCGGACGCCGCAGCGAGATGCGCTGCAGGCCCATCTGCGAGAGCAAGGTATTGGCACGGCGATTCATTACCCGGTGCCGATCCACTTGCAGCCATTCTACGCGGAGAGTGGATTTCGTCGGGGGCAGTTCCCGGTGACGGAGCAGTTGTGTGATGAGGTTCTCTCACTGCCCATGTTCCCTGAGATGACAGACGAGCAGGTGCAGTTCGTGACCACGCAGGTGATCAAGGATTCACACAGTCCCTCTAATGAAGCAGCCTGAAATGACATGAGCCGTATCAAATTCAGGCACGGGCTGGAATAGTATTCACTAGCAGTCTGTCGGAGAGAACACGTCTTGCCAAGAAAAGCCACGAATTTAGGGACGGCACTTTTTACTCCGACAACCTGCTAGACGAATAGCCAAGGCGACTGGTATGGAGCCAGGCCGAACCGAGCGCGCTCCGGCGCAGAAGGTTGACAAACGGGTTCGATGGTCATAAAATGGCAGTACATAGTGCCGAGGAGAAGTCAATCGTGTACTTAGGTGGGGAAGAGCAAGCCATATAAACTGGACGGAAGAGAGACGCACATGGAAATTCGTGAGTATCTGGATATTCTATGGCGGCGTAAGTGGGTGATTTTTTTGACCTTGCTTATGACCGTCACGACAGCCGCGATTGGAACCTTTTTCTCGTCCCCAGTCTACGTTGCCACGGCCACTGTGCGAATCGCTCCCATTCCCGGGGCCGAATTCGATTATACTGATTACCTGTATGCCGAGCAGTTGCGCAATACGTATGTCCGGGTGGCAACCAGTAAACCTGTACTAGAGCAAACAAAACTGCTGCTAGGTCTAACGGCACCACCAAAGGCAGAGCAGATAGAGGCGAACATCATTGAAAACACAGAGCTGATCGAGTTGCGAGTTGAGGACTCTGATCCCCACTTTGCAACGGAAGTCGCCAATGCTCTAGCAGAGGCGCTTATGACAAAAGACCACCTGCTATCGTCCGAAAGCGCGATAAGCGCCGAGGCAACCTTGGGCGAAGAACTGGACCGGGTCGAGAAGGAAATACTGGAAATGCAGGCAGAATACGATAAACTGCTTGAGCAAACACCTTCTGATTTGGATCGGATAGGCAGTCTGGCTAGAAGTATCCGGCTCAAGGAAGATGTTCAATCCATGCTTCTCAGGCAGTATGAACAGGCTCGTATTGCTGAAGCCACGGGTGGCAATGTCATCTCGCTGATGGAGCCTGCGACCACACCTACCGCCCCTGTACGGCCGCGTCCCATCGTCATTATGGCAGGTGCCATTGCTATAGGTTTAATGACAGGTCTTGTGCTAGCGTTTTTGTTCGAGAACCTGGACACTACAGTCTATAGCCCCAATCAGATAGAGGCCATTTCAGAGACACCTGTGTTAGGGTTAGTTCCTGCCAGCAGATCTAAGCGTCATGTCAGCACCAGGATAGGGACTAACGGTCGGCACGTGATTGACCCCGTGTATAGACTGTTGCAAACCAGTTTGGCGTCAGTGGTTAATAGGGGAGCACGAACTTTCTTGATGACAAGTGTGGATTCTGGGGCGGGCAAAGCCCAAATCATCAAGGACCTGGCGATGTGTATGGCGGAAGCTGGCCAGGTTGCCATTGTGGTCGAAGTGGGTTTACAGAAACAAGAGCTGGGTCAGCTTTTTGACGCGACCGACGAGCCAGAGTTGGCAACCGCGCTTCAGCAATTCACTGAAGTACATGAGAGCCTCCTACCAGCGACAGCAGCGATTGTGGCTTTAGTCCAAGAGACCGAAGTCCCTCAGGTCAGGTTGATGACGGTTCACCCGAAGGAGGATGGGCCTTGGACTCAATCGGACTTGCATCAAGTGCGTAGGCTGATCCAGTCCCTCGGTGATAAAGCGGATGTGGTGCTGATCAACGCACCGCCAGTGCTCACAGCTCCCGAGGCTTGCCTGCTGAGCTCGGCAGTGGATGGCGTGCTTTTGGTGGTTCGGCTGGGCCAGACCACCACTGAAGGTATCCAACAGGCCCTGAAGCAACTATCCAATGTTGGGGCCGAGGTTATCGGGACAATCTTGAGCGATGCATAAGGTGGCCTAACAGTCACGCTTGGGAGGTATTTGCGATGCATCCGTGGGTTGTACGAAACATTACCTTCCCTTTGTACCGAAGGATCATCGGGGAAAGAGTACTGGACTGCTTGCAGGAGTTGGAACGCACGCAATGGCACTCGCCATCCCAACTCCAGGATTTGCAATGGAGAAAGCTGAGGGAATTGTTAGCCCATTGCTACGACAATGTACCATATTACCATGCCCTCTTTGACAGACTTGCCATAAAGCCAGAGAATGTCAAAGATATGGACGATTTCCGTAGATTGCCCCTTCTGACCAAGCGAGAGCTAAGGCATAATCGGCCCCAAATGGTGGCCCAAGACAGAAGGCGTCCTTTTGTCACGGACAGGACCAGCGGTTCCTCTGGCATGCCCACTGAAGTCCAGATAGACAGGCTGGCCTCAGCATATCACTTCGCGGCTCAAGCTAGGGGAAGGAGGTGGTGGGGGTGGGATGTGGGGGAAAGGCACGCCTGGCTGGTGGGCAGTTTGGGGCCTATGCATACGGTCAGAAGACTAAAGAGGCGCCTCGTTGATAATACTATCTTATTTTCAGTTTATGATTTGAATCCGCAATCTATGCGCAACTACTATGATCAAATGCGGCGTTCCAAGGTGCGATTCCTATACGGATTTACTTCGGCCGCATATGCTTGGGCTGGCCTGTTAAAAGAAGACGGGCTAGACGGGCTTGTGCTGGGGCTAAAAGGGGTATGCACCACATCTGAGGTTCTGTATCCTCATCAGCGGGAGATGATCGAAGCGGTCTTTGGCTGCCCTGTGGTGAACGAATACGGGTGTTGCGAAGTGGGTCTCATAGCTTTCCAGTGCCCAGAGGGTGGGATGCACCTGGCCAGCGAAAACATTTTGGTGGAGTTTGTCAAAAACGGAAAGCCAGCCGAGCCTGGCCAAATGGCAAGTATCGTTGTGACAGACCTGGACAATTACCGAATGCCTCTGGTTCGCTATTGCGTGGGGGATGTAGGTAGTTATAGCGTTCAACTCTGCCCCTGTGGCAGGGGTTTGCCTTTGATGGAGGTCTCTATTGGGCGTGAATGGGACTTGATTCGGCTCGAGGACGGGAGAACACTGCATCCTGACATTTTACATTTGCCCCACGGCAACAGCATCCTGTTCGAAAACATTCGACAGTACAAGGTATTTCAGCGGTCGCTGTCCCATTTCTTCATCCAGATTGAAGCGAAACCTGGCAGCGAATCCTTGGTGACAGATGCTTTCTCGACATTCGTTCGAGACAAGTTGGGAGAAGCTATTACCGTAGACTTTGAATTCGTGGAGCAAATCCCTCGTGAAAAGTCGGGCAAGTTGCGCTATTTCGTGTCCGAGGTTAAGATAGAGGGGGAACTCTCAAGTGAATCTCCTATGGATGCGTCGGATACGGCCCTGGAGTAATAATTGTCATGCACTGGCTAGAGGATCCTCGGCCCCAGATAGCCTGTCAGGTAGCTGACGAGGAACTGGGATTAATAGGCTATTTGGTTGTTGACCGCACGGTGGGCGGCAGGGCGGGCGGTGGCATCCGGATGAAGCCTGACGTCACAATAGATGAGGTCGCCCATTTGGCAAGGGCTATGACCTTGAAGTTTGCCTTTGCCAATGTGCGGCTGGGAGGAGCCAAAGCGGGTCTGGTGGCATCACCACGGTTGCCTCAGGCCGAGAGGCAAGCCCGCCTGGCCGCCTTTGGACGGATCTTGAGCCCCGTTTTAAGAAGCGGACTATATATCCCTGGGGCTGATCTAGGAACTTCGGAAGAAGACATAGCTACTGTGCGGCAAGCAGCCGGCTTGCCAGCCGACGCATGTCTAGTTGACACCGGCTACTACACTGCCCGTTCGGTCTTTATGGCTCTCACCCAAGCGGCGACTGTGCTAAACCTGGATCTGTCTCAGAGCATCGCGGCAATCGAAGGTTTTGGCAAGGTGGGTGTCAACGTTGCCAGGCTTATGGATGCCGCTGGAGTCAGTATTATTGCAGTCAGCACACTGGAAGGCGCGATCTACAATCCGAGGGGGTTGAACGTCCATAGGCTCATAACGCTCAAGGAACAGGTGGGGGATGAGCTAGTGCACCACTATCCTGACGCAGAGCGCCTTGAGAAAGCCGACCTATTAACCTTGCCTACAGATTTTTTGATCCCTTGTGCCGGGCCATGGACAATCCACAACGAAAACGCAGCCCAGGTCCAGACGAAAGTCATTGTGCCAGGTGCCAATATACCCCTGACTAGTGAAGCTGAGGAGATATTATTCAGCAGGGGTATTCTATATATCCCAGATTTCGTTGCCAACTGTGGGGGAGGCCTCAGTAGTTCCATTGCCTGGTTTGGGTTCGGCGACGATGACATTAACCGTATCTTCGATGTTGAGTTGGGTAGCAAGGTGAAGTATCTACTTACCTTGGCTGAACAAAATGGGGTCAGTCCAAGCAGGGTGGCCGAGCAGATAGCCTGGCGAAACTTCCAACGAATGACTGCCAAGTGGCCCGATGAGCAAGGTGGAACGAGGAAGCGATGGGTCAAGTTTCGCCGATTGGGATGGAGTGGGGTGCTGCAGCGGCTAGCAACCGAGCTCTATCGTCGTCATCTGCCCTTGTCAGAAGTTGCCAAGCCCCTTGTGCGCTCCTACTTTAGAAGAAGCCGTCTCCAGGCTAACGAATAGAACCCTTACCAACGAGCAAGGAAGGAAAGAGTTGTGGTTAACATGCAGCGAAGGGAGTTGCTCGTAAGTCTTGCTACCGGCATAACCTGTGGTCTATTAGTGTTCGTACTTACCAAAGGCCCAAGCATTTCCACAGTGATTACACTTTCGGGTTCCGATGCACCCCAGGTTGATCTGGCCACGCCTGTGATAGCACTTTCCAATGTGGAGACTCCTAACGCTGCTCAGGACAGTGCAACCAGGCAAACATTAGAGCCAACACCTGCCTCGCCTGTTGGCGTTTCCATTACGCAAACCATACACGCTGCGGAGGAAAAGGGCGAAGACTTGGATGACGTGCTGCTGCTTTATGATTCGGCCTACGAGCAAGATTTCAATATCAACTTCCGCCAGCTAGCGCGCTACTACGGGGTTGGCTATAAACAGCTTGACCTCAGTAAGACTCCCCTGACCGATGACCTGCTCAGGGACGGTCGTGACGACTATTTCAAGCTAATAGGGATCAGCGCCCAAACATTAGAAGCGCCCTCCCTGGTCTCACCAGACGAACTGGATCTGATCAAGCAGGCTGTCAAGGTAGAGGGTACGAACCTGCTGGTGGCAGAACTGGTTGATGAGGAAGGTCAGAAGAGCTATCCTAACTTGGAGTTCTTGACGGATAACGTGGTGCTCGGTGCAAAAGCACCGGAAGACTCTCGTGCAGACTGGTATATCTCCGACCAGATGCCTGATCTGACCGGGGCATTCACTGGACAGGTCATATCTTGCACGCAGATTGCCCAACCAGATTCTGCGATCATATTGGGCAAGCCACTATCAGCACCTGCTGTAATTTCATCAATTGACGATGCAGGTACAATTTATCCCATCTTTGTGCATTATCAGGCTGGGGCCGGTTCGATCCTTGTGAGTGCAGGTGATCCCTATGGAAACGTCCTTGATGACGCTCCCATGCGTTATGCCTACGAACCCTGTACCTTTTCAGAGCTTGGCCCCCTGATGTTCGCTTTCCGGTTCGCGCTGAGTGATGAGGTTTGGCACAGCGATTACACCTTTGCCAATTTGACCATTGATGATCCGGCGCTGCGAGACCATTCGTTTGGCATCCGATACGCAGAACTACTGGCGCAGATGAAGGAGCACAATTTCCATACAACGATTGCCTTCATTCCGATAAACTATGACCGAACAGATTCTCTTGTAGCACACTTGTTTCTCACAAACCCGGACTACCTCTCAATCGTTCAGCATGGAAATAACGATGATCCGTACGAGTTTTACAAGTATGAGATTTCCCAGACTGACCCATATCCAGCCCGCCCGCTTAGGGAGCAAAAAATTGATATCGTCGAAGGGCTGACGCGGATCGAGGAGCACAAGAGATTGACAGGCATACCCTACGGGAAGATCATGATCTTCCCATACGGCATCTCCCCGGCCGACACACTGGTATGGCTAAAGGCCAACAACTACAATGCCACAATTAATTCAGACAATATCCCGTTAGGTTCCAAACCAGGAGATAACTTTGATTTTGATATGTATCAAGCCGTCATGAACTATGGTAGTTTCCCCGCAATTTGGCGTAGGGGAGTCGGACCCGGGGGACTTTCAGGGCCGGAGTTTCAATGGCTCTTGTTTAACCTTTTTATCGGAAAGCCGATACTGCTATTCTCGCACGTCGACGAGGTTTTCAGGCATGGACTAGACGGCTTCAACCAAACCGCTGATGCCATCAATCAATTGCCTATCGCCGTGGAATGGCACAGTCTGGACTATATCGTGAAACACCTGTATCTGGAGAAGAGAAACGACGATGGCAGCATAGATGTGAAGTGGTATGGCAATCACGTGATAATCATAAACACATCGAATCAGGGGAAAACCTATCATCTTCAGAAAGAGGAGACCCTTAACGTCCCTATAGCCAGCCTAACCATCAATGGCGCAGAGTTCCCTTTTCGAGTCGAGAGCGATACACTTGTGTTGGATTTGTACATTCCAGCTAGGAGTGCTGCAGAAGTTGAGATCACCTATGGACCGTAGCTTCCAATTGCGGCACTGGATGCACTCCCCTTTCCTGCCGCAACTCATAGTGAGTCTACTCTCATTCGCTCTTCGAATTCCATTTTTTCGAGTTCCCTATCTTTCCGCAACACGTTGCCACCTAATCCCCAAAGAACTCAGAGAACTTTTGGGGTGGGGAATCAGACGAGCCATGACATTTCAGCCAGTGTTGAGCGAGGCTTTCAGAACCGGCGAAGCATTGATTATCTACTTCTCTCAGACTGGAAATACCGAGAAGGTCGCGCTGGCTATTCAGCAAGGTTTGAGTAAAGAAGGCCTGGAGGTAATCACAAAAAAGGTCTCAGAAGCCTTGAAGGAAGATCTATATGACTATGATCTAGTGTGTTTTGGTAGCCCTGTGATCCACTCTCTTCCACCGCGTCCAGTAATGAAGTTCATTCTGGGAAAGGGAAACGAATATCGAAAGCGTAAGGAAGTGAGGCTGCCAGCTCATAAGATTCCCGGGAAGCATGCATTGGTTTTCGTCACTTTTTCAGGTCCTCGTATCGGGGTAAACGAAGCGTTGCCCGCGGGGAAGTACCTACGGCAATTCGTCGAACACCTTGGTTTTGAAGTTGAGGATGAGTGGTACATCGTTGGAGAATTTCACGGATGGGAAGAAGGAAGCATTAGAGGTAGACTGGGAGATATTAGGGGTCGACCAAACGCGAAAGACCTGGCCAGAATAGAGGAAAAAACAATCAAACTCGTTAAGTCACTAAAGCACGTATCTTGAGGAAAGTTATACAGCTGTTTCGTATTATGAAAACGTGTATGGTAGTTCGGCAGTACTATCTGAGCGACCCGGTGGCACAAAGACAAGCAAAGGCCATCGTGGAAGCAGGTGGTCAGGTCGATGTGATATGTTTGCGGGCGCCTGGGCAGTCGGTACGGCAAATACACAACGGCGTGAGCATCTACAGAGCACCCATATCTCGAAAAAGACGAGGTGCAGCCAGGTATCTGTTTGAGTATTTTGGCTTCTTTACCTGTGCATTTTTCCTTGTTTCGTTTCTGTTCGCCTGGAAAAGATACGATGTCATCGAAGTTCACACGATTCCCGATTTCCTGGTGTTCTCAGCACTGCTTCCCAAGCTTTTCGGCAGGCCGATCGTTTTGAATACTCGTGATCCTATGCCCGAACTGTACATGTCAAAGTTCAAAGCGGATTCATCACACTTGATGATCAGAATCATTTGCTTTCAGGAGAGACTGAGTTGGATGTTTGCTGATCACGTGCTCACCGTCCACGACCCGATGAGAGATTTGCTTGTTGAGCGGGGCTTGCCACCAGACAAGGTATCGGTCGTCCTGAATACTCCGGATGAGAGATTGTTTGGCAGAAAAGAGAGGGGGCATGCACCTAGCGGGCCTAAGAAGGGACAGCCCTTTACTTTGCTATTCACGGGAACCGTAGGGGAGCGCCATGGACTGGAAATAGCCATTCAAGGTCTTGCAGTCTTAAGACATCAGATTCCTGACATCAGGTTGGTAATAGTCGGTGAAGGGGATCATCTGCCTTGCTTGCGAAAACTCGTGCAGTCCCTGAACCTGGAATCTCTGGTCGAGTTCCGGCGCCCCGTTCCGCTAGAGCAAGTTCCTGATATTGTCTTGGCGGCAGACTTGGGCATATCCCCTATCGATCAGAGTTCGTTCTCGCATCTGTGCTTGTCCACCAAGGTATTGGAGTGGCTGCTGATGGGTCTCCCTGTGGTGGCATCTCGAACAAAGACAATGGCACATTATTTTGAACGTAGCATCTTCTTCTTTGAACCAGGGAGCGTTACAGGTTTTGCTGAGCAAGTTAGGATCTGCTATGCTGATCCCCAGTTGGCACGTGAGAAGGTGTACAGTGCACAGGTCATCCTAAAGAAACTAGGTTGGCATATCCAGAAACAGAAGTATCTGGCTATTCTCAGCGGACTGGTGGAGGTAAGTTTCACACTGATAGAAGAATAGTAGCTACCGTTCTTAACCTAAGGAGGAATTGCATCAATGTCGGAACAAACAAGGATTCTGGTTACAGGTGCCGGGGGATTCATCGGTCACCATCTGGTCACGTATCTGAAGAAGAAAGAGTATTGGGTACGGGGTGTAGACATCAAACACCCAGAGTTCAGCCCCACGGACGCTGACGAATTCGAATTGCTCGACCTGCGACGCTGGGATAACTGTCTCCAGGCCACTCGTGGCGTGGATGAGGTCTACGCCCTGGCGGCTGATATGGGCGGCATGGGCTTTATCTCGTCCAACCACTCACAAATCCTGCATAACAACCTGCTCATCAATATCCACACCCTGGACGCAGCCCACAAGAACGACGTCCAGCGTTACTTTTTCACGTCCTCAGCTTGTATCTACCCCGAGTATTTGCAGGAAGATACCGACGTCACACCGCTCAAAGAGGAGGACGCCTATCCTGCCCAGCCCCAAGATGCCTACGGTTGGGAAAAGTTGATCACCGAGCGGTTGTGCACCCACTACCGGGAGGATCTTGGCATCGAGACCCGCCTCGTGCGCTTCCACAACATCTTTGGTCCCCTGGGAACCTGGGACGGTGGCCGGGAGAAAGCGCCTGCTGCCCTATGCCGCAAGGTGGCAATGGTCAAGTTGACCGGTAATCCTGAAATCGAGATCTGGGGAGATGGTGAGCAGACCCGCTCTTTCTGCTACATTGACGACTGTGCAACCGGTATCTACAAGCTGATGCAGTCGGACTATCGCGAGCCGCTTAACTTGGGCCAGGATCGCCTGGTCACTATCAACCAACTGGCAGACATCATCGCCGACGTTGCTGGTGTTAGGATTGTGAAGAAGCACGTGCCAGGTCCTCAGGGTGTTCGGGGGCGCAACTCCGACAATACCCGCCTGCGCCAGGTGTTGGGGTGGGACCCGGAGATTTCGTTGGAGGAAGGGTTGGCCCGCACCTATGCCTGGATTGAGGAACAGGTCCGGGTCAGGTTGGAAACGGCTTCAGATGACGATGCAGTGGCAGCGCTGACGCATAGCCAGGTGTCTTGAGGGCGGTTGTTTTTGCCTGTCGCGTGCATCCAAGATAGGAGCCGAGGACTGGTGAATACCGAAAACGGCCAGGGACTGCAGCTCTGGGAGATCGTTCATCGCCAGCAAGTGGTGGATGCTGCTCCATGGCTCCAGCTTTGGAGAGAGACGGTGCGTTTGCCAGATGGACGTCTGGTGAGCGATTACTATAGGCTGGAGCAGCCCGATTACGTGGTTGTGTTCGCGCTAACCGCGGCCGATCAGGTGATCGGCATCTGGCACTATAAACACGGACCGCGAAATATCAATCTTGGCTTACCTGCAGGTTACGTGATGCCAGATGAGACTCCCTTGGCTGCCGCACAGAGAGAGTTGCTTGAGGAGACGGGTTATCAGGCTGATATATGGAGACACCTGGGCTCGTTCACTGTTGACGGCAACCGTGGCTGCGGCCAGGCACACATCTACCTGGCCCATGGGCTACGTGCCGCGGCCGAACCTGGCCCCGACGATCTGGAGGAAATCCAGGTTGAGTTCATCGGTTTGCACAGTCTGACTCGGTATCTGCATGAGGGCAAAGTGGCCACACTTGGAGCAGCGGCTGCGATTGCACTCGGACTCAACGCATGCGCTCGCTTCTTGAAAGGACAGATTTGACAATGAGCAGAACCTATTCCGTAGTAGGGCTTGGCAAGCTGGGCGCCAGTATGGCAGCGGCTATTGCCAGCCGAGGTCCCGACGTGATCGGCGTGGATATCAATAAGCGTGCCGTGGACCTGCTGAACGCTGGCCACGCACCGGTACAGGAGACAAACCTGGAAGAGACAATCGCGGCCCATCGGAAGCGGCTGCGAGCGACCCTCAGCCACCGTGAAGCCATCTTGAACTCAGATGTGACGTTCGTTATCGTGCCCACACCGAGTGACGAACGAGGAGCGTTCTCACTGCAATATGCCAAGTGGGCTTTTGGTGAGATCGGTCGCGCATTGGCGGAAAAGGACGGCTATCATAACGTGGTTCTGACAAGCACGGTGCTTCCTGGCTCAACGCGCTATGGGCTGCTGCCGGTCCTGGAGCGGGAATCGGGCAAGGTCTGTGGCCGGGATTTTGGGCTGTGCTATAGCCCGGAGTTCATTGCCCTGGGCAGCGTGATCCATAACTTTCTCAACCCCGACTTTACTCTGGTGGGGGAATTCGATGAGCGGGCGGGTAGCCAACTGGAAGCTTGCTATGCCGAGATTATGGAGAACGATCCGCCCTGCAAGCGGATGAGTATAGAGAACGCAGAACTGACCAAAATTGCACTGAATGCCTTTATCACCACCAAGATTACCTTTGCTAACATGCTGGCCGGTCTGTGCGAGCGCATTCCAGGAGGCGATGTAGATGTGGTCAGCGACGCCCTGGGGTTGGATACGCGCATCGGTCGCAAATATCTGACCGGTGCTCTGGGTTACGGGGGACCCTGTTTCCCCCGTGATAATGTGGCGCTGGGTTTTATTGCCCGCGCCCTGGGGTACGAAGCGAGTCTGGCTGAAACAACCGATCGGTTGAACCGTTCGTTGGCAGACAAGCTGGCAGAATATCTGGGCTCGCTCATCAAACGTGGGGATACAGTGGCCGTGCTGGGGCTGGCGTACAAGCCACATTCGCACGTGGTGGAAGAGTCACAAGGAATGTATCTGGCGCGTGCATTGGCCGCCTCGGGCGTGCGTGTGGTAGGATACGACCCATTGGCAAACGAGATGGCCCGCCATGAATTGACCGACAAAGTGGTTATGTTGGAAAATGTGGCTTCGTGCCTGCAGCAGGCGGACGCCGTCGTGATTACCACCCCCGACCCTGAGTTCCGTGCCCTGCAGCCGGCCGACTTTCCGCAAAAGAACCCGCCGGTTGTGGTGTATGATTGCTGGCGCATCTTACGTCAAAAACTTGAACCAGTATCGCACGTCCGCTATGTCCCGCTCGGCATTGACATTGACGACGAGGCCAACAGTGCCCGATTAAAGAAGTTATGGAACAACGATCAGTCAAATGAATAAGGCAACGGAATGGGCCTTTGGGCAAAGGTTGGTGGTTACTAATTGCAGAGGCTGGATTATACTGAAATTCGAGGCCCATTTGTTATTGTAGTCAACGATATTCAGACGAGGAGATGATTGAGATGACATACACTCTTACTCATGAGCAGGCTCCTGAGACTGTTGAGAAAATACGCAGCGCCATCCAGACCTACTTTCGCGAAAACAACCTTACGTATGCCATCTTTGGCAAGTCTGAAGGATTGGATAGCTCTGTCATCGCCGGGTTGCTCAGCGACCTGGAAGGAGTGAAGCCGATCGGTGTATTGATGCCGTGTGAGTCAAAGCCGGAGGTCCAGCGGATCGCCCGGTTGGTGCTCGATCACTTCAAGATACCCTGGATCAAGGTAGACCTGACGCCCGAGTATCATGCGCTTATGGCGCGATATTATTCAGCCGGGGCGTTACAAGATCAATTGATCCAGGTCGTACAGGACTATAGGGACGACTACTTGCTCAAGCGCATGATCCAGCGCAAGGCCCGAGCGGCGGGCAACATCAAGGTGCGGTTGCGCATGATCACGCTTTACCACATTGCGCAACTGACGGGTGGTTTGGTGGTCTCCACCGACAATTTGTCTGAGTTGTGGATGGGTTTCTGGACGCTGAACGGGGACGTCGGCGACTTCTCGCCGATCCAATATGTTTGGAAGGGCCTGGAGGAGTACGTCATTGCCGAAGCGCTGGGCGTGCCGGAAGAATCGCTCCAGGCGGTGCCGACCGACGGGCTTGATGTTATCCCTGGTGGAACAGATGAGGATCAGTTGGGCTTGCCGTACGATGAACTGGACCGGGTGATTGTGCGCTTGCTGCAGAACAAGTTTGATGGCACAAGGCGTTGGCTAGAGACTGAAACAGAGACGCTGGTCAACAGGATTGCCAGGGAAACCGGCCACGCAACCGATAAGGTTGCGCACGTGGCGCAGCAGCTTGCCAGCACGCACTATAAGCGGCACTGGCCCCGGGTGGTGACCAGAGAGGATGCGGGCTTGCCTGACATTGATGACCTGGATGTTATCTCCTGAACAGTTAGTAAGGGACAGTGGCGAGTCATCGTTGTGGTGGAGGAAATGGGTACAGGCGGCAACAGAATCTGCCAGGGATGAAAACCTTGCCATAGGTGTTTGACAATGGTTGGCGGCCGCCGATTAAGAATCACTATCGAAGGTGAATCGCTGGGGAGTGCAAGGAAGTGCGGACAAAATGGTTGATGAAGCTCAGACGCTGACAGCGTATCCTTCCAAAACCGTCGCCTTAACTCAGGGTTTGGCGCGAAATACTTTTTTCAACCTGATTGGGTGGGTATGGCCGATTGCCTTGGCCTTTGTATCGGTGCCCTACATTGTCTCACAGTTGGGTAATGATGCTTACGGTATCTATGCCATTGTGTCGATCGTGGCCGGCTACCTCGGCCTGCTCAGTATGCCGGTGGCAATGGGCAACGTGCGTTTCATGGCTGGGGCGTATGCCCGCCAGGAGTGGCCTGAACTGCGCCAGACGGCGGTAACTGGGGTGGTGATTGTTGGGGCGCTGTCTGCGCTGGGGGCCGTCGTCATGTTCTTGGCGGCGGACGTACTGGCGAGAAGCGTCTTTGAGATCCCGGCCGCACTGGTTGAAAACGCAGTCATTGCCTTCCGCCTGGCTGCTACGAGTTTCTTTCTGAATGGAGTTGCCGGTGCTTTGCGAGGCGTCCCCTCCGCCGTGCGGCGCTACGATATTCTCAGTCTGGTGAGTCTGAGCGTAGGAACGTTGAATACGGTGGGGATCGTCCTGGCGATCTGGTTAGGATGGGGATTGCTGGGGGCAGTGGTGGCCCAGGTTCTTTCGAGTGCGCTGGCGATGATGGCCTTTGCTACTGTGGCCTGGCTGCTCCTGCGCAGATTCCCTGGTTCCGACCAAAAGTGGATAGCCGATAGGCGGTTTCTGAGGCGATTCGTCTCTTTTTCGTCCCTTTTATTTGCCGGACAGGTAGCCAGCACCATTGGGCTGCAAATCGACCGGACTCTGATCGGCGTCCTGTTGGGCACATCGGCGGTGACATTCTACATTGTGCCTACCAAAATTACCGACAAGATCCCAAACATGATGTTTTACTTTTGCACTGCGCTCTACCCATTGAGTTCCGAGGCCATGGCGACCGGCAAGATGGGCGACCTGCGGCGCATGTATCTTGAGATGGTCAGGATACTGCTTTGGATATCTGCGTTCATGGGGACGCTCGTGATGGTTTTGTCCAAAGATATCCTTATGCTGTGGATGGGGCCTGAGTTTATGGCTAATTCTTGGCTGGTTCTTGTTTTGCTTGCCGCTGGCGTAATATGGCGAGCGCCTGGTTCAGTTGCCTATCAGGTCTGTAACGGCCTGGGCAGAGCCGATATCAATCTAGTCGCATCGATTGGGACAACGGTCTTGTTGACGCTGCCAGTGGCTATCCTGGCTCCACGTTTGGGACCGCCCGGCGCTGCTCTGGGTGTGTTCGTCGGTCTGGCGCTGCAAAACGTCGCGTATGACTTGTTCACACAGAGAAAGTTGCTTGGGTGCAAGAACTGGATGGTAAGCTTGACCCCCTACGTGCGAGTAGCACTGGCTGTAGCGGCCACCATGGTGTGTGTCGGCCTATTGCACGTGGACGTTACGGGATGGGGCGGTCTCGTTGCCAGAGCGTGCCTGGTTTCATTTTTCTATGTGGGATGCAGCCTGGTTGTTGGTGCACTGCAAGCGCGTGATATCAGGTTTGGAATTGCCAAGTTCAATCACGCGTTTCGGAAAATTCAAGCATGGAGAACCTCGTTATGAGCATGCTTCCAAGTCCATTGGTGTCGGTTGTGATCCCTTGTCTAAACCGTGCGCACTACCTGGTGCCCACAATCGAGAGCGTGCTGCAACAGGATTACACGCATATCGAGTGCATCGTTGTGGATGGTGGCTCGACCGATGGCACGGTCGAAATCCTTCAACAGTATGGGGATAGAATCAGGTGGGTGTCCGAACCAGACAATGGCCATGCCGATGCCATTAACAAGGGCTGGTGGATGAGCAAGGGCGAGATTCTGGCCTGGCTGAATGCGGACGACCTTTATGTGATGCCCGGTGCTATCAGTAAAGCGGTGGTGTATCTGCAGAATAACCCGCCTGTGGATCTTGTCTATGGCGATATTGCAGGTGTTTCTGAGGATGGGAAAATCGTTTCTGGCATCATCAAGCCGCGTGAATGGGATTTGGTCTATGCTGTCAAGTATTGTCATTACACTATCCCGCAAGCAGCTTCTTTTATGCGGCGGTCTATTCTGGAGAAGGTTGGCTGGCTAGATCCTGAGTTTCGCAATGGCAAGGACCACGAGTTGTGGTTACGTATCGGGCTGGTCGGTACGATTAAACACGAGCCTTTTCACCTGGCCTATGTGAGCAAAACCCGTGGTTTGAGTCAACAGGTGGACATGGGCGAAGCGAAAGTAAGGCTGACCGAAAAGTTTTTCCGCCAACCTAATCTGCCGCCCCCCTTCGATTCAGCACACTTTCGGCGGAGGGCCTTGAGTAATGCTTATCTAGTGGGTAGCTTGTACATTTGGGATGGCACCAAGCGACTCAAACCATCATTGCAGTACTTGCTACGCGCTCTCGTTGTCGACCCGCGGAATTGCTTCTTTTTTCTATCAAGGGACTCTAAGAGTTTCCTGAACTCTGTTTTCTCTGCTCTGCCACATGGATGGCGTAAGACGATCAAAAGAGTTGTTCGATGTTCCAATTATCAGGTTCTATGATCTGAATTCTTACCATAGAACGCAAGTTGTACGACGGTATGGGGAGGTGTAAACGATGATTACGTTGTTCTCGTGTCCCAAACCTTTCCGTGGGCATATTGATATCATTCAGAGGAATGCAATCAAGAGCTGGGCCCTGCTGCAACCAAAACCTGAGATCATCCTTCTGGGTGATGATGAGGGAGTTGCAGAGATCTGTAAGGAGTTTGATCTGATCCATGTTGCAGAGATCGAAAAGAATGAGTATGGAACGCCGCTAATCCGTTCGATTTTTCAGACTGGACAGGAGAGGGCCAGCCAGCCAGTTGTTTGCTACGTCAATGCCGACATCATCTTGATGAGCGATTTCATGCCAGCAGTGGAAACAGTCACCGCTCATATCTCCAAGTTTCTGATCGTGGGTCAGCGATGGAATGTAGATATAGGAGAACCATGGAACTTTGCCTCGGCTGATTGGGAAGCGGATTTGTGTGCCCTCGTGGCGCAGACCGGCTGGTCGTCTTCCCCGGACGCTATAGATTATTTTGCTTTTCCGCGTGGTATGTACACCAACATACCCTCGTTTGCGATTGGCCGCCTGGCTTGGGATAATTGGCTTTTGTGGCGAGCGACGTCGCAAGGGACACCTATAGTAGATGCAACTGCTGCGGTGACGGTCGTGCACCAGGAACATGGCTATGCTGCAGGCACGGTAAAAAAGTTTGATAAACGATGGGTTGAGTTGGGACCAGAGGCACAGCAAAACCTTGCGCTGGCCCCTTATGAAAAAAGTTACCTAACCATATGGGCCGCGATGTGGACAATAGATCAGCAAGGTGTACTCAGGCGGCGCTCCCTGAACTTGAGACCAGCACATCTTAAACAGCAACTCCTACTGGCTTCGATTCGCTGGCCTGCGCTTGGCAGGCTGTATCGATTATTGTTGTCTGTCAAGCGTGCCATGCGTAGGGATGAGCGACGCCTTTGGTCCCATCGCGGATCAGGTTAGCGACGTTTTGGGTTGGAGTGGAATGGTGTAGCCCGGGATATATCATTTTTCCGTATCGCGTTGGTGGAGGGTCTTCTAAAGTTGGATATGCGCGTCCCGGCGGATTCTTCTCCGGGAACACTCATTCCTTCTGGAGATCGGGGTATGTAATGACTTTTCTTTTTGCTGAAAGGGTGCCCAAACCTGCCCAATTTGCTCTGTGTGTATTGGGAGGTTTCTTGAGTGGAGCAAGCCTGGCACTTGACGTGGCGCTGAAATGGAAGGCCGCCCTCATCATTACTATGGGGTTTGCGGCGTTTTTGCTGATGGTGCGCAACACCAAGCGCGTCCTGCTTTTCACATTAGTGTTTACCAGTCCTTTTTACATCGGCAAAGATTTTATCGTCCGTACGGGACACATTGGCGAGTTGAACGCAGTGGGTCTTTATCTCACCGATGGCCTGGTCGTCGCCTTGCTCATGCTTCATCTGGGGCGGCTGGCGATTGACCGGCAGGCCAAAATCCGGTTCTTTCCTTCTACGACAGTTCCTGCTCTTGCCTGGCTTATTGCTAGCGCTTTCTCACTGGTCAATGCCAGAGAAATGGACGTTGCGGCGATACAAATGATTGCCATGGGCAAGCTGATCTTGCTCTACTTCGTCGTGGCCAGCAACGTCGAGGATGAGAAGGACGTTAAATGGTTGATCAGTGGATTGCTCCTTGGGTTGTTATGCCAAGGGTTGGTAGGTTTGTACCAAGGAATCACCGGGCACCCCCTGGGCCTTTCTTTCCTGGGCGAAAGCTCCTCACTGGTACGGCAAAAGTTGGGGCCAAGACCGGTTCATCGGGCCCAAGGCACGATCGGCTTCCCTAATAGTTACGCCATATACCTCTCAGCCACGATACCCTTTGCACTGGCCCTGCTGTTCTCCAGGGCCAGGAGGCTCTACAAAACTATGACTGGTATCGTGCTTTGTGCTGGTGCCCTGGGGTTAGTATTCAGTCTTTCGCGAGGTGGTTGGATTAGCTCCGTGATGGTCTCTCTGGTGGTCCTGGTGTTGGGCGTTCGTCGGAGACGGCTCGAGGTACGCACTACCCTGCTGGTGGCCGGTGCAACGCTTTTGATTCTGCTGGCGCTGACTCTCGTCGGGTCAGATTTGATCCTGTCGCGCCTTACTTCCAGCGACTACGGATCGGCACGCAGCCGGATCGTACTGGCAAGGGGTGCATTGGCTATCGTTCAAGACTATCCACTATCGGGCGTCGGCTTGAACAATTATGCCTTGTTTATGCCTCATTATGATTGGGCTTCCTTTCAAGCCTGGAATGAGCCTGCAATTGTCCACAACCTCTTTCTGCTCATCGCTGCCGAGACAGGTTTCATCGGGTTAGTTGCTTTCTTGTGGTTCCTGGCAAGTGTATTGATCCAGGCCTGGCGGCTCATCAGCCGGGCACCGAACGATACATTATGGATGGCAGGCGTCGGCATTTTTTGCGCCTACATCTCCCTGAGTGTGCACAGCATGGTGGATTATGCTCTAATTGGTGACATACGCTTATTCACGCAATTCTGGCTCTTGGCTGGGATGGCTGCCGGTCTCACTTTGAATTCAGGGGTTTGTCTATGCCGAAGATCTCATATGTCGTGATTTCTCCTGCACGCAATGAGGAAAATCACATTAAACGAACTATCAAGTGTGTAATAAGCCAAACCGTTCAGCCGCTGGAATGGATCATTGTAGATGACGGGTCCTCAGATAAGACAGCGGATATTGCCCAGTCATACACTGTGCAGTATCCTTGGATACGATTAGCCCGCCTTCCAGACCGCGGCAAGCGGCAACGCGGTGCCGGAGTCGTCTCGGCTTTCTACGAAGGCTATGAGCGTCTCGAACACCAAGACTATGACTTCATCGTGAAACTGGATGTTGACCTTTCGTTCGACGCTATCTACTTTGAGGAATTATTCAGACGTTTCGCTGAATCACCATCGCTTGGAATAGCAGGAGGGGCGCTGTATGTCTTCCGCAATGACAGGTGGCTTCTCGACAAAGCACCGTTGGATAATGTGAATGGCCCTACCAAAGTCTATCGCCGGGCATGTTTTGAACAGATTGGCGGATTGGCTCGAAGCCTGGGTTGGGATGCCATAGATGAGCTTAAAGCTCAACTGCTTGGATGGCAGACCAGGACTCTTAGGGATCTGGCCGTCTTGCATCACCGTCCGATGGGCAAACGCAGCGGGGCCATCAATGCCGGACTAGAAAAAGGCAAAGCTGCATATTTCATGGGATCACACCCATTGTTTGTCCTGGCTCGGGGCATATATCGCATGGGAATAGATCGGCCATTGATCATTGCCGGCCTGGGCATTCTGCTCGGATATTTCGGCAGTTGGATAAAGAGAGAGCCGCGAGTAGATGATCCTGAGCTGATCGCGTTTCTGCGTAGAAAGCAACTACAGAGATTCTTTCCTTTGCATCGCAGCCGAGGGTGAGCGACCAATATACTGATCGGATAAGGAGCGGCGACCACTGTCCCTGTTGCGTGTTGGTGGTGTGTATGCTATAATTATGTCGCTAAATCGCTGAGAATGAGTCAACATGAAAAGGTATGCTTACCTCTGGCCTATTTGCGTGCTGTGTGCAACCTTGTCAATCACGGTATGTTCTGTGAACCATACTAAGCCCAAGTTTGTTGTTGCATCCGAGAATCACCCTCGACTCTTTTTCGACGCGAATGAAATCCCGGCTTTGCAGGCCGAGGCAGCGACGACTCACCAGCAGATCTGGATCCCGATCAGGGACTACGTTGAGTCCGAATTGGGAACCTCGCCGCCTCCATCGGCGCCACCTGATGGGGATTTAGAGACTTATGCAAACTACGGAAATCGGCTTCTCCCTTTCGCTTTTGCCTGTATCATCACCGGACAGGCTGATTACTGCGATCTGGCCAAGACCTATCTCCTCACCTATGCTGCCTGGGGGCAGTGGGGCGAGAACAACTGGCGCGATCTGGGCCATGCCCACATGTTGCTGGGCAACGCCATTGCCTACGATTGGCTTTACGATTCCCTCACTCCGGCCGAACGGCAAACCGTGCGTCAAAGCCTGGCGGATTGGGCGCAAAAGATGTATGAGGCCAGCTCGGAGCCTTATCAGAGTTCGTGGGAGAACTGGTGGTGGAAATCATATCTGCAAAACCATCATTGGATTAATAACAGCGCCCTGGGAATGGCCGGCCTGGCCCTTTTGGGCGAGGATGAGCGCGCCCAAACGTGGATCGACCAGGCCAGCAGTCGGTTGTCTCGGGTGCAGTACATTCTGAACGGGATCCAAGACGGAAGTTGGCACGAAGGTATTTCCTATCAGAGCTACGGGCTGACGCTATCTTTGCCCTTCATGGTCAACCTGAGAAGAGTCCAGGAGGCTGAGATCCTCCCTCACGCATATCTGCGTCATTATCCTTATTGGCGCATCTACAATCACATTCCTGACAGCACTCAGTTCGTCCTGGCCTATGGGGATTTCGAGTGGTGGTGGGGTAATAGCAACCAGCCACAGAACTTGCTCCGCTTCATCGCCAGCGAGTATGGCGACGGACATGCCGAATGGATGGCGCAACAACTCATTGCAGCCGAGGGTAGGCACGCACATATATGGTCAGCCCCCTGGTACGTTTTCGAGTTTCTCTACTACGATCCCACCATCATACCTCAATCGCCTGTGGATCTTGAGAAAGCGAGCGCGTTTCCCGATCTTGACGGAGTCATCTGGCGTACCGGCTGGGGCGAGGATGATCTGATTTTCGGTTTGAAAACGGGCACCTATGGAGGACGGTTCGCCTTTGACACATTCACCCAGGGGGTCTACCCGTGGGAACCGCCCTGCTCGGATACAGGTTGCGAGCTAAACATCAGTCACGATCATAACGACACCAACGGTTTCTACATCCATCGAGCGGGGCAGTGGCTGGCCCCTGAAAGAGAGGGCTGGGGCTATGATAGACGCGCCACCGCGTTGCATAACACGCTCCTCATTGATGGTCAAGGCCAGTACAGACCGCCGGACGACCACTATGGGCAATACCCTGAAGATTTTATCGGCAGCGATGGCTTTCTGGAAGCAACAGCCAGCACACCGGGTTTTGACTACGTCGCGGCGGATGCCACCCGGCGCTATAAAGACATCACGGGGCTGGAGGATATCACCCGTCACGTGCTGTTTATCCGCCCGGACTACTTCGTGATGCTGGACAATCTGGCCGCCGATGCCGCTCATCAGTACGACTGGGTATGTCATTTTGGAGAAAGTGTCTCAGTTGAGGGAGACTGGGTGCGGGGCAACGCAGGAGACGGGCAGATTCTGGGCATCAGTGTCGCCGCCCCCCAGCCGTTTGAGGTCACTACCGGGAACGATGGGCGACCCTATGTGCACGTACGGCCGGCGTCACCCGTGGATGACGTTCGCTTGATACACATTCTGTACCCCACGGACAATGTCTCCTGGAATACAAAACCTGGCGTGGCCGTTCTTGAGGATACCGGGGTGGCAGCCGCCGTGAGCGTGCAAATGAATGATGGCCGTACCGATGATGTATTGCTTACCTACGCGCAGCCCGTCTCTGCTACTGCCGTTGGTCACTATTATTACGATGGCCAGGTTGCCGTTATTTCCCGAGGGGCGGACGACGGGCTGGAGAAACTGTTCGTGTACGGCGGCACATTCCTGACAGACCAGACAACGGACAAAGTCTTGGTAACCAATCTCGATAGGAATGAGCCATTCGACGCCGCCTATTCTGACCAGACCGTAGCTGTATACGGCAACGTACTCACCCAAGTAACACTATATGCGCCCCAGGCAGAGCATCTGACCCTAAATGGGATACCCTGGTTTTTTACTCGATCTGACGACTATATTACTATTGGGGAAGGAGACCTAATCTACTTGCCTCTCATTCTCAATTAGGGGAAAATGTGACTATTCGGGCTGATGGGCGAACGACGTTGGCATGTCATACTTTCCCTACAAAAAAATGTCACACTTTCCCTACAACAAATGTCATACTTTCCCTACAGACAAACCACACAATCTGTGGTAGAATAGTACCCGTACAGACGGGAATACGAGCCACGCATCGAGACGGGTTCCTCCCAGGATGCGCTCTTGCGAAAGGAGGGCTAAGTAAAGGAATGAAAGGCCGCTGTCCCTGTAAGCGTAAAGGGTGGCGGCTTGCTGTTTGTTAGCAGGGGGACCACAACGGAACTCAGGTTCCGGAAAGAACCAGCCCTGCGTGGCCGGCACCACCAGGGCTGGGGGCACCGGGTGGCGGAGCACCCCGTGCAGCCTCATTATACCACAATCTGCAGACGCTGTCACCTCTTCACCGAGGGCGGGCTCTAACATCCAATGCACGTGCTTGAGTCTTGGATCGTGGTCAATTGGGCTCACGGGGAGATGTTTGCCCGTGGGCCTGATTTGGTTTCATCGCTCTCCCTGTGTCACCCTACGTTTGCCCCTACGGCCTCCCACGATGGCTTTTTGGGATTTCGCGGGGTGCTCTAAGCGGGTGTGACACCCGCGTTCCACATCCAGGAGCAACGCGGCGTCTCAGTCCCACCGACGGGGGTGACACGCCATGCGCGTCAACCTGAGGTAAGCAATCTGTGCAAATCGCCAGGTGTGCTCGCCAGCCAGCCCCGCCGGGGCATAAAGTGCCCCGGCTACGGAGCCACCACCCCGTGAACGGGGTTCCTGAGCCCGATTTATCGGGCGGAAGCTCCGTAGCCCGGCGACTTCATCGCCGGGCGGCCTTGGCAAGCACAACATAACCCTTAAGTTGACGCGCATGGGGTGACACACCCCCTTTGAACACATCTAACCAGCGAAATCCGGAAGACCCCTTGTCAACAGCGGACCGCAACGGAACTCTGACCAGAGGAGCAAACACGTATGGCAGAAGATAACAAGACGGTGGTCTGTATCGAGGATGAACCCGACATGATTGCCTTCTGGTAGCCTAGTACAGCCTCAAGACCTGACAGGTTTCGGAAAACCTGTCAGGTCTGGCCGGTTTCGTGGGTCGCCAGCCTCAATAATAAACAGTGCGCGTGCGGTGGTAGGGCCGCACGTCCGGCCCCTGAACCCGCCCCTCCCGCCACAGCCAATGGTCAATGTGCAAACCGGTGACCCACGGCAAGCGGGAGACCAACGCCTGCCGCATCAATTCACCGGCCCAGACCGTGGCAGCGCGGATCTCGACCTCCTCGCGGCTGCCAGCCACCAGTGGTTCGCGCCGGCCAACCCGGTCCGCCAGGTGTTGTGTGTAGTGCAGGATGGACAGGCGGCGCAATACCTGGGGCAGTTTATAATCCGCGAAGACGGTCAACTGCTCTGTATGACACAGGTCACCCGGCCCACGCCCGTCAAACGCCTCGTACAACATCGCCACCGCCAATTGCGCCCGCTTGAAGAAAGCCACCAGGTGACCATCCAGCCTGGCGATGTCGTTAAACGAGGGGAAACGGGTCACCAACAGCCGCACCAGCGCGATCCCGTCGTTTCCTGCGGCGCGGATCAGACCGCCGAAGTCACCACCAAACTGGGCCACGAGCACGCGGCCCACCTGGTGCCAGATGGCCAGCCGCTCCTGGAACATCGGAATCGCGACGTTGCCGCGCAGGATGTGGCGGGCATCAGATTCAGGAATGCTCGCCAGGGTTGCGCCGTCGAAGATGGGGAACCCCTCGTCCACGGCGCGGGCCAGCGCGGCCAACATGCCCCACGCGCCGTCGAGCGACCGCCCGTGGAAGTCAACCGTCCATTTCGGCTCGCCCCAGTAGGAGAAGTTGACGGTGTTGAAGAGCAGAAGTTGGGCTGCGCGGGCCTCCGGCGGGTGCAAGATGAAGACGTCGTCGTCCCAGGCAGGCAGGCACAAGGTCTCAGGAGCCACGTGCGCGCATACCTCTTGCAGTTGCGCCTCGTCAATGGCGACGTAGCGCAGATGTGGGATGACGGGAGCGATACTGTCCAGGATCATCGGGCTATCGGAACGACTTTTCATGTCCACTACTCCTCCGCGAGCAATCGCAGGGCATAAGTCACGCGACGGGGCCGCTTGGTCAGCAACTCCCCGGCCTCCCACGCCCGGGCCAGCGCGCTCAGGCGAGAGCGGGAGATTTTGTCGCGGAAGGCCTGGTGCAGCGCCCTGAGGTTGAAGTATCCCTCCAGTTCATCCATCGCATACCGCACCAGCCTCCGCTCGAGCGGGCTGAGGGCGGGGAAGGAGGCCGGTGGGCTGATCTGGGGGGAGATGGCGATGGCATGTAGCATGCCCAGCCAGTGCACCGTGTCCTCGATCAGACGCCCCATCTGGAAGTAGAGCCGGTTCGACCACTCCGCCACCCCCTGCAGGTCGTGGATGAAGGGAGGCGAACTGGCGGAGGTGGCGTAGGCCGCGAAGGGAAAATCGGCTGTGCTGAAGATTCCCCCCCGGGGGGTGCTCGCCTGGGCGAGGAGCACATCCCAGCGCTCCTCGGTCACGGTGTAATTGAGGCGGGCGGTGACCAGGATACCGGCCGGAAGTCGCCAGTACCAGGCCGCGCCCACCCGCCCCTCGTAGCCGGGCGTCTGTTTCCCGACCTCGTCGAGAAGCCTGCCGGCCAGGCGCAGCGCGTCGAAAGAGGGGTAGGACAGTGATGTGATCATCTTGCAATCGTCAGTCCCTCTTCGACGAGCGGCCTAATTCTAATAACCGCACGTCTTCTAAATCAATCTCGCGACCAGCAGCACGTTTTGAGGCAATCAGGTCATCCCGTGAGACGACGTAGAACATCTGACCCTGATATTCCATCGTCTCTCGATTCCGCCAGGCGCGTTCAAAGCGCAGTCCTGGTGTGACAGTTTGCACATCAATCCGAACACGATCTTTGAAGATCGTGATCTCGTGCGCAAGCAGTTCATCTGCTGAAGTGAGTGATGCCGTGCCCAGATTGGCCTCCAGAAGCGCATCAAGTAACCGTTGCGCGTTGCCCAGAGTAGCCTCGATCAGAATATCAAGGTCAAATGTGGCACGTGGCACGCCGTGCAACACCGCAGCAATCCCACCAATAACAACGTATCTCACGTTATGCTCTTGAAAGGACGCGAACACGTCCTGAAGTCGGTTGAGCATCCTTTTGCTCCACAATGCTGGCATTGTTGGTCAGTATCAGGTCAGTGAAGAAGCACAGCAGGTCCATTCGATCTGAGAGTGACAGCGATTGGAACCAACGTGCTTTGGCCTCAGGTGTCTCCTCCTGACGGTCGTGAGAAATTGCTTTGTCCATCATCGTCCTAATCTCCAAATATGACCACGCCACATCCTCTAACAAAGCTCTTGGGCCAGGAGGCCGCGTTGAGCAGGACTTGTCAACTGGATAGCCACTCGGCCGCGGCCTTTGGAAGCAAAGCCAGCGCCCCCCGGCGCACCGTCGGCTCGGGCAGTGATTCGATGAACAACGGGCCGTACGTCTTGGTCAACAGCCGCTTGTCGAAGACGACCACGATGCCCCGGTCGGTGCGGGTGCGGATCAGCCGCCCAAAGCCCTGCAGGAAGCGCAGGATCGTCTCCGGCACAGCGTACTCGAAGAAGGGCTCATCGAATGTCTCGCCCCGGGCGGCGAAGATGGGGTCGCTGGGGACGCTGAAGGGGAGTCTGGCGATGACCAGGCAACTGAGCGGCTCGCCCGGCACGTCCACTCCTTCCCAGAAACTGCGCGTGCCCAGCAAGACCCTCCGGTCCCCCGTGCGAAAGTTCTCCAGCAGTTGCGCCCGCGAGACGCCTTCCCCCTGCGCCTGGACGGTGATACCGGCCTGGGCCAACGGTGCTCGGATGGCCCGTAGTGTGGCTCGCAGTTGGCTGTAGGAGGTGAACAGCGCCAGCGCACGCCCTTTCGTCGCCTGAAACAGCGCCGCCATCCCCTGCTCCACCGCCCGCTGGTAGCCCTGCTGCCCAGGCTCAGGAATGTCGTCCACCAGGTAAACCAGCGTCGAGTTCTTGTAGTCGAACGGGGAACCGACCGCCAACTCGTCCGCCTCCCAACCGTTCAGCCGTTCGCGCAGGAAGTCGAAGGTACCACCAGTGCGCAGCGTGGCCGAGGTCAGCACCACCGACTCCTTCTTGTGAAAGAGATGCTCCTCCACCAGTGGCCCGACGTGCAGGGGCGCGGCGTGCAGGCTCAGACGGTCGCGGCCAGAATCCAGTTCCAGCCAATAGATGAGGGATGACGAGCGCTGGGTGATCATATGGTGTACCTGGCTTCGGGTTTCCCCCAGACGGCGTGCCGTTCCCACCACCTGCGCCTGCAACTCGTCCACGTCGGGGATTTCGAAGGCGGCCAGGTCGTCCAGCCCTCCTGCCAGCCGCTCCAGCCCGTCCACGACGGCCGCCAGCGGCGCGTTGGCATCGTCCCACGCGATCTCGACCCCATCCCAGGCCGGCTGCACGCGCAGCCCCGAGGTGACGCGCAGACGGAAAGTGTACTGGCTGTGCCGGCCCCCCTTCTGCTCCTCCACGAACTCTTCCAGGCGGTCGAAGAATACGTTCAACTGGCGCGTGGCCCGGTTGGCCGCCAGCCCGACTTTGCCGACGAAGAGTTCCATCTGTTGCATGATGTCGCCAGGCAAGCGGCCCTTCTCGCAGCGGCCAAGCACCTCGCGCAGCAACCCGGTCACACGGCCGGTCTGGGCCACCTGCCCGACCTCGCTCAACAACCGGCGCATGTGTGCGCGGTCAGCCTCGAAACTGAGCCCGTTGGTGGTGGCCGCCTCCAGGTGGTGGGCCTCGTCCACGATGAGATACTTGTAGTCGGGCAAGGCACGGTTCTGCACCGCGACGTCGGCAAGGAGCAAGGCGTGGTTGACAATGACGAGGTGGGCGGATTCGGCGCTGCGACGGGCGTGGTAGAAGTAGCAAGTACCTCTTTGAAAATAGCGGCAGCGCTCCGGCGCGCAGCCCTCGTGGTCAGCCGAGAGTTTCCGCCACAAGGCTCGCTCGACCGGGTTGGGCAGGAAGATCTCGTCGCCATCGCCGTCCGTCGTCTCGGGCAGCCATACGAGCACCTTCGCCAGCACCCGAGCCTCGTCGGGTGAGTTCGCCCCCCGCTGGCGCAGCGCCTGCAGGCGGGCCGGGCAGAGGTAGTGCGAGCGGCCCTTGAGCACAGTGGCGCGAAATTCGGACGGCAGGACAAGGGCCAGGTCGGGCAGGTCCTTGCGATACAGTTGCTCCTGCAGGTTGATCGTGTTGGTGGAAACGACCACCCGCTCGCCGTTCTGCATCGCCCAGCACACGGCGGGGATGAGGTAGGCCAGCGACTTGCCGACGCCAGTGGGAGCCTCGACCAGCAGGTGTTCGCCCCGGTTGAGCGCCCGGGCCACGCCGCGCAGCATAGTTACCTGTTGGGGACGGTACTCGTAGCCAGGAAAGTGCGCCGCAAACGCCCCGCCTTCCTCCAGAAACGCCGCCAGTTGCTCCACATCCAATGGCGTCTGCTCGGCGGCGGGCTGCAGGGGGCGCGCCCCTTCCGTCGCAGCGAACAGAGGGCCTTTGGGAGCAGCGTCCGGCCTGGGCCTGGTGCGTCGCTCGGGTGGATGGCGGGCCGCCTCCTCCAGCGCAGCGCGGAAGAAGCGGGCAGCGGGCCACCTGGCCCGTTCGCCGTGGCGCACGATCTCCTTCAGCACCTGGGGCGAGAGGCCTGCCGCGCGGCGGAGAAGGGCGCGGAAAAGGCGATAGGCAGCCTGGGCGTCGTCCAGCGCCCGGTGCGCATGTTCCTTTTCGATTCCCAGCATCTTCGACAGCGCGTTCAGGCTATACCGCTCGGCATGCGGGATGAGCACGCTGGCCAACTCGAATGTGTCGAGCAGTTCGTTCTCAAGCAGCAGGGAGTGAGGGCGCAAGAATTTCAGATCGAACCCGACGCTGTGGCCGACGATGGGACACTGGCCAACGAAACGGGCCAACCGGGGCAACACGCCGTGCAGACCGGGTGCGCCGGCCACATCGTCGTCGCAGATGCCGGTCAGTTCGGTGATTTGGAGAGGAATAGGCCGGCCAGGATTGACGAACGTGGAGAAGGTGTCCAGCACTTCATCTTCGCGGAACTTGACCGCTCCGACCTCAGTGATGGCATCCCGGTCGGCGTCGAGGCCGGTGGTCTCCAGGTCGAGGGCCACATAATCCGGAAATTCTGCAAATCCTGCTCTCATACGTACCTTCCGTCACTCCATTCCTCTCTAATATCATCCCAGGCTAACCAACCGGCTTGTTGAGGGCGTCCGCCAGCCGCTTGTAACTCAGGGAGAACCTGACTGGCTATTCTGATGTCTGCGACATCTTCTATCCAATTGACAATCGCCTCCCAGGCCTGGATGCTCAGCAGAACCGCAGTACGTCGTCCTTTGTTGTCTACTACAAATTGCGCAGATTTCGATATCTCTACAATAGTCATCGTCACCCACCGTTTCAATTTGATATTGGATTCCGCAGTGCCGCAAAAGTCGCCCTGACGGTTGACCGTCATTCTGAGCGTAGCGAAGAATCTCCCTATCACGGTGGTGGAGACCCTTCGCTTCGCTCAGGGTGACAGGGCGGGTTTTGCGCTATTGCTGGCTTCCACATACAGTAGCGCAAAAGTTGCTCAACGCCGGATCCGTCACGCTATTCTGAGCTCTATGTCCAACGCGCCGATGTTGCCATAAGCACTGGCCCGCCCCCATTATACTCCAACGGTATCCTTGCACAAGTGCAAGGGATAACGATCGCGGTGGTCTCCTTCCCCGCCTATTTCTGTCCCCAGCGCGATGCACTCGTTACTCTATGATCACGGACACGCCGATCTCGGCCCAATCGTAGAGGATCTCGGCCTCCTGAAGGCCCAGGATAATACAGCCATAAGAAGCCGGCGAGCCCAGCGCCCCTTCCCACAACCGCCGACCGCTGGAGAGAGTGGGCAGGCCATGAATGCCATTGTAGGTGTCCCCACCGGCGCGATAGACAGCTATGAAGTGAGGCATCCACAGGTCCCACTGGCTGGCGTAGGCGTTTTCCTGTTTGCTGAGAACCTGGAAATGGCCCGTGTAGGTGGGCGAACTCGTTAGCCCGGTCGAGACCAGCCAGTCGTGCAGTAGTTCGTCGTTCTCGTAGACGCGCATCCTCTGTTCGGCGGTGCTGATGACGATCCGCTTGCCAGGTATGGAGACGTAGGGCCTCAGCACATCCTCAGCGGGAATCGCCAACCCCTGGCCGACGTGCAGCCGGTTGGGGTCAATATCGGGATTGGCCTCGGCGATGAGACCTGGGGGCATCCCGAACTGGGCGGCGACGGTGGTCAGTGTGTCGCCCGGCTGGGTGATGTAGGTGCGCGGGGAGTGCGTCAGGTGGAGTTCCACCGCCCCGCCCCCTGCTTCAAAGACCTTCAGCACCCGTTCGGTCGCCTCGTCCAACTGGAAGCCCCGACCTTCCCCCAACTCCGCAGCCAGGCCCGCCAGCGTCGCCTGTACCGCTTCTTCAGCGACCCGGGTGGTCGGGCCGCTGTCATCCTGCGCCTGCTCGACACGCAGCCAGGTGACCACTGCCTCTCGCCCCAGTGTCCAGGCAAAGGTCTCGTCGGTCAGCACATCGTAGGTAGAAATGCGCACCTGGCGATCCAACATCTCCTCAAACTGGGCCTGGGCTGGTTTGGTGTCGGCGATGTGTGGTGGAACGATCTGGAAGGTCAGAGCAAACCGGTTGTCGGGACCCAGGTGGACGACGGTAGTGACGATCTTGTCCAGTGTGGCATCAATGTCCAACGCCCGACCGGGCCGGCCGGGCACGGCGACGAGTTGATCTCCCTCCAGATGGAGCGTCGCGTCGACGGGGGGCACGTACACCTCAGTCGCCAGTTCCTCCAATACACCCCGCACAGCCCCGGCATCGACGGTAAAGACAGGGACAACTTCGTGCCGCTCCCCCAGCATGCTCAAGAGTGTCTTCAGGCCGTAGTCCGCGCGGCCCACAGCGAAGGCAGCCTGGGCCGTGGCGTCCACGTCGAGGCACAGCCCCGCCTCCGCCCAGAGAACTGTCCAGGTATGCTCGCCGTCGCTCAACGCGAGCAGGCCAGCATCATAGTCATCAAGCGCCTCTGTGAGACATTCCGCCGCTTCGTCGGGCGTGAGACCGCCCAGGTCCACGCCCAAGACGGTGACGTTAGGGTATATACGGGTTTCATACGGTCCTAAAACTACCTCGTTCACCTCGTTCACCGCCCAGGCGACGAAGAGGCCGATAGCCCCCAGCGCCAACAGCAGAACCATGACCAGGCGTGCGGACAGACATCCTCGACCCCGACGGGTGGGGCTTGCCTCTTGGTGGGTTGGTCTTGCTTGCACCTCTCCCCTTCAGCAGATTTCTTCCCGTTCCTCGCTGGTAAAAAACAGGTGCTGCCAGGCATGCGTGTGTTTCGTTGCCGAGTGCTCGACCAGTTGCCTCTCGGCCATCTCCCGTTCCCGTGTGGCCCGGTCTTCCATGCGTGACAGTTTGTCGGGAATACCGAACTCGCCCACAAGTTGCTTGATGCGGACAAAGAGTCCCACACTGCCGTATAGGAGTTCACTTTCGTGCAGAATCTTACACGCGACCATGTGCCGGAAACTGTCGAACCGCAACTGAGTCAGAACCCTCGCCATGTCCTTGACAACGTAGTCTATCTCCTCACGGAACTGCGGCAATACCAGCATATTCCACTTTTCCCGGTACAGCGTCGCGTCGAGAGCCTCACGCTCCGCTGCAATAACCTCCTCGTCCGAGACAATGACCACATCGAGATCGGAGCCGTGCACGGGTCGCCCAGTGCTTGGCTCAGGCCGCTCAACGGCGTGCGCCATTCCATACGTCACGTCGCCAGCAATCAGGTAACAAAAATGTTCACGCAGTCGTTCTCGATTGGGACTGAATTCAACGATCCGCCGGACGATATCCCGGGCCAGTTCGCGTTTATACTGACTGATGTGTACGAATCCCTGTTGCAACTCCAGGCAACGCGCCCCGCTCTCTTGCGCCTGTCCAGCCAATCCAACGACCGTGTAGGTGAGAAACTCGCGGCGAATTGATGGGGACAGGCGGGCATACCCCTCCACTGCCTTATCGAGACGCAAATACCGGCGTCCGACACACTGCATCACAATGCCCGGTTGCGTGCAGCACGCCTGCCAGAGAGGAAAGACCTTCCAATCTACCAGGTCCAGCAACTCGGCACCAGTGAGAGGTCCATGTACTGCCAGGAGATCACTGACGTTCAACACCAGGTCTTGTGCACGTGATAAGGCGCGCCGAAGCGCCACCGCCACCGCGAACCCCGACTTACAGTCTTGTGTCACCTTCTGCGCACGACCTCAGTCAAAATAGACGCCAGACCTCAATCACCAGCCACGTTGTACATCACCACGATGACGG
This sequence comes from uncultured Anaerolineales bacterium, assembly GCA_964385635.1. Taxonomy (GTDB): domain Bacteria; phylum Chloroflexota; class Anaerolineae; order B4-G1; family B4-G1; genus CAYLPU01. The sequence continues at coordinate 35,221 of CAYLPU010000045.1, forward strand.
TGTCTCCGTCGGAGACGCCGATGACGAGGGATGCCTCCAGGCCCTCCTTGTGCCAGACCATGATGCCGCCCTCGTCCTCTACCAGAGAGAGCCTGCTTTCCCACCCATGTCTGGGCATCTCCTCCTCGTAGAAACGTGCTACCTCGGCTGGGGTGTCTGGGGTGAGGTACACCTGGGCCTCTCCCTGTAACGCTCCTGTCGCGCCCAGGGGGCCGACCAGTCCGTCAATGTCGGCCTCTTTCTCTGTGTCCCGCCTCGCCCCTGGATAGATAGGGATGTCCTCGAAGCTGACCTCTGGCGCTGGCGTGCCTTCAGCCGGAGGAGCGAAGGTCGGCAGGGGTGGCATCTGGGTGGACACGGCGGTGACCAGCTCCTCGATCTGGCCGGCGATGGACGTGGCCGTGGCTTCCAGGCCACCAGGCAGAGGCAGGCTCGGCAGCGTGAAGGGAGCACACACACAGGCCAGGCTGGATAGCAGCAAGAAAGCGGCTACCACCACAGCGATGGTTCTCGCGGAAGAAGAGTCCTTCCTGAACATAACACACCTCCAGACATTTAATGGGTATCATCTCAATATTCTGGGGCCAACGTAGGGCAAATTGGCAATTTGCCCTACCTTCCCCGACTTATTGAGAGGATACTTTCATGGCAACCTAACAGGTTGGGCTATTGTATCTGAAATAGGGCAGGAGGTCAACTGGGCGGGGGAGGCAGGGACGCAGGGAAGCAGCCCGTTGACGTCTATGCTCCGTTCGGTTATAATAGCGTCACTCCTGCCGCAGATGATGGAATCCTGTCGGGTCCCTACGTGCGACTTTCGCCTCGACGGGATGAAGCAGGCAGAGACGACTGAGATGAGCGATGAACCTTCGCCAGCACATCCGGCCTATCCTTAAATGGCTGACTCCCGGAATAGGAGTCAAACGCTGGCTGCTGCTTCTAGCCTGCGGCATCGCCCTTCTGAGCCTGGGCTTCAGTTTCCTGCTCAGACAATTCTACCCCCTGCCGAGCATCTTCCACTACCTGACCTTCCAGTTCATCCCGCGTGGTCCAAGGGCCGGGCTCTTCGGGCTGGCCGGCGCGGCCGCAGTGGTACTCGCGCTGTTCGGTCTCAACAAAGCGTTGCTGGAACCATTTGTGGAACCCGACCCGGAGGCGGTGGTGAACGCCGTGTATCGCTATCGCCAGCGAGAGCGTGGTCCCAAAGTCATCGCCATCGGCGGAGGACACGGCCTCTCCACGCTTCTGCGCGGACTCAAGCAGTACACCTCCAATGTCACCGCCATCGTCACCGTCGCCGACGACGGGGGCAGTTCGGGACGGCTGCGGCGCGAACTGGGCGTGCTGCCGCCGGGCGATCTCCGCAACTGCATCACCGCGCTGGCCGACGACGAGGCGCTGATGACCCAACTGTTCCAATACCGATTCGGCGATGGTACCGGGCTTAACGGCCACTGTTTCGGCAACCTCTTCATCACCGCGATGGCGGAGGTGACCGGCAGTTTTGAGCGGGCCATTCTGGAGTCAGGGCGCGTACTGGCAGTCCAGGGGCGCGTGCTACCGAGCACCCTGCACGACGTGACGCTGACAGCCGATCTGCGAACCGAACCGGCCGGTAGGGACGGGGTAGTAACCTCACCCATACGTGTGACCGGCCAGTCGAGCATCACCGGGGCAGATGGGGATATCGAGCGCGTTTACCTGGAGCCCGACAATGTCCCGGCCTATCCCGACGCAGTACGGGCGCTGTTAGAGGCGGACCTGATCGTGGCAGGTCCTGGCAGCCTCTATACCAGCATCCTTCCCAATCTGCTCGTGCAGGACGTAGCGCGGGCGATCGCGACCAGCCAGGCGCTCAAGGTCTACGTCTGCAACGTCGCCACCCAGCGCGGCGAGACGGATGGATACAGCGTGGGTGATCACATCACGGCGTTGGAGGCCCACGTGGGACCCATCCTCTTCCCGGTGGTGCTGGCCAATGGTAACCTGGGTGTTGACTTCGACACATCCCCAGGAGTCGAGTTAGTGCCGGTGGACTTTTCACCCGACGCCGGATACCAGGTGATCACCGCCGATCTGATTGATCCCGCTCATCCCTGGCGGCACGACAGCGATAAACTGGCGCGAGCATTATTACGCCTGCTATGACAAACGGCTGAGACCGAAGGCGCAGGCGCAAGTGATCGCCGAAATCGTCGCCCGCGTGCGCGCGTGAGAACATCCAGAAAGCTACCGCTGGCAAAAACGAGGCGGGTGGCCCGGCGCTGGCAGTTCGCCAAAGGGCCTTACGACGTGACAGCGGCGCTACAGGTCGCCAGGTTGGCCTCGCGGGAGGCACGCGGAAGGTAGGTTCCACGCATGTGTCCGTCGCGAGCGATGCTTCTTGCCCGAGAGCGGTGGGATATTTGACAGTGACATAGACTTGTGATATAGTGTGTTCAGTCTGGGCTGTCCAGCAATGACAAAAGGAGTAACGGATGGCAAAGTCACGCACGGAACTCTTGTCGGGCACGCAATTTATGTCACGCATGGAACTTATGGTGGGGCGATTACGAGACCTGCAGACCGGCACGCCTGATATCGAGGCCTCGGCCGTCGTCAGTGTAGATGGGCTGATTATGGCCTCTGCGCTCCCAACGACTGTGGAGGAAGATCGGGTTTCCGCGATGTCGGCCGCGATGCTCTCCCTAGGTGAGCGTATCGCCAGCGAGTTGGGACGTGGCGTGCTGAACCAAGTCTACGTCAGGGGCAACGATGGCTACGTCATCCTGATGTCGGTGGGCGAGGAGGCGGTGCTTACAGTGCTGGCCCGCAAAGAGGCAAAATTAGGCCTCATCTTCTTGGATATGCGGCGAGCAGCCAAGGACATAGCTGTCTTCCTATAGAGAACTAGCAGCCTGTATGGGAGGCACAAAACAAACCAGGGTGTCATCGTGGGCTTGCCTCAAGGTGAGAGACCGGTTTCACCGGTTGAGTGGGGAGAGTTGCTTCTGGGCAACCCTCCCCACTTCTCTTGAAGATGGGTGAGGAGGGATGCGTAAATACATTTTCTGCACCGGCGGGGTGATCAGCGGTGTGGGTAAAGGGGTGACGGCCGCCTCCGTCGGCAGGGTGCTGAAGGCGCGAGGTGTACGTGTCTCCATACAGAAACTCGATCCCTACATCAACGTGGACCCGGGGACGATGTCCCCCTACCAGCACGGCGAAGTCTTCGTCACAGACGACGGAGCCGAGACCGACCTGGACCTGGGACACTACGAGCGTTTCATTGATGAAAACCTGACCCGGGACAGTAACGTCACCGCCGGCCAGGTCTACGCAGAGATCATCGCCCGGGAGCGACGGGGGGACTTTCTGGGTGGCACCATCCAGGTCATCCCGCACATCACCAACGAGATCAAGCGCCGCATCACGCTGGTCGGCGAGCAGAGCGGTGCCGAGGTCGTGATCGTCGAGGTCGGCGGGACGGTCGGCGACATTGAGGGATTGCCTTTCCTGGAGGCGTTGCGACAGATGCGCCGGGACGTAGGGCTTGAGAACACACTCTACATCCATGTCACCTTCTTACCCTATATCGGCGCCACCGGTGAACTGAAGACCAAACCCACGCAGCACAGCGTGCGCGAACTACGCTCCATCGGTATCCAGCCCGACGTCATCGTCGCGCGTGCTGACTACCCGGTGGATGACGCACTCTGCGACAAGATCGCGCTTTTCTGCGACGTAGAGCGGCGGGCTGTCATCCCGCTGGTGACCGCGCCGCTGTTGTATGAGGTGCCGCTGATCCTGGAGGAGGCCGGTTTGGGCGACTTCGTCGCCGAACGGATGAAATTGAGAGCGGGAGCCTCCGATCTGAGGGAGTGGCGCGAATTCGTGAACCGCACCCGCGCTCGCAAATCATCGCTGCCTGTTGCCATCGTCGGCAAATACGTCGAACTGCACGACGCCTATATCAGCGTGCGCGAGGCACTGTACCACGCAGCACTGGCACACGGGTGGGACGTTGACGTACACTACATCAGTTCCGAAGCGTTGGAGCGCGACCAGGTCTGGGATGAACTGAAAAAGGTGGCCGGTGTGGTCGTGCCCGGCGGCTTTGGCGAGCGGGGCATTGAGGGCAAGATCGCCACGGCGCGTTGGGCACGGGAGAACAGAATCCCCTACTTGGGACTATGCCTGGGCTTGCAGGTGATGATCATTGAACTGGCCCGCCATGCTCTGGGCAGCGAGGAGCCTAACAGCACCGAATTTGACCCCCACACCACGTACCCTGTGATTGATTTGATGCCCGAGCAGCGAACGATCGCGGATATGGGCGGCACGATGCGGCTGGGCCTATATCCCTGCTGCCCGTTGCCCGGGACAAAAGCAGCCGCGGCCTACGGTGTGCCGGAGATTCAAGAGAGACATCGTCACCGCTTCGAGGTGAACAACGCCTACCGTGACTTCTTGATGGAGGCGGGGCTCGTATTCAGCGGGCTTTCGCCTGACGGAAAACTGGTCGAGGTCGCTGAACTGGCCAACCATCCCTTTATGTTGGGCAGTCAGTTCCACCCTGAGTTCAAGTCTCGGCCCACCCTGCCCCACCCTCTTTTCAGCGCCTTCACCGCTGCGGCCATCGCCCGGTATGAGGACACGCTGGGTGACCGGGCTGACGGTTCGGCACCAAGCACGTACAAGTAAACGTCTGTAGCCTGTAAATGGGCTTGGCGCAGGATTGTACTTGTGTTATAATTTCCCCGCATTGATTTCGAGTTTAGATAAACTGCGAAGCCCTGGGCATTGGCCCAGATGAATCCGGTTC
>CAYLPU010000046.1:0-38592 GCA_964385635.1 uncultured Anaerolineales bacterium
GGAAAGTGTGCTCCCTCTCCCCCCGGGGAAAGGAAAGTGTGCTCCCTCTCCCCCCCGGGGAGAGGGTTGGGGTGAGGGGCAGTCTGAAGGGAGGCAAGTGAGATGACTGAAAAGCAACACCGTATCTACCCATCTATTCTCGCTCACGCGCGCGAGTCACGCCAGCCACAAACGCCAGCCGAGAGCAAACTCTGGGCGCGGTTGCGCAACAGGCAACTTGGTGGTTTCAAGTTCCGGCGTCAACATCCAATTGGCCGATTCATCGTGGATTTCTATTGTGCCGCTTCCCGGCTGGTGATTGAAATTGATGGCGATTCGCATGCAGACCAGGTTGAGTATGATGCAGCGCGCACTGCATGGCTGAATGAGCAGGGCCATCGCGTTATCCGTTTTCGTAACCGACATGTCTATCGTGACATAGATGCGGTGCTTGAGGCTATTCTGGCTGAGTGTCAGAAGCTGGGTTCACCCTCACCCCCGGCCCCTCTCCCTGGGAGGGAGAGGGGGGTTGCACCCTCTCCCCATGGGGGAGAGGGCTGGGGTGAGGGGCGATCGTCCATACTGACCGAGTTGGGGATGTTCCCTCAAGACACACTCCAGTTGGCGGGTAATCAACGCAGCCGCCTGCTCAACTTCCTCCTGCGCTGGGAGCACCTGGAGGATCTTCACGCCTGCCTGGACGTCCTTATCCCATACAACCCCACCCTCGTCTCGCTGCTCGACCTGCGCACGAAGGCTTTCCTGGCCCAGTACCGGTCCGATGACGCGCTGGAAGTGATGCAGGAGCGGCTGCGGCTCAGGACCTCCCTCACCGCCCGCTCGCTCCTGGCCCGCGTCCACCTGGCCCGGGGCGACGAGGAGGTCGCCCACCAGGTCGCCCGCTCGCTCATCGAGGAGCAAGAGGATAGCATAACGGCCTGGAGGCTATTGGGCGAGGTCGCACTGGCACGGGGCAAGACAGAGGACACGCTGGCCGCCTACCGCCGCGTGAACGAGTTGCGCCCGCAGGGCCGCGCCTACCTGCTGGGGATGGTCTCTCTCTACCAGGCCCGCGACGATTGGGTGACCGCCAGCGGCTACGGTGTGCGCTTGTTGCGCACCGCCACTGAAGATAGTCCGCTGCCTATCACCTACCTGCGCCGGCTGCGCGACTACTTCCAGGCCAGCGAGGAGGAGACCCGCGTCGCCGACCTGGAGGCCGAACTGTCGCGCCGTTACGCCGGCGAACTGGACGAACTGCACGCGGCCCTTTCCCCAGCCCCCCATGCGCGACCCACCGCCGCTACCGCCCCCCCCTCTGTCCCCCCCATTGGGGGGGATGAAGGGGAGGTGCCCGCCGAATTCATGCCCACCTTCGACCAGGTGCCCGTCACCGAAGAGGAGAGGATACACATCACGGAGGCCACCAGGCGACTCTTCGGCTTCGAGACCCTGCTGCCCGGCCAGTTGGAGACCATCGCCTGCGTTCTGCGCGGTGAGGACGTGCTGACCATCCTGCCGACCGGCGGCGGCAAGTCGCTCTGCTACCAACTCCCGGCGCTGCTTGCCGAACGGGCCCGCCCTGAGCCTGCCCTGAGCACAGCCGAAGGACCTGTCGAACGGGCCTGCCCTGAGCCTGGCGAACGGGGCACGACGCTGGTCATCTCACCGCTCATCGCGCTGATGAAGGACCAGGTAGACTCGCTGCCGGCCGGACTGCGACGCCGGGCGACCAACATTGACCACAGCCTGGAGAGGGACGAGCGGCGCCGGCGGTTGGAACAGGCAGCCGACGGGGCCTACCGGCTGGTCTACGCCGCCCCGGAGCGACTGCGCCAGCCCCCCTTCCTGCACGCGCTGCGGCGCGCGGGCGTGGACCGGCTGGTGATTGACGAAGCGCACTGCGTCAGCATGTGGGGCCACAACTTCCGGCCTGACTACCTCACCATAGGGCGGGCCCGGCAGGCGTTGGGCAACCCACCGCTTTTGGCGATGACCGCGACAGCGCCATCTCGCGTGCGGCGGGACATCATCCACCACCTGGGTGATCCTTCGACAGGCTCAGGACAGGCTCCTTCGACAGGCTCAGGACAGGTTCCTTCAGCAGGCCCTTCGGCTGTGCTCAGGGCAGGCTCAGGGCATGGCATGCGCGTCATTGCCGGAGACGTGACCCGCCCCAACCTGCAACTGGAGGTCTTCTACGCCCGCAACACCGACGAGAAACTGCGCCATCTACTGGCCTTCTGTCGGGCCGAATCTGGCAGCGGTATCGTGTACGCCGGCACCCGCGCCCGCTGCGAGGAACTGTCATCGCTGTTGCGCGGACATGGCATCGTCGCCAACCACTACCACGCCGGCATCACCAACCGCACCGAGGTGCAGGATGACTTTATGGCCGGCCGCATCCGCATCGTCGTGGCGACCATCGCCTTCGGCCTGGGCATTGACAAGCCAGACATCCGTTTCATCGTCCACTTCGTCCCGTCCAACTCGCTGGAGGCCTATTACCAGGAGGCGGGCCGGGCCGGGCGGGACGGGCTGCCCGCCCGCTGCCTGCTGATGTACGCTCCCTCGGACCGAGCCACACTGACCCGCCGCGCCCGCCGGAACATGTTACAGGTTGAGTTTCTGCGCGCAGTCTACGCGGCCGTCAAACACCGCCTGTCGCTGGGGCCGGTCTCTGACCGCGCCCCCTTCTCCGGCCGGGTCGCGGCGGCAGACCTGGAACGCGACCTGCAGGCCGACCGAACACGCATACGGGTTGCCCTGAGCCTGCTGGAGGAGGCGGGTCTCTTGCGACGCGGCCCCGACTTCCCCCGCACCTCGGTCGTCTGCCTGACAGGAGTAGGGCAAGATAGTACCTTGCCCCACGAACTGGCCGCCTTCTGCCAGGCCGCCCGGCTGCGGCCCGGCCAACCGCTGACCCTGGACCTGGCGGACGTAGCGCGACGGGCCGATCTGCCCCTCGAAGACATTGAGCAGCGGGTGCTGGAATGGGCCGACGCGGGCTGGCTGGACTACCGCCCATCCAAGCGCGACTGGCTGCTGGAACTGTTGCCACCTCCCACGGACTCCGCTGAGCGGATCGGAACGCTGCTGGAGCGGTACGAGACGGTGCAGATTCAGCGCGTGGACGAGATCGCCGCCTACGCCCTGACGCGCCGCTGCCGCCACGGACACATCAACGCCTACCTGGGCGGCCGCACCATTGAACGCTGCACCGCCTGCGATAACTGTATTGAAACCCCGCCACCGCCGGACGCCGGTCTGCCCGACGAGCGGGAACAGTTCTTGACCATCCTGCGCTGTGTCTCGGACGCGCCGTGGAGTTGGGGGCGGTTCAGCCTGGTGCGCATCCTGCGCGGCAACGACAAGGCTCGCCACGGCACACGGCCGCTCCACGAGAAAGCCCGCGACCAGGCCGGTTTTGGCACACTGACCTTCCGCTCGAAGACGGCCGTCGAACACATGCTGGATCACCTGGAGCACGGTGGGTTCCTGCAGGCACGGCAACTCGAACACGGCGGCGGCGTGCTCGACCTCACGCCCGCGGGCAAAGCGGCGCTACAAAACCCTGCCGTGCTTGATGGACTGATCAGTCCAGCGAAAACGCCGCCCCCGCCACGCAAGCCCTCGATGGATGACGAGGCGGAGAGCGATGTGGATGAGGCATTGTTCCAGACGCTGCGCGCGTGGCGGCTGGATCAGGCCCACGCGCAAGAGGTGCCACCCTACGTTGTCTTCCACGACAGCCACCTGCGGGCCATCGCCGCACACCGGCCCGTCACGCTGGAGGCTTTATCCGAGTTGAAAGGCGTCGGCCCACACAAACTGGAGCAGTATGGGGCCGCGGTGATCGAACTGGTGTGTAAGCACCTGGGGCTGAGAGCATAATTGCAAACCGCTGCTGGCATGCATCTATAATTGATCTGCTACGAAATCCCACTCACGCGCCGACTTGCTCAGATAGGCGGCGCGGGGTACAATTATGCAGGCAGTTGGGATGGACAACGACCATATCGTAGGGAGTAAAGATCAAGACCGGCAGCACCAGCAGCTACATCTGCCCGGCCTGCCAACCGAAGGTGAGAAACGCGGGAGGTTGACCAGCTTATGGCCCGTATGTACCCCAACCAGATTAGCACAGACACCGAAAGCCACGCCGAACGGCGGCTCTACGATGCCTTTCGTGACGAACTGGACAATAGCTACACAGTCTTCCACAGTGTGGCATGGCAGTCGCTGGATGGTGAGGGCCGTCCCCGGGATGGAGAGGCCGACTTTGTCATCGTCCACCCCACGCGTGGCATCCTGGTCCTAGAGGCCAAGGGCGGCACCATCGGCTACGACCCTCTCACAGGCAACTGGACCAGCACCGACCGTGCCGGCCAGGTCCACCACATCAGAGATCCCTTCGCCCAGGCACGGTACAGCAAGTACACGCTACAGGAACAACTCCAGGTCATACTAAACAGGCCCCAGCGCCGCATCAACGTCGGCCACACCGTCGCCTTTCCCGATGTCTTCGTCGGCGAGATATTGCTTGGCCTGGATAAGTCCCGCCAGATCATCCTGGACAAGACCGATTTAGCCAACCTCTCCAGATGGGTCGGCAGCGTCTTGGCCTACTACCGTGGCAGGGCGAGCCAGCGTGAAACCGCCCCCGGTGAAGAGGCAGTCCAGGCGCTCATGGATCTTCTGGGCAAAACCCGGGAACTGCGCCCTGCCCTGTGGGGTGACTTCGTGCAAGAGCGAGAACAGCTCATCCGCCTCACCGAACAGCAGTACATGATCCTCGACATGCTCAATCGGCAGCGCCGGGCGGCCATCTGCGGCTGTGCTGGTTCGGGTAAGACTATGCTGGCCGTCGAAAAAGCCAGCCGCCTGGCCCGTCAGGGGTTCCGTGTCCTGCTCACCTGCTTCAACAAGCACCTGGCCGCCGACCTGCGGACCCTGTTGAAGCGGTCCCCCAACTTCGACATCTTCAATTTCCACGCCCTGTGCTACAACCTGGCAAAGCGGGCTGGCGTGCTGCCGGTGAAACGGAATACAAACGAGTTCTTCAACATACAACTGCCCGAGGCACTTATGGACGCCGCCGACGCCCTGGGCATCCGCTACGACGCCATCGTCGTGGACGAGGGGCAGGATTTTCGCGAAAACTGGTGGATCCCGCTGCAGATGCTACTGCGCGACCCCGATAACGGCATCCTATACATCTTTTTCGACGACAACCAGCGCCTCTACGTCCGACACAGTGCGTTTCCCATCCAGCAGGAGCCCTATTCTCTGACTATGAACTGCCGCAACACCCAGACCATTCACCAGACAGTCATGAAATTCTACGAGGCGGAGGTCCCTCCCACAGCCAGTGGCCCCCTCGGCCGTCCGGTGGGAGTGATCTCTTACGATGACCCGCAAAGTCTACGCCCCACCCTGCAAGGGCTTCTGCGCCGGCTGACCGTGGACGAGCGGATTCCCACCGACGAGATTGTCGTACTCACTCCACGAGTACTGAACAAAAGCTCGTTCCTGGGCGGCGGTGCCAGCGGCGGACCACGGTTGACCGACACCTGGCCGCCCCCGCCAGGCCAGGTCTACTGGACAACTATCTATAACTTCAAGGGATTGGAACGCGCCGTGGTTATTCTGGCAGATATACACCGCTGGCCGCCCGAGTGGGATGAAATGGTCCGGCTGCTCTATGTGGGTTGTTCACGCGCCCGCAACCACCTGATCGTACTTCTGCACAAGAATGCCCGCCGACAAGTGAGGAGAGCCTTCAAGGCAGCCAGGGGCCGCAAACAGAACTACCGGGAGAGGATGCTATGAATAACACCTACCCCACGTTGGCCGCGGGCACCCATTCCCGCACCAGCGCCCGCACCGCGTCGGGACCGTCCAGTTCCAGCGCGGCCTGGGCCACTTCCCACGCCTCGTCCAACGTGAGGGCGCGGATGATCTGTTTGGCCAGAGGGATGGCGGGCGGATTCATGCTGAACTCGTCCAGCCCCAGGCCGAGCAGGATGGGAATCGCCAGCGGCTCACCGGCCAGTTCGCCGCACAGCCCCACCCACTTGCCCTGCGCGTGAGCAGCGACGATGACATCGCGCACCAGGCGTAACACGGCAGGGTGAAACCCGGTTGCCAGGGGGGCCACCTGCGCGTTGGTGCGATCAGCCGCCAGCGTGTATTGGCTCAGATCATTGGTGCCGACGGAAAAGAAATCCACCTCCACCACCAGATGATCGGCCATCACCGCAGCGGCGGGGACCTCGACCATGATGCCAACCTCCATCCCCTCCGCCACCGGTTGCCCCTCGGCCAACAACTCGGCGCGACATTCCTCCAACACTGCCCGGACTGCCCGCACTTCAGCGACCGTCGCCACCATGGGGAACATCACCTTGAGATTGCGCCCGACCCCGGCCCGCAGGGCCGCCCGCAGTTGCGGCCTGAACAGTTCGGGCCGCGCCAGGCACAGCCGGATCGCCCGCACGCCCAGGAACGGGTTCATCTCTTGGGGCAGGTCCAGATAGGGCAGTTCCTTGTCGCCGCCGATGTCCAGCGTGCGCAGGATGACAGGCAGGTCACCAAACACGTCCACGATGGCCCGATAGGCCTGGTATTGCTCCTCCTCATCGGGCAGATGCGTGCGCTCCAGGTAGAGGAACTCGGTGCGCAATAGCCCCACGCCCTCGGCGCCAGCCTTCAGCGCCGCCCGCGCGCCCTCCACGTTGCCGATGTTGGCGACGACCTCAACGCGGTGCCCGTCGCGGGTGACGGCAGGCTCGTGGGCCCGCTCGCAGGCCTGTGCTAGCACCGTCGCAGCGGCCGTTTGCCGCTCCTGATACATCGCTACCGTCTCTTCGTCCGGTTCCACCAACAGCATTCCTTCGCCGCCATCCAGCACCAACGTCGCGCCATCAGAGATCTCCAGAATGTCCAGGCCAGCCCCCACGACAGCCGGCAGCCCCAGCCCGCGGGCCAGGATGGCGGTGTGGGAGGTCGCGCCCCCTCCGGCGGTGCAAAAACCCAACACCAGCGACTTGTCCAGCATCACGGTGTCGGAGGGAGTCAGATCGCGGGCCAGGATGATGGAGGGGGTCGTCAACCCGGCGGCGGGGGATTCGGCCACGCCGAGGAGAATGCGCAGGACGCGGGCCGCGACGTCACGCACATCGGCGGCGCGGGCGCTGAGGTATTCGTCGTCCAGCGCTTCCAACATCTGCGCGTACATCTCGGCCCCGTCGCTCAACGCCGCCTCGGCGTTGACGTACTGCTCCTCAATGGCTGTCCGTACGGTGCCCAGCAGTTCGGGATCCTCAAGCATCAGCGCGTGGGCCTGGAAGATGGCGGCCTCCTCGGCCCCGGACTCGGCCTCCGCCTTGGCGTACACGCCGGCCAGTTGCTCGCGGGCCGTCTCCAGCGCATCCTGGCAGCGGTTCCACTCAGCAGCCGGGTTCTCCACCGTGCGGCGGTCAAAGCATAGGTCAGCCCGCCGGAAGTGGAAGGCTGGCCCGATACCGATCCCACGTGAGGCGGCGATGCCGCGTTGTATCCTCATGCCTCCTCCCCGAAGTTGCCCTCGACCAGCGCTTCCAGCGCTGCTAGTGCTTGACTGGCACCCTCTCCCTCGGCGCGGATGGTGATCACCGATCCCCGCCCGGCCCCCAGCGTCAGCACGCCCAGGATGCTTTTAGCGTTCGCTTCCCGCTCATCATGCGTGACCTTGATGTCGCAACTGAACTTCTTGGCCGCTTGAACGAACCGCGCGGCGGGCCGAGCGTGCAGGCCCACTTTGTGGTGGACAGTCAATGTGATTTCTGGCATCAGTGTGCTCTTACCACAAAAGTAACGTTGGCGCTTCCAGCGCCTCCCGCAGATCGGTCAAGAAGCAAGCCACAACTGCCCTACTTCGCGGCTGTGCAGAAGCCGAAGGCGGTGGACAACGCAGTAGGGACGCCCTGGTACAGACATTCTAGCATAAGGCCCGTCCACCGTCAAGGTGTAGCGGACTTCGCGGCGAGGGAGGAACTTGCTTGACAAACTCTCCACGGCATGCTATAATGTTACAGAGAATAAGAATAGCATTCATATACATGAACAATCCAGACGTAATAGAGAATGTCTAATGACCACAATGTTGGAAGCCCCCCAGTCCGATGAAGCCAGATTGCGCCAAGACATAGTATGGGCCGCCAGGCTTATGTGGGAGAGGGGTTACGTCGTCGGCACAGCGGGCAACATCAGCGCCCGGGTAGGAGACACCGATAGGCTTCTGATCACACCCAGTGGTGCGCCCTACGACAGTATGAAACCAGAGGATGTAGTCCTCTGCACCTTGGGTTGTAAGCAATTGGCGGGAGCAGGGCGCCCTTCCAGTGAGCTGCTGGTCCACACTGCGATCTACCGCGCGCGGCCCGAGGTACGGGCTATTGTTCACACCCACTCGGTCTACGCGACCGCCATCGCTGTGAACCGCGCTGAGATTCCACTCTTTCTAGACGAGATGTATTATGTAATCGGCAGCAGTGTGCCCACTGCGGAGTACGCTCGAGCCGGTACCCCGGAGCTAGCGCAGAGTATCATAAGAGCCCTCGGGGATAAGAGGGCAGTGCTGATGGCCAACCACGGAACTGTCGCCGTGGGCGCAGATATGAAAGAGGCGTTCTCCATCAGCGAGGCGGTTGAGAAGGCAGCCATGATTCTTATCTTAGCCAAGCTCTATGGGCAAGTGACAACCATCGAAAAGAGCTTTGCTCAGGAATGACAGCGCTTGAAGGTTCCAAGGAGCATTCAATGAGCGACACGATGCGTGCAGCGATGTATTATGGTCCAAAGGATCTCCGCATCGAGGAAATATCGGTGCCGGAGGCCGGCCCGACCGACATCCTGGTAAAAGTGCGCGCCGCTACCACTTGTGGCACTGACGTGAAGACTTACTTCCGCGGCCATCCCAACATGGTCCCACCCTCCCGCTATGGGCACGAGATGGGCGGGGATATAGTGGCCGTAGGGAAGGATGTGGTTGGATTCCATGAAGGGATGCGGGTTGCCACCGGCAACACGGGACCGTGCGGCGATTGTTATTTCTGCAAGCGGGGGCAGCCCAATCTCTGCGAGTTTCAGCGCACACACCTGTTGAATGGCAGTTACGCCGAATACCTTTTGATCCCCCAGTATATCTGGCGGCAGAACATGTTCGAGATTCCCAAACATGTCTCCTACGCCGCCGCAGCGCTGGTGGAGCCACTCTCCTGTGCTCTCTACGGTATCGAGGAATCGAATATCCGCATGGGTGACATTGTAGTCATCATCGGCGCGGGGCCCATCGGGCTCTTCTTCATCCAACTGGCCAATCTGCAAGGCGCGCGGGTCATTGCCTGCGAGATCTCCGAGAAGCGCTTGGCCATGGCCAAGCAGTTGGGAGCGGATGAGGTGGTCGGTGTTGCCGACCGGGACGAACAGATCAAGGCTGTCCGCGCTCTGACCCCCGAGGGCCGGGGGGTGGATGTGGCGATAGATGCCACCGGCATACCCGAGGTATGGGAAGCAGCGATCGAGATGGTGCGTAAGGGTGGCTTGTTCAACGCCTTTGGCGGTGCGCCTCGAGGCACCAAGATAACGGTGGACACGTATCTTTTACACTACTGCCACCTGACCATCAAGGGCGTCTACAACACCACGCCCCGGCATGCTGAGGTGGCGATGGGGCTGATTGCGCAAGGTCAGATCAACACCGATTTGATCATCTCCGCCGAGTGGCCGCTGGATCGGCTGGTCGAAGCATTGGAGAAGCAGAAAGCCGGCGAAGTGATCAAAGTGGCCATTCGACCCGACATCTAGGCTGGTATGCTGCCTGATAAGGGAAGGAAGGAGCGGCTTGGGCAAGTGAGATGAAGAAGAAGAAGTACGTTGTCGTCGCCTGTGGGAGTGGCATCGCGACCTCTAATATGGTCGCTGGCGAGATTCGGGACATGTGCGAAGCGCACCGCATCAAGATCTACCTACACACCTGCACCATTTTGGAACTACCCTTCGTGGCCGACGATGCAGATCTGATTGTAACGACCTCCAAGTACCAACGCGATGTGGGGACGCCTGTTGTCAACGGCGTTCCTTTGTTGACCGGCATAGGAAAGGAAAAGGCTCTCCAAGAGATCCTGGCCATTCTCAGCGCTGAAGAATAACCCAAGGGGGGTGATGTCTATCGAATGATTCGGCGGGTCAGATCGTGTCATTGTTTTCCTGGCCCCAAAATTACGTGAGGGGCCAATCACACTCGAGAGGAGGAATCTCACAATGGATCTTGGAGCTCTCTATCAAGCGATTCTCGGTCTGGGGACCAACGTTCTGCTTCCCATCATAGTCTTCCTGATAGCGTTGGGCTTCGGAGTCAAGGCCAGCAGGGCCTTCCGTGCAGGAGTGTTGATCGCCATTGGCTTCATCGGCTTGTGGGCGGTCATGGGCCTGATGTTCACAAACATCCCCGGCCCGGTGAGCGTGGTGACCGAGGCGATGGGCTTTAGGCAGACAATCATTGACGTGGACTGGCCGATGACCGGTGCACTGGCCTGGGCATCGCCCTACGTCGCGTTCATGCTTCCCTTGGCCATCCTGCTCAACCTGGGGCTGCTGTGGGTCGGATTCACCAAGACGCTCAATGTTGATGTCTGGAACATGTTCCACTTCATGTTCCGTGGTGGCATGGCTTACGCCATCATGCTGATGGCAGGTGTTAACAACACGGTAGCCTTCATCAGCGGGCTCATCCTGGGGCTGCTGTCGGAGGTGCTTGTGCTAAAGGTTGCCGACTGGACTGCGCCCTGGGTTGAGGAACATCTGGGCCTGAAGGGCATCTCCTTCCCTACTATGTCGGTCATCTCCATGGCCATCATCGGCTGGGTAACTAACTGGGCGATCGAAAAGATCCCGAGGGTCCGCGACTGGAACCCGACCTTCGAGACCATACAGGAGCGGTTCGGCCTGCTGGGCCAGCCGATCGTCCTGGGCCTCATCTTGGGCAGCCTCCTGCAGTTAGTGGCCAACCTGATCCAGATCAGCCAAGGAACCTTGGAGACAAGTCTCAATACCATCCTTGGCGGCCCGCTCAACACAGGCATGATACTCGCCGGGGTGATGTTCCTGGTGCCACGCATGGTGGGTGTGCTCTTGGAGGGCCTGCGCCCGATCGCCGACGGTGCCCGCGAGTGGATGCAGAAGCGGTTCGAGGGCCGTGACATCTACATCGGCATGGACTTTGCTCTCGGCCTGGGCGACCCAGGGGTAATCACGGTCGGTATGTTCATCATTGTGTTCACCCTGATCCTCATCCCTGTCCCCGGCAACTCATTCCTGCCCCTGCTCTTCATCGGTGGCACAGCCTTCTCAGCGATCATGCCGGTGATTATGTGCAAGGGGAACCTCTTCCGCGCCAGCGTGGCCAGTTTCATCGTGGTGTGGTCCAAGCTACTCACAGCCACTTTCGCAGCGGCGGCCTTCACCTACTGGGCCAACACGGTGGGAACGCTTCCGGCCAATATCCCTGCGGGGGCGCTGATATCTTCTGCCGTCGGCGCTGGCGAGTGGGACATCTTAATCACCTCCTTCCTGCCCGCATGGCTCCTGACGCTGATCTTCTAGGCAACAGGATCGGAGAGAAGCACTAAACAGACCTCACACCTGGGCAAGAAACGAATGAACGCCAGTACTGGTACTGGCGTTCATTCAATCTATAAGGGATGTCCCCTCACCTAGTTTTCCAGCCTGATCCGTAAGAGTTCAACCACCTCCTGTGACTGTGTGGAGGCCTTCAGGTCAGCCAGCAGCTTCTGATCCTGGAACATAGTGCAGGCTTTCTGTAGAAAAGGGACCACCGCCTTCGGGTCTTGAATAGCCAGCACCATCACCAGATCCACATCCAGAGAGGTCTCCGGCTCTCCCATCTGATGAAACTTGACCGGCTCGGCCAATACTCCCACCGCTATCGCTGACTGCAGTACGTGGACTGAATCGGCATGGGGAATGGCCACGTTTATCTCACCAGTAGGCAGGCCGGTGGGAAAGGTGCTTTCCCGCTCCAAGACCGCTGCCTGAAAACTCTTCTTCACGTACCCGCCTCGCTCGAGAAGAGTGGCCAGGAAACAGATTGCTGCCTCACGGTCAGCGGCCTCAAGTCCGACCTTGACCAGTTCCAGATTCAGCATTGGGTTGTCACCCATCTTTCCTCTATCCATCCGGCATCAAGACCACTTTCAGTCCCTCCCTTTTCGTAACCAGATCGAAGGCCTCCTGCCAGCGACTCAAGGGAAAGCGATGACTGACCATAGCCTCGACAGTCTGTGCTGCGCGGGGTAAGAGCTGCAGGGCCTTGCGCCAGGAGCTAGGTATACTCGATTTGGAGCCAGTCAGAACTAACTCTCGACGCAGCAGGGCAGTCTGGGTGTCCAAGAGGAGCGGTTCATCTATTTCCCCCAGAACTACCAACCGGCCGCCAGCACGCAGCAGGGTCAGGCCCATCTCCACTGCCAGCAGCTTTCCGGTACATTCGAAAACTGCGTCAGCACCTGAATCGAACCGTCTTGTTATCGAGTCCAGGAAGTCAGGTGCTCGCACGTCGAATGTTTCAGCCAGTCTCCATTGCTCGGCGAACTCCAACCGGGGTCGGCTATGGGCTGTGCCTACCAGCAGGCTCCGCGCACCTGTGGCCGAGGCAACCAGCGCCGTCATCAGCCCCATTGGGCCTGGACCGAATATCACCACCGTTTCCCCGAGACTCACACGGGCCCTCTCCAAGACAGCGTGGACAGCGCAGGCCAGGGGCTCGGTCACGGCCCCCACCAAAGTGCTTACCCCCTTGGGCAGTGCATGCACGCTCTCCCGCCGCACCACCGTATAGGGGGCAAAGAAACCATCAGCCCCAGAACCTAGCCCCTTACGCTCTGGGCAAAGGTTAAGCTCGCCACGTTTGCAGAACTGACAGCGGCCGCAGACCGAGTGGGTTGTCTCAGCCACGACCGCTTGCCCGAGCTCCAGATCGTGGACTCCTTCCCCCAGGGCAACCACCCGACCAGCGCCCTCATGGCCCAACACGACTGGCGGCTGCACGCGCGAGTATGGGCCTAGATCCCGTCTGTATACCTCCAGATCGGAGCCGCACACGCCAGCCGCCTCCACAGCAATGAGAACCTGACCAGGCCCTGGCTGGGGCTGCGGTACTTCACGCAACTGGGTATCCTCTCGTAGACGGCTTACCCGCATAAGAGCCTGCACGCTACTCCCCCTGGAGGCAAAGAAGATAATTTCGTGTCAGCGGACGTTGCATTAGCGAAACTCACAAGCCAGAGACCTGCGGTGCATGTTGTGCACATGTGAGCCACCTCAGCCCTCGCGATAGCCCAACTTGGCGCTGATCCGCGCTGCGCCCGCAGCGATCAGTTGCTCCCAACGCCGGACGTTCTCCAGAGTCGCGCGGGCTGTGGGAGCAGCTATGCTCACCGCGCCAACGACATCACCGCCGTAGTCAAAGATTGGACTGGCCACCGCAAACACGCCCAACGTGGACTCTTCCCGGTCGTATGCAAGCCGGACAACTCGCGCCTCGTCAAGCACATCCAGCAACTCTGTCCGGGTGGTAACCGCATTGTGGGTAGCTGGAGAAAATCCCTCTGACGAATACAATCGAGTAAGCTCTTGCTCGTTCAGGCCTGCAAGAAGACACTTGCCCAGCGCCGTGGCGTGCGCCGGAAGACGAGTACCCACTGGGTTGACCACCCTTACCACCTGGCTAGAGACTTTCTTATGGATGAAGACCACGTCCCTGCCATCCAACACCGCCAGGCTCACACTCTCACCCGAACCCTGGCTGAGTTCGGCAAGCTCGGCATCCGCTACCTCGACGAGATCTATCCCTTCTTGCTTGTGACGACCCAGGGCTATGATCGCCGGGCCTAATTGATACGAGAGGGTTGTCTCGTCCTTCTCCAGATAGTCCCGGGAAGCCAGGGTATGCACCAGGGAGTGCAGGCTGCTCGCAGGGACGCCCAGCTTGCGCCTCATTTCGGTGAGAGTCAAAGGGTGGCCCTCCTTGTGCAACAGCTCGAAGATATCTAGTACGCGCGCGGCTGACTTCACTCCCCGTAGCTTATTCACCGATCCTCCCATCCTTCAATTCTCCAGGAACACAGTAGGGTTTGCTATGGTCATCCGGTCTAGATCATCGCTGCTTATACCTCTCTCCAGCAACCCTTGTAGGAAGACCCGAAGACCCTCAGCAGGCATAGGATTGTGGGTCTGACCTCCATCGCTCACCATTATACAACGTGATGCGCCTAGTCTGTGGACCGCCTCAGCCACCTGGTCTACAGTGGCATACTGCCACATAGGGGAAACTGTACAGAATCCAAACTCGGCGTACGCGCCCAGAGCGACGAGTTGTCCAGTCTCCTCCAGAGTGAGCGCGGGGACCTTGAAAAAGGGATGGGTTATCATCAATTTCTCGGCGCCCGCCTCCCGCGCTGCCTTCAGCAGGGCGTATGATTCCGGAAAAGATAGATGACAGGTTGCGATGGCGGCTGAGTGCTCCACCGCCAGTTCAATCACCTGTCGCACCTCTTCGATCAACTCTCCATCGCGCAATATGGAGATGCCTTGCTTGCCCTCTCCTTCCCGCCCCGAGCTCTGCACATCGTAGACGCCTGTGCGGCCCCCGTGCTTCTGGGCATGGAAGGCACTGTCAATCGTGGGCATCCACACGAACCGCCCGCCCAGCCGCAGGCAGGCCTCCACCGCAGCGGGATTTATGCCACCGACGTAGGAGTTGAGCACGATGCCGCCATATATATCCAGTCGAGGGAACTCGTTTCGTAAGAGATAGACACGGCTGGCGGTGCTCTCATGGTGACATTTAAGCACGATGCCCTTCATCCTCGCCTCAGCCGCCGCCTGGGCCACTTTGCGATCATCCGCGATTCGTGGGAAGAGACAGGGATGGGTATGGATATGCAGGTCGATCCGACCTTCCATCGAGACCAACTCGCTCATAGCACTTACTCCAAACTCAATGCCCGTTGGGGGCAGAGCAACACACAGAGTCCGCATCCATCGCATCTATCTGTGTCGACTTGCAGCGTTTCATCCAACGCCAGCGCATCATAGAAACAGGAGCCCACACACAGCCCGCAGGCGGTGCATCTCTCGTGGTCCACTTCCGCTACCAGTTTCGGTTCCTGGGCCAGTTGCTCGACAGTCGTGACGTAAGGTAAAGCCAAGCCGCGGAAGTCATCCAGGGACGAGTAGCCCTGCTCGTCCATAAACCTGTGCAGGCCATCCACCAGCCTGCCGATGATACCCCAGCCTTGCCACATCACACCGGTGGCCACTTGGACTGCCTGGGCGCCGATCATAATGTATTCCACCACATCCTGCCACTTGGTGATGCCACCCACCGCGCAGACTGGCAGGTCGCAGGCCTGTTTGACCTCGATCACCAGCCGCTGGGTGATGGGCTTAATAGCCGGTCCCGAATAACCGCCAAAAGCTCGCAGCCGTGGAAGACCAGTGTAGATATCCACTCCTGCGAAGGAGCGCACCGAGTTCGCTACGGTGAGCCCGTCGGCGCCAGCCTCCCGACAGGCGACGGCCACCGCTCCAATATCGGCGATGTTGGGGGTCATCTTGACAGAGAGCGGCAACTTGGTGGCAGCCTTCACAGCTCTCACCTGAGCGTAGGTCTTGGTGGGATCCTTGCCGATATGCATACCCACTGAGCAAGCAGGCATAGGACAGGAGACGTTGAGCTCCAACAGGTCAACCTGGCCGGTGGCCTCCACCCACGCAGCCAGTTCACCAGTCTCCGCCGGGCTGGGGAGAGCTAGAATAGAGGCGATGACCACCGCGCCACTATCTTTGGCCACCGCCAAGTCATAGTTGATCCAGTCCTCCACGGTCTTCGTGGTGAAGAGCTCCAGGTTGACCATGCCGACCCGTTTGCCGTTCACCTCTACGAAAGCCAGACGACCGTTGCGCGGGTGTGCGGCCCATTCAGCCGGCGGGCCTATGGTCTTGCACACCACAGCCCCAACACCGGCCGCCTCTGCATCAGCCAAGTGCTTGCCATCCCAACCGGGTGTGGCTGAGCCCAGAATGATTGGGTTGCGGAGCCTGACACCAGCGTAGTCAACGGAGAGGTTCCTGGTCATGTCTACGATGATCTCCCCTTCCTTATCGTTCTTGCGCCTGTCTAGCTCTCCTGCAAACTCCCAGATCCCCCTGCGCTCGTTCACATCAACTGCTCGCCGGTCAGTTGCCTTGTGCCACGGCCCTCCAGGACCGCGACTAGCTCTACCAGTGCCGCTGAGTTGCTGGTTACCACTGGCCGCTGGAAAGTCTGTTCCAGTTGCGATGCTGCTTCGATCCCTCGAAAGTTGGTGCACGATACAAACAGCGCATCGAACTCGACATCTGAGAGCGCCTGGATAGCGAAGGTTACTATCTCCTCTGGACTGACAGCCGCGATCTCGAAGTTCTCCGTTATCCCCAGCCCGCGAATGGCGACCACCTTCAGGCCCTCGCCTTCCAGGCTGGTGGCAATTCTTGCGTTTAGTTCTTCCACGTAGGGCGTGATCACTCCCACCCGTGCCGTGCCTACGCTGCGGAGTCTCTCTCTTACTGCAACGATGACACTGACGACCGGGCAACCACAGATCTTTCCTATCCTATCACAAAGCTCTCGATCATACTCACGGCCACGTAGCGCCCCAGCACTGGTACAGCCAAACAACACAACTTCGGGTCGGGCGGTGGCTAGATCGGTAGCCACGGGCAGGGCGTATCGGTCGAGCATCTCCGCCTCAGCCTCGGGGGTAGTCGCAATCAGCCGCATACGGGCGGTGTGCACAGTGCAATCCACAGGTAGATGCCGGTATAGATCCACTTCCAATACAGTATTGGACGACGGGACCAGCACTCCCACTCTATGACTCAAGCCCCCCTCCCCAAGAAAAGCTAGCCCCCGACAATCAGGGGGATGAAAGTAACCGTATCGCCATCTGCCAGGACAGTCTTTTGTCCCTGAAGGGTGAAGTGATCGCGGCCATTGATTAGCACTCGCAGATGACCAAAGGGGCCCTGCTCACCGAGCAAGCGGAAGAGCCCCTCGCCACACCGAGATCTCAACAACGGAGACAACC
This sequence comes from uncultured Anaerolineales bacterium, assembly GCA_964385635.1. Lineage (GTDB taxonomy): Bacteria > Chloroflexota > Anaerolineae > B4-G1 > B4-G1 > CAYLPU01. Next base: position 17,172 of record CAYLPU010000046.1, read on the forward strand.
CTCTCAGCTCTATTCCCTCCGGTAGCTCTAGCTCAATCTCTCTAGAGCCGACCATGGCCTTCAATCCGCCGTACAAGCGCAACCTTACCTTCATTTTATTGCGGGTCCAGACCCAGCGCCTCCAATTCCTGCGCCACCCCATTAAGCTCCAGGTAGCGCAGCCGTTCCCGGGTAGGCACCCCGCGGCGGTCATAGCCGTAAACCTCATAGTAGCGGTCCAAGAGCCCGTCCTGATCATCTCGCGAGGTGCGATGTCCCTCCGAGGGACCTCCAGGTATCGGTTCTTCAGCCAGTCGATGGGGAAGGTAGTCATCCCCGCGCGAGAAGCCCTCGCGTAGGTTGAAGCAACGTCCCAGGGTGTTCACCCTTTCGCCAATATCAATCAGTTCCCTGGCGCTATACTCAATGCCAGTGGCCGCGCTGATCAACTCAACCAAGTCGCCCACCCTACGCTCCGATAGCTCTGTGGACAGCCCCTGCTCGGTGGGCCTCAAGAAGGCCACACCGTCGCTGAGCAGGAACGCACAGAAGGTAGGGCAATCGCAGAGCGCGGTCTTCATCACCTGGTTCCACTTGCAAAGCTCTGCTTTTCCTTCTAAAGCAAAGCGATCCACCGCCAATGGTATCGAGGAGCCAAAAATCTCCTGAGCCGCGTAGCCGCGATTGTGATCGGCACCGACATAAGCAGTGGCGTAGTTCAACCCGTGGGCTTTGGCACCGCGCACATCGTAGCCGGGCAACTCCAGGCCCTTTACATGCATGACATAGTACTCCGAGCCACGTCCGATCTGCCGGGCCGCAGCCACTGCTCCGTCAGCCAGCACCTCTCCGAACCCTTGCCGTCGGGCGATCCGATGAATCATCTCGATCATGGCCTGGTGATTTCCAAAGCGCAACTCCAGCCCATCGGTCTCCTCTGAGGAGATGATGCCCCGTTCAAAGAGTTCCATAGCGAAAGCAATTGTGGCCCCGGTGGAAATGGTGTCCAACCCATACTCGTCGCACAGTCGGTCGGCCAGGTACAGCGACGAGACGTCGGACACCCCTGTGTCACCCCCCAGCGACCAGGAGGACTCAAACTCCGGTCCCTCAGTCAGCGCCCCTATGAACTGGCCTGAGCGGGCCAGCCGTACCTGGCTGCAAGCAACCGGGCAGTTGTAGCAAGGATTGCGGCGGATTATGTCCTCAGCCTGGGTCTCGTACCCGATCTCTTCAATGGGAGTGAACAGACCGGTGGCCGAGTAGTTATTGGCAGGGAAGATACCCAACTCGCAGGCGGTATCCACCACTGTGGAGGTGCCGTACTTGCTGAGCCCCGGATAAAGTGTAGGACTAGTCTTGAACTGCTTCAATAGTTCGCGCCGCGCCGCGCCGTAACGCCGCGGATCAGCGATGGGCAATTCACCGCTCCCACGGACAGCGATGGCTTTCAGCCGCTTGGCGCCCATCACCGCTCCCAGTCCCTTGCGACCCATAGCTCGCCGCTCGTTGATGATACAAGCTATCAACGACCTCTGCTCACCGGACGGGCCAACACACGCCACCCGGAAGTTATGGTCGCCCAGCTCCTCTTTGATGAAGATCTGACAGTCAGTGGTGCAGGTGCCCCAGAGCCTCTCTGCCGAGCGGAAACTCACTTCCCCATCTTTAACGACCAAATATGTGGGCTCCACTGCCTGCCCACTGATCACAATAGCGTCGAAGCCAGCAAACTTCATCTCGGCCGGGAAGTGCCCACCAGAGGTCGCCATACCCACTGCTCCAGTGAGAGGCGAGCGCCCAGTGACTGTGACACGACTGCTGCATGGAGACGTGGTACCAGTGAGCGGTCCCGGGGCAAAGATCAGGACATTGTCGGGGTCTAAGGGATCAGTCCCAGGCCGTACGAGGTCGTAGAGCAACTTAACGCCAAAGCCCGCTCCTCCCATGAACAGACGAGCCAGTTCGGGGTCAGTGGGCTCAACCTTCGCCTCTTTGGTCGACATGTTAACCCACAGCGTCCAGCCAGTATACCCACCATAGTACATAGCGAGCCTCCTCGTGCTATTCAGAAATACGAATAGGTTTCTTGACTGTGGATTATACCATGATCAAAACAACGTGTCAATGTTTGCCCGACCCGACCGGCAGGGTCATTCAGTTCTCGCCAGATGACTTGCCAGACGCTTCCTAATAGAGCCTCCAGAGCTCAGGGCGGCTGTTCGCATTGCCGTTTGCCATGACAAAGCCGCTATGTTTGTACTCCCACTCACACTCGCCATCAAGCAGCCTCACCAGCGGAAAAGCGTCGCTCAGCGCCACCTCTGCGTCGATGCACTGCCAGCGCGGGCGTTGGTCACCCCACCCTAATCGGCCCCCAGCATCCCGACTGCCTACAGCGTCTCGGTGACCTTCTTGAGCCCGCGTGGATGGTCAGGGTCGTACCCCTTGGCCAGCGTGACGTGCAACGCCAGCAACTGCCCCGGCAGGACACAGGTGAATGGTGAGAGCCACTCAGGCAGGGTGACCGGCAACCTCAGTGGTGTACGGGCCAACTGCAGTGGCTCGTCCTGCCCAGAGATGACGATGAGTTCTGCCTCGCGGGCGGCCAGTTCGCGAGTCAGGGCCAACATGTCGGGATAGACCGCTCCCTGTGGCGCGACGACGACGGCAGGTAAGCCGCGCTCAACGATGGCGATGGGGCCGTGACGAAAGTCAGCCGAGGAGTACGGCTCGGTCGCGACATAGGTCAGCTCCATCAGTTTGAGCGCGATCTCGAAAGCGGTGGCGTAATTGTAGCCCCTGCCCAGCACGATGCACTCAGTGGCGTAGGCGTAACGTTGGGCCGCTATGGAGATCTGCTCCTCCAGCACCAGCGTCTTTTTCACCCCCTCCGGCATACTCCGCAGACTGGCCAGACGTTCGCCGTCGCCGGCCAGTTGCACCGCCAAAAGCGCCAGGGCCGCCAGTTGCGCGGTGTAGGTCTTGGTGGCGGCCACGGCCCGCTCCTCGCCCGCACCCAACGGGAGGACGTGATCGACGGCGCGGGCCAGTGGGGAATCGGGTGCGTTGGTCACCGCCACGGTCAGCGCCCCCTGGCGCCTCCCCTCCTCAATGACGGACACGATGTCGGGCGATTGGCCCGACTGGGAGACACCCAGAACCAACGCGTCGCGCAACTGCGGCGGCGTGTGGTAGACGCTGAACAGCGAAGGCGTGGCCAGCGCAACTGGCAGCCGATTCAGCGCGCCGAAAAGGTACTTGGCGTAACGGGCGGCGTTGTCGGAGGTGCCGCGTGCAGCGATGACGGCGTAGCGCACATCGCGGGCACGGATTGCTGCGGCTATCCGCGCAGCGGTCTCGGTCTGCGTGTCCAACAGACGAAGTAGTACCTCTGGTTGCTCGTGGATCTCGCTGCTCAAGCAGCTCATTCCTGTGCTCTTCAATGCTTTCATTCTTTTCCTCCAAAGTTGCTCTCGACAAGACTCTTCAGAACTGCCAGTGCCGGCTCGGCATCCTCGCCCTCGGCGCGGATGGTGATCACCGCTCCTCGCTCGGCCCCCAGCGCCAACACGCCCAGGATACTCTTAGCGTTCGCCTCTCGCTCGCCGTGCGTGACCCTTACGTCGCACTTGAACGGCTTAGCGGTCTGAACGAACATCGCAGCGGGCCGGGCGTGCAGGCCCACTTCGTGACGGACAGTCAGTGTGATTTCTGGCATCGTTGTACTCCTATCGCAGCATCACTGTGGCCATTGTTTACCACATCATGGAGCCAAGGTTAACGAAGTGAGACTCTTCTCCAGCAGATCACGTAGCTCCTGCGCCAATCGCTCCATACCTCCGGGCTGCCCCACCGTAATACGGAAGTACCTGTCCGGCTCCAGCCCTTGCTTCTTGGAGAAGTCCCGGACATAGATGCCGCGCTCGAACAACCCCTCCACAAACTCGGTGGCCTTCTTACCGGAATCCGCCACGTCCACCAGGATGAAATTGCCCTGAGAGGGAATGGGGCGCAGCCCCGGCATCCGCTTGATCTCCTCCGTGAGCCACTCCCTGGTCTGGCGTTGTTCTACTATTCTGGCTCTCACATTATCAAGGTCATTGAGAGATGCTTCCGCAGCAGCCATGGTTACAAGGTTGACATTGAAAACGTGGCGAACGAGATTGGCGCAATGGATGATCTCGGGAGTTGCCAGCAAATAGCCCAGACGCAACCCGGCGAGGCCGAATCCCTTGCTGAAGGTCCGCAAAACGACCAGGTTATCCCAGTCGTTGATCCACGGGGCCACCATAGTCCCCTCGTCGGCTAGCTCCACATAGGCCTCATCCACGACAGTGAGTACACCAGAATCCAGGATACGAAGGACATCATCGCGTGGCATCACCTTGCCAGTGGGATTGTTCGGTCGCGACATCAAGACGAACTTGGTTCGCGGCGTGACACTCTCGAGAATATCATCCGCAATTTTGTCAGTGTCCTCCCCACCGACCACAAACCGCACCACGGCACCAAAGAACCGTGCGCGGAGAGAGTACGGTGTGTAGTCCGGTGCCGGTATGATGACTTCGTCGACGCCAGGCTGTGCGATGAAAGTCTGGAAAAGGATGTCCAGCAACTCCATAGAGCCGTTGCCCAACGTAACATTCTCTGGCCGCAGCCAGGCATAGGCGGCCAGTTGCTCGCGCAATGACATACACTCAGAGGCATCTTCGGGATACCAGTTAGCCTTGGAGACGATATCACGTACCGCCGCCTGCACGCTCTCCAACGGAGGATAGGCGGATTCGTTGGACATCGCCCGCTGAAGTTTCCCCTCGTGTTGCCAACAGACAGTCACGTGCTTCATATCATACTTGGTGGTTTCCAATACTCTTGGGTTGACTATTGCCTTTATATCAAGCGCCATAGATCATCTCTCCTTCTCAAGTTCCCTCTTCAAGTTCCCTCCTCAAGTTCCCTCGCGGCCTCAGCGACGACTTCGTCCAGCATCCTGGCTACATCATCATCCAGAGGAGTCGGCTGATAAGCCTCCAGAAGCTCCCGAGCTCGCTCTCTAGCCCGCGTCGCCATGTCCTTTGACCCGGCTGCCTCCCAGGCTGCCCTGGCCTCTCTCGTGAGCAGATAGGGCACATATCGTTCCATCCTGAGATGCTTCAGTGTGTGTTTATCGGTCAGGAAGTTGCCCTCGGCCACACCTCTGGCGATGGCGTCCACAGCCAGAGTCTCATCGTTTACCTCGAACCCCTCGACTGCTCTGTTGACAAGGCCGTGAATCTCATCGTCGATCAGTAACTGGGTGAAGCTGATGACCAATCCCTGTTCCAGATGACCGGCTCCGGCCAGGACACTTGCGCCCGCGAAGGCTGACAGGAAGGTGAAGTACGTGCGCTCAATCGCAGATTGGCTGTCAATGATCACGCCGTCTGTATAAGGCCCGTGCATATTGACCGGGATCTGATAACATTCCCTTGCCAACTGCACGCCCGCAGCAGCAAGTAGTGCGTTCTCTATCGAACCTGTCAAACTCCTGCCGGTAGCCATGTCCATGATCACAATTCTGGGCGCGAATTCCAGGGGCGCTCCGGGGTGAGCCAACTGCGAGATGACCACGGCTGCAAACATCTCAACGTTGGACACGAGAAGCGAGCCTGCCAGGGTGATTGGCCCAGTTGCTCCGGCGTTGGGCATGCTGCAAATCTCCACTGGAATCCCATACTCACCGCACGTCACCAGTGTGTCTACCAAGACGTCAGGTACCTTCAGAGGGGCGATGGGGGATTCGAGCATCGTGATCAGAGGCCGCTTTCGCAATTGCTCCTTACCACCCGCAACAATCTCCGCCATCCTGATCACATACGATAGGCTGCGAACGTTAAGGACTCGCATGTTGATGTGCTTGGCAGTATTCGCGAACATCGTTGCCAGGGCACGGATGTCACGTGTGGCCGGGGGAGTATCCTGAGCGTAGACAGGCGCGGCGTAGTCAATGTGGTCCAACACGTCCACAAGCCGGGCATAGTTCGCCACGTCAGTGGTCATGATCTCGCGGACTTTTCCAGTCTCCATATCGAGGATATGCCCGGGGCCACCACCGTTGCGCGCGTACATCCTCCCTCCCGGCTCAAGGACCAGATCTTTGTCGGAGTCCCGTGCGCCCAGGACGATTCTCTTGGGGGCAGTCCCAAGAGATCGCTCAACGAGATCGGAGGGAATCCTCACTATATGTGTCTGTGGGTTCACTTTGGCGCCCGCGTCCGCGAGCATGGCGCGGCCGCCCTCATGCACAACTGTGACTCCAACGTCCTCCAAGACAGCCAGCGTTTGCTCATGGATCTTGCGTATGTCCTCGTCAGAGAGAACACGTACCATATCTTTTTCGATCACAACCGCATCCTCCAGCACTGACGAGTTATGTCGTAGTACTCGCGCTTTCCCTATGCCGTCCGAACCCCATGGATTCTAAAGTCTCCTCAAGCACACGTAGAAAATCCTGACAGTGCTCGGGTTCGATCCTCCCCATGTTCGCGATTTGGAACATGTTCTGTTCGTAAAGATGTCGCTTACCTGGGTAGATTACGTAGCCACGACTGTCCATCTCGTCTATGAACTCATCCAGCCGGAGCCCATCTGGCAAGAAGACCGAAGTCACCGTGTTGGCGCAAAGCCCATCCGGAAGCAGTGTACGGAGCCCTAACGCCCGTACACCATCACGGATAATCTGGGCGCACCTGCGATACCGGTCGATGCGAGTTCCCAGCCCTTCCTCCATCAACTCCTCCAGCGCAGCATCCAGCGCCACAAACATAGTCACTGAAGGAGTGTTGGGCGTCTGATTACGCTCTTCCGCCATAGCAATGTGTCTTTGGAGATTGAGATAGATGTTTCTTCGGGGCACCTCCGTCCCTAAGACAGGAACGCTACTGCGCCTGGCGACGACAAAGGAAGCCCCCGGCAACCCACCCAGCGCCTTGTTGGGAGTGCCTGTACATACGTCTATGTTGTCCCGCACCACATCAATGTCCTCACCACCAACGGCACTGACGCAATCAACGAAGAACTTTCGACCATGGCGTGCTACCAGTCGCCCTATCTCCTGGACAGGGTTCCGCATCCCCGTGCTCGTCTCGTGGAATACCACGCACACCCATTGGATCCGCTCGTTGGCCGCCAGAGCGGCTTCGATGGCGTCTAGGTCTGGCAATGTCCCCCAGCGATAGCCTAGGACATGCAACTTGTAGTTGTAGCAAGAAAGGATATCGTCGAGCCTTTCGCCAAACTCACCATTCTTGATGAGTAAGACCTCATCGGAGTCCCTGATGATGGAAGACAAAGCAGTCTCATTGGCAGCAGTCCCGGAACCACTGACAACAACCGCTGAGTATCGTTGGTCAGCGCCAAAGAGCGTGAGCAGGTTGGCGCGAACATTCTCGACAATGCGCTCAAACATCGGATGCCTATGGCACATGTCCGGGTGGATAAGAGCCGACTTGACTCGATCCGAGGTCAGCACCGGGCCCGGACTGAATAACATTCTCTTCTCAATCATTGCTCACCCCTTTCTACGCCTACCGATTCATCAACCATGTGGGAAAAGGCCATTCCTGTTTCAAACGCCTTTTCGAGAAAGGCGCTTTCGTCCTCAATTCCGGAATGGTGTATCGTTATTTCCATGTTAATACATTTGGCGTATGAAGACTCTGCAACGATCCGTGCTAGCCTCGCCCATTCAACCGTTCCCGAAAAGAGAGGATTGTGTTGGTCCCCCGTACCGTCGTTATCGTTAAGGTGCATAGATATCAGGCGCTCCTTGAGTCTCTCAAGTTGGTCTAATCCATCACTGCAAATGTCGAGATTGCCATGACCAGAATCGTAACAAAGCCCGATGTAATCAGGACTATATTGCGACAGTATCCTCTCTGTGGTCTTGAAACTACCGGGGCCCAGGTTTTCAATCGCTATTCGAACGCCGTGATCTCTGGCATAAGGCTCAATCGCATCGAGTGATTTCAGTACTTGAGTCCAGAATACATTCTTTCCCCCGGCATCCTCGGGCTCAGAGGGTATATGCATAACAATCACATCGCTTGCGAGTCTGGCCGTCATGCTGATCCGATTCTTCACCAACTCAACCCCCGCCAGCCTCTCGTACTCCAGGGAAGACACCCAGGCTTTCTCAACCCCGGCAGATGCATGCAGATCGTTGAGTTTAAGGCCGAAATCTTGCAGCCACCTGGCAATCTGCTCAATCTCACAGTCTGAATAAACGAAATCTGTGCGCCAATGGTGGCACCAATGGACGTGCGAGAAGCCGGCCTCGGCAATGCACTTCAAATAGGGTTCGGGACAACCCACATCCTTAACGTAATCGGTTGTTATGGAAAGCATGCTTTACCCTCCTATGATCAAACTACAGAAATATAACAAGGCATCAGGCCCCGGCGCGAGACCAGCCGAGCGATGGCCACTTCTCAACAACCCAACAAAACAGACACGTCACCGTTACATCACCGCACGAGAAGAGATGCGACGTTGTTGCACCTGTGCCGGGCGATGCGAGTGCTTCTGTCGCCGCCTAGCCGGTCGTCGCCGGAGTTGAAGGTGCTGCACTGCGGAAGAGCGTGTCCAGTGGCAGATCAACAGGATGGCCGTGGACAACAATGTCCACCAGCGCCCGCAACAACGGGAAGTCCTCTGGCGAGATGATGCCGCGTGCCGTCAGCCCGGGTAGCGCATCCGCCATAACCCGCACGATCTCGGCCGCCTCCAACGTCTCGCTGGCCATAATCTCCCGTGCCCTGGCGAAGGTGTGTCCCATGCCCAGCAACCGCCCCAGTCGCACGGTGCGCCCACCCTGGCATGTCACATAGAGATCACCAGCGCCCGGCAGTCCGTAGGCGAAAGCACGCGTTCCCTCTATGATCTGCAACATGTAGGCAATCTCTGTACATCCCTGGCCAAAGATGGCCGCTGCCAGGTTGTACGTATGCGAGCCCGCCACATCGGGTCCACCAGCCTGCTCCAACAACCCCGCCGCCAACCCCACGCCTAGCGCGTATGCGTTCTTTAGCGCTGCGCAGATCTCCAATCCCACCAGGTCGGTGGTCGTCCACACGTGATAATAGGATGTGCGGAAGATCGCGGCCAGCCGCTCGACGGCACCGCGATCACGCGAGCCGAAGATGACGCAGCTCTGACGGCGTCCAGCCAACTCCCCTGCGATACACGGCCCACCGATGGCAGCCAGCCTCACCTGGTCCCGGATATCCGCCGGCAGTTCTCTGGCCAGCACGTCCGGCAAGATGATGAGATCGCCGTTCTCCGCAGCCTCCACCCCTTTCGTCACAGCGATGATCAACTGCCCCGGCCGCAGGTAGGGGCCAATCGTCTGGCCGATCCAACGTACACCCAAGGAATTCACGCCGCTGACGATGATGTCCACGCCATCTAATGCCTGGGCAATCTGCTCCACGTAATAAGGCTGCACTACAGAAGGAATCTCCCGCTTGAGCCGCTGGTGGTAACGGTGCTCACGACAGCCCTGGATGATATCGCCATCCAGATGGGTGCCCACCAGCCGCACCGTATGGCCGTTATCCGCCAGCGGATAAGCGATGGCAGTTCCCATCAGACCAGCACCTACAATCGCCACGTTTGCCACGACGTTCTCCCGATTGATGTGTTTGAGCGGTTACCTCACGCCCACAAGGCAAACCTTTCTACACTCTCGGCAACTCTCGATCATTGTCCCTCTTGGTAACTCCTCAAACATATACGGGCGGCATAATTTTTGGATTACCCGCTGCTCATCTACAATTGCCTGCACCGGACAGGATTCTATGCACAGATCGCACTCTAAAGGACATAACCTTTTTTCGTAACTACTCAGCCACCCCCACGCGGAGCGTTGAAACGCCCCGCTGATACGGCGAAACCCGTTAAAACGGGTTAGAAAGTCGCGTTTTAGTGCGTTTTAACGCACTTTGCGTATCAGCCGATGGTTTCAACCATCGGCGGGGCAAACGGGTGAGTAGTTACCTTTTTTCTATCAATGGATCTGGTTCTAGGTCTAGATTTGTTACCACCGAAACCAACTGGACTCGATTTCCAAACTCAGGAGTGATTAGCAGCGAGTTCTTTCCCAATCTACCCAATCCCGCAGCCTCAGCAGCATGCTTGTGGGATAAGTCGCCTCTTCCACGAAGATTCTCGGCATCCCAGTCGTAGTAAGGACCATCAGCCGTCACAGGAATGGCTAACCCTCCCTGCTGTTCGACAAAGATGGCTATCTCACAGGCAACCCAGTCCAGTCGGTCTTCGACAATATCCATCATGACGTGATATGAGGTCGCCGGGCCATCTATGACTACGGCATTTGGAATCCGCTTGGCGCAAGCAATCACCGTTTTCGCATCAGCCAGAATATCTTCCGGCTTATGACCATCTGGAACCCCGTCAAACCTACTTATAGGGGCTATTCCAACAAGATCAGCGCCTTTAGAAAGCGCAAATTCTTTAATCTCATCCTCGAGGTTGTTCATTCTTAACCTCCTCAGACCTTGACGGTCGAACACCCTTAAATAGGGTGTGTTTCAAATCAGTTGAGGAGCAGGCATCCCCAGATGCCGCCCCGGTCGCATCTGGGGATGCTCCCTCCTCTGTCAACCAAAATGAAATGCACCCAAATAAGTAGTCATGCAACTACGCAGTTCTCCTCAATTCTTTCGTGGACTTTGATCCCGCGTTTGGCCAGTTCCTTGATGAACTCCAATGGATCAAAGGCACCCTCAGGAGCGATAACTCCTTTCTCTTTGGTAAGACCCCTGCCACTGGCGATCATCTGCGCACCGACAGAAAGAGGAATGCCTACGCTCCTGGTATATGCCCGCGGACCTTCCCAGCCTTCCACGTCTGCAGAAGGGTGCGTCGTGGTCAGAATGTGGCGGACTGACTTGCCATCCCTCATACCAGTTACTTCAACGTGCAGAGCGTATCCCCAAAGGTCCTGCTCCTTGCCCTCTGGTGCCTGGTTGAGGTAAGCGGCAATGAAATCCAACGTGCTGATTTCCACACCGTTAATCTCAACCTTGTCGTTTCTCAAGAATCCATAGTCGTAGAGTGCTCTGACAAGCCTCATGTTTCTCTCAGGCCACGTGCCTCTTACCTCTATTCGCTTCACCCCCTTGATATATCTTGGAATGGTGAAAGCCTCAGGGTGGGGAATCACATACTGAGGAAGTGTTCCAAACGGTTCGGGAAGTTCAATCATCTTCTCCAGGGAGAAGGGAGGGACACGGACATATTTCCCGTTGTCATAGACCACGCGGCCCTCCAGGTTTGGATCATACTCGATAAAGGTAGTCGAAGTCAGCCCTGGGGAAAGAGAGATTGCCCGAAAGGCCCCGTGACTGATGTAGATTTCGTCCACTCTGTCCATTTGATCTGCCGCGTACCTCGTCAGAATATTCGTTGTCCCGGGGGTCATTCCAACGCCCGGCACGTAGACAATCCCCACATCCCGAGCGGGAGCATCAAAATCAAAGGAGTTTCCCATCCCATTGATGTCCAAGCCGTTCACACGGGCCTCGACTACCGTTTTCACGAGTAATTCATCGAACTTGATGGGCATGCCACTCATGACCAGGTCATATTTTTTCATGATCTCAACTGCCCTGGCAGAATCCGTGATGTCAAATCTGATGAAACCGACCCGACCAGCGCCGATTTCCTCCATCACCTCTCGGGCCGCCACCTCGTTAACGTCGCCGATTGTGATCTGAGTGAAATCGCTGTTGCCTACCAGATCCTTAACCGACTCACGACTGATCCGCCCACCGGCCCCCAAACATAGTATTCTCACTTTGCTCTCCTGTGTTCCTACGTACTCCTAACCTGGACAAGCCAGAACCAAGAAAGAAGTAGGGAGTATGGAGTAGGAAGTATGGGGAAGATTCTGCATTACTCCCTACTTCCTACTCCCTACTCCCTTGTCCAACGTACAAGGATTTCACTGGTAATGTACCAATTGCCCTCCCGGAGAGCCAACCGGCGCTGGCCACTGATCGGGCTGGCCGTCTTATTGCGATCTACTGAACCCACGCACACCTTTCAGACCGAGTGTACCTGCAAAGTGACAGGCCGCGAAATGGCCCGGCTTGTATTCCTTCCACTCAGGTGCAGTCGTTCCGCACAGCTCTTCCGCGTAGCGACAGCGAGGGTGAAAGTAGCAGCCAGAGGGAGGATCGGAGGGGTTAGGGATCTCGCCAGTCAATAACAGCGGCTGCATCACGTCGTCTGGGTCCGCCGCCGGAATGGCGGACATCAACGCTTCCGTGTAAGGATGTATCGGGTTATAGAACAGTTCCTCGGTGGGAGACATCTCCACCAGTCGACCCAGATACATCACCCCCACTCTATCGCTCGCATGCTCGACTACGCTCAGATCATGCGCGATGAAGAGATAGGTCAAACCAAACTCTGACTGCAGATCTTTCAACAGATTCAATATCTGCGCCTGGATGGAAACGTCCAGTGCCGATACCGGCTCATCACATACGATGAACTCAGGATTCAACACCAGTGCGCGCGCAATCCCAATGCGTTGTCGCTGTCCACCACTAAAAGCGTGGGGGTAACGCCGCAGGTGTTCGATGTTCAGCCGGCAGTGGAGTGCCACCTCGCGGATACGATCATCCAGCTCCGACCCTTTGGCAACCTTGCATGCAACCAGCGGCTCGCCGATGATATCCCTGACTGTCATCCTCGGATTCAGCGATGAATACGGATCCTGGAAGATCATCTGCGCGTGAGTTCTAAAGGCCCTCAGTTCTTTGCCTCCCAGTGCTGTGAAATCTGTAATTTCACCTTCGCTGAGCTGGAAGAGGACCTGGCCAGCGGTGGGCTCGATCGCTCGGAGGATAATCCTGCCTGTGGTCGTCTTGCCCGATCCACTTTCTCCCACCAACCCCAGCGTCTCCCCCCTCTCGATGTAGAAACTAACCCCGTCCACGGCCCTCACAGATCCGGTTGCGGTGCCAAAAAGCCCATGTCGGAGGGGAAAGTACTTCTTCAGACCTTTTACTTCTAGTAACTTGACGGTTTGTTCAGACATTCACAATCTCCTAAAAGTCGCCAGGAGCCCACACCAACTCCTCAAATAGGAACGCGGTGTCTCGTCTCTATTCACCCTGCTCGTGGAGAAAACAGGCCACAGTGTGATCGTTCTCCAACCGGGTTACACTCGGAACATCTACGTCGCAGCGCCCCGCGATCATCTGCTCGCACCGGGGGTGAAACGCACAGCCCGGCGGCCGTTCAAAGGGACTTGGAACCACGCCCTGAATCGAAACCAGCCGCTGCCCAGACGTTTTGCCAATGCGGGGAATGGCCCGCAATAGGTTGACGGTGTAGGGATGCTGAGGGTTGTGAAAAATCTCGCGCACAGGCCCATGCTCCACCACCCTGCCAAGGTACATGATCGCCACCTCGTCGGCGATTTGCGCGATGACACCCAGGTTATGGGTGATGAACATGATGGCCATCCCGAACTCCTGCTGCAGGTCCCTCATCAGATTGAGGATTTGTGCCTGGATCGTCACGTCGAGCGCGGTGGTCGGCTCGTCGGCAATCAGCAGCGCCGGGCTGCAACTGAGCGCCATCGCGATCATCGCTCGCTGCCGCATTCCGCCGGAGAACTCGTATGGATACTGGTCTACGCGCTGCGCCGAGTCGGGGATGCCAACCCTGTCTAGCATTTCGATAGTCATGGCGCGCGCTTGCGTCTTATCCACGTCCTGATGAAGCAGAATCGCCTCCATGACCTGATTGCCGATCGTGTGCAATGGCGAGAAGGAACTCATCGGCTCTTGGAAGATCATCGCGATCTCTTTGCCCCGGATCCCGCGGATCTGCCCTCCCGTGGGATTCAATTGCGCTAGATCTATCATATCGATCATGCCATACCTGGACCGATCCTCAGAATGGTGAAAGAGGATTTGCCCGGCATCTATTCTACCGGGGCGAGGAATGATGCGCATGATTGATTGGGCGGTGACGGTCTTGCCGCAGCCGCTCTCGCCGACGACTCCCATCACTTGCCCGGGCTTGATGGAGAGGTCAACACCTTCAACGGCCCGCACCACGCCCTCGTCCAGGGGGAACGACACTCGCAGGTCTTTTACCTCAAGCAGCAGGTCATTATTATTGTTATTGTCCATCACCATCACCGCCTCACTTCGAATAAGGATCCGCCGCGTCACGCATCCCGTCGCCGACGAAACTGAACGCCAGCACGGACAGGACCACGAACACAACGGGGGCGAACAACCACGGATGCATCGCAATCGCCTTGATGTTCTGCGCTTCGTGCAGCAGCACGCCCCAACTGACGACCGGAGGGCGGAGCCCCAGCCCGATGAAACTCAGCGAGGTCTCGCCCAGGATCATGTAAGGGAACGAAATCGAGATGTCAACGATGATGTAGCTCAGAAAGGTAGGCAGCATGTGCCGGCCGATGATGCGCGCATCGCTGCTGCCGGCGATCTTCGCCGCGATGACGAAGTCCTCTTCTCGCAGCGACAATAACTTACCCCGGATCCGCCGGGCCAGGTTCGTCCATCCAAGAAAGCCCAGGATCAGAGTGATCGCAAAGTAGACCCTCATGGGCGGCCATTCCTTGGGCAATGCTGCGGCCAGGGCCATCCAAAGCGGCAGCGTCGGTATGGAGCGGATGAATTCGATGAAACGCTGGATGACGTCGTCCACCAATCCGCCGAAGAAACCAGACACGCCACCGATGCCCAGCCCCAGGAAGAAAGCGATCAACTGGCCAATCACGCCGATCGAAAGCGAGATGCGCGTGCCGAGTAAGATGCGCGACAAGAGATCCCGCCCCAGTTTATCCGTACCGAACAGGTGGAGGAACCCGTCCTCAACGCCGAACAAATGAATGTCGGTCTTAAACAGTCCCCAGAACTTATAGGGATCTCCTTTCACAAAGAAGCGCACTGGCAACATCGTGGAGGTGTCCTCCGTAACCTCCAACTCGAAGGTCTCAGGGTTAAGTTGGTTGGTCACGCCGTAGACAAAGGGGCGCAGGTGGAAGGTGCCTTCCTCATCGACAAAGCGTAATTTCTGCGGAGGTCCAAAGATGTAACTGCTATTGCGGGTGAATGGATCCAGCGGAGCGAGAAACTCGCAAAACAGGACAATCACAAAAAAGAGGCCCAGGAGGGTGGTGCCAAGAAGCGCCAGACGATGCTTTCTGAACTTCCACCACATCAACTGGAATTGGGTCGCGGTATAATACTTGATCTCTTCCTCTTCTGTTCGGACCTTCCTCCCTTTGAACTTCGCAGGTGCAGGAAACTGTGTCATTTTAGTCGCTTCTGCCATCTTATATCCTCTCCCCTTGCCTGACGCGGGGGTCCAACACGGCCAACATGACATCGGAAATAAACGTCCCCAGGATCGTCAAGGCCGAATACATCAGCAACATAGCCCCAGCCATATAGACATCCTGATCCATCAAAGCCTTCAGGAACAACGGACCGGTGTCAGGCAGGGCAAGCACAAAGGCGACGATCGGTGCACCAGAGATGATGGCGGTCAGTTCCCAACCGATGGTGCTGACAATCGGGTTCAGCGCCACGCGTACCGGATACTTCATCAGCAACCGCCCCTCAGAAAGCCCTTTGGCGCGTGCGGCCGTGACGTACAGCTTGTTCTTCTCGTCGAGCAGGGTGGCCCGCATCGTCCGGATCTGGAAGGCTGTGCCAGCAGTGCCCAGAACGATTGCAGGAACCCAGAGATGCTTGAGCATGTCAACGAACCGCGCCCAACTCCAGGATGCTTCCAGGTACTCCGGGGAAAACAGCCCGCCCACGTTGCTGCCAAAAACCATGACGCTGATGTACATAAGGACAAGCGCCAGCAGGAAATTCGGCGTGGCCATACCGATGTAACCGAGCACTGTGAAAGTGTAATCCCCTATGGAATACTGGCGCACAGCCGAGTAGATCCCGATCGGGATTGCCAGGCCATACGTAAAGATCAACGCAGCGACTGCCAGGATCGCTGTGAAGCCGAGTCGCTCGCCGATGACCTCAGTTACCGGCAAACGATACATGAGGGACTGGCCAAAATTTCCATGTAGCACGATGTTGGTGACCCAGCGCCAGTACCGCTCCGGCCACGGACGGTCGAGCCCATACTGGTGGCGGAAGGCTTCCAACTCCTCATTCGTCACGAATATGCCCAGCGTTCTAAGCCTGAACACGTGGCGCTCCGCATAGTCGCCGGGCGGAAGTTCGAGGATGATGAAAACAACGATGGAAAGCAGTGACAGCATGACGACCATGATTAAAAAACGACGCAGTATGAATTTTGCCATTTTCTTCTCCTACCCCACGGAAACCCGTGGACGGAAGCGAGGTTCGTTTCCGGTCCGGCGGTTCTGGAGGTGGCCTGCTGGCCGGGAGGAACGTCCCCCCGCCCAGCAGGCCGATGACCAGCACCTGGTTGGCTAGACCTGCAAGGTGGTCGTGCTCCCCGGCAGTCTCTACCGGGTTCAACACGCGATCCTGCAGGTCCGCCAATCCCGGATTCTACTCCTTAATGTACCATTGATCGGTCCGGAATGCGTACGTCCGGTAGTAATCCCAGGCCTGGATGGTCCATTGGGGCGTATTCCCCAGACGGTTATGAACGATGGTGACCGCCGGAGAATCGCTTATCGTCCCGACGAGCCAGAAGTGGTCCCTGTGGATCTCGACGATCTCCCGGCCCAGCCTCTCGTAGTCCTCGGTCCCCGGCAGGGACGATTTCCATTGGTCCGTGAGGTCAAAGAGCGCCAGTGTGTCGGCGTCTGGCTCCGTGCCCGATGCTCCGTCTGACGCCCAGTAATCGAACCATTCAGCACCGCAAAGGGGCTCCAGGGCACGATCGCCGAAGGGCGGATAGAGGCGGAACGGGTTGCTGTAGAGGGCCGGCTCAATGGTCATGCCGCTAGTAAAGGTGGCCACGTCGTGCTCGTTGCTGGAAACCATGGTGCGGTAGGCTTCCGAACTGACCTCTTTCAGCTCTACTTTGACTCCGACATCCTCCCAGTATTCCTTCGTCAGCTCATGCAGGGCCACATTTCCCGTCTGCAGGAGATACACGTTGAAGATGACCAGCCTCTTGCCGTCCGGTCGCAGGCGCCATCCGTCTGCGTCCCTCTGATCCAGGCCGATCTCATCCAGCAATGCATTGGCCTGTCCCGGATCGTACTCGGTCATATAAGTGAACCACTCCGGCTTGGCAAATGAGGCTGTCGGATGCACAGGGATGCCCTGCCTCGGCTCGCATAGGCCAAAACAGAGTACCTGGTTGATCTCCTCTCGGTCCATCGCCAGAGACATCGCCTGACTGAATTTCGGGTTCTGGAAGATCTCGCGCAAGACCGGATCCTGGTGAGTGCAGTTGAAGGTGTAGATGCGACCATTGTCCGCGCCAGGCGGCATTTGGATCGAGTAGTTGCCGTCTTCCTCGTGGCCCTTGTACAGCGGGAGGCTCGCAATCTGGAGTGATTGGGCTTTCTGGTCCACCTCACCGTTGATGATCTTTAGCTCGATGAGCTCTTTGTCAGGCGCATAGGACTGATATTGCTCATCAATGTACGGCAACTGCTGTCCGGTCGTATCAACCTTGTAGTAGTAGGGGTTGGCAGCAAAGACCTTGTACTCTGTCGTCTCTTCCACCAGGATGTGGGATTCGAGCTTGGGTACGCCAAAGCGGTGGACGGCGTCCTGCCACTGGCCAAACCAGGAGAAGAAGTACTCCACCCAGTCTGTGTACCCCTCCGCCTCCGCTATCTCGGCGACGTCCGGGTTGTAGTCGAGGTGCTTGTCCATGTAAAAGTGTTTCGGACGCCAGGGCTGGTAATACGCCGTGGCCATCATGATGGTGAACCCCTGTGCCGGTGCGGCAAAGTGGATCTTGACGGTCAGGTCGTCTATCTTCTCCATCTGCATCGGCTCGCCCCCGTAAACAAGGTAGCTTGGCACTTCGGGGTACAGCTCCTCGTTGAGCATGATGTCATCATACCAGAAGAGCATATCGTCTACCGTGAACGGCTGGCCATCCGACCACTTGTGTCCCTTTCTCAGCACGAAGGTGATCTCCGTAAAGTCGTCGTTCCACTCATAGGACTTGGCGACGTTCGGCACAATGGTCTGGATATCGTCGAGAAAGCGCACGATATTCACGTGCCGCGCGCTGAGGAACTCAGAGTTGCCGCTTTCTGGTCCAAGCGAGACCCACCGCGCCCTGCCGCCATAGTATCCAATCTCGTCATACGGTTGGACAACCATCGGCTCTTCGGGCAGCCGCTCTTCAACCGGGGGCAAATCTCCTTCCAGCATAGGGGTTCCATGCTCCTCGCCGACCTCCCACAGGCGCGGATTGAACTCATCTCTTGAGCTGAAGGTCATCTTGCAGCCGGTGAGCGATTCGTACTCCGCGAGTTCATACTGCTGCGGCCACTCACCTTCGGAGACGCCCATCGGATCTGCCACTGTGACCGCCGGACACCCTGTCACCTCAGGCTCCTCGACAGGCTCCTCAGCGGGCTCTTCAGCGGGCTCCTCAGCGGGCTCCTCAGTAGGGATCGCTGGCAGCTCGACTGTGGGTTCGGGAGTCGGTTGCGCGCAAGCACCGAGCACCAAGGTGATCAGCATCATCACAATGGTCAGGCGCATTATGTTATTCTTGTGCATTTCTCTTCTCCTTTTATGATATGTCATCGAATACGTTCACTTGACTGAGAGTTTGGATCACATTTTCTAAGTCTTATGAGCACCTCCTTTCCTCGGCAGATAGCGAGCGGTCAACTTATTGAGAGGATACAAGAATTCGTCCCTTCACAGTTCCAGGTCAGAGGTGACGCAGCTACAATCACCCCGATAGAGGTCCTTCGAGAACTCCACCGCCTGTCCCTCCGCGTTATAGCCACGGCGTTCAACAAGCATCAACGGAAAGCCCGGTTCCACCGCCAGAATCCGGGCTTCCTCTTCCGTGGCTACGACCGCCTCCATGGTCTGATACACCCTCTTAAGCCGAATGCCCATCTCTTCACACAAGCGACGGATAGAGACCGTCGCCAGATCCACCGCCTCCAAACCGGGGTACAGATCACACGGGAAGTATGAAAGTTCGATAGCGAAAGGCATATTATTCGCCAGGCGCAACCGGCACACCCGATAGACCTGGTAGCCCACTTCGGCACCCAGAGCCTCGGCTACCTGGCGGCTGGCATGGATACGGCCGAAGTCGAGTACACGCGCCGAGGGACAAATCCCGCGCCGCAGCACGCTAGAGGTGAAACTGATCAAATCACGGGCGTCTACCTTGATCTTGGGCCTGGCGACAAAGGTTCCTTTACCCTGAACTCGGTGAAGAAGGCCTGCCTCCTCCAAAGCCGAGATGGCCTGGCGGACAGTCACACGGCTTATGCCCAACTGTTGGCTTAACTTCCTTTCGGAAGAGATTTTGGTGCCCGGTTGCCACTCGCCTGAGGTGATCAACCTACCGAGATTATCTTGTACCTGAAGGTACAGCGGGCGAGAGGTCTCTCGCGAGGTCACAGGTTGTCCCCCCCCAACAAAATGAGAGTCACCAAAGATTCTCAAAACATCTGCGCGGCCAAGACAACGATAAACCAGTGGTACGGTGGTACGGTGGTATTACGATTATATCCTACCACAATTTGGCGCACATGTCAATATCTCCTGGTCTGGTGATTACCCACATGTCTCACCTGCTCTGGGAAACGGGTGCTGAGCGGCGAACGACATCGTAGCGACGGTAACCAAGACGGCACGGATACCTGCCAAGAGAATGTAAGGGCCATCGCGATCTGAAGACAGGCCCAGTTTACCTCCCAAACGGTGGAGCCAACGGTCGAGGCGGCGGTGACGGGGTCGTACGCTACAGCGCTCAAGGCACTGGCACTGCATCCGCTGGTGCCCAGCTACGGTGTGGCCAGGCAGATTCTCGACGATTACATCGAGCAGCACGGCGACCTGCTTCCCAGGTTATCTTGAACATAGCAGTTCTCCATCACCAGGAAGATCATATCTTCTCGCGCCGGAACATTTCCTCCCCACCGACGATGGTTAGAGCGGCCTGTAATGCTCTATCCAGCAACACGATATCCGCGTCGTAGCCGGGCATCAGGCGGCCCTTGCGCAGCCCCAACACGTCAGCCGGGACACAGGTGGCAGGAACCAGTGCTTGTTCCAACGGCAGCCCCACCAGGTTGACCAGATTGCGCACGCCGGTGTCCAACAGCACGTGCGCCCCGGCGATGGTGCCGTCCGCCAGCCGGCAGGATCCGTCCCGGACGAAGACCGGCTTGTGCTCCCACTCATATTCCCCGTCGGGCAGCCCTGCCAGCGGGGAAGCGTCGCTCACCAATGCCACCCGCTTCACCCCCTTGACCCGCAACAAGATCGCCATCACCGCCGGATGAACGTGCACGCTGTCGGCGATCAACTGGGCCACGATCTCGTCGAAGTACATCACGGCTCCCACGATGCCAGGCTCGCGGTGGTGTAGCGGGCGCATGGCATTGAAGGTATGGGTGGCATGCGAAAGCCCCAACTGCACCGCCTCGGCCACCTGCTCAAAGGTCGCGTTGGAATGGCCGATGGCGGGGACGACGCCCGCCTCGATCAGGCGCGGGATGCAGTCCATCGCCTCACCCACTTCTGGGGCAAAGGTGATCATGCGGATGCGGCCCCCGGCTTCCTGCTGAAACGCCCGGAAACTCCCCCAGTTCAGCGGCTCAAACCAGTCAGATGTGGCCATTCCAGGCCGGGTCGGGGACAGGAACGGCCCCTCCAGGTGAATGCCCAAGCACCGGGCACCGGGTGGCGGTGCACCCAGGACTTCGACCATCGCTTCCAGACTGGCAAAGGTCTCATCACGGGGCAACGTCAGAGTGGTGCCAAGAAAGGCGGTCACACCAAAGGCGGGCAGGTCACGGATCACGTGAGCGAGGTCTGCCCCCATTGCATCGTGACCCATCAGGCCGTGCACGTGTACGTCAATGAAGCCAGGCACCACTGCCATACCGCCCGCCTCGACGAGTTCGGCTTCGAGTGGCACCGGCGTTGCACTGGCCGGCCCCACGGCCTTGATGGTGCTTCCCTCTATGAGCACCACGCCTGGCGCGATGACCTCATTGGGAGTGTATACAGTTCCGTCGATGATGGCCCTGACCTGCCTATGCCTCATATCAGGCTCGCTCCTCTATGGCGATGCTCCAAACGTTAAATGGCAATAGCGCAAAACCCGCCCTGTCACCCTGAGCGAAGCGAAGGGTCTCCACCACCGTGATAGGGAGATTCTTCGCTACGCTCAGAATGACGGTCAACCGTCAGGGCGACTTTTGCGGCACTGC
>CAYLPU010000047.1:0-38462 GCA_964385635.1 uncultured Anaerolineales bacterium
CCTGCCACGCCTGCCACGCCTGCCACGAGTACTCGCAGTGGAGTACTCGCAGTGGCGGGCTGAGACTGATGGAGTGTATGCGGCTGCGAGTCGGCGACCTGGACTTCCCTGACCGCCGAATCGTCGTGCGTGATAGCGAAGGAACTCAGGATCGAGTGACGGTGTTGCCTGACAGCGTCGTCTCCTCGCTGCAACAACACCTCCAGGGGGTCAAACGGTTGCACGACCAGGACCTGGCGGAAGGATTGGGCTGCGTGGAGGCGACGATGATTTACACCCACCTCCTCCGCCAGGGGAAGCCTGTCGTCCGCAGCCCGTTGGACGATCCCCGCTGAGTCCGCTTCGTCGCGTCACACTGCTCCTCTGATTGCCCTCTCGTTCGAATCGCAATCGAATGATCCCGATTGCAGACCCGTCGCCCTCCTGGCGCGATCCCACCCATCCCACCGCCCACGACCGCTTCCGTCACATCTTCCGCGACCACTGGCACACCTGGTGCGATCTGCGCCTCGAAGGCGAGGTTCCCGCAGACCAACGCGCCTACGTCCGCAAGACCATCCCGGCGACTTCCGCTCCTGTCGCCTGCTGCGGGACGCGGTGCGCCCGGGCTGCCGTTCCGCTCGTTTGCCCGCCTCAACGTCGAGACCCGGCCCTACATCAACTCGCGCCGCTCCTGATGGCGCTGCGGCTCAATCCGGTGTTGCTTTCCTCACCCGCCGGTAGTATAATCAAACAAGGTGACTGCTCAGGGGTTGTAAAACCTGTTGTGGTTTGCACCCAATGCTCGGCCAAGACCAGCAACATTCCAGTACGCGACGGCGTAAATCTTTCGCCGCAATGGCGCAAAACTCACCCTGTCACTCTGAGCGAAGCGAAGGGTCTCGACCACAGTATTTAAGGAGATTCTTCGCTACGCTCAGAATGACGGTCAACCGTCAGGGTGACTTTTGCGGTACTGCCTTTCGCCAGTTCGTGCTCGCCAGGGATCGCCAGATCCCGGCCTTGCGTGACGGAAATTGGCTGTGAAACGGCAAAAACGACGCTTCAGACGGCGATCTGACGATTCCCTGTGAGCAAAGAACTACCGAAGGATTTCCGCCGAGATATACTAGCGAGAGACCACCGCGTCAACGGATACAGACAAATCCGAAAATTCTGCAAATCCTGCTCTTGTATTGCTTATGACGACTCTTGCCCTGGGTAGTTACGCTTTCCTTTGATAGCGCAACAATCCGTTTGAACGGAGTACACGGGGACTGTCGTCCCCTTTGAGCGGAGTTTGACCTACGATTTCTCGAAGAGCCAGATAAGGTTGACGGGCCGCCTAGAATTGATAGGGAAACATGCGTGAAATTCGCCTGTTCGTGCCATTCGTGATAAAAGCCTGTGCGTTTGACAAAAGTGCCCGGTAGCGAATATAATCCATCTCTGTACGCAGGCGAAAAGGAGGCCTGTTGGCCAAGCGAGAATTCAGGCTCGAAACCGAATACCGCTACAACCGTTCTGGGCCGGTGCGCTGGATCGTGTCCCACCTGCTGCGCTACCCGGTCTTTCCACTGGTGACGATCCTGGCAGCCACCCTCAACAATGTGTTCTACAGCACCATCCAGGTGCTTGTCGGGCGGGCGTTTGACCTGATCACCACGCCTGGCTGGGAAACGGCTGCGTTAGTCGGATTGGCGGCGGGGGCGCTGGGCTCGGCCGTGGGGCAGGGATTGATGGGCCTGGTACGTAACTACAGTGTGGAATTCCTGGCCCAACGGATCGAGCGGGACGGGCGCGATGAACTGTACGCCAGCCTGCTGGGCAAGAGCCAGACCTTTCACGGCCGGCAGCGGATCGGGGACATCATGGCCCGCGCCACCAACGACGTGCACATGCTCAACCTGATGCTCAGCCCCGGCCTGATGCTGATCGTCGACTCTGCTATGGCGACCGTCGTACCCATCGTCCTGATCGGCCGGCTCAACGTCCGGCTGTTGCTCGTCCCTTCTATCTTTGTCGTCCTGCTGGCGCTCACGGTGGCCGATTACAACCGGCGGCTCAAGCCGATCAGTATCGCCCGGCGGGAGCAGTTCGGGAAGATGAATGCGGGACTGGCGGAGGCCGTCGCCGGGATCGAGATCGTCAAAGCAAACGGTATGGAACGGCACGAGTGGAGCAGGTTTGCCCGGGACGCCCGCCTGTTCCGCGACTACTTCGTGCAACAGGGAGAGATCCAGGCCCGCTACCTGCCGATGTTGGTCTTCAGTCTGGCCTGGGCTGGCGGCTTGTTGCACGCGCTCCTGCTCTGGCGCGGTGGCACCATCACGCTGGGGGAAGTCGTGGCTTTTATGGGGTTGGTGGGCGCGCTTCGCTTTCCCACGTTTGTCTCCATCTTTTCCTTCAACCTGGTACAGTTAGGGATCGCCAGCGCCGAGCGGATTCTGGAATTGATCAACACGGAGACGGAACTGGACGAGAACGAGGCCGGTGTAGCCCAGCCGATCCGGGGCGAAGTGGTCTTTGAGGACGTCAGTTTTGGCTACGAAGAAGGCGTGCCTGTTCTGAAGGACATCAGTTTCACCGCCCGGCCGGGCGAGACGATAGCGATTGTGGGGCAGACCGGTTCTGGCAAGACCGCGCTCACCCAGTTGATCAACCGGATCTTCGACACGGATAGCGGATGGGTGCTGGTGGACAGTGTGGACGTGCGCGACTGGAGCCTGGAATCGCTCCGCTCGCAGATTTCGACCATCGAACAAGACGTGTTTCTCTTCTCCCGCACGTTGGCGGAGAACATCGCTTTTGGCTGCGCCGATGCCACCCAGGAAACGATCGAGCAAGCGGCCCGCGAGGCGCAGGCACACGAATTCATCACCGGCTTTGGCGAGGGCTACGACACCGAGGTGGGCGAACGTGGCGTGACCCTTTCCGGTGGGGAGCGGCAGCGCATCGCTATTGCCCGTGCCTTCCTCACCGACCCGCGCATCCTGATTCTGGACGATAGCACCAGCGCCATTGACAGCGAGACAGAGGACCAGATACAGCGGGCGATGAGGCGTATCAGCAGCCAGCGGACGACGTTTCTCATCACCCACCGGCTCAGCCAGATCCGCTGGGCCGACCGTATCCTGGTGCTGCGGCGCGGGGAGTTGGTGGACCAGGGGACGCACGAGGAGTTATTGGAGCGCAGCCCGGACTACCGCCGCATCTTTGCACGTTATGATTAGGGTGTGTTTCAAATCAGTTGAGGAGCAGGCATCCCCAGATGCCGCCCCGGTCGCATCTGGGGATGCTCCCTCCTCTGTCAACCGAAATGCAATGCACCCTTATGATTAGCGAGTGGCGAAAGAGTAGTCTTGGTGGGATAGGTTGATCGAACATAGGGGCCGAGTGAAACGTGAAACGTGAGGCATGAAGCGTTATGGGGTTTATTCTGGACGGCCTTGACAGCGAGGCTTATGACCGCACTTACAGCGACAGGGAACTGCTCGGCCGGATCATCGGGTACTTCGGGCCGCACGGCCGGCGGATGATCCTGGTCGCTGCCATGATCGCACTCGACTCGGTGGCCGGGGCTGGTGGGCTTATCCTCGTCTCCAATGCCATCGACATCGTGGCGCAGAACCCATCGGTCGAGGCCATGTTGCTCATGGCAGGCGGCGTGCTCCTGATGGGCGTGGCGGCCTGGACCTTCAACTACGTCCGCCAACTGTTCTCCTCCCGGGTCGTGGGGGACGTGGTGCTCAAGATCCGGGAAGATGTCTTCAATGCGACGATCAGGCACGACCTTTCTTTCTACGACGAGCACCCCTCGGGCAAAATCGTCAGCCGGGTCACGTCCGACACGCAGGACTTCTCCGAAGTTGTCACCCTGACCATAAACTTGCTCAGCCAGGTATTGCTGGTCGTTATCCTCTCGGTCTGGCTGTTCAGCATCAACGTCTGGCTCACGCTGCTGTTGTTGGGCATGACGCCGATCGCGGTGACGATTGCGCTCAGTTTCCGGCGCGTCGCCCGCAGGGTCACTCGACGCGCCCGCCGGGTGACGGCCAAGATCAACGCGCAGATCCAGGAATCGATCAGCGGGATCATGGTCGCCAAGAGTTTCCGGCAGGAGCGTGCCGTCTACGACGACTTTGCCACCACGAATGAGCAATCCTACCAGGTGGGGCTGCGCCGTGGCCTGACGCTCATGACCATCTTCCCGGTCATGGGTCTCGCCTCTGGTCTGGGGGTGGCCACGTTGATCTACGCCGGGGGATTGGCGACCGGTGAGGGGACGGTGAGCCCCGGTAACTGGTACCTGTTTATGCAGGCCGTGGGGTTCTACTGGTGGCCGCTTATGAACATCGCCTCGTTCTGGAGCCAGTTCCAGGATGGGTTGTCGGCCGCGGAACGGACGTTCGCGCTGGTTGACGCCGAGCCAAAGGTGGTGCAGGAAGCAGCCGAACCGGTAGAGCGGCTTGAGGGCCGGGTAGCCTTTCGCGACCTCGTCTTCGCCTACATAGATGGGGAAGTTGTGCTGCCCGACTTCACGCTGGAAATTCGACCCAAAGAGACGTTGGCACTGGTGGGTCACACCGGTGCGGGCAAGAGCAGCGTGGCCCGGTTGGTCGCCCGTTTCTATGAGTTCCAGGAGGGACGGCTTCTGATTGACGGCCGGGACGTCCGCCGGCTGGACCTGCGTCAGTATCGCCGGCACATTGGCGTGGTTCCGCAGGAGCCGTTCCTGTTCTCTGGCACGGTGCGGGACAATATCCGCTACGGGTGGCCGGATGCGACCGAAGCGGAGGTGCGCGAAGCGGCGATGCGCATCAGCAATGGGGACTGGCTGGCCGACCTGCCGGCTGGTCTGGATACCGGCGTGGGCGAGCGTGGTGGTAACCTCTCGATGGGACAGCGGCAACTGGTTGCCCTGGCACGGGTGCTGCTCAAGGATCCGGCTATCTTCATCCTGGACGAAGCGACCGCCAGCGTGGACCCCTTTACCGAGATGCAGATCCAGGAAGGGCTGGAGACGATCATGCGCGACCGGACTGCCATCGTCATCGCCCACCGGCTGTCTACTGTCAAGCATGCGGATCGGATTATCGTTATGGACCACGGCCGGATCGTCGAAGAAGGCACCCACGATGAACTGATGGCGCGAGGCGGCCACTACGCGGAATTGTACAACACGTACTTTCGACACCAGTCGCTAGATTACAGACCTCCACCTTATGCCCAAGTAGACCACCTCGTATCCTCTATCGGCCCACGTACCGCCACGTCTAGTGAACCGTGATTGACAACTAGACCCAGCCCGTAGCTACTCGGCCGCTCGGCCTGGATTGTCAAAGCCAGGCCAGAAATGACCTAATCAGCGCGGATTTCGCTTGTTAAGCCGCTGGATTTGGCAATCCAGCGGGAGCAGGTGAGTAGTTTGACAATGTCACGTTGGGCTCGGAGGGGGTCTGCGACCCCCCACTTGGGCCAACCACCAACGTGTGAGAGCCAGGAACGCGGGTCACAGACCCGCTTGGAGCCTCAACGAGCGGTGGGGCTGAAAGGTGTTGACTTGCGTGCAGATTTCTGCTATACTGAATATGCGCCCAGGCAAACGAGAACGGTTCATAGTCTGCTGAGACCGGAGGCATTGGCCGAGGCAATAAGAGCGCCTTGGCGGTGAACATCGAAGTACCCCACAGAGTCCGCCGACCGTCAAGGTGTAAGCGGGCGTTTGTTGTTCAGGGGTATCACAGGGAGGTGAAAAATGAAAAAGCTCAATCCACTGTTCCTTTTCGTGACTTTGCTCGCCTTGGTTGTGAGCGGCTGTGAGCCACCCGGGGGCCAACCGGCCGCGAATCCTGCGGCTGCCTGGGTGCTCTCGGAGGGTCGCTGGGAGTCCTACACCACGGATGCTGGTCTTCCAAGCAATCGTATCACCGCCTTGGCCGTTGACGCCGAGGGGCACCTGTGGGTAGGGACCGACCGATACGGCGGCCGGCTCGATGATGGCACCTGGGTGGACATCGTTGCGATAGCCACGTTCGACATCGCTCTTGATGACGAGGGGCGCGTCTGGTTTCTTGACGGACAAGGTGTTGAGGTCTACGAGCAGGGAGCACTCACGACCCACGGCACGTATGGAGAGCTGAGTACTACTGGCGCAGACGCCATTCTGGTGGACAGCCAGGATCGCATCTGGGTGGGCCTATGGGGTGGCATCGCCCTGTCCGAGGGAGGTCAGTGGAGAAACATCGATACAACTGATCTCTTCGGCACACTCGTTTGGGACTTGGCCGAGGAACCATCTGGCGCGATCTGGGCGGTGGGAGAGGGAGGGTGTGCCCGGTTCGACGGTACGACGTGGAAATCCATGACGCCGCCGGATCAGCCAGCCAGCCTGACCATGAACTGCGTGGCAAGCGATCCGTCTGGTCGGGTCTGGCTCGGCGGAAAGCAGGTCGGTGCCTGGGTCTGGGACGGCGAGGGCTGGACCCAGTATACCTCAGCCGATGGGCTGGCTGGGGATACGGTGTGGGCTATCGCGCTCGATGGCGCGAACCGTGTATGGTTGGGCACGAGCGGCGGACTGAGTGTTTTCGATGGTGAGACCTGGACGACCTACACGGTCGAGGACGGCCTGGTGCACAACGACGTCCGGGCTCTGGCGATCGTTGACGATGGTGTTTGGATCGGCACGTGGGGCGGGCTGAACCACCTGGTCTTCGCCAGCGGTTCCGAGTGAGAGCGGGGAACGCGTACCTGGGCACGGAGGCGGACCGAAGCCATACCACTATCCTGCTACCATCTGAGTGAGCGTGCTGAACCTCTGAGGGTCTTCCGGATTTCGCGGGGTAGATATGCTCAAAGGTCGGGCGCGGATTCTAATCATTTCTTGCCTTCCATTGACGCTATGTAGACGGAAGTATGTTACGATAGCGCGATGGATGAGGTGAGAAGGTGAGCATCAAACGACGGTTGGAACGATTGGTGGAAGCCCAGCAGACCCGGAGGCTCGCTGCGTTTGACCGCTTGCTGGAATTGCTCACGCCGGAAGAGGCGGAGGCGTTGGTGGCGACACTGGAGGCGGACCTGGCCGGCCGGCAGATTACGCCAGACATTGAGCAGCAGATGGATGTGGCCTTCGCCAGGGTGTGGACGGTGATGACGCCGGAGGAGTGGGCGCCCCTGGTCAGTAGATAGGATGCCAAACGGGCCGAGCCGGCATAACATGGCCTGAGATCATAGTCAAGCCAGGCGGCCTGCCTGCATCGTCAGCGAGACGGCAGGTAGGCCGCTTTTACGTTCTAGATAGGAACTTTTCGCCATCCCTCAGCGTCTTAAGAGCAGAGTGCCCAGATCATATTTCACGAGGAGGACAAAAAAATGTCTCGTAAACACACTCTACTCATTCCGTTAGTGCCGTTGCTCATCGCGAGCCTGGCCTGTGGTTTTAGTGCCGCGCCGGCCGAACAAGGAAAAGAAGCCGTTGTTGTTGGTGAGGAGGTGGCGCTTGCGCCTGCCGCGACGCAGGTAGCACAGGCCCCTCTGGTGCCGCCAAACGACGAACCTTACCCCGACACGTTCTTTGAGAACTATGGGGTCAATCCTTTCATTGACACCGAGGACGATCACCTCTCCACCTTCGCCCTGGACGTGGACACCGGCTCTTACACCATCGCCCGCCGCTACGTCACCGATGGGAATCTGCCCCCGGAGGACGCTGTCCGCGTGGAGGAATTCGTCAATTACTTCGACCAGGATTACGCCTACCCGCCGGAGGGGCAGGCCTTTGCCATCCACGTGGACGGCGCATCCTTCCCCTTTGCGGAGACCGAGCGGTATCGGATGATCCGCATCGGCATCCAGGGGTACGCGGTTTCCGCCGAGGAGCGCAAGGATGTGTCGCTCACCTTTGTGATTGACGTGTCCGGCTCAATGGACATGGAGAACCGGTTGGAGTTGGTCAAACGATCCCTGGAACTGCTCGTCGAGCAACTCCGCCCGACCGATGCGGTGGGCATTGTAGTCTATGGCAGCGAAGCGCGCGTTGTCCTGGAGCCCACCAGCGGCGCGGAGAAAGGAGCCATCCTGGAAGCGATCTACGCCCTGCATCCAGAGGGTTCTACGAACGCTGAGGCCGGGCTGCGCCTGGGATACCAGCAAGCCCTCAGTGGATTCAAGCCGGAGGGCATCAACCGCGTGATCCTGTGCTCCGATGGGGTGGCCAACGTTGGCAATACCGGCGCCGGGTCTATCTGGGAGGCCATCAAGGGGTACGCCAGCGAGGGCGTCACCCTGACCACGGTCGGCTTCGGCATGGGCAACTACAACGACGTGCTCATGGAGCAGTTGGCGGACAACGGGGACGGTTTCTACGCCTACGTGGACACGCTGAAGGAGGCCGAGCGTCTGTTCGTGGAGAACTTGACCAGCACCTTGCAGGTGATCGCTATGGACGCCAAAGTGCAGGTGGATTTCAATCCCGAAGTAGTCGCCCGCTACCGGTTGGTCGGCTTCGAGAATCGGGCCGTCGCCGACGAGGAATTCCGCGACGACACGGTGGACGCCGGGGAGATCGGGGCCGGGCACAGCGTCACTGCGCTGTATGAAATCAAGTTGCACCCTGACGCGGCTGGGCGGATCGGAACCGTCTACCTGCGCTGGGAAGACCCGGATACGCACGAGGTGACCGAGTTGAGCCAGGACTTTGCTAGCAGCGACAGCCCCGAGTCCTTCGGCGCGGCTGCCCCACACTTCCAGTGGGACGTAGTGGTGGCCGAATACGCCGAGATCCTGCGGGGCAGTTATTGGGCCGAGGGCAGCACGCTGGCAAGTGTGCTCGAAGAGGCGGAGCGAGTGAGCCGCCTGCTGCCCGATGACCCGGACGTGGCTGAATTCGTGGATCTGGTGAGGCGGGCCAACGCGATAGCGGACGGCGATTAACAGTCAAGTTCTACACAAACTGTGTGAGGAAGGCGGACTCGCCGCCCCGCGTCTTTCGCCCACCGGCACCGGTCGAGGTGGAGAAGGCGGGGCGGCTGGTGTTGTGTATTAGCGCCAGCGCCGCTGTTAGGATATAATGGGGCCTGGACCTGCTACCAACGACATAAGGAGCAACAAGGGTGGTACTTCCTTGCAAACACGAACAACGCGTGACGAAACAGGTACGACCCACGATTGACTTGCTGACTGATATGGACGTGCTACACCCGGATGTGTTGCTTCAACACGCCATTCAACCAGCCGACTACACGATTTCACAGTGAGCATTGAGCGTGATCCCGACTACTTCGGGGCGCTCGAAGTCAAGGGGGGAGAGGGGAACAGCATCAACATCTCTGAGCGTCCCTTATGGGCCAGAGAATTTGGTGTATGGTGCCATCTCGATGGTGCTATCGTCAACCAGCCAGCGCACGGTGCACATTCAATCATCAACCGCCTGACCAACGAACTGGTCAGACGGCACAAGTTGGTGGATGTCTTATTCTTCAAGGACCTACTGTGTGGCACGCGCACGCGGCCCTGTCCCAAGTATCCGGGGCGCGAGGACAGGATTGGTCTTGAGGCGGCGCCGGACGTGTTTCTGTTTCCGCAGCGTGTACCTTCGCTTGATGATCCTGAGCCACCTGTTCACACATTGGACGGGCTGAGACTACCGGGGCTGATTTTGGAGCTGTTCGGTGTAGATGCCACCGCGCAAGACAGACATATCTGGGAAGTGCACGTGAAGGTCGTTGAGCGCCCCAACGGGATGCTCCGAAGAATGGTTCAAGTCTGGCACCAGGGGGAAATAGTTGACGAAAGCACATCTCGCTCATGGCGACCACAGGAGTGAGCACCTTGTCTGAAGACGTGAAGGAAGCACGGCAACCGTACCTGTTTGCCGACACGGAGGTAATTACCGGGCTTGATGCGCGGCTGTGGCACGGGTCGTTCAACAGCCGGGAAAGCACGTTGCAGCAGTTGTCTCCCTACGTGGGCAAGATGAAATCAGGGATGGCCAAGGTGCTCATCAGTCTGTATTCGAATCCGGGAGATACGGTGTTGGACCCCTTCTCCGGCTCCGGTGTAGTTCCTCTGGAGGCTGCTCTAGCCGGGCGGCGTGCCTGGGCCAATGACCTCAGCCCCTATGCATACGTGCTGACGCGGGGGAAATTGGAAACACCCGGCAGTGAATGGGTAGCGATCCGGAGGGCTGAAGGACTGATTGACGCCGTAGAACGGGAGGCACCGTCTGTAGACTTGAGCATCGTTCCCGAATGGGTGCGTGAGTTCTTTCATCCTGACACGTTACGCGAAGTCCTGACGGCCTTCCGTATATTGCGCCAGCAGGAAGATTATTTCTTAACTGCCTGCCTGATGGGGATTCTACATCACGTGCGTCCAGGTTTCCTTTCTTATCCCGCCAGCCACCTTGTGCCCTACTTGCGCAAGAAGAAATATCCACCTGACGAATTTCCAGATATGTACGCCTACCGTGATTTGCGCTCTCGGCTGCTGGCAAAGGTCAAGCGGGCTTACCGCCGTCATACGTTGCCTGTCGCTTGGGAACAGCGCCAGTACCGGGTATGGCAAGTGAACGCTATGAACTTGCCCATCGAAGATGAAACTGTGGACGCCATCATTTCAAGCCCACCCTATTTTGGCGCACTTGACTATGCTCGTGACAATCGCTTGCGGTTATGGTTTCTGGGGTGCGAAGATTGGAAGGAACTTGATGCTTCGCTGACCGCCAAGCGGAAGGTATACTTGCCCCAAATGAGGGTTTGCCTGCAGGAGATTTATCGTGTGCTGAAATCGGAAGGCTATTGCGTGCTTGTGCTAGGTGATGTCGATCGCGACGGCAAGATACGGCGCACTGCCGAAATCCTGGCTGAGCTAGCTGTGGATGCAACCAGCGGTGGCTTTGTGGTCGAAACGATCTACGATGACCGGATACCGGATGATAGACGTTCGAGACGAAACACCAAAACGACCAAATTCGAACGCATCCTTGTGATGCAGAGGAAGTAGGTGGCGACGCTCAAGCAGGTTGGGTTTCTTGCCTCTGGAGGCGATGTTAAAGAAAGCGTCTCTGGTAGCCGTCTTAGGGGTGTTGTTTGGTCGACTTGACAGATTGGGCCAAATCGGGTATCATTACGTCTTATTGAGAAATTGAACCACGAGGGATTTTCCGGATGGACTACGTAACGATGCAGATGACGTGCCAGCAGCATAAAGGCGACTTTGCCTATCTCTATTTTTATTTCACCCTGTCTACAGGACGGTTGCTTCACGACGGGTGGAGGTCGGCGTAGGATAGACGAAATCCCAAGGATGGCACAAAGACGTGGAGCAGCCCGCTCCACGTCTTTTCTTGTGTCCACGAGGAGGAGGAAGTGAACTGTCGCGGAGTTCGTGGCGCTATCAGCGTGGAAACCAACGACGCAGATGCCATCATCGCGGCGACGCGCGAATTGCTGGAACGCATCGTCGCCGCCAACGACCTGGGGGTGGAGGACGTCGCCAGCGTGATCTTTAGCGCCACGCCCGATCTAGACGCAGCCTATCCGGCCCGCGCTGCCCGCGAGATGGGTTGGGTGCACACACCGCTGCTGTGTATGCAAGAGATGGCCGTCGCGGGCAGCCTGCTGCGTTGTATCCGGGTGCTGGTGCTCTGGAACACCGAGCGGTCCCCCGATCAGATTCGGCACGTGTACCTGGGCAAGGCCCGTGCATTGCGGCCCGATTTAGTGGAGGAGTGAGCAGCATGACCAGAGTGGCATTTCAAGGCGTTGCCGGGGCTTATTCGGAGCAGGCCGTCCGGCAGTTCTTCGGCCCAGAGGTAGGGAGTGTGCC
The DNA here is from genome assembly GCA_964385635.1 of uncultured Anaerolineales bacterium. GTDB lineage: Bacteria > Chloroflexota > Anaerolineae > B4-G1 > B4-G1 > CAYLPU01. Next base: position 11,812 of record CAYLPU010000047.1, read on the forward strand.
TTGCAGAACGTTGGCCGACGTATTCTTCGCCGTGGGAGGGCAAGACACTGACTATGGGATGCTGCCGGTGGAGAACGCCGTCGCCGGCTCTGTAACCCAATCCTATGAGTTGTTGATGGAGCACGACCTGCGCATCTACGCCGAGGTGATCTTGCATGTGCAGCACATGCTGCTTGTCCTCCCCGGCACCAGGTTGACCGATCTGACGCGCGTGCGATCGCACCCGCAGGCGTTAGCCCAATGCCAGCGCTATCTAGGACGCCACGGGCTGGAGCCTGAGCCAGCGTCCGACACCGCCGGCAGCGCCCGTGACCTGGCGGCCAACCCGGAGTCTGGCGTTGCCGTGATCGCCAGCGTATTGGCTGCTGAACTATACGGCCTGGAAATCCTCGACCGGGACATCGAGGATTTTCCCTTCAACTACACCCGTTTCTTTGTCCTTGCTGTGGAAGGTCCGCCCCGCGCACAGCGAAACAAGACGTCGCTCGTCTTTACTGCCCCCCACCAACCGGGGGCGTTGTACGAGTGCCTGGGAGAGTTCGCCAGACGGCGCATCAATCTCACTAAGATCGAGTCGCGCCCACGTCTCAACCGGCCCTGGCAGTACATTTTTTATCTGGACTTCGAGGGACACTCTCAGGACCCGGAGTGTGAAGCGGCTATTATGGGATTGCTGCGCCGATCCTTGTTTGTCAAACTGCTGGGTTCATACCCGGCTGCCACGACGCCCGTTCCCGATAGCGAAGTGATGGCGCCAGGGCAATCTGCGCATCAGGAGGTGATTGTATGATTGTTGTGATGAAGAAGGGGACGACCAGGGCCCATATTGCCAATGTCAGCGCCCGCATTGAGCAGTTGGGCTGCCGGGTGCACATCTCGGAAGGCGAAGAGCACACCATCATCGGCATCATCGGCAATGGGCGTCCACTGGACTGCGAGCAGATCGAACGGATGGATGGCGTCGAGCGGACGGTACCCATCCTGCGGCCATTCAAACTGGCCAGCCGGGACTTTCATCCGCGAGATACCGTGGTCACGATCAACGGAGTGACGATAGGCGGCAGTCAGTTGGTCGTGATGGCTGGCCCGTGTGCCGTCGAGAGCCACGATCAACTGTTGGAAACTGCACGCGCCGTGAAGGAGGCGGGGGCGCAGGTGCTGCGTGGCGGAGCCTTCAAACCGCGCACGTCTCCCTACAGTTTCCAGGGATTGGGCGAAAAAGGACTGCGGCTGCTGGCCGAAGCGCGTGAGGAGACGGGGCTTCCGGTCATCACCGAGGTGATGGAGCCTCAGATGGTGCCACTGGTCACCACCTACGCCGACATCCTTCAGATCGGCGCGCGGAATATGCAGAACTACGCCCTGTTGCACGCCGTCGGCGAGGCGCAGCGACCGGTGCTGCTCAAGCGAGGCATGATGTCCACCATCGAGGAGTTGCTGATGGCGGCCGAGTACATCCTCTCCCACGGCAATGACCGGATCGTCTTGTGCGAGCGCGGCATCCGCACCTTTGAATCCTACACCCGCAACACCCTCGACATCAGCGCTGTGCCGTTGCTCAAGCAACTCAGCCACCTACCGGTCATTGTGGACCCCAGCCACTCGACAGGCAAGTGGGAACTGGTGGGGCCGGTCTCGCGGGCGGCGGTGGCGGTTGGAGCCGATGGGTTGATTATTGAGGTTCATCCCCATCCTGAAGAGGCTCTATCCGATGGGGCACAGTCCCTCAAGCCAGCACGTTTCGCCGCGCTGATGCGGAGCCTGCGGCCTGTGGCCGAAGCAGTTGGACGGACGCTGTGAGAGAGTTGGCAGACATCCGCGTGACCATCGTTGGGTTGGGCCTGATGGGCGGCTCGCTGGCCGGCGCGCTGTACGGGCAATGCCGGGCCGTCGTCGGTGTGGCGCGACGGGCGGAGACGATTGAGACAGCGCTGGCACGCGGTCTGGTTGACCGGGGCACAACCGACCTGGCGGACGGCGTGCGCGAAGCAGACGTGGTCATCATGGCGACGCCAGTGCGCGTCATCCTGCGCTTGCTGGCCGAGATCGGACCGCTTTTGCCAGCGGGATGTTTGCTGATGGACCTGGGCAGCACCAAGGCGCACATCGTCGCGGAGATGGCACGACTGCCCGACCACATCCAGCCGTTGGGCGGGCACCCGATGTGCGGTAAGGAGGTGTCGGGAATCGAGGCGGCAGATCCGACGATTTACCACGGTTGCACCTTCATTCTCACGCCGTTACCGCGCACGTCGGAGGCGGCGCTGGTGCTGGGCCACGCACTGGCCGAAGCCGTCGGCGCGTGCCCACTGGTGCTCGAACCAGAACGCCAGGACTACCTGGTGGCAACCGTTAGCCACTTGCCCTATCTGCTGGCCTGTGCGCTCGTCGGCACGGCGGACGCCACAACCTCCGCCGACACTGCGATGTGGGAGATCGTAGCAGGCGGCTTCCGCGATACATCGCGCGTTGCTGGCAGCGATGTGACTATGATGGTTGACATCCTGCTGACCAACCGGGGAGAGGTGCTGAAGGCGTTGGAGACCTACCAGGCGCAACTGGGCGACCTGGCTCGCCTCGTGGAGGCCGGGGACGAGGAAGAGTTGCGCACTGTGCTGAGCGCCATTCGTGAGGAACGGCTGAGGATGTTCAGATGAGGATGTTCAGATGAGCCGATTGACCATACACCCCGGCGCGCCACTGCGTGGGCGCATCCGCGTTCCGGGCGATAAATCCATCTCCCACCGGGCGCTGTTGCTCGGTGGACTGGCCGATGGAGACAACCAGATCAGCGGCTTCCTTCCCTCGGGCGACTGCCTGGCGACCCTGGCTTGCATCCGGGCATTGGGCGTCGAAGTGACCCCCATCCCCGGCCCTTCCTCCTATGAGGGGGAAGTGACCCCCATCCCCGGCCCTTCCCCCTATGAGGGGGAAGTGACCCCCATCCCCGGCCCTTCCCCCTATGAGGGGGAAGGGAGTCTTACCACGTTAGTTGTCCACGGGCGCGGACTCCATGGGCTGCAAGAGCCGTCCGCGCCGTTGAACTGCGCTCGTTCTGGCACGACGATGCGCCTCCTGGCAGGCCTCCTGGCGGGCCAACCGCCAGGGCCGGTCTCCCGACCGCGCCCCTGCACGCTCACCGGCAACCTGCAGTTACTCCGCCGCCCGATGCGTCGCGTCGTTGAGCCGCTTCGCCGGATGGGCGCCCAGATTGAGACCACTGATGGCCACGCTCCTCTCGTCATTCGCGGACGACGGCTGCACGGCTGCGATCACACTTTGCCCGTTGCCAGCGCCCAGGTCAAGAGTGCATTGCTGCTGGCCGGGCTGTACGCCGACAGTCCAACTACCGTCCGCCAGCCCGGCCCCGCCCGCGACCACACCAGGCGTATGCTCGCTGCGATGGGAGCGACCATCGAAGTAAGGGGTCTGACCGTCACCCTGGTCCCTGGCCCCTCGCCCCTTGTCCCTCTCTCCCTCACCGTTCCTGGCGATATCTCCTCGGCGGCCTTCCTGCTGGTCGCGGCGACGCTGGTGCCCGGCTCGGAGGTCACCGTTGAGGACGTGGGCATCAATCCCACCCGCACGGGCCTGCTGGACGTGCTGCGGGAGATGGGGGCTGAAATTGACTTGGACAATGAGCACGAGCAGGGGAACGAACCGGTGGCCGACGTGACGGTGCGCGCGTCGGACCTCGTGGGCGTGGAGGTCGGCGGCGACATGGTGGTGCGGATGATTGATGAGTTCCCGGTGCTGGCGGTCGCCGCGACCCAGGCGCACGGCACCACCGTTGTTCGAGACGCCGCCGAGTTGCGTGTCAAGGAAACCGACCGCATCGCCACCGTCGTCACCGAACTGCGGGCGCTGGGCGCGCACATTGACCCGCTCCCCGACGGGTTTATAATAGAGGGGCCAACCTCACTGCGCGGCGCGGTGGTGGACAGCCACGGCGATCACCGGCTGGCGATGGCTCTGGCTGTGGCTGGATTGCTGGCCGATGGGGAAACGGTCGTCGGCAACGCGGAGTGTATCAGGGACTCGTTTCCGGGGTTTGAGACTACATTGGCTCGCCTGAAAGGAGAACAAGAAAACTTTCTCAAACACTGAGCCTTTGGGTAAGGTCACGCTGAGGTGCAGAGAGCCCTTTTCAGTAGGCTGGAACTGCCTCCAGTGGCAGCAATCGGATTTCCAGTCGTGCATTCAAAGCCTGGGCCACTCGATACAGCAGCGAAAGAGAGAGCTTGCCGCCTGCATCTTCCAGGTAATACAGGTCATCTACGTCGACACCTACCATGTCGGCCAGCTCTTCAGCGCTGATGCCCCGCGTTGCTTGAAGGTCCAGCAAGTCGCGCACCAGTTGATACTGAGGTTCCAGTTCCTCGTGAATTCTGGCAAACTCTGGATCCTCAAGCTGTCGGGCCAAAAAGTCATCAAACTTGAGCGTAGTAGTCATTGTTCTTACTCCAAGAAATCATTTAATCGTCGTCTCGCTGTGTCAATCTCTCTGCGCGGAGTCTTTTTGGTCTTCTTCACAAAGGCATGGAGGAAAATGATCCGCCGTCCGGTATGAAAGGAATAAAACAAACGGTAGGCCGTGCCCCTCGTCCTAACGCGAAGTTCCCATATCTTGCCCTGTAGGTGCCGCACATAAGGCATCCCTAGTGTCGGGCCACGTTCCTGTAGCAGATCAATTTGATGCACAATATGACCGCGGGCACGAGGGGGAAGTTGCTCCAGAAACGTAGCGACCGGACATCTCCCGCGAGCGTCCACATAGAATTCGACGGACCAATCCATGTTTTTTTCTCGGATCCGAGTATACTAGAAAACAAGAGTTGTGTCAAAGCACTGATGAATTGATCAAACAGGAGATGGTACCTATAACTAAGGCCCAAACGATTGACGGCGAGACCCAACTTGTCGGGCTTATAGGCTGGCCGGTGGAGCATAGCCTCTCACCGGCGATGCACAACGGGGCCTTCGACGCGCTGGGGCTGAACTGGCGCTACGTCCCGCTGCCGGTACCGCCGGGGCAGGTCGAGGCGGCCGTGCGCGGGCTGGCCGCGCTGGGCTTTCGTGGCGCTAACGTGACCGCGCCGCACAAGCAGACCGTGATGCCTGTGCTCGATCCCATCGCTCCCAACGCCAGGGCGCTCGGTGCGGTCAATACGCTCGTCATCGGACGGGGCGCGGACAAGACGCCGATCATCGGCGGCTACAACACCGACGACAAAGGCTTCGTCGGCGCGTTGCGACAGGGCGGGTTTGAGCCTGAGGACGGGGGCAACGGGGTTGTCGTGGGCGCGGGCGGCGCTGCGCGGGCGGTCATCTTTGGCCTGCTCTGGTCGGGTACTGGGGAGATCGTGGTGCTCAACCGCACTCTGGAACGGGCACAGGCGCTTGTCTCGGACCTGGGCCGCCGTCACAGGTGGTCGTCCCGGTTGAGTGCCTTGCCCCTCACGCCGGAGACGCTCATTGAATCCACTCGCGCCGCCGACTTGCTGGTCAACGCGACCACGGTGGGGATGTGGCCCCACGCGGACGGTTCCGTATGGCCCGGCGACGTGCCCATCCCATTCCACCTGACAGTGTTCGACCTGGTCTACAACCCGCTAGAGACGCGACTCCTGCGACAAACGCGGGAATCGGGCGCGCGCGCCATTGACGGGTTGGGGATGCTCGTGCGGCAGGGGGCGCTGGCGTTCGACATGTGGACCAACCAGGGCCTGGTCATAGACGAGATCGCCGCGCTGATGCGCGCCGCCTGCGAATGCACGCTGAGGAGGTAATGATGCTACGATTCCTGACCGCCGGCGAATCCCACGGCCCCTGCCTGACTGCCATTGTGGAGGGGCTGCCCGCGGGGCTTGCGGTGGACGTGGAGGCCATCAACCGCGACCTGGCCCGCCGGCAGGGCGGCTACGGCCGCGGCAGGCGGATGAAGATCGAGCGGGACCGGGTGAAGATCCTGGGCGGGGTCATCGCGGGCCGGACGACGGGCGCACCCGTCGCGCTGCGCATTGAGAACCGGGATTGGGCCAACTGGCGTGATCGCTGGGCCGCTGGCGACGGCTCGACCGAGCCTTCGGGCCGAGCCGACTCGACTGGGCTCGCCGAAGTCCTGCCACGACTGAGCGTGCCCCGGCCCGGCCACGCTGACTACGCGGGCATGGTCAAGTACGGCCTGGACGACGCACGGCCGGTGCTGGAGCGGGCCAGCGCCCGGGAGACGGCGGCGCGGGTGGCCGTGGGCGCGTTGGCGAAGCAATTGCTCGCCACCTTCGACGTCGCCGTCGGCAGTATCGTCACCGAGATCGGGACCGTCGTCGCGACGATCCCTGGCCTGCCGCCGGAGGAACTTTGGGCGCTGGCCGAGGAGAGCGACGTGCGCTGCCCCGACGAAGGGGCCACCGCCCGGATGCGGGCGGTGATTGACGCAGCCCGCGAGGCGGGTGACTCTCTTGGCGGTGTCTTCTTCGTCGTCGCCACCGGCGTCCCGGTCGGCCTGGGCAGCCACGTCCACTGGGATCGGCGGCTCGACGCGCGGCTGGCGGCGGCGGTGATGTCCATCCCCGCCATCAAGGGAGTGGAGATCGGCCCGGCGTTCGAGAACGCCCGTTGCCCCGGCACGCAGGTGCACGACGAACTGTACCCGGACGGCCAGGGCGGCGTAACGCGGCTCACGAACCGGGCCGGTGGCATCGAGGGAGGCATGACCAACGGCGCACCGGTCGTGGTGCGGGTTGCGATGAAGCCCATCCCGACCACCCTCACGCCGCTCCGCTCGGTTGACCTGGCGACGGGTGAACCGGCGGAGACCCAGTACCAGCGCTCCGACGTCTGTGCCGTGCCCGCCGCGGCGGTCGTCGGCGAGGCCATGGTCGCCTGGGTGCTGGCCGGCGCGCTGCTGGAGAAACTGGGCGGCGACAGCCTGACGGAGATGGCGCGAGGAAAATGACCGAGGACCAATGACCAAATGACAAATGACAAATGACAAATGACAAATAGACAAAAGGGTGAACAGAGCGATGGGGCGATGACGAATGTCGTGGTGACCGGGTTCATGGGCACGGGCAAGACCGCCGTCGGGCAGGAGGTCGCCCGACGGCTGGGTTGTCCGTTCGTGGATATGGATGCGGAGATCGAGGTGCGGGCAGGCAAACCCATCCCGCGCATCTTCACTGAAGACGGGGAGGCCGCGTTCCGGCAGATGGAGGCCGCGCTTTGCGAGGAGTTGGGCGCGGAGGGGGGGAGGGTGATCGCCACTGGCGGCGGGGCGCTGGTTGACCCCACCAACCGGGCGCGGATGATGAGAAGCGGCACCGTCGTCTGCCTGACCTGCGACATGGGCGAGATCCTGCGTCGGGTGAACGCGGGCTCCAATCCAGACAGGCCGCTGCTCAGCGTGGCCGACCCTCGTGCTGAAGTCGAGCGTCTGCTGGAGGTGCGCCGCGAGGTCTACATCGCCATCCCCTGGCAGGTAGACACCACTGGGCTTTCGGTCGAAGAGGTCGCCGAGCGCGTGGTGGCGGTCGCTGGTCTCATCACCCTCCCCGTTCGTTACCCCGGCGGGCGGTACGAAATCCACATCGGCGATGGAATGCTGGCACACGTCGGCGGTCTGTTGCGTGCAACCGGTATTCCTGAAGGTAGCCGCATCGCCATCGTCTCTAACCCCGTCGTCGCGCCGCTCTACGGTGCGCAGGTCGAGGCGGCCCTGCGGTCGGTGGGGTTTCAACCCTTCGCTTGCTCCATGTCCGACGGGGAACAGCATAAGACGCTCGCCACCGTTGTTATGCTCTACGACCAGTTTCTCGCTGGCGGGTTGGACCGCAGTGGCGTGGTGCTATCGCTGGGCGGCGGCGTGACCGGCGACGTGGCGGGCTTTGCGGCGGCGTCCTTTATGCGGGGCATCCGCTTTTTTCAGGTGCCCACGACGCTGCTGGCGATGGTGGACGCCAGTGTGGGCGGCAAGACGGGCGTTGATCTTCCCCAGGGTAAGAACCTCGTCGGTGCGTTCAAACAACCGGTGCTGGTGGCCATTGATCCCACTGTGCTGGCGACACTGCCCGCTGAGGAGATTCGCTCCGGCCTGGCCGAGGTGATCAAACACGGTGTCATCGGCGACCCAGACCTCTTCACCGAACTGGAGTCCTTGATCTCCAATCGTTCGACTGAGCGCTCACGACGAGGTCTCCAATCTCCAATCTCCACCACCCAACTTGCCCGCGCCCTTGGCGTCAAAATCGCCATCGTCGAAGAAGACCCCTTCGAGCGAGATCGTCGTGCCGTGCTCAACCTGGGCCATACCGTGGGCCATGCGCTGGAGAAACTGAGCGGCTTTGCGCTGCGCCACGGCGAAGCGGTCAGCATTGGAATGGTGGCGGCGGCGAGGATCGCGGCCGAACTGGACCGGACCACTCCGTCGCTTGCCGGGCGAATCGAGGCGATCCTTTCCGGCTGGGGATTGGTGGTGAGATGTCCCCCCTTTGATGCCGGCGCTATCTGGGAGGCAATGGCCCACGACAAGAAGCGGCGGGGGCGATCCTTGCGCTGGGTGCTTCCCAACGCTATCGGCGAAGTGGGAATCGCCGAGGACGTGCCGCAGGAGACGGTAACGTCGGTCTTACGAAACCTGGGAGCGAGATAAAATGACAAATCTTCAATCTCCAATCTCTAATCTCAAAATCCTGGTTCTCCACGGCCCCAACCTCAACCTGCTGGGGCGACGGGAGCCTGAAACCTATGGGAGCATAACGCTGGACGAGATCAACGCGACGTTGCACGAGGCCGCGAACGAGCGCAGCGTGGAACTGCGTGTCCTGCAATCCAACCACGAGGGTGCACTCGTTGATGCGTTGCACGAAGCGATGGGCTGGGCCGACGGTGTGCTTATCAACGCCGGCGCCTACACCCACACCAGTATCGCGTTGCGGGACGCGGTCGCCGCCGTAGGGTTCCCAGTGGTGGAGATCCACCTCTCGAACGTCTACGCCCGCGAGCCATTCCGCCACAAGTCGCTCATCGCGCCGGTCTGCGTGGGGCAGATCAGCGGCTTTGGTTGGCGCAGTTACCTCCTGGGGTTGACGGCGCTACTGGACTACATTCATGAAACCAGAATCGGCAGCGAAAAAGCAACTTCCGCTGAGACGGGTTGATCAGGCACAGGAACCGCGTGAAACGTAATGCGTAAAGCGTAACCTTGCCAGCACAGAGCCCTCCTCACGTTTCACGTTTCACGTTTTACGTACGAAAGTCACTTATGTCCCTGCCAAAAAGAAGGCATGGTTCATCTGGTCTCAAAAGACTGGTTGACAGATTCAACCGACCGAGAAGCACGTTTTGGGCCGACAATCCACGTTTGAGCCGCACCGGCCTGGAAGAGCCGGTGCTGGATTGCTTCCTGACCAGCAATTCCCGCTTTGGGAATTTTGCTCAAGCGCATCGGCCTAAAAGAGCCGATGCTGGGACAAAAAGCGCCCAGCACCGTCTGTTTTACGGCGGTGCGGTTGGCGAAAATCGCTTGGTTTGACCCTGAAATGTTGTTCTGTATGAAACGTTCTGATCGCCTGTTGAACGTCCCGTCCTATCCCTTCGCCCGCTGGGCAGCCCACATAGAGGCCGCCCGGCGGCGGGGTATGGACGTGATCCGGCTGGATATCGGCAACCCCGATATGCCGCCGCCCAACGAGGTCGTCGAGGCGCTGTGCCGGTCGGCGCACCAACCCGACCATCACGGCTACTCCGGCTACCGGGGGCTGCCAGCATTGCGTGAGGCAATCGCCGGGTACTACGAGCGGAGGTTCGACGTGGTGCTCGATCCCGACACCGAGGTCGTACCGCTCATCGGCTCCAAAGAGGGAATCGTCAACGTTGCCCTGGCCTGCCTCGACCCTGGCGATCTGGTACTGGCACCTGACCCCTGCTATGCGCCCTACACGGTGGGCGCGGTCCTGGCCGGTGCAGAGGTTTACACATTCCCGCTGCTGCCTGAGCGCGGTTTCTCACCGGACCTCGATGCCATCCCACCCGACGTGGCCGACAGGGCCGCTCTCATGTGGCTGAACTATCCCAACAACCCCACTGGTGCCACAGCCGACCTGGAGTTCTTTGCGCAGGCAGTGGACTACGCGCGACGTCACGACCTGCTGCTCTGCCACGACGCGCCTTACTGCGACGTGACTTACGATGGCTACGTGGCCCCAAGCCCGCTGCAGGTGCCCGGCGCGTTGCAGGTGGCGGTGGAGTTCAACTCTCTCTCCAAGACGTTCAACATGGCGGGGTGGCGGGTGGGGATGGCGGTGGGAAACAGCGACGTGCTAGCGTCGCTGGCCCAGGTCAAATCCAACGTGGACTCGGGGCTGTTCCGCCCGCTGCAAGAGGCGGCTATCCGGGCTCTCTCCGTTGACCGGGAGTGGCTGTTGGCACGCAATAGTGTCTACCGGGAGCGGCTGGAGATCGTCCTGGCAGGACTGGGAGCGGCGGATATGGAAGCATCGCGCCCCCGCGCCACGTTCTACGTATGGGCGCGAATTCCTCAGCCTGCCGAGGGGCGGGTGCCGTCGGGGTGGACCTCGGAGAAGTTCGCGCTCACGTTGCTGGAGCGGACGGGCGTGGCGGTTGCCCCAGGTTCGTTCTTTGGCCCAGCCGGCGAGGGCTATGTGCGGGTCTCCGTCAGTGCGCCGACGCCGCGGGTTCGGGAAGCGATGGAGCGGCTTACCTGCTGGTGCAATATCCCTGGCATGGGAATGAAACCTGATTTGCGTTGCCTGGCGCGCTGTGTTACAATCGCTCCAGACAGTTAAAAGCAGCGCGATTCTCCTGAGCCTGTACAAGAAGTTGATCGTTTCAAAAGATCGGAGAAGTATGCTATGTCGCTTTCTGAATGGGCCACGCGTAAGCAGCATGTTGACAGAGCCCTCACAGAAGCCGGATGGACTCCTATCATCCCCCACGACGATCACGCTTCCCGCGACCTGGTGGTTTTCGAGGAATACCCCACGGCCAGCGGCCCGGCCGACTATGCTCTCTTCCACAATGGCGAACCCCTGGCAGTTGTGGAAGCCAAGAAACTGGGCGTGGGGCCGCAAGTTGTACCTCTTGCCCCCCTTGCCGAACAGCGCCGCATCGTCGCCCGCATCGTCGCCCGCATCGAAGCCCTCTTCGCCCAGGCCAATATCCTCGAAGCGCAGGTCGCCGCCACCCGCCGCTGGCTGGAGCAGGTAGACCAGGCCATCCTCGCCCGTGCCTTCCGCGGTGAGCTGGTGGAGCAGGATCCGGAGGATGAGCCGGCGGAGGTGTTGTTGGAGAGGATACGAACGGAGCAGGACAGAAGGGGGTAACATCGGCTATCTGGATACCTCCCTGTTTTCGACTAACAAGAACACCCGATTAGGGAGCGAGTTCTACTAGGCTCTCCAGAATAGTAGCTTTGTCTATTTGAACGGCATCAGGAGACCACACTCGAGACTGATTTCCCCAGAAGATTCTCACAAGACTCGCGAGGCGTGAGACATGACGAATGAAGATGATGGCGGTATCTGGGCGCTAACAGGTTATCTGTACCAGATAGTCGGTATGCTGGGAATAACTGCTCGCATTTCCACCCTGACCCCCCGAGCAACCGCGCTAGATGATGTCCTCGCTGGCTTGCAGAATGTTGGCGATCTTCTCACTCAAGTTCAACATGAAGCGGGGGGAGAAGATGCATTGCTCCAGTTTCGCAGATTGGGTCTTGACCAAGAGGATGACTACGTATTGCTCCAGTTCAAATGCTCTGCAACAGGTGATCCAATTGGGGGAGACGATGTCAAGGAGATTGTTAAGAAACTAGACAAGCACGCCGTAAAGCTGTTGGAAGCCGGACGCAATGTGACTGCTTGTGTTCTTGTCACCAACCGCAGGTTCACAAGCGGACGCGGCGACCGTGCTGAAGAGCGGTGGGAGGCTGAGAAAGCCACACCACGTCCTTATGACCTTCGCCGCATCCCTGACTACTCAATAGAACAGTCCATATCCGCGCTTGAAGGATTTGCTGAGCAGTATGGTGTGCTGGAGGAGGAGATGAAGCAGGGTATAAAATGGCTAATCGGTGAGGTCTTCTACGATATACTAGAACCAGTGCGCGACAGATCAGTTAGAAAAGATGATCTGGTGCGTGCCTTCACCGGGTCTTCTGATGCAAAGCCGTTGACGACTGACACGGTGAATGAAGAAACCCGCCAAGAATTGGTGCGCTTTGGTGACGATCGGATCGACGCAGATAGGTGGGATGGGAATTTCGTGGAGCGAGAAGTATTCCAAGATGTGCTTGAGGCAGTCAATGAAGAGCGAGCCCTGGTTGGAATCTGTGGGCCTGGGGGCTGCGGGAAGTCCGTGCTCGTGTGGCAGCTACTAAGTGGTCTGTCCGACAAGCGCTGTTGCGCCATAGTTCCTAGCGAACAGTTGTCGGGAACTTGGATCGAGAACAAGGTCCGTGAGTGGGGAGGCTCACGGCGTTGTGCGGACACCAGAGAACAGGCAATCAAGCGGCTTCTTATTGCGAATCGTGATTCTCCACAGCCAATCCTGTTGCTTGGCTTGGACGGTATGGACGAAGGGTATTTGTCACGCGATCGAGAAGACGAAACCCGGCAACTCCTGCTGTGGTTCTGGCAGAAAGACCGTGGATGCGCCGAGGACATCCCCAAAGCGACGCTGATCGTATCTTTGAGGGAAGAAAAAGATCTCCGAAGGTGGTTGCGAATCCGACCAGGACATCTTCACTCTGGCCCGTTGCCGCTCTGTTTCACGGTGAAGAGCTTCTCAGAACAGGAGACCAAGGAGGCTGCTAGGAGGAGAGCCCCTGAACTCTACCAGAGGATTCGTGAACACCAAGGTTCCCATCGAGTACAAGGGCAGGAATCAGGTCAAATCACAGGCAGCATAGACACTTCGGTGTTTGGTGCACAAAGTTCAAGTGATGTGCTGGCTTCAGTCAACGACGCAGTTTGGAGTTCATTAAAGCATCCCGCGATGTGGCAAGCACTTCTCAGCCTGGACCGAGACACACGTCTGCGTGCCTTTGAAGGTGAGCAAGATGCCACCAATGAGTTAGCCCACAGATTCCTTCTTTGGTTTGGCTGGAAGCTTGATATGCGAGAGCAGAAATTCCAGAACTTGGTTGACAACGATTGCGCTGCACTTCTTGAGATTCTAGCAGAGGTGGCCAAACACTCTAGTAGAACAGGCAAGAACTCTAGGGATATACATTGGGTTGAGCCTGCTCGTAGCACTATGCTGGGGATTAGTCGCTTGGAAGCCGTAGATTTGTACAGACAGGCTCTCTCATCAGGATTGTTGGACAAGGACAGCTTAGAGGAAGACCTGGAGAGAGTGAGTGTGGATGCTACGTGGCGCTGGCGGCATACTATAGTCTACGATTACCTGCGGAATAACACGCAGGGAGGAGCAACCCTATGACTGACAAGCCGGCACTCTACGACGAGTTGTGGCAACAACTGTACAGTGGTTCCGAGATAGGTCGCGTATTGGAGGTCCTGACAAGGCTGGCAGACCTACACGAGCGTGGGGAGTTGTCCGTGAAGGAGAGATACGATCTGCAGTGGCGAGCTTTCCTTATACTCAAGGAACTCACTGCCGAAACAGCAGATGAAGCTCAGAAACTCATCCTGGAAAATCTGCTGCCCCAATGCCTTACCACTCACCCTGAAGCTAGCTATGAGCTATATCAACACCGCGAATGCTTGGTCGAGTGGCTGAGCCAATACCCTGAAGAGGTGCACCATAACCTTCGCGATAAGGTTCTTGATAAGGCACACGCGAGCCTTAAAGCATCGGATGCACGGCCAGCATGTTGGACTATCTCACAAATCGGCTATCGCACAGATGAAATCGTTGATGCACTATGGGAAACCATTGACAGGGATGGTGATGATGTAGGGGATACTGCCATCGCGGTCATTGCATCTCTGGGTGTGCCAACAGACCAACGCAAACCGATTCTGGAGGAATTGCATAGAAGGGCCGCGCGTGGATACAAGCAGCCCATAGCTTCAGGAATGATTCAACTGGCCGATCCGGCAAGTGCCGAAGTAGTATATCGTTGCTGGATAGTTGACTCTGGGCGCGAACTGAGTCCCATGGAGAGGTCAGTTGCCCTTAGTGTGCTCTTTCACATACTCGACGCTAACAACGAAGATGACAACCTGCAAAGCCAAGTATGGCAATGGTTGACTACCTTGGCAGAGCAAAAGCCAGAGTTCTTCCAAGAGCTACATCTGGGCCCGATAGGCCCTGCCTGTAATAGTGATCTTGTTATTCCTACAATGCTTAGGTGGATTGGACAATCATTGGAGGAAGCAGGTAACCTGTCTTGGCAGCGCTATAGAATCGGTTTGCGATTGGAAGAGTGCGTGCGTCCGCGTCAACTTGAAGGATGGAAGCGATTCCTCAGCGATCGAACAATTGAAGCACTGCGGCAAGATGCCTGCCAAGATACAGGATCTGAATCGGCGTTGACAACACAAGGGACATCGGTGAAGAGAAAATCCTGGAATACAGCGCTCCGCGCTGGATATGAGCAGTCATTGGATTGGTTTGAAGCAGCCGCGATACCCGAAACCAACAGGTTTGTACAACAATGGATCATGAAGAAGCTTTCCTGTTTCCGCTTCGAACCATTACCAGAGTTTGTCACTGGTTTGATCACCAAAGACTACGACAGAGCGACCGCCGGAGGAGATGGGCAAGAATTCGCGCGCCGGCTGGCTGCTATACAAATGGCACGTAGCACCGCTTCATCCGAGGCATTTGATGCACTCTTGAACTTTGGTCTCCAATCTGAGGGCAAGGCTTTCATGGACTCGGTTTACGCCCTAACGGAAGTTGCTCTGTATCTCCTCGATAGACGAGAGACTGTAGTCATAGATGGCCTTGTGCATGCTATTATCCATCGTGAAGAACACCAGCGATCTGCTGCTGCCTATGCAATAGGTTATATTGCTAGTGTTTCTCCCGATTTGTTTCAGGACCAGATTGAACAAATAGTACGTGCGTTTCTTGATGAGGAAAGGGAACCCTACGAGAGAAGTTCACTTATCGCAACTTTGAAATACCTGAAGGATTGGAAAATCCCCGATGACCTTGCAGCACAGTTGAAAGATTGGGCACATCGACCTGATCAGTGGATAGGAGGCTCCAGTCTTGAGGTATTAGGGTACCGTGGGTTCCTTTGCGATGACCGGGATTTGCTCCGAGGAGTCCTAGGGCTTCAGCAGGTCGATGGAGGATGGGATCTGGATCCAGGTGCAGACCGCTTCGAGTGGGCACCCCACATCATTGGATTGTTGTACTTTAAACAGCCAGAGACCTTCTCTCCAGCACTGGCCTCCCTGGTCAATGCCCTCGATTGGCTTTCTGTACCTCAAGTGTATGACTGGCTGCTTCTCTCGCACGGCGCATCTGATCAGCCCGCACTTCCCGATGCAATCAGTGATGCACTTGTTCAGCGAGTATATGAAACGCAAACAAGTGTCCACAGCGAAACACAAGTGTTTCAGGTATTGCAGGAGCTAGCCCCGGAAAAGCTAGCCCAAGAGGGCTGGCGGGACTATTGGGATGATTGGCTTTCTGATGGCCGTGTCGCCCTCGCTGAGGCTTTGGGAAAAGCTCAATTGGAGCTTGCTGCGCGAGACAAAGCCGTTTCCAAACTTCAGCGGCTTGTCCGCGACGGCAAGTACGAGGTTCGGCGATCCGCTTATCGAGCTCTTGCCCGACAATCAATGGACGACTTGCTCAGAATTTGCTTGTCTTGGCTAAGGGCACCATCCACAGAGCTTAGACTGCGGGCTGCTGAAGGATGTGGTTGGCTGGACTGCGCAATAGATGACAAAGGATCAGATGCATTTGAGGAGCTACATAGAGTACTGATTGCCGATTCCGAGAAACTAGTGAGAGAGGCTGCTCAACGCGCCTGGAAAGAGCGACGCGACCGATCTTGGGCCGAAGAGTACTTGACCGTTGTGCAGGGAGTCAAGGGCAAGACCAACAAAGAGATCCTAGAGGCCTGGTGCTATGGTGATGCACTGGCCCGCATAGGAGACGATGCCTGCATAGAAGCTCTTCGCGAGCATCTGTCTGAGAATTCCCACCCTCCCAATGTACGGTACTGGATCAAGCGAATCACGGAGGAAATGAAGAAAAACTGGCGCAAGACAACTCAAAAGTGGCCGGAACCGTGGTTTGCGTGGGAGGGGACAATTATCGAGGGCCAGGGAAAGCTACTGTTTTCAGGAAATGTGGTAGAGGTCAAATACTCCATCTGGTCACAACCCAGGTCGGCACCATCCGAGCCACCCCGATATACCTGGGGAGGGATAGCATGGTTGCCGGACACTCTACCGCCTGAATTGGATTACGCGGTGATTGAGTTAGAGGATGGTCGGCGTGAGGACATATTCATCGGAAGCACTTCTTTCAAAAGTGACTCGGGGAGCAAAGTAACTTTCACTGGGCGTAGCGACTATCCTGAGTGACTTGTACGAGTCAAGTCATCCTGGCCCACGTCTTCCGCGGTGAGCTCGTCCCCCAGGACCCGGACGACGAGCCGGCACCGGTGCTGCTGGAGAGAATCCGGCAAGCGCGGGAGGGAGAAGGGAAGGAGAAGCAAGCACGCCAAATGCACCTGGCAGGGACGTAGAAGGCGGACTCGAATCACAATAGAGGATACAAGAGACAGATGATGCACAGACGATCACCCGAAGAGATCAGTTTTTCGCCGCAACACAAGCGGATGCTGCGGGACCTGACGATTGATGAAAGCGGCCCCGGCACCGTTCTCCACGATTTTGAGGCGTTCTTGACGTTCATCAAGGAGCAGGAGTTGCCGGTCACAGGTATACACCAACTGCCCCGGCGGGTGCTGCCTGAGATCAACGCCCAGTTGGCTCGCCCGCTTCAACTGGGTCTGAAAAGACCTCTGCAAAAGTCGTACCCCCATATCCACGGGCTCTACCTGCTGGTGCGGGCTTCGGGGCTGACCTGCGTCGAGGGGACGGCCAAGAAGCCGCTGCTCGTCGTTGACGATGTGGTTCACCAGGTGTGGAAGGAGCTGAACCACACCGAACGGTACTGCACCCTGCTGGAGACCTGGCTGTTGCGGGGTCACCCGGAGATCATCGGTGAGCGGGGACATTCCTTGTCCCACGTTCCCGAGACATTCCGGGAATGGCAGAGTTTTTTCCTCCGTATCCCCGATGGAGGGATGCAGGTCGCCGGGGACAAGGAGGCTGGGAACTGGCTACGCTATTTGCTGGGCTGGCACAACCTGGGGTTGCTCGACCTGTTCGGCCTGATATCGGTGCAGCACGGCTCGCCCGATCCGGGGAAGGGCTGGCGCATCGAACGGATCGCCCGCACGCCCTTGGGCGATGCGCTGCAGGCCCTGCTCCAGGCTGAGTTCTTCGGCGATATCACCAATATCCTGCCACTCGAATCCGAGGACAATATCCCCTTCGGCGTCCTGCAACCCGCGCTCCAATCCTATTTCCCTGCCTGGGAGAACAACCTGTCCGTTCCCGGGTGGGCCTTCCGCGAGGGGACGCACGTCTTCAAGGTATCGTGGGGGCGGATATGGCGTCGGATTGCCATTCCCGCGGCCCACCCCCTGGACGCATTGGCTTCCGCGATTCTGAACGCGGTTGAATTCGACCACGATCACCTGTACGAGTTCAAGTACCAGAACCGGTTTGGCGTTTTGGAGCGGGTCAATCATCCCTACATGGACGAGGGGCCGTGGACGAGCGATGTGCTGGTCGGCGACGTGCCGCTCCGGGTTGGGCAGACGATGACCTATGTGTTCGATTTTGGCGACTGGTGGGAATTCGACGTCATCCTGGAGCGTGTTGACCCAGGTATGGTGATTGAGGAACCAGTCATCCTTGAGAAGCATGGTGAGCCTCCGTCTCAGTACGGTTGGTAGTGATTGGAGTAGGGGCGACACGTGCGTTGCCCTGTTGCTCCACTCGTGACTGAGCAAAAAGCCACGGAGCCGTCACCCAGCCAGCCTTCACCCACGACGACCAGGGTGGCCCAACCATCTCCCAGCCGGCCTCCACCCATGGCGACGGAAGTGGTCCCGCCGTCACCCAGCCCGGCGGAGGTAGGGGCGCAGGAGCCCTACATTGTCTTATACAAGGTCGTTACGGCCGGCGATTATCACGCCCTGCAACTGGTGGACGACTTGGTCCACTGCAGACGGTGACCCTTCGGCAAGCTCAGGGCAGGCTCCTTCGGCAAGCTCAGGGCAGGCTCCTTCGGCCCTGCTCAGGGCAAGCCCACGAACCAGCATCTGCCGCTGGCGTGCATCCCCCGCGATCTCCAGCGAGAGTGGGCCAGGGGTGCCGTGGAGAGAGCCGAGGAGTTGCTCGATAACCGCGACCGATAATCACTGTCGCCGGTCGGGGTGAGGGAAGCGGGGAGGTAGGGACTGTCGTTTGTGCGAGTGCCGCCGTTGATGTATAATATGGGCGGATCGCCGTTTTCACATTTGACGTGATACTCGAAGTACTTCGCCTATTTAGGAGTTGGGCGGCACTCAAGGTATACCATGTGATCTAACTTGCCAGGCTTCTAGTACAGTGCACAGTGCATACTTATGAGGAGGTTAAGAGTGAACAATCTACAAGAACAGGTAGCAGACTATCTCAAAACGTTAGATTTCGGCTTTCTGGAACAAACAGAGGATATACTAGTAGCTGACAAAGTTGATTTTGGCGGAGCAAGAGACACTCGGCTGATATGGATACCCTCGGAACCCGAGCACGAGTGGGATATCCCCAACATTGAAAGGCGTCTCGTGCGTGAATTTGAGGAAAAAACAGATCGGTATCCGAATGCCCGTTGCTGGATTATCGCCTACACATTTGGGGGCTTCTCGCAAGAGTTCCACGCTGCGGCAGCACAGCATAACGTTCTCCTGAGAGTTCCAATCCAGTTCTTCGACACACCTTTCAAATACGAGGAAGCCCCTCAAATTCGATCCGCGATAAAAGAGCTTCGAAATCCCGTGGCACGTATTCCACAATCTTACAGTCTCTTAGTCAACGGCGAGTCCCAGGAGGGGGGCGACGATTTACTAGAACATCTTTGGGACGAGTTCCGCCTTTCCAGGGAACCCAGTCTTCACATCGTAGTTGGGCCAGCAGGAATCGGAAAGACTTGGCTTTTCAGAGCGCTGTTTTCTCGTTTGTACAAATATTTCCTAGACCAAAAGAGCAGGTTAGAGATTTTTCCTCGGCCAATTCCTCTTATCCCCGCATATCTTCAACAAACAGAGGCACTCAGAACCCAGGAACTGTTTAGGAGCTTCATTGAGACTGAAGTGGCTTCTCCTGTTCGACTAGCAACGTTTAAGTGGATGGTAACACAAGGCTATGTTTCTTGGTTGTTCGACGGTCTCGACGAACTCTACGCAGAAGACCTAGATTTCTTCTACGAGTTGGCAGAACTCCTAACGCGCCCGGATAACCGTGCCCGGGTTCTCGTTTGTGCTCGTGAGTCACTGCTAACTAGCTGTGAGACGTTTACTGAGTTTCTCAATGATTATGGTGCAGATCCGGCAATTCGCATCTACCGACTTGAGGGATGGGAACACCAGTCCAAGGTAGCTTTTGCGCGGCTCTGCTTTGATCCACCAAGGGATTCCCGGTTCGTCAACTACATCTCGAGTTCGGATTCACTCCGATCTCTTTCTAGTTTACCATATTACTGTGACTTGCTAAGAATAGGGTTTGAGGAAGAAGAACTTAATGACTTTGCGGACGACTTTGCTCTAATCGACTATACTATTTCGCAGATCGTCGAACGTGAGAAGGGCAAAGGATTACTGAAGTCGGAGGATTTCCTACCCAACGGTCTCAACGAATGGCTTGAAACAGTGGCATCTGAATTCTTCGCAACGGATTTTAGAGGCGTTGACAAAGTGAATGTAGAGACATATGCCAAATTGGTTCTAGATCCGGACCTTTCAGAAGCTGAATGGCAGAAAGCAGTAACTACGCTAGTTCAATTCCCGCTCTTTGCTCCCGGTGTCGAACCTGGAGTGGTAGCTTTTGAGCACGAGCTGATAGCGGAGTATCTAGCCGGATGCTACTGGTCTCGTAGGCTTTCCGACGACCCGTGCAGAGTAGGGCGGGAATTGGGTGAACGACCTGACTTTGCAGACTCTCTGATCGCTCGATACATATCCAATCAACTCTCAGACCAGCCACAGGGAATCAAGAGACTAACAGATGCCCTAAGGATAAAAGCACCTCCAGATAGGACTTTCGTCAATCTATTGCAGCTAATTCTCTTAGCCACCCCAGCGAAAGACGCGCTCGCCATGCTCAGGAACTTTATGAAGGAACGAGACTTGAGCCAAGTTCGATTTGAAGAGAGAGACCTTGAGAGGTACTCGTTTAGGAACTGCAATCTGTCTAACGTCGTATTTCGAGAGTGTAACTTAAGGAGCAGCAAGTTTGAAGGTGCTCGCCTTGCAGAAACCAGGTTCGAAAATCTTACACAGGAAGATTTGCAGGAAGCACAATTCGGTGACTTGAGTCGCTTCGAATCTGTATACGTCGGCGGAAAGCGAATTGACAGTCGCCCAGCCTTTGCTGAATGGGCGCGGAAAATGACCGGACAGACCCCTCCAATTCTAGAACCCTGTCCTTCAGCACACCAGCTCCGAACACTCTTTCTCAAGTTTGTCCGACCAGATGGCTCTGGGCGACGCAATGAACTGTCAATGCGGGCCTTAACCAGAGGGAAGCGATATTCAGAAGCCCCAAATCCAGAAGATTTTGTCAAAGCCAGTCTGAGTTTCGGTTATCTTCAGGACTTGCGCTGGCATAACCACATCAGGCGTGTGCCAGGGGATAGGTACAATGATGTGATAAACTTTGTCACGGATTGGCAATTAACAGATGACTTGAAAAGCCTACTTGATTCGGTGTGTCCAGAGACCCACTGCGAGCATGTGCCACAACCACATTGATGCGCTGACACGGCGTGTATAACAGGATGCAAGGACCTTTCCTGCTAGTAAACTTCACGGGGTAGCTGGTGTGCCGCTCACCAAGCGTTTGCACCCGACCTGGCTATCGGCGCTTTTTTCCAGAGTTTCCGCGCGCATTGTGGTTAGCTTTGTTGCGAAGGCTCTCACCACGCAACCGCCAGGCGGGTGAAATGCGGTCCGTTGGGCGGCTTAGAGAGCCAAGTACTCATCAAGTACACTTAAAGAGAGGTGAGTAAAGATGATCGAAGTGGAAGTCATGGTCTTTCCAGAGAGGACAAGAAGAAGAGCACGTGTTGATCCATCGGTTCCATTTGAGAAGATCAAGGTTGACATGGTTAAAGCCCTTGGTATTGGAGAACCAGAAGAATATGAAATTGCTGTCTCTCCAAGATCGACAAGGCAACCGTACCAGAATCTTAGACCAAGTCCTGGTGACACAATTATTTTGGTCAGAAAGGAAGACCTTGCTGGTTCATCTGTTGAACTAATCAGGTAGCCTCTATGCCCCAAAGCGAGTCGGTATCTACGGAAAGTCTGAGTGTCGAGTTAATAGACAGCGAGTCAGAACGACATCAGCTAACAGAATATGTTCAGCCCCAGGAAACCCGTGAACCGCGCACAGTTTCCGTTCGACTCTTACATACTCCAAAAACAGTGGGTGAGTTATTGCGACTAGAAGGTTATTATCGAACTCTTGTCAAGAGTTTCGTTTTTATCCAAAATACGAAAGAGTCGTCAGACAAACTCGTTGACACGATGACAAGTATCATTGGGGAAATAGGTGACTTCAGATTTTTCCAAACACATACTGTAGGCATTGACAGCATTTCGGAGGAGATTGAAAAAAGCGAAGGTGCTTTGGGAAAACCGCAGGTCTTAATTGTCGAGGTTACTCGCGCTGAAGAAGATATCAATCGCTTTTGTGAAAGAATAGCTGCTATTGGACAACGACAGCATGGGATCTGGATCCAAGGACATATTCGTTACCTAGACCCAAGGATCATCTCACTATTCGATGCCCTATTCACGTTCGATATGTCTACAGATGAATACGAGATTCTCCGTACTGCGATCTCACTTCCGCCAACTGTGATTGAGGAAATGAGGCACCCCTCGGATGGAATACGTAGAGATAGGGTATTATTCTTCTTGAATCACAGACGTTCGAATGAAGGGCCGCTTTTGGAAAAGAATCCTGTAGTTCTATCTCAGATTGAGGAGGTACCCGTGGACATTACACTGTTTGTTCCTATCATTGTTGAAGCCACAAAGTTTCTGTTCAATGAGGCGAGCCAGTGGCTCGCCGTTGTGCGGAAGCGAGCGCCCTCTGAAAACAGTATTTCAGAGACCAGAAGTGGTGAAGACCAGCTAGTGGTATTAGACAAGCAGCAGTTCTCTAGTTTGGAGGGTGACTTGGAAGCCCTCAGGGGAATGCTCGACAGGGTTGCGGTGGAATCAAGTGCTTACCGTATCAGAGGTCTGGTGGAGCAAATACAGATTCATTACAAGAACTTGACCGATCTTGAAAAAACCGAATCTGAGTTTGGGGCACTTGCACCTCAACACATTAAACGTGCTATTGAGCGAGAGTCTGAAGCCATGGTCAATAAAATTCAAGAATTACAAGATTCGCTCTCAGCAGTATACCAGAAAAAGGTACAGATCTAATTGAGGTTGACCAGACAGGCAAGTTTACGAGTGTTCATTTTGCAGCCGGTCAGACCTTGTTCAGAAAAGCCGCCTAACAACGGGTTGCAGCCAACCGCGCTCCGCGCGCGCGAATCGGCGGCCTCGCGCACATTCAATTAGCTTTGTAGCAAAAGCTCTTTCACGCACCCGCGCGGTGGCTGAACCGCGAGCCGTTATCCCACCTCAGCCCAAACGCAACGTGGCCCTCCGGCATGTGCATCTTGAGCGTAGCCGAAAGACTCAGGGTGCGACTTGGCACCACACGCAACCTGGCCGTAGAGCAACGGCGGTGCAGAGACGCCGTGGCCGTGACGACCACCTTTCGCCGCAAGACTAGCCCGCGGCCCCGCGCTTTTCGCCTGCTGGCGCCGGTCGTGGTGGGGAAAGCGGGGCGGTGGGCGGCGTCCGTTTGTGCGAGAGCAGCCGTTGGGCCACTATCCACGGCAGCGGGCTTGTTTTGCGCTAAAGTGCTCTTATAAGGAGTGCATTATGTCTCAGCAAGAGAGTTCATCAGTCCGTGTGAAGGCCGCAATCATTGTGGGTATCTTTGGAGTCATTGCCGCTTGCGTGACGGGAGTGTTTCTCCTCACTAACACTTTGCTTGAAGAGGGTTTCATCGTCATCGGCCCCGGCGTTCAAGTAGGAAATCCCGAAGCACAACCCACGCAGCCAGTTGTCGTCACACTCACAGCAACAGCAACCCTATCTCCTGCTACTGTCCGATCAACAGTCAGTTCTGGAACTTGTGGACCAGCAGTAGTCTTGGGTCCGTGGCAGCCTGTAGATGGACGAGGCCAGGACGTCTTTATTAACGCCAGCGATGGTTGGGTTCACGCCGACTTCTGGTCTCCTACGGGGTCTTTGAAAGAAGGATATGACGAAGTCTCGGTACTGTTTGAGCCAGGAACGACAACCACTGTCGTCGGGGTCGCTGGACAAGGATGGAAGTATAGTCCTGCTTGCACCCGAGAGTACGTCGAGCAGCAAATTGTGGCGCACCAAGATCGGCGGAGAGCCGAGGGCAAGAAAATCACAACTGTGAGTATCAATGAACTCCCTACCAGATAGTAGACAAGTGAAAGAGGGGGGCGCAACGATCATATAACGCACCGTTACCGGCTGACGCCCAAATCCGCCGCTTGTTGGTGGGCAAGGGGCGCTCTCCCGCCGTCGAACTGGAAAGCGAGGTCGCCAACCCAGGCCCAGGCGGGGGTGCGGCCCGCCGTGGGCGTGATAACGGAATTTCGCCGTAGGACAAGCCCGCGGTCCCGCGTTTTTCGCCTGCCGGTGCCGGTCGTGGTGGGGGAAGCGAGGCGGTGGGCGGTTTCGTTTGTGCAAGTACCCTCGTCAGGGTATAATCTCGACGAGTCGTCGTTTCTACATTGTCGGCATGGTACGCGAAGTGCTTCGCATATCACGCTCCAGGTGAGCAGTAGGCGAAATACTTCGCAGATTTATGAGTTAGCCGCCGCGAGAGGTGAAAGAATATGAGCAAAGATATCACTATTCCCGAGGTTTTCATAGTCGAGTCGCTGAAATTCGATAACGAAGCAAATGACAGATACGAGGGTAAGATTATCTCAAACATCTTGCATCTAAACGGGAAGAACAGCAAGTACTACTACATCAGAACCAGAAGAGAATTGGAGGAGGTAGTAGGAATCTTCGATGTGAGTCGATACAGATACCTTCATCTGTCCTGCCACGGGAGCCCCCAATCAATGGCAACGACCCTCGATACCATCCCCTTCGAACAACTTGGAGGGATACTCAAGCCTCATTTACACAACAAGCGCCTATTCATATCCGCTTGTGAGATGGTGAACGAGGAGTTGGCAAAGGCCATCATTCCAGATTCTGGTTGCTACTCGATAATCGGTCCCTCAGAGCCAGTCGCGTTCAGCGATGCTGCCATTCTATGGGCATCTTTCTATCACCTGATTTTCAACTATGACTCGGAGGCAATCAAGCGGGAGGGGATAATCAAGTATTGCGAACATATCGTTAACCTGTTTGGTGTTCCACTCAACTACTACTCCTCCAGCAGGAGCCAAGAGAGTGGCTTCAGGCTAAAGAGAATCGGACCCAAGAAAAGCGGCGGCTAACAACGGGTTGCAGCCGACCGCGCTCCGCGCGGGCAAATCGGCGGCCCCACGCGCTTTCAGGTTGAGCTTACGGCGAAGGCTACAGCCCGCACCCGCGCGGCGGCTGAACCCGGTGCCGTTAGCTTGCTTAGAATGGTCGTTACTACTCAGGCCACCCCTCCAAGAGCGCACGGGATAAAAGGGGTGCCAGTCAAAGCGCCATGAACGGCATCAATCACGTTCAGCCCATGCTTGCGGGTCGTCGAGATGTAGCTGCGAATTGCACAGAAGGTCTCAGCACCGGTGCGTGTGCGGAAAGCACCTGACACCTTTTGCTTGATCTTTACCATCCTGACGTCGCGTTCAGCCAGGTTGTTGTCGAAAGGAACGCGGAAGTCATACATAAAGGCCAAAGCCTGTGGCTTGTATTTCTGGAGCCGGTCGAGTAAGTTCTTGGGTGGTGACTGCTTCTTGCGCCCTCGCTTCTTCGGTGGCGGGTCGGCTGGCGGTGGATTGGCCGCCAATCCCTGAGCGATCAGTTCGTCGTAGCGTTGTTCGAAATGGGTGAGACGCTCTGACACCAGAGACATCTGGCCGGCGGGGGCAGCATCGACCTCGGCCTTGATGTCCAGCAATAACTGGACCATCTCCTCGGCCCAGCTTTGCTCGTACTGCTCGACGACGAACAGCAGGTTGCGCAGGTGGTGGGCGTTGCAGAGGGCGTGTTGGCAGTTGTCGAAGACGAAGTAGGACTGCCAGCAATCATGCACGGCTCGGCCCTTAAATGCGGGCAGGATGCCTATTGCGTTCATGCCGTCCTGTCCGCGCTTGGGGTGGACGCCGTAGTAGGTGAGGTAATCGGTACTGGCGACGTGAAGCCAGTTCAACTGGCCTTCCACCCGCAGGCCGCTCTCGTCGAAGTGGACGACCTCCGACGCGATCAGTTGCTGCCTAGTTGCGTCCAGGCTGGGCTTGATGCCGTCCACTACGGCAGTATTAGACTCCAGGACCAAGGCTTCCGCTGGGGCATGTCCGTAGAAATCGCCCAGCAACTCACACGTGCGTGCCCACGGGATAAGTTGGTAGTTGTTGAGATAGGAGGCCTGAGCCTTGATGCGAGGACCATACTGGACCGGCTGCGTCACACCTGGGGGAAAGTCGCCCTTCACCTGGTTTCCACAGCGGGGACATACCTTGATCTCGGCTTGGTGTTCGGTGACCTCGACGCGTACTGGAGGGATGTCAAACACCTGCCGCCTCTCAACCTCACACCGTTCAACGGACTGCAGATCCGTGGCACAATGAGGGCATCGTGAAACCTGATGAACTTGAACGTGATCTGGTTGCTCGACCATCCCGAGGGTGTGACCTTTGTGTCCCTTCTGCCCGCCGCTGCTGCGGCCCGTCTTCTTGCGCAGGTTGTGCGGCCGGGGCTTCTTCAGCCCATCGCTGCTCGGCGGCTTGCCGCTGTTGCGGCTGTTCTTGGCCAACTGATCGCGCAGTTTCTGGATCTCGTCAGCTTGTGCAGCGACGGTCTGCTGCAACTCGCGCACCTGCTGCCGCAGCGTTAGTATGATCGATATGAGAGCTTCTTTGTCCAGCTGTTCAAGCTGGCTGCGATCAAGATCCAATTGCGACGTCATAGTGAGTTGAATATACCAGAAGCGTGTTAGATTTGCACTTGATTTCCATCAGAGTTTCATTAACATTCCGTCAGGCGGCTATGCCTGAGTAGTAACGAATGGTCGCGCTAATTATCAATCTAGGATATTTACCCCAAAAGTTGCACCAGTAGGTACTGTGTGAAGTTGACCTCCTCT
>CAYLPU010000048.1:0-30121 GCA_964385635.1 uncultured Anaerolineales bacterium
CCGATTTGGCGGGCGGTCTGATCGCATCGCTCCAGGAGGCTGGCGCGGTGGATGACCCTGCTTACGGCAGCGTTCTTCTGGGGCGAGTGCTCTTCGAGGCGCAGGAATGGGCGTTGTCCGTGCGTCAGTTCGAGTGTGCCCTCTCGCACAATCCCGACTATCCCGACGCCCACGCTTACCTGGGCCATGCGCTCGACCAGATGGGCCACCCGGACGAGGCCCGGCCCCACCTGCAGCGGGCCATCGCGCTGGCTCCCGATTCGGCTGTGGCCCACACTTTCCTGGGGTTGCACTACGATCGACTGGGCGACTTCTCGACTGCTCGCGCCGAGTACGAGACGGCCTACGACCTGGACCCCGACAACCCGGCCACGTGTGTCGAGATTGGCCAGACCTGGGCTGCCGAAGAACGGTACGTGGCGGCGGAAATTTGGTTGCTGGAGGCGGTCTCTCTCCAACCCGACGATCCGGCCCTGTGGGAGATTCTGGCCCGCTTTTATCTCGATCACAACATCGCCGCTGCCGGGCAGGGGGTCGAGGCCACGTCAAAGTTGCTCGAACTCTCGCCCGACGACGCGCGCGCCCATGACCTGCGAGGCTGGGCCGCTTTTCAGGTCGGGGATTACGGGACTGCGCAGGGCAGCCTCAGGCGGGCTGTTTCTCTCGATCCGGCGCTGGCTGTGGTTCACTATCACCTGGGTCTGTTGTGGAGCGGACAGGGCGCGCATGAGAAAGCACAGGAATCGTTCGTCCGTGCCCTGGATCTCGATACCACAGGTGAACTTGTGCCGCTTGTTGAGCGTGCGCTGGGTGAGTTGCCTTGAATAGGTTGTTGCGTTTTGTCGCCAATTGGTGTAAACTATATTTTGTAGAGTGTTGCTAGCCGGCGCAGGTCTGGGGCCTGGCACGCGGCCAAGAGAGTAAGGAGGTGTGAAATGCGGAGGAAGTGGCTTCCTGTTGTGCTATTGATCACGACGCTGGTGCTCCTGGTCGGCATCATGCCAGCATCAGCGGCGCCGAAAGCGTGTGACACCATCCACATCGTCCAGCGCGGCGAGACACTGTATAGCATCGCGCGCCGCTACGGGGTGGATGTGTGGACCATCGCCCGAGCCAACGGCATCACCAATCCCAACCGCATCTACGTTGGGCAGCGTCTTGTGATACCAGCGGGGCAACCGGTTGGTACTGTCCACGTGGTGCAACCGGGTGAGATGCTGACGCGCATAGCGCTGCGCTACGGGGTAGATGTGTGGGCCATCGCTCGGGCCAATAACATCACCAACCTCAACCACATCTATGTGGGGCAGCGTCTCATTATTCCCGGCGTCGCGCCACCCGTGTCGCCGCCCAGCAAACCGTCTCCGCCGCAGCCGTCTTTGCCCGACTCGTTGCCTGGTCCCTGGTTCGGCGAGTATTTCGACAACGGTACGCTAGGGGGGACAGCCTATACCACGCGCTACGATGACAGCATCAACTTCAACTGGGGCTGGGGTCCACCGGCGGGCGGGATGCCTACAAACCACTTCTCCGTGCGCTGGACCGGGACCTTCAACTTCGCCGAGGGCACCTACCGCTTCTACGCCCGGGTGGACGACGGCGTGCGGGTCTACGTGGACGGTGAGTCTATCATTGACGGCTGGCGGGATGGTGGGTTGCGTCTCTACACCGCGGATCGGGCTCTGGCGGCTGGCGATCACACTGTTCAGGTGGAGTACTACGATCGCGTTCAGGTCGCTCGCGTCTATTTCTGGTGGGAAACGGTGTCAGGACCAACACCGACCCCCACGCCGACCACTACACCGGTCCCGGGCGAGGGCTGGTCCGGGGAGTACTTCAACAACACGACGCTGGCTGGTCCGGCCTGCGCCACGCGCCAGGACGAGAGCGTTGACTTCAACTGGGGTTGGGGTTCGCCGGTGGCCGGGGTACCCAAGAACTACTTCTCTGTTCGCTGGACTGGCACCTTCAATTTCGCTGGCGGTACCTATCGCTTCTATACCAAAGTGGACGACGGCGTGCGAGTCTACGTGGACGGCGAGCGCATCATCGACGGCTGGCGAGATGGACCGGCGCGCCTCTACACCGTGGATCGGACTCTAACAGCCGGCGACCACGCCATCCGGGTGGAGTACTACGACCGCGTTCAGGCCGCTCGTATCCACTTGTGGTGGGAAACGGTATCAGGGCCAACACCGACGCCGGGGCCGACGCCGACCTCTACACCGGCCCCAGGCGCGGGCTGGTTTGGCCAGTTCTACAACAACGTGGACTTGCAGGGTCCTCCGTTCGCCACCCGCTACGACCCTTGGATCGGCTTTGAGTGGGGCACCGGTGCGCCTATGCCTGGAATGCACAGCGATTTCTTCTCCATCCGCTGGACGACGACGGCATACCTGGAGGCGGGTACTTATCGCTTCTGTGCGATGATTGACGACGGTGCGCGCATGTGGGTAGATGACCATCGGGTGTTGGATGAGTGGCACCCCACGAGCGGGGTGGCCTACTGCGGTGAGCACACGGTCACGACCGGCAACCACGGGGTCAAGGTTGAATACTACGAGGAGGGGGGCGACGCGTTGATCTACGTCTGGTGGGAAGAGGTAGAACTGGCCGACCCTCCTGGAGTGAGTGACCCTAATTTGGACCCAGGTGCAGGTCACTTGGACCCCTGGAGAGATTGACGCGCTGGAAGCCGTGGTCGAGCATAAGATCATGTCAGTTGAGGAGGTTTAGGATGCTTGTTTCATCCAAGGAGTTGCTGCTGGCGGCGCAGAGGGGTGGTTACGCCGTCGGCGCGTTCAACACCAATAACCTGGAGATTACCCGCGCTATTTTCCGCGCTGCCGAGGCGCAGCAGGTACCGGTCCTCTTGCAGGTGTCGGCCGGTGCCATCAAGTACGCTGGGATAAACTTTTTGCCCCAGATCGTGCGGGCGCATGCCCGTTTGGCCGGCTTCCCGGCCGCCCTGCACCTGGACCACGGGCCAAGTTTCGAGGTGGTGATGCTCTGCCTGCGTCACGGCTTCACCTCGGTGATGCGCGATGCTTCCAAACTGCCCTTCGATGAGAACGTGGCGGAGGTCCGCAAGGTGGTGGAAGCGGCACACGCGGTGGGTGTGCCGGTAGAGGCGGAGTTAGGGCGTATCGCGGGTGCCGAGGAGCAAGTCGTCGTCTCGGAGCGGGAGAAGGCGATGACTGACCCCGATGAGGCGGCTGAGTTTGTCGAGGCTTCGGGCTGTGACTTCCTGGCCGTCTCCATCGGCAACGTGCATGGTTTCTACAAGGGTGAACCCAACCTGGACTTCGACCGGCTGCAGGCCATCCGCGATAGGGTCGAGGTGCCCTTGGTGTTGCACGGGGCCTCCGGTCTCCCCGATGATCAGATTCGCACGGCCGTCAGCCTGGGCATCTGCAAGATCAACATTGACACCGAGATACGGAATGCTTTCGCGCAATCCGTGCGTAAGACACTGGCCGAGCAGCCGGAGCAGATTGACCCGCGCAAGATCCTCGGCCCGGCGATTGAGGCGATGCAGGCCGTGGTCGAGCGCAAGATCGGCCTCTTCGGCAGCCAGGGGAAGGCGTAATAGAACACGGATCAACACGGATCATACGGATGTACGCAGATAAAGATAAAAAATCTGTGAGAACCCGTTTCATCTGTGTGTATCCGTGTGCTATTTGTGCCTGTTTTGGGAAGAGCCTGAGCAGTTACACAAGTTTGGTACAATCTGACTGAACAAGCTGACCATGGGAACCGTATGTTTGACCGCATCCTGAAACGAATGCGGGAGAAAATCCGTACGCGACAGTACGTGATGACTTTACACGCTGATGATTTGCGATATTTGTGGACAAGAAGGGGTTTGCGTTCGTCACGTGACACGCAGTTATGGCAAAGGTGGGAATTTGCTTGTTATTGAGAATGTCCCCGTCATCAGTTGCCCGCACTGCGGGGAAAGTTACCTCACCGCCGAAACATTGCACGAGATCGAACGCATCAAACTGCACCGGCAGAGTTTCACCACAGAACGGCCTGTACCTGTTGCAGTTTTTACT
Organism: uncultured Anaerolineales bacterium; assembly: GCA_964385635.1. Taxonomy (GTDB): domain Bacteria; phylum Chloroflexota; class Anaerolineae; order B4-G1; family B4-G1; genus CAYLPU01. The sequence goes on from CAYLPU010000048.1 coordinate 4,062, forward strand.
TAGCTCCGTCATTCCTCCAATCAAAGGTGAGCTAATATCCGCTGTACATGACCGCGCTATTTGCGACCAGCAAAGGATTGTTCGATGTCTGCACGTAAATCGGATTGCTCAGCGCCTTGGCCATCAGTGCAGCGGGCTCCTCGTCCAGCGGTGCCTCCGGCGGCTCGATGATCTCCGCCCGCCAGCAGGTATCGTCGGTCACGACGATCTGGCATTCGTGGGTTACGTGCAGGGATTTGCCCACCTCATACCAGCCCAGTTCCCCCGTGAACGGCCCCTGATGCTTGTCGGAGTCGCCCACGCTGGTGATATGTTTGCCCTGGCGTAACTGCGCGTTCCACACCGCCAGCGATTGGTAGTTGGAGACGATCCACGGCGCTCCCCAGACCTCGATACAATCGGGCTCGAACAGGTCACCGAACTCCCAGGGGGGCCGCTCTCCTTAAGGTATTCTCTGTTCGGGTTGGTTTGTCAAGCGCACTTGGGCTGCTGCAGTGCTGGCAAAGTGATTGAGTCCCTCTAGTCTGCGAACGGCGGCCTCTTTGGCTGAGTTGGCTTGACCGATAGCGTCTTGATATGACCGAATATGACCAAAGACATTGACAAATATGACTGATTGTGGTATAAAGAATGTGCTTGAGTTTCATATATGTCTAGCTCTACGGAGGTGATTACTCAGGCTCTTCCCAAAACAGGCACAAATAGCACACGGATACACACGAGTGAAACGGGTTCTCACAGGTTTTTTATCTTTATCTGCGTACATCCGTACGATCCGTGTTCCATTTATGACTGGCTGAGCAGTTATCTATGGAGATAATATGACTACCCCATTGAAGGAAGAGCGTCAGCAACTGATTCTAGAGACTGTTCAGGACAATCGGCAGGTCACTGTCGTCGAGTTAGGTCGCCGCTTCGACGTCAGCGAAGTCACCATCCGGCGCGACCTGCGCGAGTTGGATGCCCAGGGTGCATTGCGACGTGCTCACGGTGGGGCGGTCGTGGTAATCCCTGCGCCACCTGAGCCCCCTGTGATCCAACGTATGGTTCAGGCGAAGAACTGCAAGGAGTGCATCGGTCGCGCCGCGGCCTCCCTGGTGGCGGACGGTGAGTCGATCTTCATTGGCTCTGGTTCCACCACCGCCTACGTCGCCCGTCATCTGGTTAACCGTAAGGATTTGACCGTGGTCACCAATGCCCTCAACGTCGCTACCGAGTTGTCCACCGCCGAAGGGGTGACGGTTGTCGTCACTGGCGGCCTGATGCGCGCCTCCGAACTCTCCCTGGTGGGCCATATCGCGGAGCAGTCTCTCCGCGAGGTGCGGGTGGACAAGGCCCTCATGGGCATGCGGGCCATCAGCCTGGAGGCGGGGATGACCAACGATTACCTGCCAGAGGTGATGACCGACCGCACGATCATTGATATGGCCCCGGAGTTGATTCTGGTGGCCGACCATACCAAATTTGGCAAGATCGCCTCCGCTTACGTTGCGCCGGTGGAGCGGATCACCACGCTGGTGACGGACGCGGAGGCAGACCCACAGACCCTGACCTGTCTGCGGCAGCTGGGGGTAGAGGTCATAGTGGCGGACTGAATCAGCGGAATGTTGTCCTATGAAGCAGATCATGCTGGAAGCCTTTTTGGAAGCCGATCCCTGGCAGCAAAAGCGGTAACTGTGATGCTTGGTGTTGAGGTAATGGGCAATCAAAGGCACTGGAGAACCGCCACTTCTTCGAAGGAGTGATTCAAGATGTGTCCTGCAGTTCTTATCCTCGTTGATGGTCTTCGTCCGGACGCGTTGGCAGCCGCTCGTTGCCCAAATCTTGCTGCCTTGCGCGCGAGAGGGGCAGCGACCTTGCAGGCATCCAGTGTTATGCCCTCTATCACCCTGCCCGTCCACATGTCCATCTTTCACAGCGTCCTCCCCACACGCCATGGGATCACGACGAACGATTGGATGCCGATGGCCCAGCCGATCCCGGGGCTGGTGGATGTGGCACATGCGGCTGGCTTGCGCAGCGCGTTCTTCTACAACTGGGAGCCGCTGCGCAATCTCAGCCTGCCGGGCAGCCTGGCTTTTTCGTACTTCCGAAAGAATTGTACTGACCCCGATGGCGATCAGGTCATTGCGGATGAGGCAGTGCGCTACTTTTCCAGCGACCGTCCCGACTTGGCGTTCGTCTACTTCGGCACGCCTGATGAGGCCGGGCACAGGTACGGCTTCATGTCGGATGGATATCTGGGGCAACTGGAGCGCGTTGACGGTGCGCTCGGCACGCTGCTCGGCGCACTGCCATCCGATGCGACCGTGCTGTTCACAAGCGACCACGGCGGTCACGATTACATCCACGGCACTGACCGACCGGAGGACATAACTGTACCGTGGATGATTGCAGGGCCGGGCATCCGGTGCGCTTACGAGATCAAGATCCCGGTCAGCCTGCTCGACACCGGGCCAACCCTGGCCCGTGTGCTGGGTATCACGCCCCACACCGACTGGGAAGGGCAGTGCGTGGAGGAGGTCTTCGAGTGAGTAAATAAGGAGGTGTCTATGATTTGTGACGTGTGAGCCAGATTCTCAGCCCGGTGAATGCACCTTGAAGGATATCTAACAATAAGGAGGGAAGTAAATGTATAAGCATAAGGGAATGCGGCTTGTGATCGGGATGGTGCTCGTCGCGCTGGTGCTCGGCGCTTGCGCGAAACCCACTCCCGAACCTACAGAAGAAGCCGTGCCTACTGAAGCGCCTACTGAAGCCGTGCCTACTGAAGCGCCCACTGAGGCACCCCCCGAAGCAACGGAGGAAGTCCCAGAAGAGGTTACGTGCCCGCTGTCCACCGTAGCAGATCCTATGGGCCTCGAAGGGGAGTGGCCGCAGCAGTTTGAACTGGCCGAGTTTGAGGAACTGGCCGGCTGCCGGCTGGCTTTCAGTGAAAACCCGGACATGGCTGAGCTCAATGCTGAGCTAAATGGAGAGGACAGCGAGTTGTCCCTGGTCGAAGAACGGCTACCGGAGGAGCCACTGGTCGTCCAGCCCTACGGAGAGATCGGGAAATACGGCGGCCGGATGCGGGGGGTGTCGTTTGCCACCGAAAGCGGCACCTCAGGCATTCTCAGTTGGCGCCATGTAAATCTCGTGCGCTGGTCGGATGACCTACAGGCGATTGTACCGAATGTCGCCAAATCGTGGGAGTGGAACGACGACTACACGGAGATCACCCTCCATCTGAGAAAAGGCCACAAGTGGTCGGATGGCGAACCGTTCACCGTAGATGACATCATCTTCTGGTGGGAGGACATCAAACTCAACGAGGAACTTACCCCTGATGTGCCCAGCCAGTGGGTTTATGGTGGCGAGCCGATGGAGATTGAGAAGATCGACGACGTGACGTTCAAGGTCCACTTCGCCGAGCCTGCACCTGGGTTCCTTACCATGTTGGCATGGACGTATGTTCAACCCTTCCAATCTAAACACTTCTTGTCGCAGTTCCACATCGACTACAACCCGGATGCAAACGAACCGGCCGAGGAGGAGGGGTACGAGGACTGGGTGGGGCTCTTCCGATCATACTACCATGACTGGAAGGACTCTTACCACCGGCTTGGGGTGCCAACCCTTGAGTCCCACGTCTTGGCGAATGAGACGACGGAATACCGGCTCTTGGTGGCGAACCCTTACTACTTCAAGGTTGACACGGCCGGCCAGCAATTGCCCTATGTCAATGAGCACTACGAGAGCTTTATCCTCGACAGGGAGGTCATCGACTTGAAGATCATCGCGGGTGAGATTGATCTGAAGATGCAAGGCCTCGTGCTGGTTGACTACCCGCTGTTCAAGGAGAACGAGGCTGAGGGCAACTACATAGTCCAGTTGGCGCCCGCGGGCTTGGGTGGGGGAATCTTTTACTGCTTCAACATCACCCACCCAGACCTGGTCAAGCGTGAGATCTTCTCGGACGTTCGCTTCAGGCAGGCCATGGCCCTGGCGATAAGCCGGGAGGAGATCAACGAGGCTCTCTACCTTGGTCTGGCCAGGCCGATGCAGGGCCTTCCCGCCGACCCACTCAGCAACCCGTTCGTCGAGCCATGGATGGAGGCGTACATGATCGAGTACGATCCAGACAGAGCCAACGAATTGCTGGACGAGATGGGCCTCACGGAGAGGGGCGCTGACGGCTTCCGTCTGAGACCGGACGGCAAGACCTTGACGGTCTATTTGACCTACTGCCCCCAGGGAGTACCAGCACTGATGAACGAGCTGGTAGAGGGATATTGGGAGGCGGTGGGCGTCAAAGTAGAGGTGAAGGAAGTGACCTCGGAGGTCTATCGTGCCCAGACCCTGATGAACGATCATGACCTAGCCGCATGGCACAACGACGGCACCTCTGCAACAGCCCTGATCAGCGACGAGCAGAGGCTATACCCGCCTTTCGCAACAGGGTTAGGCCAATTTACTGGCGGGCCCTGGTATGACTGGTGGCAAACAGACGGCGCCGAGGGCGAGGAACCGCCTGAGGACATGAAGCAGTTGAAGGAACTCGCGGTGCAGTTTCACGCCGCTATGCCCTTTTCCGATGAGTGGATGGAGTTAGGTAAAGAGATCGTGGAGATGCATGTGGACTATCTGTTCACCATCGGGACTGTGGGCGATGTTCCGATGCCGGTCATCGCTCACAACCGGCTGGGCAATGTGCCTGAGTATTCCGCTGCCGTGTGGGACTATTACTGGCACTATCCCTTCCGGGTCGATCAGTTCTACATAAAGGAGTAGCCCCTGAGATTGACAAACTTATGGTGTCGCGCGAGGTTAGATCGCTCGCTCTCGTGCACGTGAGGGCCGTGCGCCAGTCCGTAAGTTTGTGATGGCACGTGCAGTGGAGTTGCTGGGTGGGTGGGCACCCTCCACCCACCCAGCGGTCTGTTTGTGGTTCCTTCCTACCTATGCGCGACGGCGCTGGCGAGCCTTTATGAGTCCTGACAGGAGGTCGCAAGATGGTCAGGTTTTTTCTACAGCGCTTCAGCTCAATGCTCCTCATGCTCGCATTGGGCTCTATCGTCATTTTTATCCTCATTGAGCTTCCGCCCGGTGATTACGCGGTACGGTATGCCTTCAAACTTGAAGCAAGCGGCGTTAATGTTACAGAAGAAGATTTGACCGCTATCCGGAAAGGGTTTGGCCTCGACCGGCCGTGGCCGGAGCGGTATTGGAAATGGATCACGAATATCGTCTTGCACGGAAATTTCGGCATTTGCTTCATGTACATGCGGCCGGTCACAGACGTCATTGGGGAACGGATTGGTTTCACGGCACTCCTGGCGTTCGCCACACTGATCTTTACCTACGGCCTAGCGATCCCAATTGGAATCTACTCGGCCGTGCGCCAGTATTCGGTGGGTGATTACGTGGCCACGGTGATCGGCTACATCGGCCTGGCCACGCCCAGTTTCATGCTGGCGCTTATCCTGTTGTATATCAGCGTCAAGGTCTTCGGTGCGAGTGTGGGCGGGTTGTTTTCGCCAGAGTTCCAGGAGGCGCCCTGGAGCTGGGCCCGAATGCTCGACATGCTCAGCCATCTCTGGATTCCAGCCATCGTTCTGGGGATGGCTGGGACCGCCTTTCAGATCAGGACGGTTCGCGCGACCATGCTCGACGAACAGAACAAACTGTATGTCACAGCCGCGCGGGCCAAGGGGCTCTCCGAATGGCGTTTGCTGCTGAAGTATCCGGTGCGCGTGGCGCTCAACCCGATCGTGAGTACCATCGGGTGGGAGTTGGCGACGATCATCTCCGGCGCGCCCATCGTCGCGCTGGTGCTCGCCCTGCCGAGCACCGGGCCGTTATACCTGAGCGCTTTGCTGGATCAGGACATGTTTCTGGGTGGTGCCATGCTGCTGATGCTGAGCACTTTGACGATAGTCGGAACGTTCCTTTCCGACATCTTGCTGGCCCTGTTGGATCCGCGTGTCCGGCGGGGGGAAAGCGTTTACTAGGGGAGGGTGTTTAAACAGTGGAAGAGATCACCACACCCGCGGAGGTCAAACCAGGCAAGGCTACCTTGGAAGCCGAAGAAATCAAATACTATACAGCCACGCAATTCCAGTTGGTGTGGTGGAGGTTCAAGAAGCACCGGCTGGCGATTCTGGGCTCCATCATCCTGATCTTGTTTCTGATCATCGTGGTCTTTGCTGAGTTCCTTGCGCCCACTTCCGCGCAAACACGTAACAGCAATTGTTTGCTTGGACCCCCACAGAAGTTGCGATTCTTTGACGACGAGGGCGGCTTCCACCTGCGGCCCTTTGTCTATGGCGTGCGGACGGTACGCAATCCGGAAACCCTGCGATTGGAGTTCGAGGAGGATACCTCCGTGAAAATGCCGCTCCGCTTCTTCGTGAAGGGAGAACCGTATAGGCTCTGGGGTCTGTTTCCAACCGACCTTCACCTGTTTGGAGTCGAAGGCGGGTTCATCCATCTGTTTGGCACGGATGCTCTGGGGCGAGACGTTCTATCGCGTATTCTATTCGGTACGCGCGTTTCCCTCTCTATCGGCGTGGCTGGCGTGATGGTCTCCTTTGTGTTAGGCCTCCTGCTCGGCGGCGCATCCGGCTATTTCGGTGGATGGATCGATTTTGTGGTCCAGCGTGCCATCGAGTTCATCCGCTCCATGCCGACGCTGCCGCTGTGGATGGCCCTGGCCGCCGCGCTGCCCAAGGAGTGGCCGCCACTGCGGGTCTATTTTATGATCACCGTGATCCTCTCCTTCGTGGGTTGGACCACCCTGGCGCGGCGGGTCAGAGGCATGTTGCTGTCGCTGCGGGAAGAGGATTTCGTGATTGCAGCGAGGATCGCCGGCAGCGGTGGCGCGCGCATCATCGCCCGGCACATGCTGCCTTCGTTCATGAGCTACATCATCGTTGATCTTTCGGTTTCGTTCCCGTACATGATCCTGGGTGAGACTGCGCTGAGTTTTCTAGGGATTGGGCTCCGCCCCCCGGTCGTCAGTTGGGGCGTGTTGCTCCAAGCATCACAGAACATCCGTTCGATCGCCATGCATCCCTGGCTGTTTACCCCCTCTGGGTTTGTGATCCTGGCCGTGCTGGCATTCAACTTCGTCGGCGACGGGCTGCGCGACGCGGCCGATCCTTATTCGAAGTGAAATGGAGATGGCGCTGCACACTGGTGCGGTTGAGATGTTTGAGGCGACATTCAAGTAGCCAAAGGACACACGTAAGTTGGGAAATCTTCTCGGAATCGACTTGGGGACGTCTGGGGTCAAAGCTCTCCTCTGTGATGAGGAGGGAAGGGTCCTGGGCCGGTTCGGACAAGCCTATGACACCATGAGGCCCCATCCTCACTGGGCCGAACAAGACCCAAACCAGTGGTGGTCGGCTGTTGTCGCTGTGCTTAAGGCTGTCACGAGGTTTCGCATAGATGTTGTGGGCCTCACGGGCCAGATGCACGGACCCGTGTTTATCGGGCCGGATGGGCATTCATTGCATCCCTGTATTATCTGGGCTGACACGAGGGCGCGCCGAGAGAGCATAGCCCTCAAGAAGCGGCTTTCGGCAGCCAGGATCCTCGATGTTACAGGTAATCCCGCAGGCGAGGCCTTCACCGCACCCAAGATTCTGTGGATTGAGCAGGAAAGGCCCCAGGTCTTCGAGCGGGTTCACAAGATTCTTCTGCCCAAGGACTTCATTGGCTTAAGACTCACGGAGGAGTTCGCTACAGACCACTCAGATGCCTCAGGCACGCTGCTATATGACATTCGTGCTGGGACTTGGTCTGACGAGATCATCGCTGAACTGAATATCAGGTCTTCTCTTCTCCCGGATATCCTAGACTCTTCTGCAATACTAGGCCAAGTTACCTCCACAGCAGCACGGCAAACGGGCCTTGTAGAAGGCACCCCTGTGGTTGTGGGGGCGGGGGACCTGGCGACGGCTGCTGTTGGTGGTGGCATTGGGGAGGGAAGAACGCCGCTGGTCAATATTGGTACCGCGGCCCAAGTCATCGTGCCCTTGAGTTCCCTTAGAGAGGATCTCCTGGGAAAGCTCTACGTTTTTCGTCAGGCTGTTCCTGAAAAATTATTCGCCATGGGCACCGTGCCTGCAGCAGGTGCTTCTATTCAATGGTACAGGAACAACCTGGGGATGTTGGAAAGCCTTGTAGCGAAGGATCTTGGAATTGCCGTGTACGATGTTTTGGACAGGCTGGCAAGCCAGGCGCCTCCCGGGGCTCGTGGACTTTTCTTCTTACCATATTTCTTTGGGACTGGAAATCCACACCTTGACTATCGTGCTCAGGGGGCGTTGATAGGACTGACAGCAATGCACTCGCGCGCTGAGATGGTGCGAGCGCTCATGGAAGGGGTTGCCTATGGTCTTAAGGACTGTCTCAAGGCGTTTGAGATAAGACCGACAGAGATCAGGATGGGTTCTGGGGGGGCTAAGAGCACTTTGTGGCGCCAAATCATCGCGGATACGCTGGGGGCCGGCGTAGCGGTTGTCAAGGAGAAAGACCTGTCGGCTTTCGGGGCATGTTTGTTGGCCGGAGTGGCTGTCGGAGTTTACAGGAACTTGGAAGAAGCTTGGAGAAGGGTACAGATCGAGGAATTGATCTCCCCGGACGATAACAACCAACGTATATATGCGGCTGGATATGGGATTTTCTCTTCTCTGTACGGACGCTTGCGCTCCTCCTTTCATGAAATTGACCGATTTTCAAGTTTGGCAGAGAATGGGAGGGAGCAGTAAGTGATATACTCTGGTGGGGGCTCTCGAGCCTCTGGCGAGGAGGGGCGCCACTACGTAGTGGATACCGTCGCGGACATTGCATTGGGTGGATCTATGGAGCCTCTTCTCTTAGGCATTGATTTGGGTACTACGGCCATCAAGGCCGGGCTCTTCGGCCTTGATGGTTCCATCCAAGGATTTGCCTACCTTGAGTATCCCCTGACTCGGCCCGCCCCTTTGCACGTGGAGCAGGATGCCATGGCTTGGTGGGAGCTAACAAAGACAGCGGTGAGGGGTGCCCTAAGCCAGAAAGGCGTTTCAGCTTCCCTGGTACAGGCTGTCAGCGTCTCAGCCCAAGGAATCTCCTTTGTTCCTGTGGATTATAGTGCTCGTCCACTGTGCAACGCTTTCACCTGGCTTGATACCAGAGCCATAGAACAGACTCATAGACTGCAAGAGATTTTCCCACAGGCGGAGGCTTTCCGTAAGTTGGGCATTGTCTTCAACCCCGCCTACACCTTGACCAAGATCATGTGGCTAAGGGAAAACGAACCTGAGGTATTTGAACGCGCCCACAAATTCTCCACCGCTCAGGATTTCCTCATGGCCAGATTAGTCGGAGAGTTCATCACTGATCATTCCATTGCCGGTGGTACACTGATGCATGATGTCACCCAACTATGCTGGTCATCCGACATCTTGGAAGCCGCCGGGGTGCCGAGAGAGAAGCTGCCTGATATCGCCTGGGCCGGTACTCCGCTAGGCAAGATTCGTCCGACTGCAGCACGGGAACTGGGTCTTTCTGCCGAGGTGGAGGTTGTTTTGGGAGGGCATGATCAGGAATGCGCAGCCTTGGGTGCGGGATTAATACAGAAAGATGTAAGTATCTCCTTGGGCACCGCATCCATCCTCGTTGCGCCTCTTGAGGCCCCGGCTTTCGACCCTCAGATGCGCATTCCCTGTTATCCTTCGGTGGAGCGGGGCCAGTGGGTTCTTGAGGCAGTGGTCTCGACGGCAGGGATAAGCTTGCGCTGGCTACGCGATGTCTTCCAGGGAATAGTCAATAGCCAACTGGGGGTTAGGACTCAGATGGACTATGCGTCAATGATCGTTCTGGCGGAGACCGCTCCGCTAGGTTGCGACGGTGTCTCGTTTTTCCCCCACATGTCCGGGGCCACCTCGCCGTTCTGGCAACCCGGCGCCACCGGTGCTTTTTGCGGAATCTCCCTTTCTACCTCTGAGGCGGAATTGGTGCGCGCGGTGCTTGAGGGGTGGGTTTTCCAATTGAAGTCAAATCTGTTGATCATCGAAGAACTGGTAGGGGTGTGTGATCGGGTAATCATCTTCGGTGGGGGAGCCCGAAGTGCCTTCATTCAGCAACTGGTCGCTGATGTCCTGGGTCGTCCTGTTACTGTCTCCACTACACCGGAAACGGCTCTGCTAGGAGCAGTCGTCCTGGCCGGGGTAGGCGCAGGATTCTTCGACGATGTGAACGCAGCCAGGGCTGCTATTTGTGCTTATGGACGGACGGTGGAGCCGCATCCTGAAGTAGCAGAACGCTATCGCTGGGTATACCACCGCTATCGAGAGGTAGAGAATCGCCTTTTGGCTATTGGCGAGGATGTCGCTTGGACGAGTCATGTGTATGCGTGCGTAGAAGGGTCAGAAACATGAACGAACTGCGTCATCAAGTGATGTCAGGAGTCTGTGATCAGAGAAAGGAAAGGAAAGATGCTAGCTAAAGAGTATTTGGAAAAGGCTTCGGCCATCCTCAAGAAAATCGAGGAGAGTCAGTTAGGGAAGATCGAGGAGGCGGCTGAGATCACTAGCCAGGCTATCATTGACGGGCACATGCTCTTCGCCTTCGGCTGTAGCCACTCTTCACTCCCGGTGCAGGAGATCTTCTACCGGGCTGGAGGCTTGATGTTGGTCAATCCCATCTTTGGCCCCGGTCTATCCTTGGAGGATTTCCCATCCACCTTCACCTCGAAGATGGAGCGGCTGGAGGGCTATGGCAGGCTATTGCTGAATAGGCTTACCACCAAGGCAGACGATGTTTTGATCTTGGTCTCCGTATCCGGACGCAACGCCGTGCCTATTGACATGGCCATGGCTGCCAAGGAGAAGGGGATGAAGATTATCGGCCTGACCTCTATGGAATACACCACCAGCGTCAGCTCCCGCCACCCCAGCGGGAAGAGGATGTATGAACTGGTAGACGTGGTGATCGACAATCTGGTTCCCGCTGGCGATGCTATCCTAGAGGTCAAGGGGGTGCCACAGAAGATCTGTCCCATCTCAGGCGTCACCAGTTGTGCCATCCTCCATGCTCTCATGGCCGCCACGGTGGAGAAACTGATGGCCAGGGACTTCGTGCCCCCGGTCTATCTGGCCGCCAACGTGCCAGGTGGAGACGAGTACAACAAGCGGTTGATGGCCGAATACAAAAACCGCATGCTCTATGTCTTGTAGTGCAGGCTAGAGGTGAAGAAGGAAGCCTATGGCTGAAAAAAAGGGAACTCATACTCTGGAAGAGATAATAGAGCAGGCAGCGGCCTGGCGCGCGACCTTGGGGACTTTCACCGCCAATCGGGCAGCGCTGGAGGATTTCTTGAATCAAGCGGACTTCGCGCAGGTCCTTGCCGTGGGATGTGGGTCCACGCACTACCTGGCGCAGGTTGCCGCTACCATCCTGACTCACCGGACTGGCATCCCTGCCCGCGCTCTTCCCTCCTCTGAACTGTGGCTCTTCGCCAGCGCGGTCCCCGCGGGTAGAACGTTGCTCCTCGCCGTCTCCCGCTCCGGTGCGACGACGGAGACGCTGCAAGCACTAGAACGGTTCCGGGAGGCCAACGGCGGACCAGTCCTGGCCGTCACCTGTTACCCTGAAAGCCCTCTGGCCCAGCGGGCCGATCGCGCACTGGTGGCTCCCGAGGCGCAGGAACACTCCGTCGCGCAGACGCGCTCTTTCACCAGCATGCTCCTGCTCACTCAGGCCCTGACCGCCGTGCTCGCACGCGACGCAGGGATGTTGAAGCGCCTCCACCGGCTCCCTGCCGCCTTGGAAAACCTGGTGGACCGGTTGGGAAACCTGCCCCTACGGCTGGGGGTGGACCTGGGCGTCGAACGGTTCTTTTTCCTCGGCGGTGGCCCGCTCCGTGGGCTGGCCAACGAGGCGATGCTCAAGACCAAGGAGATGTCCCTCTCCTACGCTGAGGCCTACTATCCCCTGGAGTTCCGCCACGGGCCGATGGCTATGGTAGACGAGCGCACGCTGGTGGTGGGGTTCCTCTCCGACACTGGTCTGGCGAAGGAACTCCGCGTGCTGGAGGAGATGCAAGGGCTGGGGGCCTGCACACTGGCGCTGGCTGAGGATGGTTCGGCGTTCGGTGACTGGCAGGCCGACCACATTGTCGAACTGCGCAGCGGCCTGGACGAGTGGGAGCGCGGGCCGCTCTACCTGCCGGTGGTGCAGCGGTTGGCCTACCACCGGGCAGTGGCGAAAGGGCTGGACCCAGACCGGCCGAATAACCTGGAGGCGGTGGTCCAACTGTGAATAGGATAAGGAGTATGCACTTGGAAAAACGCCGTTTTGGATGTACCGACCACATGAGCACCGTTGCCATCTTGGGAACAGCGGCCTTCTGGGAGGTGGCGCAAGCTGAGGCCGACGCGGTTATGGAACAAGTGATTGAGGCTGGGGTCAATCACATTGACGTGGCCCCCTCGTATGGCCTGGCCGAGGAACGCGTGGGGCCGTGGCTGGCGCGCGAGCGCGAGCGCTTCTTTCTGGGTTGTAAGACCTTGGAGCGGACAAGAGAAGGTGCTGCGGCCGAACTGCGTTGCTCCCTGGAACGGCTGCGGGTGGACTCGTTCGACCTATATCAGCTCCATGCCGTCAACAACGTGGAGGAATTGGACCAAGTGACCGGGCCGGGAGGCGCGCTGGAGGCGATCCTCGAAGCGCGCGAGCAAGGGCTAACGCGTTTCATCGGCATCACCGGCCACGGCCTGGACGCGCCTGCAGTCTTCCTGGAAGCGCTGCATCGCTTCGCCTTCGACTCTGTGCTCTTCCCTCTCAATTTCGCGCTGTACGCTAATCCGACCTACCGGCGCAATGCCGAAGAACTATTGCGCCAGTGCCGCGCCCGAGACGTGGGCCTTATGATCATCAAGGCCATCGCCAAGGGGCCGTGGGGCGACCGGCCCAAGGCCTACGATACCTGGTACGAACCCTTCGACGACGCCAGTCACATCCAGCAGGCGGTCAACTTTGCCCTGTCGCAGGACGTGACGGGGTTATGTACGGTTGGTGACACCACTCTCCTGCCGCTCTTCTTGGAGTCGTGTGAACACTTCACGTCCATGAGCACAGCCCAGCAAGAGGCACTGATCGCAAGTGTGGTAGGGCACGAACCCCTGTTCGCGTGATGAGGTTCTGCCGGATCCAACACGATGACGGCACTGGAGCGTAAGCGCAGGGACGCATTGGCGGTGCTTAACCTGAGGGGATAGCATACGGGTGAATCTGCTTGGCGACCATGATGTGCCGGTAGAAGCGGTGTATGACGACCATCCACCACATCATCCACAAAATCATCGCCCTCCGCGCTCGCGGCGTACAGATCACCCTGCTCGCTGTCTGTCCCAACTCCGACGCGGTGTTGGAGGCGGCGATCAAAGTGGCTGCGGCCAACGACATGCCGATGCTGTTTGCGGCCACTTTGAACCAGGTGGACTGTGATGGGGGCTACACAGGCTGGACCCCACGGGCCTTCGTCGCCCGGATGAAGGAACTGGCCGCCAAACATCAATGTTCCTCACCTCTCCACCCATGTCTCGACCACGGAGGTCCATGGTTGAAGGATGCTCGCACCCGTGATGGCCTGAGTTTCGAAGAGACTATGGCTGAGGTGAAGGCGTCGCTCGTGGCCTGCCTGGAAGCCGGGTACACCCTGTTGCACATCGACCCAACGGTGGACCGGACACTCCCCGATGGGCAGCCGCCGCAGATTGACGTGGTGGTTGAGCGCACAATCGAGTTAATCGCCCATGCTGAATCGCAGCGTGAGCGGCTGGGTCTGCCGCCGGTGTCATACGAAGTGGGTACAGAGGAGGTGCACGGTGGCCTGGTGGACTTCGACAGCTTCGATCGGTTTCTCACCGGGTTGCAGGCCCGCCTGGAGGCCGTGGGGTTGGTTCAGGCCTGGCCATGCTTCGTCGTGGGCAAGGTGGGGACTGATCTCCACACCACGACCTTCGACCCGGATAGCGCCAGCCGCCTGTACGACCGGCTCGCTCCTCTCGGTTCGCTGGTCAAGGGCCACTACACTGACTGGGTGGCAAACCCCGCCGACTACCCTGCCACGGGCATGGGCGGGGCCAACGTTGGCCCGGAGTTCACCGCGACCGAGCTGGCCGCCTTGTGCGAACTCTGCGCTCGTGAGATTCAGTTGGTGGAGGGCAGGCCGAATCTGTCCCCCTCCGGCTTCAAGGTGGCCCTTAAAACCGCCGTGGTGGACTCCAACCGCTGGCGAAAGTGGCTTTCCCCTGATGAGGTTGGCCGAAGTTTTGATGAACTAACACTCCCCAGGCAGGAATGGCTGGTCGCCACCGGGGCTCGCTATATCTGGACTGATCCATGGGTGCTGGCCGCCCGCAAGCGGCTGTACGACAACCTGGGCGCTGAGTTTCCAGATCCAAACGGTTTCGTCGTGGATCGCATCGCTCAGAACATCCAAGAGTACGTGGATGTCTTCAATCTGAAAGGCTCTCTTTCCCTCTTGGATGATCAGTACTTGAGAAATATGAAAACATGAGTGCCACTTTGCAGTCCATCTACGGCGAAGAAACGGCTGCGCAGGTGCGCCGCTACGAGGCAGCGTTGGAGACCTTCACCGCGGCCTATGGAGCAGGCGAGGTATTCATCTTTCGCGCCGCTGGCCGGGTCAATCTCATCGGTGGGCATACCGACTACAACCACGGCTACGTCCTGCCTGTGGCGCTGGACAAAGACGCCCTGCTCCTGGCCCGCTCCCGGTCGGACGGCACGGTCCGCCTGAGAAACGTGGAGGCAGATTACCCACCGCTGTCTTTTGCCATGAGTCGGGAGATCACCCCTGGCCCTCCGGGCGACTGGGGGAACTACGCCAAGGGGGCGGCTCAGGAACTGGCCCGGCAACTGGGGCGGGATTTACGGGGACTGGATGGGCTAGTCGCCAGCCAGCCACCCTATGGCGTGCCCCGGGGAGTGGGGCTCAGTTCCTCCTCTGCGCTGACCGTGGTCGCCGCCGTGGCCCTGGCCCACCTCAACGGCTGGCACCCGGAGGATGTGACGCTGGCCCGACTCTGCTCCGAGGCGGAGTGGTACGTCGGCACACGAGGCGGGATCATGGATCAGTTCATCGCCCTGCTTGGTCAGCGGGATCACGCGCTCTTCCTGGACTGCCGCCCCGACACAGCCGGGCGGTATGCGATGGAGCACATACCGCTGCCTCAGGGCTATCGCCTGCTCATTGCCGATAGCGGCGTGCGCCACCGGAACGTGAGGGGAGCCTTCAACCAGCGGGTGGCTGCCTGCCGGGCAGGAGTGCGGTTACTGCAGGCCCATTTTCCCGGTGTCACCCACCTGCGGGACGTTCAGGATGTTCCCTGGGCCGAGTTGGCCGCGAAGTTGCCGGAAGAGACGACGGCTGGCGAACTGAGGGAACGGGGGATAGACCTGGAAGATGTGCCGGGTCTGGACCTCAATGCACCGTTGAAGGTCCGTGCTCGCTGCCGGCACGTCTGGACGGAGAATCGGCGGGTGCAGGCGGCCGTGGCCGCCATGCGCGCTGGCGATGTGGCGACGCTGGGCGACCTGTTGAACCAGGGCCACGCCAGCGCCCGGGACGACTACGAGATCAGTTGCCCCGAGTTGGAGGCCCTGGTTCAGGCGGCGCGAGAGGTGGGTGGTGTGGTGGGGGCCCGGCTGACCGGGGCCGGCTGGGGTGGCTGCATTGTGGCACTGGTCCACGACGACAGTGTGCCCGCCTTCGAAGCCCACGTCAGCAGCCGGTACCAGGCCCAGACAGGGCGGACAACGGCCATCTTCGCCTGCCGGGCCGGCCCTGGGGCCGGGGAGTGTTGCTTTGCGACTGCCCGATGATGAAGTGATATGGAAGCCAACAATCTGAGCAGGGTGGCCAACTTGGGGCATCTTCGAAGCGCTCGGCTTCCCCTTTGAGGAAAGCATGCGCGCCTTCCGTCAGGCCTTGGGTGAGCGTTTGGTCTACTTCACCGCGCCCGACTTCAGCGATGTCTCCCCCGGCTTCGGCGAGCGCATGGCGGAGGAGTTGGAGCGCAAAGTGGAGGCTGGGGCGTGCGGCCTCAAGATCTTCAAGGACTGGCATTTCGCAGGTCCTGAGTTCCCTGATCACGACGTCTTGCTGACCCAGTGCAACCGTGTGGTTGAGCGGCACCCTGACACTTCTTCATCGGTGCGCATATGGGCAATTACTCGGAGAATCTGGCCTATGTGGACGGGTGACTGGGTGGATGCCATCAGCCTGCTGGACGACGTGCTGGAGAAGCTGTACGTCCGAAACGCGCAGCGGCTGATCCCCGGGCTGTAGGACAGGTTGCCAATTTGTCGCAGGGGCAATTTACCAAATTGCCCTACAACCGAAGAGACAGAGATGAAGATAGAGATCAGGCTAACGAGCGAGCTGAAAGCGGCAGAGCGGCGGCACATTGATGACTGGCTTCTGCAGGTGTTGGGTACGGATGAGTATGAGTGGTCGGGTTTCGACTGGCGCGTGCTGGTGCGAGTGGGTGGCAGTGTGGTCGGCCATGTGGGGATTGTCGCGCGCGTGGTCACGGTGGATGGGCAGTCCGCGAGGTTGGGCGGGATTGGCGGCGTGGCGACGCTGCCGGAGTGGCGCGGATACGGATTTGCCAGTGCAGCGCTGGCGGAAGCGGCGGTGTTCATACGCGATGAATTAGGTGTGGAATTTGGGTTGCTGGTTTGTACCGAGGATCTCGTGCCATTTTATCGCAAGTTGGACTGGGAGGTCGTGGAAGGACCAACGGTGTTTGACCAGCCAGGCGGTAAGGTGACGTTTCCAGATGTGACGATGGTGTTATCGTGTACGGGGAGGAGATGGCCGGAGGGGACAACCGATCTGTGCGGGTTGCCGTGGTAAAAGTGGAGTTTTCTTCCAGAAGATAATACACCCGTGGTAGCCCGTCCACCTCTGCCCGGACCACGTCACAGGTGGTGTAGCCAGCGGCGAAGGCGGCCTCGCACGTCTCCCGCACGCTCATTCGCCAGGCCAGCGCCAGGTCTGTATCGGTCGCCTTGAGTGTCTGTATGTGGGCCGGGATCTCGATCAGCAGTCGTTCGCCCTTCGGCTTTCGTGTCTCGCCGGGCTCAAGCCGGCCGCCGGCGCGAGACCGCCCGGCGTTGAGGACGGTGGCTCCCTCCTGGCACAGGTCGTCCAGGCGTGGCCGCTGCCAGCCCCGCTCGACCCGCTCCCGTACCCGTGTGCTCCCTATCCACCAGGCGACCTCGAAGCGGTCGGTGGGTAGCCCGGCGTTGAGCGCATCGTCTATCTCGCCGTACAGGTTGCGCAGGTAGCAGCGGCAGACAGCGCCTAGTTTCCCCAGGTTGAGCACGCCGTTGGCAGCCTCCAGCGGGTCGTAGGTCCAGGTGACCAACTGGAATCCCTGGTTCAGTGCCCACTCCCGCTGCGCCAGTTTCAGCCGGTAGCCCACGCCACGGCTGTGCCATTCCGGCACGACGCCCATAAAGCGGGAGTAGTGCTGCCGGACGGGGCCGCCGGCGGTGGCGGGATCGTCGGGTTCGAGACGTCCGGTGGAGCCGAACAGGCAGCCGATCATCTCCCCCGTGGCCTTGGTCGCTTCTGTCCACAGGGAGCGGGTTGTCCCCTGTCTCGGATTTTGGCTTTCCTGCCCAGGTGTGATAAAATAGCAACTCGCAGTAACGTATGTCCGATTGAGCCTGGCGAAGGTTCTCAACCTCCGCAAGGTTAGTACAACATCATTTAAGGGGGAGAATACTATGAAAGTCCTGTCCTACGATCCGGAACTCTGCGTCGGCTGCTACATCTGCGAGGAGGTTTGCTCCGATACCTGGTTCAAGGTTGCCGACGCGGAGAAGTCCAGCATCCGCATCCACGAAAATGGAGAGGGCAATCTGAGCGCCGTCTTCTGCAACCAGTGTGGCGAGTGCATTGAGGTCTGCCTCACCCAGGCTCTGTACCGGGATCGGAAGGGTATAGTACGCCTGCGGAAGAAGTTGTGCGTGGGCTGTCTTTCCTGCGTCGGCTTCTGTCCCTACCCGGCGATGTTCTATCATCCCGACCAGACGGAGCCCTTCAAGTGTATCTCCTGCGGGAAGTGCGTCGAGGAGTGCCCCGCCGACGCGCTGGCTATCGTTGATCAATGAACAATGAGTCAATGAAGCAATAAACAGTAAATCAATGGGCGCTGAACAATTTTGAACGATGAGATAAAGGAGAGTACAACTATGTCCGAAGAGACACGAACACCCCGTCGCGTTTTGGCTGAGTACACTTACCAGGTCTCACCCGTGGAGCGCGGCTACACAGGCCAGACCCTCTACGTCAATCTGTCCGACAACACTATCGCTGCCAGACCGGTCACCGACGTGATGAAGGAGAAGTTCGTCGGCGGCCGGGGATTCGGCCTGTGGCTCCTGTGGCATGGGGTCAAGGACGACACGAAGTGGAACGATTCGGAGAACGAGATCATCATCTCATCCGGCCCCTGCGGGGGCATCACTCAGTACCCCGGCTCCGGCAAGTCGCTGGTGGTTTCCATCTCCCCTCTCACCAACGTGGTGATAGATAGCAACGTCGGCGGTCACTTCGGGCCACTGCTCAAGTTCGCCGGGTGGGACGCGATCGAGGTGCAGGGAAGGGCGGAAAAGGACGTCATCGTCGTGATTGACGGCCCCAACGGGCGCATCACGATCGAGGAAGCGCCCGACGTTCCGGTGGACACCCACCTGGTGGGCCACTGGCTCGTTGAGCAGATGGCGGAGAAGGAGGAGGACCGCTACTTTATGTCCGCGGTCTCCGCTGGGACCGGGTCGGAGAACACGCGCATCGGCTGCCTGAACTTCAGTTTGTACGACCGTAAACGGAAGGCCTCTCGTTTTAAGCAGGCCGGTCGGGGCGGCATTGGCACTGTCTTTCGCGACAAGCGGGTCAAGGCGTTGGTGGTGAGGAGCGGCCCCGTGCGGGGCGATTCCAACCATCCGGCCGACCCGGCGCGCATCGCCCGCGTTGGTGCCAAGATGCACAAGGAGATCCACGACCACGACGACGAACAGTGCCGCATGCGCAAACGGGGCACTTCCTACCTGGTCCAAATCATGAACGACTACGATCTCCTGCCCACCCACAACTTCCGGTTCGGTTCCCACCCGGACGCGCCCAGGATCAACAGCGATGTCTGGGAGCAGCGTTTTACTCTGGGTCTGCCCGACGGCTGCTGGTACGGCTGTACCCTCGCCTGCTCCCATGCTGTGGACGGCTACACTCTCCGTACCGGTCCCTACAAGGGGCAGGCGGTCATTGTGGATGGCCCCGAGTACGAGACCATCGCCGGAGTGGGCTCCAACTGCGGCGTCTTCGACCCCGACGCTATCCTGGAGATAAACTTCTACTGCGACACCTACGGCATTGACACTATCTCCTTCGGCACCCTGACCGCTTTCGTGATGGAATGTTACGAGGCCGGTGTCCTGGATGAGGAGAAGACCGGCGGGCTGGAACTAAGATTCGGCAATGGCGAGGCGGCCATCGAACTGCTGCACCAGATGGGCCGCGGTGAGGGCTTCGGCAAGATCGCCGGGCAGGGGATTCGCCGGATGAAGGAGCACTTCGTCAAGGAATACGGAGCCGATCCCCAGTTCCTGCAAGATATCGGCATGGAGGCGAAGGGGCTGGAATACTCCGAGTACGTCACCAAGGAGTCGCTGGCCCAGCAGGGCGGCTATGGCCTGACGAACAAGGGTCCCCAGCACGACGAGGCCTGGCTCATCTTTATGGATCAGGTGAGCAACCTCCTGCCGACTTTCGAGGACAAGGCGGAGGCGCTGCACTACTTCCCGATGTGGCGCACCTGGTTCGGCCTGTGCGGTTTCTGCAAACTCCCCTGGAATGACATCACTCCTCCCGACAATGCCCAAACCGACGAACCGGCCAAGGTCCCCGAACACGTCCAGAACTACGTGGATATCTTCTCCGGCGTCACTGGCCGGGAGATCACCAAAGAGGACACCGTCACCATGTCCGAGACGGTCTACAATTTCCAGCGGGTATTCAACATCCGGCTGGGCTATGGCCGGCGGGATCACGACGATATCCCCTATCGCTCCGTGGGGCCGGTGACGGTGGAGGAGTACGAGTCGCGGGCCGAGCGGTACGACGAGCAGTTGCGGGACATCCTGGGGCTGGACCTGGAGAAGATGGACACCGGGGAGAAGATGGCGGCGCTGCGGGAGTACCGGGAAAGGCAGTACGAGAAATTGAAGGACGCGGTCTACAAGCGGCGTGGTTGGACCCCCGACGCGGTTCCCACGGTCGAGACGTTGAAGCAGTTGGGAATTGACTTTCCCGACGTCGTCGCCGTGGTGGAGCCGTACCAATGACCTGGTGTGGTTATTCCGTGTAGAAGCATACGCCGGTCAGCGTGTGGATTTCCCGCCGAAGAGCACGTGAAACGAAATGCGTGAGACGTGAAAGGGAGCCGTGAATCCTGCAAATCCAAGTTCTCAGGAGGTGTGTGATGAAAGGACGACAGTTGGCAAGTACACAAGTAGACAAGTACATGAGGAGGTATGCGATGAAAGGACAGCGAATTCTCACACGTGTCCTGGCCCTGTTACTGGCCCTGATGTCTCTCTACCTGGGCCCAATCCCCGTGGCGCGTGCGGCTACCATCACCGTCAACACCACCGACGACGAACTCAACACCGACCCGGCCGAGTGCTCCCTGCGCGAGGCCATCACGGCGGCCAACACCGACACTGCGTACGGCGGCTGCACCGCCGGCAGCGGCGCCGACACGATCACCCTCCCCGCCGGTTACTACACTCTGACAATCGCCGGTGCGAACGAAGAGGACAACGCTACCGGCGACCTGGACATCACCGATGACCTGACGATCAACGGGGATGGGGAAGGAATCACCATCATCCAGGCGGGTACCAGTAGCGTCAACGGTATTGACCGGGTGCTGGACGTCCACTCTAGTGCCAACCCCGTTGAGATCAACGACGTGAGGATCAGATGCGGCAAGGCCCCGTTCATGGCTGGTGAGGTGGATGGCGGCGGCATCCGCAACCGTGGTACGCTGACGCTGAACAATAGCACCGTCAGGGACAACACCGCTCCCATCGGCGGCGACGGCGGCGGCATCTGGAACCGCGGCACGCTGACACTGAACAACAGCACCGTCTGCTACAACACCGCCGACTACCTCGGGGGCGGCATCTACAACTTCCGCACACTGACGCTGAACAACAGCACCGTCAACGGCAATGAGTCTGAATGGGGTAGCGGCGGCGGCATTTACAATAATTGGGGTACGCTGACGCTGGACAACTGTACCGTCAGCGGCAACACCGCTGAGAGAGACGGTGGTGGCATCTGCGTCCACTCCGAGACCACGTTGACCCTGACCCATACCACCATCGTCGACAACACCGCCGACAATAACAACGACGGTTCCGGCGACGGCGGGGGAGTTTACGTCCTGGCCGACGGCACGGCCAACGTTATGAACACCATCATCGGCCGCAACCACGATAGGTCCGGCGAAGCCCCCGATTGTTCGGGCACGCTCACCTCCCAGGGCTACAATCTGCTTGAATGGACCGCCGGCTGCACCATCGTCGGTGACACCACCGGTAACATCACCGGCTTGAACCCTAACCTTGGCCTGCTCGCCGAGAACGGCGGTTCTACCCGGACCCACCGCCTGCAAACCGGCAGCCCGGCGATCGAACAAATCCCCAACGGCACCAACGGCTGCCAGGCGGGTGTCAGCGCGGACCAGCGCGGCTATCCGCGCGCGCGTGGGGCTGGCTATGGTGGTTCCTTGTGTGACATCGGTGCCTACGAGTACGACACCGCGCCGCCCGTCGTACAGTTCTCGGCCGGGACCTACAGCCTGGACGAGAGCGGTGGCACGGCTACCATCGCCGTCGTCCTCAATGTTGCCTCGGGTAACACCATCACAGTGGACTATGCCACCTCAGACGGCACGGCCTGGAAGTGGCGGGACTACACCCCCACCTACGGCACACTGACCTTCAACCCCGGCGTCACGAGCCGGACGTTCACCGTGACCATCACCGACGACACGCTGGACGAGGCCGATGAGACCGTCATCCTGACGCTCTCGAATGCCACCAACGCTACCATCGGCGGCACCAATCCGGCCACACTGACCATCGAGGACAACGACGCTCTAACTGCGCGTTTCAGCGCCGCGACCTACAGCGTTAGCGAGGACGCGGGCACGGCGACCATCACCGTCGTCCTCAATGCTGCCTCGGGCAACACCATCACCGTGGACTATGCCACCTCAGACGGCACGGCCACTGCGGGCAGCGACTACACCGGTGCCAGCGGCACACTGACCTTCAACCCCGGTGTCACGAGCCGGACGTTCACCGTTTCCATCACCGACGACACGCTGGACGAGCCCAATGAGACGGTCATCCTGACGCTCTCGGATGCCACCAACGCCACTATCGGCGGTACCAATCCGGCCACGCTGAGCATCGAGGACAACGACGCTCTAACTGCGCGTTTCAGCGCCGCGACCTACAGCGTTAGCGAGGACGCGGGCACGGCGACCATCACCGTCGTCCTCAATGCTGCCTCGGGCAACACCATCACCGTGGACTATGCCACCTCAGACGGCACGGCCACTGCGGGCAGCGACTACACCGGTGCCAGCGGCACACTGACCTTCAACCCCGGTGTCACGAGCCGGACGTTCACCGTTTCCATCACCGACGACACGCTGGACGAGCCCAATGAGACGGTCATCCTGACGCTCTCGGATGCCACCAACGCCACTATCGGGGGCACCAATCCGGCCACGCTGAGCATCGAGGACAACGACGCGGCTGAGGTGCCGCCGGCTGACTTCTTCATCTATCTGCCGCTTGTCATGAGGTAATCGAAGGGTTGGTGGCAAGGTTAGCTGTAAACCTTGGCCAGGATTCCTCCCAAAGGAGCGAGAATGTCACAAATACCAGCAGTGGAGAAAATGGACGTTGTTCCTGTCTGCCCGCACTGTTCGGAAGAGTTACACACCGTGTGGTTCCGCGTGATCGCATCTCAGTTCGGGAACAGGTATATATACTTTTGTCCCGCCTGTAGGAAGGTGCTGGGGGTCAGCCATCGCAAAGGGTTCTGGATGGGTTAGTCAATTCAGGAACCAGGGCACGTGATCCGCGTCAACAACCGCGACGAAGTCGAGTGGGAAGAGGGGCTGACTGTCTCCGACCTGTTGGAGCGGTTCCGCTACACCTTTGCCCACATCATCGTGAAGGTCAACGGGGAGGTGGTCTCCCGCGAGGAATATCCCAACCGTGCCATCCCCGACGGCGCGGACGTGTGGGTGATTCATCTGATCGCTGGCGGGTGAAGTTCTAAGGAGGACGACAACGAACCAACGACTGACCGAACTCTGCGCTCGTATGGCCGAGGCAGGGATGGACGTGGCCCTGCTGCTCCATCCCCGCGACATATTCTACTACGCCGGCACCGTACGGCCGGCGGCTTTGTTCGTCTACTCTCGCGACGCGGTTCTTTTTGTCCGGCGTGGCTTAGAGTACGCCCGGCGGGAGGCCACCGTCGTCCGTGTTGAACCGATGAGTGGGTTCGCCAACGTCGCCGAGACCGTTGCCGAGTTGGGGCTGGCTGGCGGCGTGATGGGCGTCGAATTGGACGTGGTCCCGGCGCGGCTCACCCAACGGCTGGCAGGGGCCTTCCCGGCCTGGTCTCTGGCTGATGTCTCCCCACTGGTGCTGGCCCAGCGCGCTGTCAAGGACGAGGAGGAGATTGCCGCCACGTGGCGGGCTGTGGCCGTGGCCGACGCCGGTCATCGTGCCGCCCGCCAGGCGATTAGACCAGGGATAAGCGAACTGGTGTTGGCGGCTGAGGTGGAGGCGGCGATGCGGCGTGCCGGCCACGAGGGGTTCCAGCCGCTGCGTCACCCCGGCGCGCGGGGGGGCGGGGTGCTGCTGATGGGCGGAGAGAACCTGGCAGTGCGCGGTGGTCACGGACTGGTGGTGACCGGTGTGGGACTGGGTCCGGCCATGCCCTATGGCCCCTCTCATAGGGTGCTGGGACGGGGCGACCTGGTGGTTGTGGACATCGGCTCGACTTGTGCGGGATACACCGGCGACGAATCGCGCACCTTTGTCGTGGGACGGGCCACTGTACCACAGCGGGCTCTCTTCGCGGTGGCCCGCGCGGCTGAGGATGCCGTGCTCGAGGCGTTGCGCCCCGGCGTGGCCGCCGCCGACCTGTACGCGATAGCCAGTGCAGTGATCGCCAGGGGTGCGCCTCCCCACTTCGGTCCGGCCAGCCTGTCGTTGCCCGGCTTCGTCGGCCACGGCATCGGGCTGGAACTGGACGAACCACCCGTGCTCTGGCCCCGCGACGAGACGCGCTTGCAGGCTGGGATGGTGCTGGCTGTCGAGATCGAGGTCAGCGCACCCGCTCGGGGGGTGATGGTCAAGTTGGAGGACACCGTCGTCGTGCGCCCGGACGGTTATGAGTTGTTGACTGTCACACCACGTGAGCTGATCGAGTGTAGATCCAATTCTTGAGGAGTAGAGCACGCCTATGTGCCGAGAGCGGGACCGCACCTGGGAGTGCTGATTCCTCAAGAGGCTGCGAATTGCAGGTTCGAATTCGAATCTCCAAGGGGGTGTACTTGTGGCATATCGCGTCACCATCACTGCTGGTTCTGTGACGATGGAGGCTGAACTGAACGACAGTTCCACGGCACGGATGATCTGGGGGGCGCTGCCTATCACCGGGCGGGCCAACACCTGGGGAGACGAGATCTATTTTGAGATTCCCGTGCGAGTGGAGCAGGCGCCCGATGCTCGCGCCGATGTCGAGGTAGGGGAATTGGGCTACTGGCCGGTGGGGAGGGCCTTCTGCATCTTCTTCGGCCCCACGCCAGCAAGCACGGGTGACCAGCCCCGCGCTGCGAGTCCTGTCAACGTCGTGGGTCATGTGCTGGGCGACGCCGCCGCTTTCCGGCAGGTGGACGCCGGCGCGATGGTCACATTGGTCGTGGGTGGTTCGGAGTGAGTCGTTGCTCACGCGATTGGATATAGAACGACCCCGCTACTCGTAATGGTAGCGGGGTCGTTGTGCTTTTGCGGATTAGGAGCAAGTCGAAAGCACTACTGGACTGTTGTACCGGAGATATTGTTGTAGGCCCCGCCGAAGAACTCGTGGCGCTCCAGTATCGTGCCGTAGGTGTTGGCGGCATTGTACGAGTCAACCTGGGCGTAGACCTGTGTGCCTGCAGTGAGCGAGCCAAGGAAGTTGCTGAGAGACGCTTGATAGTAGGCGTCGCCAATGGTCAAAGTTGTTTCACCGCTTCCTAGCAGCATCGACGTAGGCACACTCCAGACGATGCCCTGGGCGCCGCACTGTTGCCAAGTCTGATTGACCCCAGTCGGGACCTGGTTGGGGTTGATGTACAGGTCTACCCTGAACGCGTAGGCGGGGGACGGGTGGTAAGGTGGTATAGATGCACCACCCAGGTTCTTGATGGTGACCTGCACACTGTTGCCTGTGGCGATGACGCGGTCTACTACCAGGTCAGGCATCAGGTCGATGTCGGGGGTAGCGTCCATCACCAGGGGTAGATAGACCACGCCGGATGATGGGCCCGGCGCTGAGGCGTTGACAGTCACCGTGACGGTGGCCACGTTGCTGTTGGCGGTGCCGTCGTTAGCCTTGTAGGTGAAGCTGTCGGTGCCATTGAAGCCGGCGGCGGGGGTGTAGATGAAGGAGCCATCAGTGTTCAAAATCAACGAGCCGTTGGAGGGGCCACCAACCAGCACCGCCGTGAGTGGGTCGCTGTCCGGATCGCTGTCGTTGTCCAATACGCCTGGGGCGGAGACGTTGAGGGTGTCGTCCTCATCGACCGAGTAGGTGTCGTTGTTGGCTACCGGCGGGTCGTTCACATCGTTGACCGTCACCGTCACCGTCGCCACGTTCGAGGTGGCCCCGTCGTTATCTCGGACCG
>CAYLPU010000048.1:30221-34462 GCA_964385635.1 uncultured Anaerolineales bacterium
CTATGCTCACTGTGGTGGGGTTGATGGTGCCGTCGACGTCGGTGTCGTTGGCGGTTACGTCAATAGCCACCGGGGTGTCCTCCTGGGTGGTAGCGGAGTCGTTCCCAGCCACTGGTGGATCGTTCACACCGGTCACCGTCACCGTCACCGTCGCCGCGTTCGAGGTCGCCCCATCGTTGTCTCGGACCGCGTAGGTGAAGGAGTCGGAGCCGTTGAAGTCGGCGTCCGGCGTGTAGGTCACGTCGCCGCTGACCGGGTTCACGCTGACCGAACCATGGCTCGGGCCACTCCCGACCGTCACCGTGGTTGGATTGACCGTGCCGTCCACATCGCTGTCGTTGTCGAGCACGTCAATGACCACCGGGGTGTCCTCCTGGGTGGTAGCGGAGTCGTTCCCAGCCACTGGTGGATCGTTCACACCGGTCACCGTCACCGTCACCGTCGCCACGTTCGAGGTGGCCCCGTCGTTATCTCGGACCGTGTAGGTGAAGGAGTCGGTGCTGTTGTAGTTGGTGTTCGGTGCGTAGGTCACTTCACCGCTGACCGGGTCCACGCTGACCGAGCCGTTGGCCGGTCCGCTGACTATGCTCACTGTGGTGGGGTTGATGGTGCCGTCGACGTCGGTGTCGTTGGCGGTCACGTCAATGATCACCGGGGTGTCCTCCTGGGTGGTAGCGGAGTCGTTGTTGGCTACCGGGGGATCGTTTACGCAGGTGACCGTCACACTCACCTCGGCAGTATCGGTTCCGCCCTTGCCGTCAGAGATGGTGTAGGTGAAAGAGTCGCCCCCGCAGTAGTCGGGATCGGGGGTGTACGTAACCGTGCCATCCCCGTTGATGGTGGCGGTGCCGTTGGATGGATTGGAGACCGAAGCAACGGTGAGATCATCCCCGTCTGGATCGGAGTCGTTGGCCAACACGCTGATGTCCACCGGGGTGTCTTCGTCAGTGATCGCCGTGTCGTCGTTGGCCACCGGCGGGTCGTTCAAAATGTAGCACACTTCCAGACAAGGTCGTTCCCTGACAATGTCGATCTCACTGCTCGCATATTTATCGTAGACAAGGGTCCCACTCGGGTTCCTCAATAGCAGCCCGTAGTTGGACACGCCACTGTCAACCCAGGTCGAGACCAACCCTGTGATATCGGCGGTCAAGAAGCCATTCCCCTCGGCCACAAAACTGCCCCATTCGAAGTCATCATAGCTATCGTCAAAGCTCTCCCACGTCGGCTCACCTTCGTTCCAGGGGTCCGTGATGCGATAGATGACAATCGTCTCTCCAGAGCCTTCCGACACTTCCTTGATACCGAATGTGGCCGATTGGATGACCGCGTTCCCAGGCAGGAAGTCAAGGTCAAAGCGGACGAACGACCGCTTCTCGCCACCGTCAACAATGCCGGTGTAAAGATAGGAGCCGCTGCCGCTGATCTCCTGCGACGCTTCCCAGATCCAGCCGTCCGCGGCCTCGCCGAAGGCGTCTCGCTGGATAGTCGCACAGATCAGTTCGCCTGCCTCGCAAGCATCACCGGTCCCGTCGCCATCGCTGTCCATCTGACATGGGTTGTAGACGTCAGGACAGTTATCCTCGACATCAGGAACACCATCGTCGTCACTGTCGTCGGGTTGGCTAGACTTGACTCCGGTGGAGACCGTGTTGTCAGGCTCATACGTGAGGCTGGCAGAGGCTTCGCTCGCGTGAGCTGCAGTCTCTGCAATCAGGACAGGCCCCGACGCCAAGATAAGCAGAGCCAGGGCTAGTGCGAACATAATGCGGATAAATGGATAGGATTTGACTTTCATGAAGGACCTCCTCTTTCTAACTAATTCAGAATGTCCCGCCCTACTTGGGTTGGCTCCTTGTGGTTTTGAGAGTAAAATCAGTGCGTACCTACTGAATTCGTATTGGAAACTCATCGCCTTTCGCTAGTATACCACGATGGCTGTGCCGGATGGGTTAACATCTGGCTACAAATTTCTTAAAAACAGGATAGGAAGGTCGGTGAGTGGAAGTGAGGTTCTGGCTCACGCGTGACCAGCGGTGTAGGTTGTGATACTACTATACCACAACTAGTTCCGAATTTCAACTGTTGGGAGGATTCTTAAGAATCTTCATGTGATGCCTTCCTCCCGCAAGATCGCGTTCGCTACACTTTCGAGATCAGAAGCGACCACAAGTCTATTCTTGCCGTCGAGCAGGCACTGGCGCATCACGTCGTGCCCGTGTGGTGTCAACACGAGGAAGCAGTGGCAACCTACTTCTTCTCCGGCTGCCAGGTCTGCATAAGCGTCACTGATGAGGTATGACTGTGTCAGGTCAATTCCCATCTCGCGAGCGATTTGCCAGAACGGATGCAGTTGTGGCTGACAGCAGGTGTAATTCTCGTCTGGCCTGTGAGGACAATACAACACCCGGTCGACCCTTCCTCCGATCTTCTCAATCTCCTTCATCATTTTCTGGTGAGTGTGTCCCACTGTTTGTGCGGAGACTGTCCCATGGTTGGCGATCACAACGATGGGCATATCCAGCGCTGCCAGTTGCGCCAGGCTCTGGCGCGCCCCCGGCAGGAATTCGAGTTCTACCCGACTCTTCACGTGATCTTTCCAGTTTCGGCAAATCGCCCCATCGCGATTGATGAATATTGCTTTCATTTCCGCCCTCCTGATATTTATCTCCACAGACCATCAGAGTGGCCGCTGGCAGTCCTTTGTGCTCTGGTATGTACTTTTTCTTCTCCCCACGTATGCGTGTCTACGTGTTGACCCGTACCCTCTTGGGCCTGGTGACCGAAAACGTAAGTTCCTCCAGGGGATAGGGTGTCCTTTGCCACGGAATAGCTTGCATGACCTGCACGCCTTCTGTATCGAAGTTGAAGTCCTGCCGCTGAAGCCCCAGATTCTCCAGGGCCTCGGTGACGTCCGTCTGTCGCTTCTCTGGACAGTAGAAGAGCATGAAGCCTCCACTGTCAGCACCTGAGATCTTGCCTCCGACCGCTCCGTTTTCGAGTGCGGTGGCATAGCACTTGTCGATGAATGGGGTGGCGACGTTGTCCGACAGTTCCCGCTTAATCAACCATGATTGGTGCAGGATTTCGCCGAATTCCTGTAAGTCCCCACGTTCAAGGGCGTCTTTGGTGGCCAAGCCCAGTTCTTTGATCGCGTGCAGCCGCTCGACGGCGGTGGGATCTCCTTGTCGGCTGGCTTGTCTCTGATGGTGCAAGATGGCGGATGAGGTATGGGATGTGCCGGTGAAGAATAACATCAGGTGGCTTCTAAGAGATTGCAGGGTGTCGGGCGAAAGGTTCAGAGGCTCAACGCAGACACCATGTTTTGTAAACGTTATGCAGTTCAGTCCTCCGAACGCGGCCGCATATTGGTCTTGTTTGCCCACGGGCATGTCCATCTTCTCAATTTCGATATAGCAGGCCAGTTCCGCTACTTCGGCGGGACTCAGGTCCAGCCCGCACCAGAAGGCCAGGGCTTTGATCATGGAGACAGCCACGCTGCCTGAAGAACCTAAACCAGCGCCTGGCGGTACCTGGGAAGCCAGGAAAACAGTTATTCCATCCCGCACATTGAAATGGTACACGATTGCCTTAGGCAAAGGAAGATCTCCATCCCAGATGAGGTCTTCGCAGGTGGGCCTGGGAACCACAGTATGGCAGTCAGCCGAGATAATGCATAGAGGGACACCTTCGGACGGCGTGAGAATCGTGTAGACGTAATGGTTTATGGCCATACTAATGACCAGCCCGCCGTAGCGCTCGTAGTAGGACGGCAGATCGGTCCCGCCTCCCCCAAAACTGATCTGAACTGGTGCTCTAGACATGATGATCATGGGATGTCCTGTCACTGACTTAGATGTTCTCCAAATCCGAGCCTGTCTATTGCTTGAAGATCAACGGAAGATAGACATCATTGGCATTGACCTCTGGTTGTAACCACGGGTAAACGGGTCCTTCGACGTTGTTCATCTCGTCACGTTCGGGCACTAGTCCATAGAGGGGGAGGTGGTAGTTATCCACTTTGAGGAAGAAGCCCTTGATCTCATGCTCGATCTCCCACTGGGTGAAACCGCTGGGGTAGGCGAGGATCACAGTATATGTCTGGCCGGATGCCAGGGAGGGCACGTCAGCATAGATGTCCTTCTCGCTGTAGCGGTCAAACGGGTAGGAGACAACGGGAGCGACTAATACGTCCACATAGAAACCGCCCTGGTTGTCCGGGTTCCAGGCCATTCCCGTGC
>CAYLPU010000048.1:34562-36707 GCA_964385635.1 uncultured Anaerolineales bacterium
TGAAGGGCGGAGGGGCGTCCTCATTGCTGCGGATGGTGACGCTGTTGTAGAGTAGAGTGCCATTGGGGAGGGGAGACTTGACTTGCACGCGCACGACGATGTCGCGTGGATCTCCGGCGGGAAGGTCGCCGATGACCCAATAGCGTGTGTTGCCTGTCCCGCCACTGGGCGAGGGATAGGCGCTGAGGAAGGTGACATTGCTGTCCAGAGTGTCGGTCAGCACCACCCCGCTCGCGGGAACCGTGCCCGTGTTCTCATAGCGGATGTAGTAATTGAGTGTGGCGCCAGCCTCGACCGGGTCGGGATTATCTGTCTGGGTGACCCAGAGATCGGACTCCGATTCCACGTCTGTGGTCTCGATGACGGTAATGGGCGAGGTCTGGGCGCTATCGAGGGTGGCCTGGTTGGTCAGCACTGTCCCTACTGGCAAGAGGCTCGCGACTCGGACCAGAATGGTTACAGCCACAGGGGTCCCCACCTCTACAGTTCCAATGTTCCACTGGTTGTTCTCGACATCGGGATTCGGCCATGCCCGGTCGAACGAGACGTTGGGATCGTAGGTCTCAACGAGGGTGACAGCAGTCGCGTTTTCATTGCCGGTGTTCGAGATGGCGATGGTGTAGATTAGGTTGCCGCCCGCGAGAGCGGGATCAGGATCATCGCTCTTGATGAGTCTCAAGATCGGTGCTGACTCGACAGTGGTCTGCACCTGGGCGCTGTTATTCCCACCGTTGGGGTCAGTCTGGTCGCCGCCAATGGTGGCGTCGTTGGTGAGGATCGTGCCGCTAGGCAGGGGGCTGGCGACGGTGGCAACAATGGTGATGGTGGTGCCGGCGCCGTCGGCCAGGCTGCCCAGGTCGCAGGTGACCTCACCGCTCGCGTGGCTGCAACTCCCCTCGCTGGCTGAAGCAGAGGCGAAGGAGACGTCGGAGGGTAGGATGTCGGTGACGGTCACGCCAGTGGCGTCGGAGGGGCCGTTGTTGGAGGCAGTGAGGATGTAGGTCAAGGTTTCGCCTGCAATCACCGTGCTGGGGTTGCCGGATTTGGTGATTGCCAGATCGGTCTCGGTGTCGACCGTGGTCTCTTCTGTGGCCGTGTTGTTGCTGGGGTCGGGGTCAGTCTCGTTACCTGAGACGGTGGCTGTGTTGGCGAGCGTCCCTGTCGTCGAGGGGTCAACGGTGACAACAATATTGACTGTTGCGGTGGGGATAAGCAGGGTGCCAAGGTCGAAGAGGGTGCAGGTGACGGTGCCGCCCGATAGTATGTTACAGCTACCCTGGCTGGCCGTGGCCGTGTTGCAGGTCACGCCGGATGGCAGGATGTCGGTTAAGACGACACCCGTGGCCGGATCGGGACCGTTGTTGGTGACGGTAATCACGTAGGTCAAGGTCTCCCCAGCAATCACCAGGTTGGGGTTGCCAGACTTGATCACTGCCAGATCAGCGGGATCCTCATTGATAGAGTCAGCGCTCTGGTTCTTTGAGATCGATAGACTGACCAGGTCGAGCATATGTCTGGCATTGGCCCCCTGGGAGAATAGCAGCAGGGTGCCCCCCATACCAGCGAGCCCGATCAGTAGTGCAACCACGAGTTGAATGAGAACTTTCCTGCTGTCTTTCATGTCCCTCGCCTCGATGTCTGTGTCCATACAGCAGGTGACAATAGACAATATGCGCAGTTGGGCCGTTTCATCTGATGATCACCCCATTATTTCTATTCTATACTACAGCGGTTACCAAACGGTAACAGAAGTGCTTGAGATTCCCTAAACACTGCAGTCGGTGACTAGAGGGTACATGTAACAGCCCACATCCCCACGATGCGGGCTGCTCGTGTCTTTTCAGCGTCAGTCTACTACCCAGAGGATAGAGTAGGCCGCGGCTCGTCGGTGGGTGGGGGTGGCGGCTCGTCGGTGGGAGGTGGCGGTGGTGGCTCGGTGCGGGGTGGCGGTGGTGGCTCATCCGGTGGCTCATCCGGCGGCTCATCCGGCGGCTCAGTCGGTGGCGGCGGTGCTGGAGTATCGGTCGGTGGCACCGGAGTAGGAGTGCGGGTCGAAATCACAACTCTGCGTGTCGGTGTCGGTGTAGGCGTGAGAGTGGGCGTGTGCGTGGGTGTGAGAGTGGGGGAGGGGGTAGATGTCGCCGT
>CAYLPU010000049.1:0-35806 GCA_964385635.1 uncultured Anaerolineales bacterium
CCATGACGCCAGTATCAGAGGAACGAAGCCAGCCTCAGTCAGAGGCGCATAACCCCGCGTCCCTGCACCAACCAGCCACATGTTTCCCGGCAGAGCATCGGCCAACCCGGCCAACCACGCCGCTGCCTGCCCACGCTGCTGCGGCAACAGTTCATCCCACCCATCGGCGAGCACGATTGCCTGACCAGCCTCCAGATGTTGGCGCAAGAGACCTACCAACCCGCTGCCGCCTCCTACAGCGCCCACCGCCACACGAAGGAGTCTATCCACTCCATCATCTGTTTTCCGCCCTTCTTCACGATCCGTCTCTCCCCAATCCGTCGCCGAGAGTGGCACGTAGAGCGGCAACCGCTCCCGGCCCAACCTCAGTGTCACCTCAGTCTCGGCACACTCCCCTCCATCATCCGTTGTGCGGGCGCATACGAGGGCAAGATACGTCAGCAACGCGGTTTTTCCCGTCCCAGAAGCACCCAGGATCACCAGGCGGGGGTGTCCTCCCAGCACCCGACGCAGTGGCAAAGTCTGGGGACCGGTGGGCATAGCCTCAATTTCAGAGATGGATTGAGGAGGAGGCGGGTGATAGAACAACTCAGGCTCGACGAAGACGGCATCCAGTGGAGCCACGTGCGCCAGCAGAGTGAGAGTGCGCGCACGCGCGGCGACCAGCTCGCGATAGCGATCCTTAGCACTGGCCTGTAGGCGGTGATGCAATCGGACCAATGGCGTCACCGCGGTCTCCCAACCCAGACGCAACGCGTCGCGAAAGTGGTAAGCCATCCCGACCAGCAGGAGAGCCACCGCCGCACCGACCAACGCTGACCAGACGTCAAATCTCCAGGGTTGAGGAACTGGGGCCAGACAGAGAGTGGTAGAATAAACGATACAACGCACAACCCGCTCCTGGCGAGGATGTCTATGTCGTTTGCTGAGAAGCAATTAGCCGGTACCCGACCCCCCGCTCGGTGAGGATGAGCGTGGGATGGGAAGGATCAGCCTCGATCTTCTGGCGCAGGTACCAAACGTACAACTTCAAATACTGACGCCGATCCTCGTATTGCGGCCCCCAGACACGGCGCAGGAGCGTCGTGTGCTGAACCACGTGTCCAGCCTCTTGAACCAGCGCAGCCAGCAATTCGTACTCCAGCGGCGTGAGGAGGACGCGCTCTCCACTCACTTCGACGGCACGCGCCTCCAGGTCCACCGAAAGCCGTCCGCCCCTGTAAGTCATCCCTCGAGAGGACGCACGCCGCGCACGGTGCAGGGCAGCCTTGACACGGGCGAGAAGCTCCTTGTAACTGAAAGGCTTGATAATGTAGTCATCAGCACCCAACTCGAGGCCGCGGATCACGTCCCGGTCGGACCCCAGTGCGGTAGTGAAGATAATTGGGGCGTCGGTAATCCCCTGCATCCGCTCACAGACGACCCAGCCATCAATATCGGGTAGAAGTATATCGAGCAAAACCAGATCCGGCTCCGAGTTGCGGACCTCTTCCAACCCGCTCTTCCCATCTTGACAAACCGTGATCTGGTAGCCAGCACGCTCCAGTTGGAGACGCATCAGGCGCGCCAAAGCATCATCATCTTCAATAACCAGGATTCGCTCATCCACGACCATCCTCCGCGTCCAAGAACCAGCCAATATGATAACCAAATCTGGTACAAATGTCAACCGCGCCCCCCCCCATTGTGCCCACACCAAAAAAATTGATACATTTGTACTATTGACGAGAGGCCATCTATGCGGTAAAATAAGAGTGATGATGGGGGACGGGTTCCCGCCCCCGAAACCCACATCAAAGACTGTTTGTGGTTACCCTCCTTTCGCAGTCACGGCCTCCTCCCTGAGGAGGCCGTGGCCTTTTATCAATCATCAGACACGCACGATCATGCGCCCGCAGTTGCCGCAGTAGACCAATTGCGCCTTCCGCAACTGCCACTCCAGGCTTGGCGATATCGCGACACCGCATCCACCACATGCGCCATCGCGCACCTGGACTACAGTCAGTCCACTCTTCCAACCCCGCAAGGCCTGGTAGGCGGCCAGATCACCGGTCTCAATGTTGGGCAGCAGTTCCGCTCGCGCCTGACCAATTTCTGCCAGCCTCCCCTCCAGCGCCTCCCGCTCAACCATCAGGTCCGCCTGCTGGGCTGACCAATCGGCCTGTGTCTCGTCAAGATGCGCCCGAGCCCGGGCATGCACAGCCTCTGCCTCCTCCCGCTCAATCATCGCCTCCAGCAGATCATCCTCCCGCTTTTGCCGTCGCCGCTTGAGCGCAGCGACCTTCGCCTGCAGGTCCGCCAACTCTTTGGGATTCTTGACCACGCCGCTATAGAGCCGCTGCTCAAAGTGCGCTCTCTTATCTGAGAGCCCTTGAATTTCCAGTTCCAGGTCACGCTGGCTGAGCGTCCACTTCCGGACCAGCGCCTGCATACTCTCCAGTGCCCGGCGTGCCTGGCGCAGCGGCCCGCTCTCTCCTAGTGCCGCCTCCACCTCCACCAGGCGGCGCTGCTTCGCATCTCTCTCACTATCCAGGCACTGCAGGCGATAGAGGTCCGCTCCCTTTGTCATCAGTCCCTCCCCTGATTGCGGAACGAAAAGAGCCCAATGCCAGCAGCATCGGGCTCCCCGACTTACTCCTCCTCGGCCTGCTCGGAGGGGGGTTCAATCGGGGTTTCGGTTTCCCGCTCCATAGCAAGATCAGTGGACGACTCGACAGCAGGTTCAGCCGGGGTTTCGGTTTCCCGCTCCGTCGCAAGATCAGCGGAAGTCTCGAAACGCGGCTGGGCCTGCCCCACTTTCGCGTGTCGCACGACCAGTAACGTCACCCCACCCACCATGCATAAGATGGCGAACAGTTGCGCGGCCGCGATAGGGCCAATCATCCAGGCATCGGGGCGAAAGTACTCAATGAAAAAACGACCCAGCGGGTAGCCGATGATGTAACCCAGGAGAATGTCCCCCTCCAACAGCCAGTCTTTATACTTGTGTGCTATCAGCGCCAGCGTGATAAACAGCAGCAGGCACCACAGCGATTCATACAGGAAGGTGGGGTGAAAGAGAGTGTCAGGCGGATAGGTCGCGAGGTCGTTGTAGGGAATGATGCGGTGCTCTGGGGCAATAATCAGACCCCAGGCGAGATCGGTGGGCGGCCCATACAGTTCCTGGTTGATGAAGTTACCCCAACGGCCGATGACCTGACCCAGAGCCAGCCCTGGCGCGCCGTAGTCGAGCAACTGCAATGGGCGCAGGCGGGCGCGCCAGGCGTAGATAGCCACCCCCAGCACGCCCCCCACGATGGCCCCGTAGATGCCCAGGCCGCCTTGCCAGATGTACAGGATCTCAGTAGGATGCTGGCGGTAGTAACTCCAGCCCACCATCCCGCCCGCGGGTTCAGAGAAGATGTGGTAGAGCCGAGCGCCGATGATGGCCAAGATGATGGCGATGATGAGCCCGTTCCAGACGTGATCGGGGTTCTCACCATCACGCTTGACCCGCCAGGAGGCGTAAAGGGCGCCCAGCATAACGCCGGTGACGATCAGGATACCGTACCAGTGGATACCGAAATCGGACGTGATGTGAATCAGAATAGGGTCAAGTGGTGGCTTCATTTATCCCTCCTGTCGCATAGTGCGACAGATTATACCACAAGCGGGCCGATTAACCAGAAAGCCCCCACCGTTACCCACTCGCCAAAGCCAGAACGACGAACGTCAGCAGGCCCACCAACGACAGTGCCACACCGACCAGCACCGGCAGCACAGTCGCCAGGATGGCCTTGCCCACACTGAAATCGTTGGCGACAGCCACGGATTTGACGTAGATGGCAATGCCCCACACGGTCGCCACCAGCCCGAGCAGCCCCCCAAGACAGGTCACGAAGCCCAGGATGTCCAGCACGTGTGGCACAGCGTAGAGGGCGGTTGCCCCCAGCATCTGAGACACCGTCGCCCGGCCCTTCAGCAGTTTGGCGACCAGCAAGACCCACAGGCTATACCCAAGCCAGCCCGCCAGCCGGCTGAAAGGCAGCGATAGAAAAGCGCCCAGGCCTTTCAACAGCCGCCCCACAAGTCTGGGCAGCCGAGTCTCCAGCATCTCAATGCGGAAGCCTATCCCCATCCCAGCCCGTATGGAGGGAACCACATCCCGTTCAATTTCAGGCGGCACGTCAAAGAATTCCCGCATAGTGTCCAGGGACTCGGTGAACTCCTGGATGGACTGCTCCGCCTCTTGCCGCCGGGCCCCGATCGGGCGCAGATCACCGACGATGCCGATGATGAACGATACGACGCCTGCCAAGAGCGTCACCAGCACCAGCAGCGCCAGCCCGCGCTTCAGCACGTCCGCGCGGGCGACGTGCTGCGTGTAGGCCTCGTGTCTGAACAACAGCACATCCCAGGCGAGTTGAAGTAGCTCTTTCATTGCGACATACCTCCTCCGAAGATCACGGCCACAGCCGCGCCGCCCAGGCAGACGAAGAACATCCCCACCACAGTAAGTACAACGGCGGGCAACAGTGTCGCTACCAGGGCCCGGCCCCAGGTCATCCGATGGCAGGTCTTGAGCGCCACGTAGCGGCAGAGCAACGTCCACGTGCCCACCACTCCACCTACGATGACGTAGGGCAAGAGTGTGACCAGGTTCAGCAGTTGGGGCGCGACAGCCAAGGCGGTACAGCCCAGCGTCTGACTCAGACTCCCTTGCCCGCCCAGCAACCGGGCGGAAAGATGGGCCAGCACCCCGTACAGGAACCACACGAGCGCCAACCCCAGCGGTAAGAGAACGATTCGCGACGCAGCAGTGGCGATGTTCGGCGCGCCGAACATCTGCGGAGCAAAGCGCCGCCACATATCCCATTGCTGCTGGAATCCCTCACGGAACTCGGGCGCGCCCTGCATACTCCGGTACCAGGGCATCTGCTCAATGCCCTCCAACACGACCTGCTGAATGTCGCTCATGTCAGGCGTAGTCGCCCACTCCAACGCCGTCCCCACCAGTCCGACCAGCGCCACGGCCAGGGCGACCAGGACAACGAGCCCCAGGCCGCGTAGCACCAGGTTCGAACCGTCGCGTATTTCGGCGTAAGGTGCTTCACTCAGGAAAAGCCCCTCCCACGCCAACCGTATCAATGCTTTCATCGCGTCTTCTCCTTTCACTCATACAATCACTATCGCCGGCCGAAAATCTTGACCAGCGCCCGGGCCAACCAGAAGACAGCCCAGCCAGTGAGCAGTGCCCCGGCCAGCGCTATTTTCTGCTCATCAACGATCGGCTCTACCCAGGTACCCTCCGGCGTCACCTCGACGACGGCGAGGGGGCAGGCTGACACACCGCCGCCACCGCCGCCGCCACCGCCTGCATCACCGCCCTCCGCCGCCTCCCCGGCAACCTCTTCCTCGGCCATCGGCCCGTGTCCGACCCCCATCCCGAAGCCATAGGCTACCTTGGCGACGGGGATGATGGTACGGCCCTCGGCAATCACAGGTTCGCCGAAGACAGCGTCAACGCTGGCCTTCTCCCGCAAGTCAGCGAGAGAATCGAGCAATTTACTAATCTCCATTTCCATCAGTTTCCCCCTTCTCTCCATTCCCTATTCTCCATTCTCTATCCTCCATTCTCCATTATTCACTCTCCATTCTTCACGTTCTGCGCGCCAGACGCACGGCCACCGCCAGCAGCAACGGGATGACAAATGCCGCCAGAAGCAATCCACCGAGCGCCTGGGCCGTCTTATCCTGGATAGGAATACAGCACTCGCCCTCCCCATCCCGCTCCAGGATCGCGACCGGCTGCAGATGCACAAAACCCCAACCTTGCCCCGCGAGGCCGTCGGTGCCAACGAAAGCCCGCCGCTGCACACAGCTCGTCACACGCACCACCGGCACCAGTTCACGCCCCTCGACGTGGATAGGTTCCCCCTCGATGACCTCAGTCACCACCGGTCCCCGCCTCTCAACAGCCCGTTCGTTCATCAGCCCTCCATTCTGTCCCCTTGTCCCCTTGCCTCATTGTCACCCCGTCTCCTTGTCTCCCCGTCTCCCTATCACCCCGTCTCCCTATCACCCCGTCTCCCTATCACCCCGTCTCCCTGTCACCCTGTCACCCCGTCTCCTTGTCCTCTTCCCCTCCCCCTCAACAGCCAGCAGTTTCCTCAGCAGTGTCTCTTCTTCCTCTCGCGTGCTCACCTTGCCATCCAGCCTGGCATCACGCAGCGTCTCCAACAGCCGCCCGAAGAGCGGGCCAGGCTTCAAGCCCATCGCTTTCAGGTCGTCACCGGTGAGTTCTATCTCTACCAAACACCAATTGGTCTGATAGTGCAGCAGCCTCTGCCGTAGCCGCTTCCGGTCGGTGGCAACCCAGGCCGCGGCCAGGACGCGGGCAGGGTATGGCTGCAGCAAGCGGTACACGACGCTGGGGCGGCGCGCCTTCCCCAGTTGAGACAAGGTTTCTTTCAGACTATGCAACAGACACAGATCATCCGCATCCTCGCGCACCATCCTCAGACGGGCGACCACCTCTCCCAACTCTTCGTCGCCAAGCCGGTATGTCAGCAGGGCCAGGTAGAGAAAAGGCGTGTCGCCAGCATCCAGCACCCAGGCTCCATTGTCCAGGTGCTCTCGCAACGTCCGATATTTCCTGTTTAGCCATTTATCACAACGTAGGCCGGGATGGATGTGGGCCAGGACATCCAGTTCGTCCAGACGACACAACGCTCTTTCCGGCTCGACTTCGCGGAAGATCTGCTCCAGTTCGTGGCGTATGCGGTCGCCGCTGACCCGTTTCAGCAGTGGCAACGCATCGGCGATCAGTTTCTCACTGCGGGGGTCAAGGTGAAACCCCAGCCGGCTCTCCAAGCGCGCAGCCCGTAGCATACGGGTGGGATCATCCACAAAACTGAGGCTATGCAACACGCGAATAATGCCGTTGCGAAGGTCTGCCTCGCCCCCATAAAAGTCCAGGAGTTCCCCCCAGTGGTCCGGGTCGAGGCGGATGGCGAGCGTATTGATGGTGAAGTCTCGACGATGGAGGTCCTGCTTAATGGAACTGCGCTCTACCTGGGGCAGGGCGGTGGGATGGGTATAGAACTCAGTGCGCGCCGTCACGAAGTCCACGCTGGGTGGCAGTTTGCCCCGCCCGACGGGGTCGGCGACCTGCCGCCAGACACGCGGCGAAAGGAGCCACTTGGCCGTGCCAAAACGCCTGTGGGTGCGCACCCGCCCCCCCAGGTCAGCAGCCAGCCGTCGGGCCAGCAGGATAGCATCTCCCTCAACGACCAGGTCCACGTCCACGATGGGATTGCTCAGCAACAGGTCACGCACCAGCCCACCGACGAAGTAGGGAACGAATCCCATCTCGTGGGCTCTCTGCGAGATACAGCGTACCAGGGCAATCACCGGCCCCGCAAGAGCCTGCTCCAGCAGCACAGCCGCCTCCTGGCGCTGGGCCGGCTGTGGCGGTGTGCCCCAAAGCGTGATCAGATCTGTGCGCGTGACCACCCCGACGACACGGTCCCCTTCGACGACAGGGACCTGGCCCCAGCCGCTCTCGATCATCAACCGCTGCAGCCGCTCCACCGAATCGTTATCGCTGACGGTGACCGTGCCAGCCTCCATCACCTGGGTGACGGGGACATCGGCCATCTTGAACTGCAACGCCCGGTCCACAGCCCGGCGGGTCAGCAGCCCGATCACACCCCCCTCCGCGACGACCGGATATCCCTCGTGACCGGTGCGCCGCATACGCTCGGCAGCATCAGCGACTGTGTCCCCCGGGGACAGCACCTGCACGCCCCGGGACATCACCTGGGCGATGGTGACACCGGGTCGCACGACCTCTGGTAACAGACGCAGCAGGTCCTCGTGCACCGTTTGCAGGGAGCGTGCGCGAATGTGCGCCGCAGCCGCACGCTTGTGCCCCCCGCCACCGAAGTGTCTTGCCACGGCGGATACATCAATGTCATCGGTGGTGCTACGGGCGACGAGTTGGATGCGCTTGTCGAGAGCGACGAGCACAAACAGCGCCGATGGCTCCAGCAGATCGCGCAGTTTGTGGGCCAGCGTCGAGATCTCCTCCGCGAACTCCGGCGCTTCGGCCCAGGCGACGATGACGGTATGGCCTTCGATCTCGTGGGTTTCGCTCTGTTCCAGCAATCGCTCGTAGAGTTCGCGCTGCTCAGGCGCGAGGGGGTGGTGAAGGAATTCGTTGACCACGTCGAGACGAGCCCCCTGCTCCATCAGCCAGGCCGCCGCATGCACGTCTCGGGCGGTCGTCCCCTGGTACGAAAGGGATCCGGTGTCCTCGTAGATGCCCAAGAGCAGCAACGTCGCTTCGATACCGGTCAGTTTGAGAAAGCGCGCCGAAATCTCCTCGATCAGCAGCGTCGTCGTGGCCCCCATCAGTTCGCCGCAGTAGGTCCAGTTGGCAGGCAGGTCACGATTCTCTTCGTGAACATTGTGGTGGTCAATGATGTCCACCCGCAGGTCGCGCCCCATCCCTCTGAGTGTGGTCAGGCTCTGCGTGTCCACCAGTATGGCGCGCCTGATCTTGCGGCGGGGCAGGTCGTCGGGCTGGACGAAAGGGAGCTCAGCGCCATAGAGCGCCAGAAAGGCACGTCCATTCCGGTTGACGCGACGAGGCAGCACAGGAGTAGCAGCCGTGAACAGTTTGCTTGCCCCCAGCAGGCTAGCGATGGCGTCAAAATCCGCGTTTTCGTGGGTCAGAATGACTTCCACACTGACTTCCCCTGGTAGTTTCGCCTGGTTCCTACCCTATCCCCCTATTGCCTGCACAGCAGAATACTGAGGCACGGCAAAGTATCGCTCCGGCCGATGTCGGTGATACTCTTCCAGGAAGTGATCAAGTCGCTCGGAAACATCGGCGGAGATGTAAGCCTCGCCGCATTGCTGACACACATCGGCCGGGACATCCCTGATGACAAGCAGCTCTTCCCCACGCCAGATTTCCAACGTGGTCTTGCCGGGCTTCAATTCACCGCCGCACAGGTCACACCGATCAACTATCTCTTTCATTTTCTCACCTTGCTGGAACATATCCTGTCTCCATAACGATACTGTGCGGTCATCGAGAGAAAGGGCGAATTGCAGCCCTATGAGTTACTACTCAGGCGTCATTCCGAGCGACCGAAAGGAGCGCAGCGACTGAAGGGAGTCGAGGAATCTGGTCGCTCTTGCCGCCGAAAACCGAGATTCCTCGACTCGCTGCGCTCGCTCGGAATGACGTGTTGTGAGAAGCCTGAGCAGTAACCCCTATGACAGAGTATACTCAATCCAGCAAATAGGTCAAACGTGCGATATGTGCAGATGGGGCACGATGTCCAGACCATTGCCACGGAAATTCTGCCTCACCTGACAGTGGCCCAGATTCAGCAATTCCCGTTCCAAGGCCTACATCCCGTTCGTCGCGGAATACTACTGGGCGGGCAAAGAGCACTGCGGCGTCCTGGTGATCGCACAACTTGCTAGCATAATGATCCAGCAAACGACCGAACTCCTCATGCCTTGACCATATCAACCGGCCCGTCTGAGAATTAACTTCAGCGCTCCAGGCTGGGAGATCAACTCCACATCCCCGCCCAGGGCGCGCGTTTCGCGCACCAACATCAGGAAACCCTCGCCCCGCGATTCCATCAACGCCCGACCGGTGAGCGGACTCTCGTAGTCGCGCAAGAAGCCGGCCAGTGCCTGGTTGCGACGGTAGGGCTGTGCTCCGGCGAACAGATTCTCGGGTCGTAACGTGTTGTGCAACCCGCCGGGATTGGAGATTTCGATACGATCATCAAAGACCATCACACGCACGTTGGAACCAGATAGTTGATAGTCTCGGTGGACGACGCCATTTACGATTGCCTCGTGAGCAGCACGCAGTGAGAAGACCGGACGATCCAATCGCCCTTCATGCGTTTTCTCGGCCGCTACGGGGATATACCGTTGCACAAAGCGTGTGGCTTCGACGATCTGCTCCGGTACTGGGCCGCTGAACAACTTTTCGTCCAACTGCTCGTTGGCGTCGGCTATGGCTCCTCGATAGAGCACACACTGGACGAAAGCGCCCGGCAACCAGGTTGTAATCGGCTCCCGGCCAAAGAGCAGCAATCCCACTACGGTGGGAACTGCCAGGCCACTATCGAGACGCGCGGCCAATTTGAGATTGACCAATCGAAATTCCAATCCCGGTTCTTCAAAGGCGTGCTCGGGACCAAAACGACG
Organism: uncultured Anaerolineales bacterium; assembly: GCA_964385635.1. Lineage (GTDB taxonomy): Bacteria > Chloroflexota > Anaerolineae > B4-G1 > B4-G1 > CAYLPU01. The sequence goes on from CAYLPU010000049.1 coordinate 10,225, forward strand.
CCGGCAATAGTCTTCGAACAACTCCAAATCCAGTGCCTTCAGATCAGTCGTGCGCACAGCGCGCTCCTCGAAGGGCTGTCCCATCTGCCGTCGTTCCAGCAGTCGCGCCAACTGGTCAGGCCGCAGGTCTTGCTTGTGGGAACCGATGCGTGTCATCCAGCGACCGCCGGAGGTCCGGTGCACGTAGGGGCTCTTAAGCACGTCTACCTTGAGGCAGAGGTGAGCCGTACCCGAGGCATCCGGGAGCTGCCTCCAATCGGGGATGATGTACGCCGGCGGCTCACAATTGTGCTGAGAGACGTTCACCACCCACTGTTCTAACAAGTCTGCCTTGTCCGGGTCTACGCCAATTACCTCTCGGTGATCGTTGATCCCAAAGATCAGGACACCAGCCTCGGCATTGGCAAAGGAACAGATTACCCGTGCGATGGCCTCGGGTGCTTTGGCCTTTTCGCGCGTGAAACGTGGCGAGTTGCCTTTGAAGACGACTTCCTTGAATTCAAGGTAGGCATCCTCCCCGGCGGCGATTTCGGCCATTAGTTCGGATAGGGTCTCGTACATGCGTTACCTCCTCCTGTTCCTCAACTCACAAGAACGTCCCTTCCACCAACGGCAAGAGCCACGTGGCGGATTGGGGATCGGACCATTTTCATCCGCAGATTTACTAACTCTCGCTTCCGCCAGGTTTGCTTACGCGTGGGCGGATTTGGACCATATCAATGTTTTCCGCGTCGTCATCCACAAAAACCGCCTGGCCCGTACGCGCGATCTGGTTGATATATGTCTTGATTTCGTTCTTCATATAGTCCTTGGTCAAACGATTCAGCGCGGTCTTGTCGTCGCGGGTAGTCAGTGCATGAGAGAGGATAACATCGCACTGAGACAAGACTTCGCCATCAATCGCTGATGGTTGTTGAGATACAACGACTAGCGATAGCCCTGGTTGACGCCCCTCCTTTACCCAACGAATCAATTCCTCCTTGCCCAGGGCAGATTTGCCAGTCGGAACGAATTGATGCGCCTCGTCAATCAGGAGCCAGAGCTTCTGTTTTTCAGGGGCGAGTCCCAGTTCCTCCCGACGTCGGGCAACGCTGCGCTTCCTAAACAAGTCACGGCACAGAACGGAAAGAATCAGTCCACGTCGGCCATACCGCCCAGAGTCTATGATGCTCAAATCCAAGATATTGATAGAACGGGGGTCTAAAACCTCTGAAAGTTCGTGGTAGCGGTCAGTAGCAAACATGCCCCATTGCTCTGCCATCTCCAAACGATTAACCAGAGCGTCTACAGTGCGCTCGTTTGCTCTGGGGTCTGCCTCGACTTCACCAATAATCTCTGCGATAAAGTAAACCTCACCATGCTTACGGCGACATCTATGGATCGCTTTAGTTAGAGCAATACCCATTGGTTCATTGATAGTAGTACCAAAAGAGTCACACCAACCCTCTGGCGATACATCTGCCGGGTTTATGGCTAGTGACCTAAAGTCCACTCCGCGCCGTTCCATCTCTTGTACAATGTCAAAGCCCCCGTAGCGTTCAACAGGGTCACCCGGTACCAAGACCTTCGTTGGCAAGTCGCGTGGGCTATCGCCCCAGTCCCAAACAGCCTTTTCTTGCTCAGTATTCGGCAATGACATCGTGTGGAAAATACCCATAGGGTCCACAACCAGGATAATCACGTCTGCCGCGCGATGCAGCTCCTCAACAATCACTCCCATCGTGTATGATTTGCCGCTGCCCCGTTTCCCACAAATCAGAACCACCCTGGACTTGCTGGCGTCAACATAAACATCGTCCTCTGTGTCTAGACTACGCCCGATGAAGAGTCGACTCATTTTGTGAACCCCCAGTTTACAACTGCTTAGGCTGTTCCAGAAAAAACAATTGTCCCAAATTCTGAAATCGTCGTCTGATACGGGAAGTGCGTTGAAAACGCACTAAATGAGGCCGTCTTAACCCGTTTTGACGGGTTTCGTAGTATCAGCGGGGTGTTTCAACGCCCCGCCTCAAGGCTGGCCTTACCCAGTTTGGGATAATTTAGATTCTGGAATTCCCTTACCTATCGTCGTGGCTCAATCCGGATGATTACTTGATTCTTCTTGAATAGGCTTTGCAAGTCATGCATAACCTGTTCAATCTGAAACTCCGGGTTGTCTGCAACAAGTTTCAGAATGACATGCTTGAGCTCTACACCGCGTGTCGAGTCCGCTGCGTTTTCCTGGATGATACACAGCAAGGTGTTCTCGCCCTCACCCTCCAGCGGACGTTTGGTTATAAAGGTCTGCACAGTGGTTGCCATCTCCACCAAGGTATCACGGAGTCCCGCGATACTCTCAGTCAATCTCTCAAGTCCTGTGTCGTCACTGAGAGTCTGGATCGTAACCGTGTTCTTGAGTTCACGTGCCTTTGCCAAAGAGGTGCTGACAGCATCTGCAGACAATGTACCAGAAACTTGTTGCACTCGTTCAGCGTAAATCACCTCGCTATGCAACTGCTGATATTGCTGCTCATACTGCGTCAGTATTCCCTGGAAATGTTCAACTGCCTCTTGGCGTAGATTTTCCCTACCTTCCTCTGGTGAGACGTATGGGTCAAAGTTAGTCTTGAGCATTGGACGCTCATCGCCCACGTGACGTAGCGCATTCTCCAAGCCCTGTTTTTCAGCCATGAAATCTTCACGCCTCTTCCGCTGCCAATCGCCAATCTCCTGCTCCAGTTCAGCAACATCTTTGGAGAAGATTTCGTGATCTGACAAGGTATCCAGCGGTGCGTCTTTGAATTCCTTGGCAATCTGGTGCCAGATTCCCTCCGCAGCGTCCAGGAACTTGGCCTCACCAAACGAAGCCTTCGCCGTGACTGCACCCTGATGTACTTGATTAGAGCGTTGCAGCAGTTTTTTCCAGGCGCGCAGATTACTTTGGTTCGCACTCATTGCGGCCCGTTGGTTAGACAACTGCTCCAACTGTTCGTGGAAAGTGGCATGGGTTCTGACCAGTTCCACCAGGTAATCTGATCTCGCTTCTACTGGCCCTGGGTCTGACAGACTCTTCTCAACATCCTGAGCCAAGTTCTTGTATTTGCCAATCAGTTCATCGTACCGTTTTCGCAACCTCTGCCGGCTATCCTCCAAGGCCCCACTCCAAGGAGCCTGACCACCAACAATTGCTGTGATCAGCTCATCTGGCACCCCGGCGCTAAGCAAAGGCTGCACCTTGCCTTTCGCCGCCCGTAGCTCTGCGAACCGTTTCTCTATTGCCGTGGCTATGTACTTCCGTAGTCCAAACTCAACGTTCCGTAAAGTCGCATGAAGTTCCTCGGCATCTTCTGCCTTTTCCAATTGTTGCACACTGGTCCTAATTCTCCCAAGCCTGGATTGATATCGTTGCAAGTTAAAGTCTGTAACTACCTGTAAGCTTGTTATCTCAGCTTCAGCGGCTGCTAATCCTTCAGCAAGAGACTCCCTTAGATCATCCACGGAACGGATTAGCTGCTCAATCGAATTGGTCCCCGAATTGTATGTCACGTATTGTCTGGCACTTAGCAGTTTAATGACTTCAGCAATCTCCTCTTTTCTGTAACCCCATTTCTGGCCAATTTCAAACAACTCCTGGGCAGGCAATAAGCGGATAGTTCCCTCTGGACGTTGATCCGTATATGCAGAATCTCTGAGTAACTGTAGTATTTCCTGTTCCAGCGGATGCATGACAAACCAGATCTTGGCATTCTCACTTCGGCCTTTTCCCCATTCGAGCTTTGTTACTGTGGCTAGGTTCTGGGTAATGAGCGCTTGCACTGTTTGTTTGCTTGTTCGCCCAAACAAGCGTGTTACGTAGTCCTTGGTGGTATCCAGTGGTTCTTTTCCCCGGGCGATATTCGGAGTCACCTTGGGATCGCGCAACGCTTTAACATAAGCCTCAACATGCTTTTGCCATTGAGCACTGCTGATCAGCGTTATGTAACGAGGGTACAGGGCCACACACATCTTCTGGAAAACCGCACGAACCAACGCATGACCTACAGCCTGTATCCCTAAACGAGCATGTACCTCTAGTTCATTTCCCAGCAAACCTTCAGTGGCATATCGCACTAATCTTTCCTTGACGACACGTAGTTCTCCAGTTTTTTCGAGTGCAGGTATCTTGTCATCTATGTCATCCAAGTATTGAAGCAAGGCAAGCATGAACAGGGGAGTCATTTTCTCTGGCGGATATAAATCTGGCAAGCGTGGAATGTTGAGTGCGGTGGAAGGTCTGCGCATTAGATTCAGTTGGAAGACGACTTCGTTGGGAGGATGACCCGCTAGCGCGAACTGGGCATTGCTGGTTGCGTTGCTATCAGTTGCGTAGCTCAACTCAAACGTAAAATTGATTCCCCCATACCCCTGTTCCCACACAAGAGTTGTGGGTTGAGGAGATATACGCAGAGTGATAGCCACCTCACGACAAGGATATTGGCGCGAAAAAGAACCTTCCAACTCATACAATCTGGTGTCTTTTCTGCCGACTATAGGCGACTCGCTCTTCCATTGCCACTTGTCCAGTTGGGCTTTCATGCCCGCCTGGAAGATTGCCTGTAGAACGTATTTATGAAACGCCCGCATTGCCAAACGTGCGTGAGCGCGGTCAGGGGCATAACTCCGGATAAAATCATCGCGCACTAACCGGACATAGGTTGGTTCAATCGACACTTCCTCTTCCAACAGGGAGCGAAGGGTATATCCTTCAGCACGCCGATAGATAATATCACCATAAATCGGTGACTCGATCAGTTGATCAAAGGCCACAGATAATTTACAAGCCTTGATAGTCTCCCTCGAACATCCCAGCGGAAAAGCCGCCAGTAGCTTAATCGTGCGTTCATACTCCGGTTTGGACCCCACCAATCGGTTTTCCAGGGCCTTTCTAACTGATCGAGAGAATTTGCCTTGCTTCTCAAACGAAATCTTGCTTTCAAGAAAACCATCCACCAGATCAAGTGGACTGTATGAGCGCAAGCCCACCTCATAGTGCTTGACTGCCTCCACCAGTGCATTGATGACCGTGCGGGGGCCTGCTCCCAGGTCACGTCGCATGGCGATTTGACCGATAGCATCTAGTGTATCCGCTGTGATAGGAGCAAACTTCTGGCTTTGAAAATCAAAGACTTCAGCGTATTTCTCCCACAATTGTCTGGGGAATTCCCGACCATAGATGGCTTCCACACGCAGATACAAAGAGGACTGGCGCAAACGATGAATAATATCTGCACGCATCATGTTGATGTTGGCCTCCAGGGTATATGGCATGGTAAAAATGAGGGCTAACGATCCTACCTGAGTGGGAATCTTATCGGCAAAGGCGAAAAGATCAGATAAAAAGGCCCTCATACTTGCATATTTTTCCGCAGTTTCCTGTAACTCGTCCACGAAGACTACCAACCCGGCAAAGCCTGCTTTTTCAGTACATAGGGCGCAAACATCCATCAAAAATGCGATGACCTGAGCCGGGGTGACGCCCAAGTTAATACGCCCGGCTTCATACGCTTCTCTGGCTTTATCCATGTCCAACCCCAGATTTGCCGCTACTTCCTCCAAAGACTTGTCACGATACTGCTCGTAGATCCGTCGTGAATCAGGAATAAACTGACGTGGCCCTTGAGCGAATTTGTACTCTACCCACGCTGTTACCGCTTCCAGGATGTCCGACAGTTTTAGCCACTCAAATGGCGGGATGCTAAGCATGTTATGTCTCTCTTGCATCTCGCGCCAGATGTGAATGGCAGTGCTGGTTTTCCCATAGCCGTAGTGACCAACAATGGCCCCTACGGAGCAGTGTTTATTCTTGGTAATGTTACGTTTCAGGGTATCCACGTACTTGCTCGTATCCCCCAACGACATGTGAGTCGCCGCGTGCGCGTTATACACTTCTTCCACGCTCTGTGGAGCGCTTTTCAATCCTTCCCAGGTGAAGGTATTGATGACAGGGTCTTTGCCCTTAATCGGGGATAGTTTGTTGATGTCTATCATGACTATTCCTCCAAGTGCTTCAAGCAGTCCCATAGATTCCGCTGATTGCCTTCAGGGATTATCATTTCCAACTCGCGATACAACGTTGCTTTGACAATCTGAACATCTCTATCTGTTACAGCGAGGTGCAAACACGGGATGTCATCTTGCGCTTTTTGGCGTGTGAGAATGATGGATTGCCCGATGTTACACAGTTGCAACTGTGACCGTAACGACCTGACCGCACGCCGGCTGGAATCATAACCATCCAGGACAATGAGCGGCTGCCCCTGCCAGGATCGCCAGGACGGATCACTTGCGTCGGCGTATAGCGCTTGCTTTTGTTTCTGCAGTAGCCACCCCAGAAATGTTTTGCCGGTGCCTGACGCGCCATAGATATTGACCACGTAGTAAGGTGGTTCCATCAACTTACTTAACTGCGTCCAGACTTCTTTCTGCGAGTCGGTCAGCCAGTTTTCGGTCAGGTTGGTCTTTATAAGATCGAGTGTCTTAGTGTACTTACTCACAGTCGCTCCTCGGTGATTCTGCCGGCTGCCAGAAGATGCGGTAGGACCACTATCTGGCTTGGCGCCCGTGATGATCGATTCATCAAAACTCAAATGACGCGTAGTCTCTGCGCTAGTAGGCACCTCATAAGAGCATCGCAAAACCAGTTCTCGCCTACCGGAAAGCTTGTCATAAGTGTATAGCAGACGGGTGTCGTCATCGAAGACCAAAAAGGGATAGAGTGGAACTAAACTGCCGTTCGCTGGCTGATGAAGATAAACCTGGCCGGGCGTCACCGGCTTGTCTCTCTCTAACTTGAGTGGAAACAAGGAAGTGCCAGAGTTCAGATTGGTGCCATAGTAGACGAAGTGTGGATCCCACCACTCAACACGGTCTATGTAGACCACATGTTGTTGATGAAGAATAGGAAGATCTGCTAGCCACTGAGAGATGGCCGATTCCAGTGGCTCAAGAACTCTCTTAGCCTCACGAAGAGACAGACTGCCATGGCCAATCTTGTCGTTTCGGAACCGGACCACTGAGTCGAAAAAGTGAATCAGCTTGACTCTCCGTGGTTGGGACACTCCTGTGATCTGGGCCAGCGCCCGATTGGCCTCAAAGATAGAATCGCCTCTGTAAATCCGGTTGGGGTCGGCAAGCAGAAAAGCCGTGTTATCAGACCGCAACGCCGCATCAAGGAGTCTAAGAAGTTTGACCCAACTGCCCAGACTGGGCCTCTCCAGTTCGGGCCGAGACTCCTCGACTTTGGAGTCCGACACCTCGTGATAAATGTAACTAGCCAGCCCAATGAGCACCAGATAGCGAGAGATTCCCTCAAAGAGGTCAATCAGTTTGCGTACGCGTTGTCGCGGTTCGTTCTCTAGACACATCGCCTCGTAAAACTTGGCAATGGGCAGGGGATAAGACAACCTGATTTGGTCCACGACACTCATCTGATCTCCTGTTCAGGTGATGCCTTCAATGGACGCGGATCTGGAGGTGTGAACGGCGCGGCTTCAGTTATCATCAAAGAAGTGCCATACGTCGTCTCCTTGCGCACCAAAGAGGAGAAAGTCAGGCTACATATTTCAGTCATGGGCCAGAATTGCTCTGTTGCAAGCATACACACCTTGCACACTGCTTCAATTAGTGCTTCACCCATCAATAAGGGAGCACCAAATGATAGACCTTTTACCTGGTACTGGAGCTGAATTGCCAAAAATAGTAATTCCGGGCTGCAACTCTCTCGCTTGCGGCTCAGAAGTGGGCTCTTGGAATCAGATTCGTCCTTCTTGAGCAAAAAAGGAGGATCCATTGCTGTAAGCCACGCCATCACACTGCGAATAGACAGGACATCGAAGGAGGGAGATTGCTCCGGAAATAGCAGGTTTGCTTTTTCTACTGTGTCTGCCATCAACTTCTTCGGTACAATTCGGCTGGGACTGTTTTCCCACATCATATTGCAGACTTCTTGATAGACCCACGACCAACCCCACTGGAAATCCGGCGATCGTAACCACGCGCTGTAGTAAGCCCAATGAACAAGCTCTATGGCCAACGATGAGTTAAACTGCAGCTCATTTAGAAGATTCTCTCCGAATTCGCTTAGACTGTACCGGTAAGGTCGATGGTGTTCCTTAGTGCGATCCAAAATACCGAGAATATACCAGGATTGTGTAAGGCGGCCAATTCGCACAACGCTATCACTCAACCTAACCATAGGGACTAACTCGTTATTGGTGAAGCTGGTTCCTCCTCGAAAAAGAGGAAGTATTTCTTTCAAGTATGTTGGGTGATCAATGGTTCGTATCTCAAAAGCCATTCAGGTTCTCTCCTCGACAGCAGAAATCTCTGCAATCGCCAGTATCAAGCAAGTTGGATGCAGTGGGTAAATTCATTGGCTCAAGGACCCCGGGACTTCTATTAGCCGGGCATACAGGCTGATCAAACCTAATTGCCGTTTGCCAGCTTTCCATATTATATACCTCTCAATCGCTAGCAGCAAACCGAGATTTGACCGCTTACGCTGAGAGCAAGCCACACGGCTCGGCGACGGGATTTGGCAATCCCGCCAGAGCAAAATGAGCAACAACACCTTTCATACCGAGAACCAGCCTACGGCACCAGGCCAGCCATACGGAGCAAGCGGTCGGACGTGTTGCGGGCATGCAGGACTAGCAAGGGCCGCAGAGGGTCGAGTGGCCAGACGCGTCGCCACGCCAATAGTTCGCGTTGCTCGGCCGCCAGGTCTGCCAGCAGCGCCTCCGGGACATGCGGGGCGCTCCACTCGACGAACAATGCCGCCTCGCGCAGCAGATCGGCGACCAGGGCGTCATACTGGGGAAAAGCCGCACGAGAGGAGATCCGCGCCAGAGTTGAGGCCAGGTTGCCCAATTGTTTGGGCCAGTCGAATTGCCTGTACTGTTCATACAGTCGCTGCCGGTCCATCAGTCTACCTCCAACAGTCGCCGCTTTTTAACAACGCCGCTTCACAGTCGGCGTGCAGTCCCCCACCTCCGGCCAGGATTCCTCGTTCCACATCTACGGCCAATTTGATCAGAGTTCCGTCAAAGGTTGCACTCATCAGTGGGCTTTTCAGACTATCTCTCAGATACTGATTATAGGCAACCCGGCGAGGAGGTCAAGCGGGATCACTACAACGGACAAAGAAAGAAGCGGAGTTACTACTCAGGCATAACCAGGAACACAGAGATGCGCAGAGGATGCACAGAGTTTCACGGAGAGAAAAAGACCAAGTTTGCCCATAATACCATGTTTTAGCAAAGAATACAGCGTTTGCATACGGGCTATCTCCCTATCTCTGTGGTTCTCTGTGTCTTCTCCGTGTAACTCTGTGTAGCGACTGCTGGGCTGAGTAGTTACGAAGCGGAAAGAAGCGCTAGCCGGCAGTATTGACCAGGACGAAATAAGGACTATAATCAGTGAAAATCCGTCTGATCTGTGACTATCCGTGTTCCATTTTGAGTTCTTAAATCACCCCACATCACGTTTCACGCATCACGTTTCACGTTTCACATTTCACTCTTTGGGAGGTAAACATGAAAATCACCGATCTGCGTAGCGATACTGTGACCCACCCCACGCCGGAAATGCGCGAGGCGATGTACCGGGCGGAGGTGGGAGACGACGTCTTCGGGGACGACCCCACCGTCAACCGGCTGGAGGCAATGTCGGCGGAGCGGCTAGGGAAAGAGGCGGCGCTATTCGTCGCCAGCGGCACGATGGGCAACCTGGTAGCGCTCCTGACCCACTGCGGGCGGGGCGACGAGGTGATCCTGGGAGATCGCAGCCACACATTTCTCTTCGAGCAGAGTGGGATGGCAGCACTGGGGGGCATCACGCCCTGGCCCATCCTCAACCAACCCGACGGCACACTGCGGCTGGAGGACATTGAGAGCGCGATCCGGGGGGACAATGTCCACTTCCCCCGCACGCGGTTGGTCTGCCTGGAAAACACGCACAACACGTGCAACGGCGCGCCGCTGACGGCCGGCTACACCGCGCAGGCGGCGCATCTCGCCCACGATCACGGCCTGCACGTGCACCTGGACGGGGCGCGCATCTTCAACGCGGGGGCGGCGCTGGGGGTGGACGCGCGGGAGTTGGTGCGCGAGGTGGACTCGGTGATGTTCTGCCTCTCGAAGGGGCTGTGCGCGCCGGTCGGATCGCTCCTGTGCGGCAGCGCCGGCTTCATCGCCGAGGCGCGGCGGGCGCGGAAGGTGGTGGGCGGCGGGATGCGCCAGGCGGGGATCCTGGCGGCAGCGGGGATCGTCGCGCTGGAACAGATAGTGGGACGGCTGGCGGAAGACCACATCCGGGCGAAGCGGCTGGCGGAGGGACTGGCGCACATTCCGGGGGTGGAGGTCGCCCCGGTCACTACCAATATCCTCTACTTTCGATTGACAGAGGATGTGTCGCAGACAACGGACGAGGTGGTGGCGGCGCTGGCGGAACGGGGGGTGTTGCTGCTGGGCCGCGTGGACGGCCGCTTCCGGGCGGTGACGCACTACTGGATCACGGATGAGGACATAGAACGAGCCATACGGGCGATGGAGGAAGTCCTGACCTGATGGGGACCAACGGTGTCTCACCGCTCTCCCCCCACGGATACCGGGCCGTCTCTGGCTGGCTCATCTTTGTAGTGCGCCGCCTGCTCTTCATCGCTGGCGTGGCCTTCGCCATCGTCTACTTCTGCACATTGGGGATGCGCCTCAGCACCAATTCGACCTCCATCGGCCAACCCCGCACTGCCTGGGAACTGGCCGGCCCGGCCCTGGAGGAGACGGTCGCCTTCTTCGAAGACGTCTTCCGTGGCGACCTGGGCTACACCGTCCGGGGCATCTCGCAGCGCACCCGGGTGCCGGTGACGGAGGTGCTGGCCGACACTTATGTCGAAAGCGCACAACTGCTGGTCGTAGCCATCGCGCTGGCGACGGTGATCGGCATCGGTGCCGGTGGGCTGGCAGCCGTCCGTCGCCACTCCCCGCTGGCTCTCTCCACTCTCACCTTGACAGTGATCGGCGTTTCGATCCCCAGTTTTTTCCTTGCCTTGCTGCTGCGAGTGGCAGACATCACGTTCTACCAACGCACCGGCATCGGCCTGGTGCCCGTCTTCGGCTCCAGTATGGACCGCACCCAGAGCCTGCTGCCCCACGTGACATTCCCCGCGCTGGTGTTGGCAGCCCGCCCCCTGGCCCACATCACTCGCGTCACGTTCGTCTCCATCTCCGAGATCCTGGGGCGAGACTTCATCCGCACCGCTCGCGCCAAGGGACTCGGCTCCAGCGTCGTCTTCTGGCGGCACGCGCTGCGCAACGCGGGAGTCAGCGTCCTCACCGCCGTGGTCGTCTCGCTGCGCTTTGCCCTGGGAAGCCTACCGGTGGTGGAGATATTCTTCGAGTGGCCCGGCGTGGGCTTCACGATGCTCAACGCCATCTACCGGGGGGAGATCAACGTGGTCGCTCCGCTGGGGTTGAGCCTGGGCATGACGTTCCTGCTGATCACTCTGTCGCTGGACCTGATCTACCGCTTGATTGACCCGCGCCTGCGCACGCAGGGCAACGGAGGCGGCGCGTGAGGCTGCGCAAATTCTTCAACCATCTCCTGAACCCCCGCGCCGATCTCTCCAAACTCACGCGAGTTGCTCCCGCTGGACGACAGTCCAGCGACTCAGGCGCAGACTTTTGTCCGCCGAGAGCATCAAATCGTGATCTACCAGAGTTGCGCCACACCGCTCCGGCGGACGAGGTGCCTCAGCGGCGCGTCCATCTGCGCCACATCCTGTTCAACTTCCCCCTGCTGGCCGGCGGGCTGATCGTGCTGACCCTGTTCGCCGGTGTGCTGTTCGGGCCGCTGCTGGCCCCGGAGAACCCCTACCTGCGTGGTCGCCGCGTCCTGGAGTACGTGGACGGCACCTTCCACCGCCCCCCTTTCCCGCCCTCCCTCGAACACCCACTGGGCACCGACGAACTGGGCCGCGATACGCTGAGCCTATTGCTCTACGGCACGCGCAACACGCTGGTGGCCGCCGCCTTCATCACCATGGCCCGCCTGGCGCTGGGGTTGGTGCTGGGAGGACTGGCTGGCTGGAACGAGGGCCGGCTGGTGGATCAGGTGGTGATGGGGGCCGTGCAGATGCTGGCCTCGCTGCCCATGCTGCTGGCGGCGGTGATCCTCATCTTCGCGCTGGACATCCGCCGCGGTCTGCCGGTCTTCATCATCGCCCTGTGTACCGTGGGCTGGGGAGAGATCGCCCAGTACGTCCGCGCCGAGTTCATCCGCATCAAGCAGGAGCCCTTCCTGGACAGTGGGCGGGTTATTGGCCTGACCCCGTTGGGGTTGGCGGTGCGCCACGTCCTGCCCAACGTCCTGCCCGCGTTGATCGTCATCACGCTGCTGGAGATGGGGGCGGGGTTGATGATCCTGGGCGAACTGGGCTTCGTCGGCGTCTACATCGGCGGCGGCATCTCCATCCAGGTGGATGACTTCACACAAAAACAGTACTTCGCCGTGCCAGAGTGGGGCGCGATGATGGCAGGGTCCCGGGCCTGGGCCCGTTCCCGCCCGTGGATGGTCTTGTTCCCGGCCATCGCCTTCTTCGCCTCCGTCACCGGGTTCAATCTCCTGGGAGAAGGGCTGCGGCGATTGATCGACCGGGGCGTGTTCAACACTGCCCTGCTGCTCAGTTGGCGCATCATCGTCGCCGCCGCCGTGATCACCGCTGCCAGCGTCTACGTGATCCTCACCCTGGGCCCTGCCCCCTCTTACCGGCACCTGGCCCAGCAGGTCAGCGAGGCGGACCTGATGCGTCACCTGGAATTCCTCAGCGCGCCAGACCTGGAGGGGCGCGCCGTCGGCAGCCCGGAGGCGCACCAGGCGGCGCAATACATCGTGGACGAATTGGAGCGTTACGGCCTGACCGTATGGCTCCGGGAGGTGGATGTCACGCTGGCCCGTTCGGTGGAACCGCCGGAGTTGGCGCTGGTGGATGGGGAGGGGCATCCGCTCACCACCTTCACCCGCCTGGCCGGCTACGGCGAGTCGGTCGAGCGCCACGGCGGCAGCGGCCAGGCCGAGGCACCGGTCACCCTGATCCTCTTCCCCCCATCCGAGGCGACCCGCCGCCGCCCGCCGGAGGAAACGTACGCCCGCTTCAAGGGCCTCGACCTCAGGGGGCGGATCGCGATGGTCGTCGCCGGCAACGCTCCCGTTGACTTTGACACTGGGGCGCTCATCCGGGGCGCGCAGGGGGTGTTGATCGTCTCCACCGACGTGAACCCGCGCAATCAGATTCTGTCCGGCGATTACCTGGAGCGCCCCACCCTGCCGGTCTTCCGCATCACCCCCACCACCGCCGACGGCCTCCTGGTTGGTAGCGGGCTCGACTTCACTGCTGTTCAGGACGAGATCGCAGCGCTGGAGGGAACGGGCCAGGTCTGGGCCGCCCGGGACCTGGAGGCGCGGGTGCGGATGCGGATGGCGCTGGGTGCGCCGGAGACCGTCACGCTCTACAACGTGCTGGGACTGCTCGACGGCGCCGACGCGGGCCTGGCGGACGAACTGGTCGTCGTCTCCTGCCACTACGACGGGCCAGGCCGCGCGCCCGACGGCACGCTCTACCCTAGCGCCGATGGGGACGGATCCGGCGTGGCAGTGATGCTGGAGATCGCCCGGCTGTGGCAGGAGCAAGCGTTCCAGCCCCGGCGTAGCGTGCTCTTCGCCGCCTGGGCTGGCGGAGACCTGCGCTATTCCGGCGCGCACGGTTTCCAGGACCGCCCAGGTGTCCTGGGCTCCTACGACACCATCGCGGTCGTTCACCTGGACCGGCTGGGCGGCACGACCGGCGATGGACTGGTGGTGCGCCAGGTGAGCGGGCAAGACAAACTGTTCAACCTGCTGGTGAACAGCGCCAGCCGGCTGGACGTACCTGTTGCCCAGGGCGGGGTGCTGCGCCACACCTACCAGGAACTCCTGAGCGGCCGGTACGGCACACTGGTCGTCACCTGGGGCGACCCGCCTCCCGCGTTGGCCGACGACACGCTGGACCGCATAGACCCGCACCGCCTGGGCCAGGCAGCCCAGGTCGTCAACCTGACGCTGATCACGGCTGCGCACGAGCCAAGATACTAATGCGTGGTGCGTAATGCGTGATCTGGGTGGCCGAACGCGCCAGGCGATCAAGGCGGGGCGTTGAAACGCCCCGCTGATACGACGAAACCCGTTAAAACGGGTTGGGAAGCCACGTTTTAGTGCGTTTTAACGCACTTTCTGTATCAGCCGATGGTTTCAACCATCGGCTTGTCGAGCGTCCCCACCACGGGGAGGATTGCCTCCCCTCGGCCTGTCGAAAAACCTCTGCTTGCGTGAGCGTCAAATCATGAGTATAATTGAGACATGCTGCCACTCCACAGCAATACCAACACGCACACCAACGGGTTGGACGCAAAGCTCAAGGTGACGTGACAGGTTTGACACTGAGCAATCTTTGCGTCATTGTAGGTGAAACGTAACTGTTCAGCCACCCCCATGCGGGGCGTTGAAACGCCCCGCTGATACGACGAAACCCGTTAAAACGGGTTGGGAAGCCACGTTTTAGTGCGTTTTAACGCACTTTCTGTATCAGCCGATGGTTTCAACCATCGGCGGGGCAAGACTTTATTAAACCGAAACAGGGAGTGATGCTGACCGAGGGAGAGACACTTGTCCAACAGTAACTCAACTGCTATGTATGCTGGGGCTGATGTGACTATTCGCGAAGGTTGGAAGGTGCTTGTAGAGCAATTGGGTCTTCAGAAGGCTACCCAGTTTGTCGTTTTACTTGAGCGGGGAAAAGGCGACTCGGTAGAAGAGATCGCTGCCTACTGGGGGGATACCGATATACATGAAATCTATAACCGGGTAACGGAGTGGAAAGCTCAACAACAACCCACGGCTTGGCACAACCATAGTCATTCAACGCCGAACCTTTCGCTGCCTGTAGCAGCACGACATTCATAGAGTCCAGAGGAGATAGAAGATGCCACTTTCCATTGGACAGGTCCTGCACAACCGCTATCGAATTGATGCCCTGCTTGGCCAGGGTGGAATGGGCGCCGTGTACCGTGCCTGGGATACGAGCCTGGACATGCCGGTGGCGATCAAGGAAAACCTGGACGCTTCACCCGAAGCCCAGAGACAATTTACCCGTGAAGCCCGCATCCTGGCCCGCCTCTCCCATCCGAATCTGCCACGTGTGACTGATCACTTTTTCATCCCTGGCCAGGGCCAATACCTGGTGATGGATTTCGTGGAGGGCGAGGATCTGCAGGCGATGCTGGCCCGGCTCGGCCTCTTGCCCGAGCTCCAGGTATTGACCTGGGTTTCGCAAATCTGCGACGCCCTGGCTTATTTGCACAGCCAGCCCTCGCCCATCATTCACCGGGACATCAAGCCTGCCAACATCAAGATTCGCCCCGACGGCCGGGCGATGCTGGTAGACTTTGGCATTGCCAAGGTCTACGATCCGCAGCTTGTGACGACCATCGGGGCGAAAGCGGTTACGCCCGGCTACAGTCCGCCGGAACAGTATGGTGGCGGCAGCACCGACGCCCGTTCGGACATCTATGCGCTGGGCGCGACGCTGTATCACCTGCTGACCGGACAGATACCACCGGAAAGCGTGCAGAGAATGGTGAGTGTGGCAACAACGCCTTCTCCGCGCCAACTCAACCAGCAGATCAGCCCAATGGTCGAACAGGTCATCCTCAGGGCCATTGAGGTTACCACCGAGCGCCGCTTTCAGAGCGTGGACGAACTGCGCACCGCATTGACCCAGCCATTGCCCGGTGCAGTTGGCCAGGAGGCCACACGGCCGGCCGCTCCAGATCAGACAAAGCTGATGCCACAGCGAAAGCCAGCGGTCACTCCGCCACGCGCCAAGCGCCCTTCTCGCCTCTCACGTGTCGGTCTACTGGGAGGCATAGGGTTGGTCGTGATTGTGCTGGTTGTGGGTGCACTGGCAATCTCCGGCGTATTTCGCGGTGCTCGCCCGACATCCACTCCGGTTGTTGCTGTGTTGACAACGGACGTGCCAACCCAGGTGTCGGTGGGAGAGACTCCCGGTACCACCGCACCAGTACCGCCAACAAGCACCCCCGTTCCTGAACCGACTGCTACACCCACGCCCGGCAATGGCCTGCACAAGGAGGTGTCCTTTGGGACCGAGGCTCTGATCACCACCGCCACCGACGCCTGGTCGGTCTACGCGGCAGACATGGACGGCGACGGCGATGTGGACGTCCTTTCCGCCTCGTACGACGACGACAAGATTGTCTGGTACGAGAACGACGGCGGTTCGTCCCCCGCCTTCACCGGCCATGTCATCACCACTAACGCCGATGGCGCCTGGTCGGTCTACGCGGCGGACGTGGACGGCGACGGCGACGTGGACGTTCTCTCCGCCTCTGAGCTCGACGACAAGATCGCCTGGTACGAGAACAGCGGCGGTTCGCCCCCCGCCTTCACCAGCCACATCATCGCTATCACCGCCGACCAGGCCCGTTCGGTCTACGCGGTGGACGTGGACGGCGACGGCGACGTGGACGTCCTCTCCGCCTCCATAACCGACAACAAAATCGCCTGGTACGAGAACGACGGCGGTTCGCCCCCTACCTTCACCGACTACGTCATAACCACCGCCGCCGGCCGCGCCAATTCGGTCTACGCGGCGGATATGGACGACGATGGCGATATGGACGCCCTCTCCGCCTCATCTAGCGACAACAAGATCGTCTGGTACGAGAACAACGGTGGTTCGCCTCCCGCCTTTACTAACCACGTCATAACCACCACCACCGCCGCCGCCCGCTGGGTCTACGCGGCGGATGTGGATGGCGACGGCGACGTGGACGTCTTCTCCGCTTCCTACAACGACGACAAGATTGCCTGGTACGAGAACGACGGTGGTTCGCCCCCTGCCTTCACTGGCCATGTCATCACCACCAATGCTGACTGCGCCGAATCGGTCTACGCGGCGGATGTGGACGGCGACGGCGACATAGATGTCCTCTCCGCCTCCTACATGGACGCCAAGGTCGCCTGGTACGAAAACGACGGTAGTTCGCCCCCCGCCTTCACCGACCACGTCATCACCACCGCCGCCGTCGGTGCTGTATCGGTCTATGCGGCGGACATGGACGGCGACGGCGACCTGGATGTCCTCTCTGCTTCCTCCTGGGACGACAAGATCGCCTGGTACGAGAACCGGGGCAGATAGGGCTGTTTCAGGTAGGTTTTCATCCCAAAAGGACGCATGTACAATCTGGCGTATCGCGTTCCAGGGCGGCTATCGGGTTTTGCTGGGGCTCTGCACAGACTTACGATCTTAACAACCTGTTTCCTCTCGCCCTGTGAATGTTCCAGGGCTTGATTGAGCGGGCAAAGCCTCGGGATGCACACAGCGGGGCGTTGAAACGGACCGCTGATACGACGAAACCCGTTAAAACGGGTTGGGAAGCCACGTTTTAGTGCGTTTTAACGCACTTTCTGTATCAGCCGATGGTTGAAACCATCGGCTTCCTGAGCGACATTTGCGTCATTGTAGGTGAAACGTAACTGTTCAGCCATCCCCACGCGGGGCGTTGAAACGCCCCGCTGATACGACGAAACCCGTTAAAACGGGTTAAGAAGGCGCTTTCAGTGCGTTTTAACGCACTTGCTGTATCAGACGATGGTTTCAACCATCGAACGTGAGCATGAACCGAGAGAATAGATTACTGGTAACGATTCTGGCTGCCCTGACGCTGTCGGTGCTCGTCACCGGCGGGCTGGCGGTCTACCTGACCCTCGCCCGCGGACAAGAGGAAGCCCCTGAGGCACAGGGAGGCGCGACCGGGGTCGCTGGTGAGCCGCGTATCGTCTTCGTCTCCGACCGGGAGGGGAACGCCGCCATCTACACGATGGAGGCCGATGGTTCGCGCTCGCAGCGGGTGTCCAGGGCCGGCCAGGGCTTCTGCCTCTTCCCATACTGGTCCCCCGAGGGGCAGCGCGTGGCCTACGTGGCGCTGGAGGAGGATCCAACGGAGGATGACGCACAGGCCAGCGCATGGGTGGCGGCGGCCGACGGGTCGGAGCAGGTATGCGTCAGCCAGGCGATCTCCCGCGTACTCACGCTTCCACCCACCTGGTCGCCCGATGGGACACTGCTGGCGTTCGCAGCCGCGGGCGAGCAGGCCGGGGCGGAAGACTCTCGCAGCACCATCCACATCGCCCGGACCAGCGGCAGCGGGATCGAACGGAGCATCCCGCTTCCCTGGATGGTCCACCTCCTGGCCTGGTCCCCCGCCGGGGACGTGTTGCTCCTCGTGGGCGACTCCCCGGACGCCGGGACGAACGTGCACGTCTGGTCCAGCGAGGGAGAGGAGATCACCGAGGTTTTCCAGGGGGCAGGGGCGGCGGACTGGTCGCCGGACGGAGGGGAAATCGTTGTGGGTGCCGATACACCGCAGGCGGTCTTCGTGGTGGGGCTGGATGGGGAACCGTACTCGGTCGCCCGGCTGGAAGGGTACTTCCCGATTGAGGTCACCTGGTCGCCGGACGGCACGCACATCGCCGTCACTGCCGCGCTGGTGCGCCGGCAGGAATTCGCCACCGCGCTGTACGTCATCGCGCTGGAGACGGGGGAGGTCACCACCATCGTTGACGAAGAGGGGTGGCTCATCCGGCCCAACTGGTCGCCCGACGGCAACCGGCTGCTGTTCACGATGGGCGAGATGCGCCGACGCCCGGAGGCCGACCTGCCCTACGCCGACCTGTGGGCCTACGATGTCTCGTCCGGCCAACTGGAACAACTGACCATGGGAGAATCCTTCGAAGGACTGGGGGTTTGGTCGCCCTGACGTGATTTGTGCAATCACCACGGGTTGAGTACAATTAGGGCAAGCCCCACAGCAGTACTGACACACGCACCGGCGCGGTTGAGCGGGAGTGACCTATGAGCAACCCTGATCCCTTCAAGACATACCTGCAAAAACTTCAGAAGAACCTATCCACCGGCGCGGCGACTGAGCACACCCACCGTTCGGCTTTGGAGGCGCTGCTTGAGGCAGTGGGCGATGGGGTACTGGCAACCAATGAGCCCAGGCGCGTGGAGTGCGGCGCACCCGACTACGTCATCACCCGCGCTCAGACGCCCATCGGCTACGTCGAGGCCAAGGACGTGGGCGCGAGTCTGGACACCGCCGAGCGGTCCGAGCAAATGCGCCGCTACCGCGCTTCGCTCAATAACCTGATCCTCACCGACTACCTGGAATTCCGTTGGTACGTGGAAGGAGAGCACCGGGAGACCGCCCGGCTGGCTACTATGACCCGGGACGGGCAGGTCAAGAGGTCTAAAGGCGGCGCTCAGGCTGTCTCCGACCTGCTTCAGAAGTTCCTCGTCCAGGAGGTTCCTATCCACGGCCGGCCCAGAGAGTTGGCCCAGCGTATGGCTGCCCTGGCCCGTTTGACGCGCGATCTCATCGAGGAAACCTTCAGGCGGGAGACGGAGCAGGGGATGCTGCACGCCCAACTGAAGGCTTTCCGGGAGACGCTGATTCCCTTCCTCACACCGGCGCAGTTCGCCGATATGTACGCCCAGACGATCACGTATGGCCTCTTCGCCGCCCGCATCCGCTACCCCCACCCTGCACCCTCCCCCTACGAGGGGGAGGGATGGAGAGGGGATGGCTTCACCCGCGAGAAGGCGGCCTGGAACCTGCCCAGGACCAACCCTTTCCTGCGCGATCTGTTCAACGAGATCGCCGGCCCGGGCCTGGATGACCGCATTGCCTGGCTGGTGGACGATCTGGCCTACCTGCTGGCGCGGGCGGACATGGCGGAGATTCTGCGAGACTTTGGGAGGCGCACCCGACAGGAAGACCCGGTGGTCCACTTCTACGAGACCTTCCTGACCGCGTATGACCCGCAGATGCGGCAGGCTCGCGGCGTCTACTATACGCCCGAACCGGTGGTCTCTTACATCGTCCGCTCCCTCAATCACATCCTCAAGACCCACTTCGACCGTCCCCTGGGCCTGGCCGACACCAACACGCTCATCCTCGACCCGGCTGCTGGCACGGCGACGTTCCTCTACTTCGTCATCCAGCAAATCCACGAGACCTTGACCGGGATGGGGCAGGCCGGTGCCTGGAACGATTACGTCGAGAAACATCTTCTGCCCCGCGTCTTTGGCTTTGAGTTGCTGATGGCCCCCTACGCCGTGGCCCACATGAAGTTGGGCATCCTGCTCCAGGAGACAGGCTATGACTTTGCAGGTGACCAGCGGTTGGGTATCTACCTGACCAACACGCTGGAGGAGGCGATCACCCAGGCCGAGACGATGGGCTTTGCCCGGTTTATCACCGAGGAGGCCAACGCTGCGGCGGAGGTCAAGCGGGACAGGCCCATTATGGTGGTGTTGGGCAATCCACCTTACTCGGTCAGTTCAGCCAACAAAGGGGACTATATTGAGCGGTTGATGGAGCGCTACAAAGCAGCCGTCCGCAGTGAGCAGAACATCCAGCCCCTCTCTAACGACTACGTCAAGTTCATCCGTTTCGCCCACGACCGCATTGAGCGCACCGGCTACGGCGTTGTTGGCATGATCACTGACTACTCCTACCTCTACAGCCTGATCCACCGGGGGATGAGGGAGGAGTTAATGAAGACCTTCGATGAAATGTACGTGCTGAACCTGCACGGCAGTGCTCTGATGGGAGAAACCCCACCCGATGGTGGTCCGGACAAGAATGTGTTTAATATCACGCGAGGAGTGGTGATCGTTCTCTTTGTGAAGAAGCGCGAGAGTGAGGGCCTGGCTCAGGTGAAGTATGCTGATCTTTGGGGCCTGCGAAAACACAAGTATCACTATTTGGAGGAGAACGACATCAGCACCACAGATTGGCAGACACTTGATCCGGTGTCACCGTATTTCTTCTTTGTGCCCAAGGACTTTGACCTGCTGAGTGAGTACGAATGCGGTTGGAGCGTGTCTGATATCTTCCCAGTTCACACCAGCGGCCTCAAGACTCACCGTGACCACTTTGTCATTGATTTCGAGGAGAAACATCTTCGATCAAGAATTGCCACGTTTCGAGATGAGACTGTCTCTGACGATGAGGTGGCGGAAAGATTCAAACTAAGAAACACTGGGTCTTGGAATCTATGTGAAGCACGGGCCGAACTCCAGGCACGGGAAGATTGGGAAAAGGGATTCAACCACTGTCTATATCGCCCTTTTGACATCCGGCCGATATATTACTCCAGCGATGTAATAGATCGACCGCGATCGAAAGTCATGCAGCACATGCTGAAGAAGAATCTGGCAATAGTCACGACGCGCGTGTACCGTGGTGATTGCTTCACCTCTGTTCTCGCCAGCCAATACCTGGTGGAGATGAAGACTGCCGAGTCTACGAGAGGCACATACTGCTTTCCCCTCTACCTCTACGACGAGAAGAAAAAAGAAAAGCCTCTGAAAGGGGGCGGCAGCGCCGTCAACCTGATGTTATTCGAATCTCGCCCGGAGTACCCCATCCGGCAACCCAACCTGGCCCCTGCTTTCATCGCTGCCGTCAAGGAGAAACTGAACCTGGACTTTGTGCAAGAGGGCAAGGGGGACCTACAGAGTACCTTCGGCCCGGAAGACATCTTCCACTACGCCTATGCCGTCTTCCATTCCCCCACCTACCGGGAACGGTACGCCGAATTCCTCAAGATTGACTTCCCCCGCCTGCCCCTCACCTCGGACCGGGCACTGTTCAAAGCCCTGGCCGGGAAGGGCGAGGAACTGGTGGCCCTGCACCTGATGGATTCGCCGGATTTGAACAATCTCATCACCAGGTTCCCCGTGGCTGGCTCTGACGAGGTGGGGAGAATCCGCTACGTGGAGCAAGTAACAGTAGGGCAAGATGCCATATTGCCCCACAGTGCCGCCCCCTCGAAAGTGGTGGTTAGCCCCAGGTTGCCGCTTGCCTTTGGAAATGAAGTGCGGGTGAAGGTCGAGCCCAAGCCAAAACAAAGGCCCACAAGCCGCGTCTACATCAACAAGACACAGTACTTCGAGGGCATCGAGCCGGACGTGTGGGAGTTCCAAATCGGCGGCTACCAGGTATTGCACAAATGGCTCAAGGACCGCAAGGGTCGTAGGTTATCGTTCGATGACTTTTTCCACTACCAGAAGATTGTCGTGGCCCTGAAAGAGACCATGCGCCTGATGGAAGAAATAGATGGGCTGACACCCGCGTGGCCCATTGAGTGAGACACTGTCGTCCGCATTGCCGTATGCCCAACAAGAGCCATTCCTTTAACCGCCGCACGCTCATCGGTCCGATCATCATCCTGTCCCTCATCCAGGTCGCCATCCTGGTCTACCTGGGCGTCCTGCTTTGGCCGGCCGCGCACCAGCAGGAGGCCGCCGGACCGATCCCCTCCCCTCAGTTCCAGTTGCCGTCCGCGGCCACGGTCGTCCCCGGCGGCGCGCAGATAACGCCGGAGACCATCCCGGCGGAGATCACCATAGGGCCGCTGGTGACCGCCAGCAACTACACCGCCCTCGCTCGCACGTTCGACGAGGAGCGGGCGCTGGAACACCTGGAATACCTCGCCAGTGACGAACTGGGCGGTCGCCAGCCCGGCACCCCCGGCGGATGGGCCGCCGGTGACTACGTCGCCGCCCGCTTCGCCGAATACGGCCTGCAGCCGGCCGGGCCAGACCTCACCTACTTCCAGACCTTCACCGTGCCCTACGGGCGGATCACAGGGCTGCCGGTTCTGACCGTCATCCCTCCCAGGGGAGAGGTGCTCACTCACTCCTACGCCTACCGCACCGACTACCGTGCTATCACCCGAGGGTACCTGGGCGCGGGTGAGGGAGAGGGAGCGGTCGTCTGGTTGA
The DNA here is from genome assembly GCA_964385635.1 of uncultured Anaerolineales bacterium. Lineage (GTDB taxonomy): Bacteria > Chloroflexota > Anaerolineae > B4-G1 > B4-G1 > CAYLPU01. Next base: position 33,149 of record CAYLPU010000049.1, read on the forward strand.
ACGAGTGTTTGCACGACGACTACGCCGGGCAGGACCTGGCCGGCAAGATCATCCTGTGTCGCTACACCGGCGACCCCGAAGTCTACCGCCAGGCCATCGAACACCAGGTCGGCGGATTGTTGCTGCTGGACCGGGAAACGGTGTCAACGGATGAACAAGGGGAACCGTTCCGGCGCGGGGGCTACCGCGAGACCGCCTGGGTAGACCAGACCATCCCCGCGTACCTCATCTCCGAGACCGTGGGGGAGCACCTGCTCACCGGCACCGGCTACACGCTGGACGACCTCAGCCTGCGCTTCACCGCCACACCCCTCTCCACCACTGTGCGGATGGCTGTGACGCTGGAAGAACAGGAGGCGGTCGAGGCCCGCAACATCCTGGGCCTCCTCCCCGGCTCCGACCCCGAACGCGAGGATGAGATCATCGTCATCGGCGCTCACTACGACCACCTGGGCCGCGAGCCGGACGGGGCCGTGATGAACGGAGCCAACGACAATGCGTCCGGCGTCGCCACGATCCTGGAGATCGCCCGGCTGTGGCACGCGCAGGACTACCGCCCCGCCCGCTCCGTCCTCTTCGCCGCCTGGGATAGCGAGGAGCAGGGACTCCTGGGCTCCCGACATTACGTGGAAAACCCCACCTACCCGCTCACCCGCACCGTCGCCATGCTCAACCTGGACATGGTCGGCGCGGGCGAAACGCTGCAGATAGACGGAGAGGGGACCGTGGTCGCCCAACTGCTGGCTGGCGCCGAGACGTATGGCATTACCACCACCCTCACCTCCGCCGGGCGCAGCGACCACGCCTCCTTCGACGAGGCGGGGGTGCCCGCCGCCATGCTCATCTGGTGGCCTGACCCTGCCTACCACACCCCGGACGACGAAATCCAGGCCATTGAGCCAGAGAACCTGAAGACGGTCGGTGTCCTCTCCGTCCACACGCTGGCCGCGCTGGCAGAAGGGCGCGTCGAGTTGGAGCGGGCCGTGGAGCGGCTGTGGGCCAGCGTCGCTACCGGCGACCGGGATGCGTTCCTCGCGGGGCTAGACCCCACCGACCCCGACCTGCGAGCCGCTCAGGCCGGGTGGTTCGACAACCTGTGGTCGCGGGAACTGACCAGCGTGACGATGGAACCCAGCCGGGTGCGGGTCGGCGACGGCGAGGCAGAAGTCACCCTCACGATGGCCTGCCGCTGGGCCGGCGCGACGCGGCGCGAACCATCCGTCTCCTACGACGTGCGCTTCGTGCAGCGGGACAACACGTGGGCCTTCGCCGGCTACGAACTGGAATCCCTCTCCGGCGACGCCGTCACCGTCGCCCGCTTCCCCGACGTGCCCGTGAGCGCGCACGAACTGCTCTCCACCACCCAGGACGGCTACCTCACCCTCACCGCCGGCCTGGGCCTGGAGCCCATCACCTCCACCCGCTTCATCTTCTATCCCAACAGTGCCACGATGCGGGCCATCGCCCGTCCCACCGCGAGCCGCGAGACCCGCTGGCTGGTCTCCTCGGCGGGGCTGGCCGAACTGGCCTGGGGCCAGCCCATCACTCCCGCCCTGGCCAACCTGGCCCTCAACCAGATGGGACTGCCGCCCGAGGAGGCACCCTGGCTGCGGGAGGGGCTCCCGCTCCATTACGAGGACGGCGCGGAGCGAGAGTATCTGCCCGCCCTCCTCTCCGCCGGCACGCTTCCCTCCCTGTCCGACTTCCCCACCCTGGACGACGTACCGGAGGCGGAGGTAGTACCCCTGCGCGCCCAGGCCTGGAGTGTCACCGAATACCTTCTTGACCGGTACGGTACCGCCGGCCTGCGTGCGCTGTGCGCCGCCTGGGGCCACAGCAATGGTAGTAACAACTTCAGTCGTTACGCCTTCCAGGAAGCACTGGGCCTCTCCCCGGCCCAGTTCGAATCCGCCTGGCGCGCCGGCCGGCTCGAACCGCTTCGCGCCGACGCTGAGGCGATCCAGGGTACTGTCGCCGCCCGCGCCGAGACGGTGCTCAGCGGTGACGCAGCAGGGTTCTTGTCCACCGTCACCCGCGCCGACCCCGTCCTGCGCACCGAGGAGCGCAACTGGTTCGCCGACCTGGCCGACCATCCGGTCCTCTCCTATACCGCCACAGGGGCGATTGTCGGCTGGTCGCCCGGTGGGGAGGAGATGATCGTCTCGCTGTCCGTCAGTTCTGTGATCTCTGGCGGACATTCCAGCCGCGTCACCTACGACGCCCGCTTCGTACGGGAAGGCGGCCGCTGGCTCTACGCCGGCCTGGCCTGGAACGAGCGCGCCAGTGACCACTTCGTCCTCAAGTACCAATATCGAGACGATCATGACAATCACGACGACGCCTGGGCGCAGCGCATCCTCGAACTGGCAGAGGCGGCCTACGAGCAGATAGCCGCCGACCTGGACGCAGCACCCCCGTTGCCCCAGGAGATCAAGGTCTACGATGACGGCGAACTTTTCCGCACCTCCGTCTTCCTCTCCCTGCCCGGCTGGGCCACCGGCTGGACCGAGCCGGGCGAGGCTATCAAGTTCCGGCTGCGAGAGAACGACGAGCACCTCATCCAGCGCGTCATGGCCCACGAACTGACCCACCAGGTGCTCTTCGCCCAGGGACTCCAGACCTCCTGGCTACACGAGGGGGTCGCCAACTACGAGGCCG
>CAYLPU010000050.1:0-33088 GCA_964385635.1 uncultured Anaerolineales bacterium
AGAGGGTGTGGGGGGGTAGGGGTGTGGGAGTGTGGGAGTGTGGGGGTGTGGAGGTGTGGGAGTGTGGGGGTGTGGGGGTGGGGAAGGGAAGGGGGAGCGTTTCTATGCTCAGGAAAGTCTCTGGCCTCAGCCGTCGGGCCAACAGCCCCACCGGCAGGCTGAGCAACAATACCCCGGCGACTTGAGCCAGCGCCAGGCGTGACCCCAGCCCGCCGGTCATTATGATGAATAACTGGGGATTGAGGAGCGAGGAGGCGACCAGGAAAGCCAACGCCGGGCCGGGCGACGCACCACCACGCAGGAGCTCGACCAGCACCGGAACCGTGCCGTAGGTGCACAGTGGCGAAACCCCGCCCAGACAGGCTGCCCCAAGCACCGCACCCGGCCCGCTGCGGTTCAGCCAACGGCCCCAGCGGCGGGGCAGGTCCATTCGGCCCAGCAGCGCCGCCAACAGGATGCCGCCGGCCACGTAGGGGCCTAGTTGCAATACGTGGGTCCAGGCCATCGTCGCGGCCAGGATCAGGTGTGAGATCAGGTTGGCGGGCATCGTTCCCCCGCGATCGAGATGCCGACCGGTCTTCTGGCCGAGCGCCGGCAGACCGCTGCCTCTCAATAAGATGCTCCTAATGATACGGGTGCATTTCATTTCGGTTGACAGAGGAGGGAGCATCCCCAGATGCGACCGGGGCGGCATCTGGGGATGCCTGCTCCTCAACTGATTTGAAACACACCCTAATGATACCACAGGAATCGCTGGGGGGAAGTTACGGTTTGGTTACGTCCACGAGGTGGAGGAGAAGGTGTATGGTCGTTTGAGTTCTCGTATGTGATATCTTTGGATGTCGTTCTTGGTTCCCTGACAACTTGCTCCTTGACAACTTTCCACTTTGGCGTTATTGTATGTTCGATGGTCTTGGTTTTGCTCCCGTAGACATTCTAGTGAATCATGTACTTTTAAGGAGGAAGATCGTGATGGGTAAGTTCAATGCCACCATGTTGGCTGTGACAGCGGTGATGATCGCTGTCGTCGCTGTAGCGACCGGGTTTTTGCCCCGGGTTCCTATACCCGGTACCGGTGGATACGTTCACCTGGGAGATATCTTCGTGTTCTTCTCTGCCTTTGCCTTTGGCCCCGTGATCGGTGCCATCGCCGGCGGTATTGGCTGTGGGCTGGCTGACATACTGGGTGGCTGGGCTGTGTGGGCTCCTCTGACCCTTGTTGCGCACGGCGTGCAGGGGTTCGTCGCTGGCTACTTTGGCAAAGGCAAGGGCGTTGGCGGCCTGGTCGTAGCGTGGTTGCTTGGCGCTATCTGCCTGGTGGGGCTCTACTTCCTGGGCGAGCTGCTCCCTGTGTACGGTGGCTTCGCTGGCGCTGTGACCGAGATCGTCCCCAACATCATGCAGGCCCTGGCGGGTGGTCTCGTGGGCATCCCGCTCGTGTTGCTTGTTCGCAAGGCTTACCCGCCTATTGAGCGGATCGGCGTGGGTAGGACCTGGCAGGAGGAGTAGGCGGGAACGAGTAAGCGAGTAAACGAGTAAATGAGTAAATGAGTAGATAAGTAAGTGAGTGGAGAACTAGCCGAGATCAGTATTCGCGACCTTCACTATTCCTATCCGCCCCTGACCGCCCAAGGTGGGCCCGTGTCGGTTCTGCGTGGCATAGACCTGGAGGTGGAAAGGGGTGAATTCGTCTCCATTATGGGACCGACCGGGGTGGGCAAGACCACGCTTTGCCTGGCTCTCAATGGCATCGTCCCTCAATCTATGGGCGGTATCTTCGGGGGAGATGTGATTGTTGGAGGCCTCAATACCAAAGAGCACCCGGTGTCCAAGTTGGCCTCCAAGGTCGGGATTGTGTTCCAGGACCCTGAGAGCCAGTTCTTCAACATGACTGTGGAGAACGAGGTGGCCTTTGGCCCCGAGAGTCTGGGCATCGCCCCTGCCGAGATCAGGGAGCGACTGGCTTGGGCGCTAGACGTGGTGGGCATGTCCGACTTCCGCGACCGATCCCCCTTCCATCTTTCCGGTGGGCAGAAGCAGCGCGTGGCCATCGCTTCTATCCTGGCCATGAAGCCGGACATCCTGGTGTTGGACGAGCCCACATCGGGGCTGGACCCCATCGGCAAGTTCGAGGTGTTCCGCGTAGTCCAGGAGCTGAAGCGTCGGGAACAGATCACGATCATTATGGTCGAGCAAGAGGCGGAAAAGATCGCTGAATTCTCCGACCGGGTGGTCGTGATGCACGAGGGCAAGATCGTTATGGTGGACGGCCCCTCTGTTATCTTTAGCCAGGTTGATCTGATGCACGAGATTGGGCTGGGTGTCACCCAGGTGAGCGATCTGGCGGCCCGTTTCAACGCTCGCTCCGGCACGAACTACACTTTCACCCTGTTCGAGGATGCTTATGACACCCTCTCGCAGAACACGGATCGCAGGACAGCAACGGATTTTTCTCATCCTGCCATTGACGGTGCTACATGCGAACGGAAATCCGCCAGTCTTGAATCATCCAATCTCCAATCTCCAATCTCCAATCTCCCCCCCCCCGTCATCCAGGTGCGCGACCTTTGGTACCAGTACACTGATGACATTGTAGCCCTTAGAGGTGTCAGCCTGGACGTCAAAGACGGCGATTTCGTGGCCGTGATTGGCCAGAATGGCTCAGGCAAGACGACATTGGTCAAGCACTTTAATGGGCTGCACAAGCCTACAAAGGGTCAGGTTATCGTGGACGGGCGGGATGTCAGCGACCTCCCGGTGGGCGAGCTGGCCCGCACCGTCGGTTACGTCTTTCAGAATCCCGACTACCAGATCTTCTGCGCCACTACCCGCGAAGAGATTGCCTTCGGGCCGCGCAACCTGGGGCTGGAGGGAGACGAACTGGAGGAGCGCGTCGAGGAGGCATTGGCTTACTTTGGGCTGACTGAGTATGCCGACAGCCCTCCTGCTGTCCTGGGCTTCGGTACCAGGCGCAAGATCAGCGTCGCCGCCGTCTACTCCATGCGTCCTCGGGTCTTTGTGCTCGACGAGCCGACCACCGGCCTGGACTGGAAGAGCACTATGGACTTGATGCGGGTCATCCGGGCTATGAACGAGATGGGCCACACCATCATCCTGGTGACCCACGACATGAAACTCGTCTGCGAGTTTGCGCGCAGCAGCCTGGTGTTGCGTGATGGTCAGGTTCTGACATACGACGACACCAGGACGGTCTTTAAGCACTCCGAGATACTCAAGGACACTCAGATCGAACCGCCGCAGATCACGAAACTGGCCAAGAGGATGGTACCCTTTGGGATGTCCGACGACGTGCTGACCGTGGATGAGTTTCACACTGTGTACGTCGGTAGGCGGAGAGGATAGCGATGAGCTTCATGTTCGACCTGTATGTGGAACGCCCGGGCTGGGCGCACCGGGTTGATCCCAGAGTCAAGATATTGTTTGTCCTGGTGGGCGTTATTTCCATGATCTTGTTCTCAAACCTCTTCTTTATGCTGGCGGCGCTGATCACCATCCAATTGCTGATCGGTTCGGCCGGGGTGCCGCGCGACCGTTTTGCCTGGGTGTGGAAGACTATGCTGTCCATCAACTTCCTCATCCCACTTCTGTGGACAATCTTCTATCCGGAAGGAGACATCCTGTTCCAGTTCTGGATTCTGAAGTTCACGCCTCTGGCATTGGTCCGGGGGTTGGGGGTAGTGGCGCGTCTGGACAGCATCGCTTTTATCTGTTTCCTGTGGCTGTTTACCACTGACCAGACGTCCATCGTGCGCAGCCTGGTCAAGATCGGTATGCCTTTCGAGTGGGGGTTGGTACTGGCGATCAGCCTGCGCTATGTGCCCACCTTTTACGGTCTCTACGTAGTGGTGTCAGAGGCGCAGCAGGCGCGTGCGCTGGACCTCACCAAAGGTAACTTTTTCCAGAAGCTCAAGTCCTACATGCCCATCCTGGTGGCGATGATCATCAGTGCCCTGAGGACGGCCGACAAACTCGCCAGGGCGCTGGAATCACGGGCGCTGGGCGTCGAGGGGGTGGAGCGTACCTACCTGCACGATATTCGTTTCAGCCGCCAGGATTACGTTTTCAGCGCTGTGTTGCTTTTTATCTTCTGCGTCGCTATTGTGCTGCACGTGCTGGGCGTGTTCACGCATCCTCTCTATCTGATTTCGTAGTCCGTAGGGCGGTTTTGCTAACCGCCGTGGGGTCGGATAGCAAATCCGACCTACTTTGTGGGGTCGGATAGCAAATCCGACCTACTTTCACCCCAACTTCTCAATATCATGGGGCAGAGGTAGCGTGGGGCGGTTTTGCTAACCGCCGTGGGGTCGGATAGCAAATCCGACCTACTTTGTGGGGTCGGATAGCAAAAGTGCTAGGCAATCTCGTCCCGCTCGAAGCGGGGTAGCGGCCGTTCGCCCGTCGCGCTTCGCAGCACGGCGCCACGCTCTTGCTCGACCACGCGGCCAATGCGTGCTGCCGCGATGCCTGCTTCCCCCAGCGCGGCTACTATCGCGGCGGCGTCACCTGGCGCGACCGCCAGCAATAGCGCACCGGAAGCGATCAGCCCCAGCGGGTTCAGCCCCAGTCGTGCACACAGCATTTGTGTCTCGGGCAGGATCGGGATGGCGGCCTCGTCCACCTCCAGCCCGACTCCCGCCGCTTCGGCCAGTTCCCACAGGCCGTTCGCCAGCCCGCCCTCGGCAAGGTCGTGCATGGCGTGCACCTCTCCCGCTGTCGTGGCTACAGCCGCGTCGCGCACAATGCTGATGCCGGGGTCGTGTAAGAACCCCCGGCACCGTTCCAGCAATGATCTGTTCACTTCTGTCAGTTCATCGCCCTTTTCCCGCGCGATGATGGCCGTTCCCTCTACCGCGACACCCTTGGTGACGAGCAAAGCATCACCCAGTCGGATTCCATCGGGCAACACCAGGCGCTTTGGTGTTGCCTCACCCAGCATGCAGCCGACGACGATGGGGCGGTTGAGCCCGTGGGTGATCTCGGTGTGGCCGCCTACCAGTTCCACACCTAGTTCGCGGCAGGCATCGGCGATCTGTTCGAAGATCGTGTCTACCAGCGCTTCGTCGGTGCGGTCTTCGGGCAAGAGCAGTGTGGCGAGGAACCAGCGTGCCGTCGCGCCGGTGCAAGCGACGTCGTTAGCGTTGACGTGGACGGCGTACCAGCCGATCTCGTCGCTGGCGAAGGTGATGGGGTCGGTCTTGGCGACCAGGTAGCGGTCGCCGAAGGAGATGACCGCTGCGTCGTGCCCCACGCCCGGCCCCAGGATGACGCGCTGGTCAGAGGGCGCGTAGCGGGCCAACAGCCGGGTCAGGTGCTCGACGGGTAACTTTCCCAATGGGTAGGTGATTTTCATCTGTTGCTGCTGCGCAGTTCTTTTCCTTTCAGCAGGTCGTCTACCCACGCCGTCTCCTCTGGCGAAAGTGGTGCGGGTGGCGGCTGCCGGTAGTCCACGAAGTCCGCGTAGCCGCCGTTGTCGTAGCATCGCGTGAGTACTGCCTGCAGGTCCAATGTCACGTCAGGGTCGGGCTCCCGCAGGGGGACGCGGAAGCGGGGCAGACGGCGCTGAAGCAGGATGGGGTACACCTCGAAGCGGTATTGTTCCGGCGCTCGCTTTACGCTGATGAGATAGCGGTGCGGTGGTAGGGAGGCCAATCCCTCCTCTGAGATTGCCACCGTGTGCAGTCCCTCCGAAAGCAGGTCAATCTCTATCAGGTGCGCGTGGCTGTCCAGAATCTCCTGCTGCTTGCGACGGTAGAGGCGATAGCCCTTCCCCGGCGTCTTGTTGGCCGGGCTGAGTACCTCAATGAGCGTTACCACCTCGCCGTCGGCCGCGTGGACGATCTCGACGAAGGGCTCCCGATGTTCGACGGGTGGGAGGGTAAGGACAATCGGTGTGTCCAATTCCTCCTCGGCCATCCTCACTTCTGGGGATAGTGTGGCGAGGCTCACCGGTGCGGGTTCCCTGATAGGCTGCCGGGTCAGGATAACGTCCGGGTACAGCGCCCGGGGCGGCTGCAGGATGTAGACTCGCTCACCCATGCGGGCGTGGTAGCGCGGGCGCAAGTGCGGCTGGAGTGCATCGCGGATGTACGTGATCAGACTCTGATGCACATCTGGCCAGCGGGCCGGGTCCTCCAGGTAGGGATCCATTCCAGGAAACGGGCTGGGCACGTCTTGCCTCCTGCCTTCATTCTACCGCACTTTGCCTTGTGCTGCAAATCATGGTGGGTGGACACGCACTGTATTCGGTACGGGGAGATGGGAGTGCAGTGCCGTGATTCAGCAGGTCAGGGGCAGCCAGATGGTGAAGGTGGTGCCTACCCCCACCTGGCTCTCCATCGTCACCCGGCCACCGTGCAGGCCCACGATCTCTTTGACGATGGCCAGTCCCAGGCCGGTCCCGGATATCTGCATCGACCGTGGCTCGTCCCCACGGAAGAAACGGTCGAAGATGTGCGGCAACTCCTCCTCCGGTATGCCCATCCCCGTATCCGCCACCGTCGCCGTCGCCCAGACCCGACCTTCCGCCTCCTGCTCGCCGGTGGAGACGATTACCTCTCCCCCCTCCGGTGTGTACAGGACGCTGTTCTCCACCAGGACGTTCAGCGCCTGCGCTACGTGTTGGGGGTCGACCAGCGCCACCGGTCCCGGCTGCGCCGGGTGGTGTTCCAGGGTCACCCCTCGCTTCTGAGCCAGCGTCTGGTGGCTGATGACGGCACCCTCGGTCAACTCGCTGAGAAGGGTCGGTCGGGGCTTGATCTCCACACGTCCAGCGTCTATGCGCGAGATTTGCAGGATGTCCTCCACCAGCCCGACCAGGTGGTCCGTCTCCTGCGCCAGCGTGTCCAGGTACTGCTCCCGCTTCTCTGGCCTCCGCCGCATCAGGTGTACGTACAACTTGATCGTCGTGATCGGCGTGCGCAGTTCGTGGGAGATGTTGGTGGTGAAGCGGGACTTCATCCGGTTCAGCGTCTTGAGGTGGCTGACGTCGTGGACCGCTACCACTGCCGCCGCCTCTTCTAATCCCGGCTCCGAGATCGGCGCCGCTTTCAGTTCCAGGTCCAGCCCGGTCAGTTCCAGCACCGCCTCCGGCTGCTCTTCTACGCGCCGGGCCAGTTCCCGGGCCGTCTTTCGCAGCCGGGCCGCATCCTCCGGCGAGAGGGTGCGGGTGAGCCAGGTTTCGGCGACCGGGTTGGCCTGGATGATCTCGCCCTGTCCGTCGGTGACGATGATGCCGTCGGAGGTGCTGTGGAGGATCGCGTCCAGGCGGGCGTACTGGGCCTGGAGTTGGGCGGTGCGCTCTTGCACCCGCTGCTCCAATCGCTCGGCGTGGCTGCGCAGTTCCTGGTATAGCCGGGCGTTCTCGAGGGCGATCGCCGCCGCGTGGGCAAAGTCGCCCAGGAGATGAACTGCGTTCTGATCATAAAAGCCAGGGGAGGTTTTCTCTATGGTCAGGTAGCCGATCAAATCGCCCCTCACGAAGAGCGGAGCTCCGACCCAGGAGCGGAACGTTTGCCAGTCCCCCACCCTCTCATAACGCTCATCGGTGTGGGAATCGTGGACCACCACTGGCTGCCTGGTCTCCCTCATCTCTTGTATGAGTTTGTTGTCCTTCGCATCGAAGCCGTTCCACATGGCCTGGTCGTGGATGACAGGACCCCGTCCGGCTATCATCTTTTCCCTTCCATCGGGGGCGATGACCTTTATGGCTGCAGTATCGTAGTCAATGACTGTGCCTAACTGGTCAAGCATGATCTCGAAAACCTGGTCTTGCTCCAGAGTTGAAAGAGTGGCCAGGTTCACCTGACGCAGGGCAGCCATCTCCTCGGCGCGTCTTTGACTCTCCTGAAAGAGCCGGGCATTCTCAATGGCCACGGCCACCTGGTCGGCGATGGTGGAGAGCAGCAGTTGTTCCTTCTCACCGTAGGCGCGGGGGCGGTACGCCTGCACGGAGATGACCCCTAGCAGTCGTTCGCCAACCAACATCGGTACCCCCAGCCAGGATGCGGGAGATTTCATGGTTCCCCATACCGCCGGTGGCGGCAGGTGATCCTGCTCCTGTTCGTAGTCTCGGACGAGCAGAGGTTTCCTCTCGGTGACGACGAGGGAACTCAATCCGGTGCCGAGGGGGCTTCGGCGCGGCGGCTCCCGGCCCCCTTCGTCCACCTGGAGGCGGAAGTCCAGTTCGTCGGTTTCTTCGTCGTAGAGGGCGATGAAGAAAGCGTCGGCCTGAAAGATGGGAGCGATCTCCTGGTATACCGTCTCCATCAGGTCATCCAGGTGCAAAGTGGCGCTGACCGCACTTCCGATGCGGTTGACGACCGTCAGCCGCTCGCTCCTACTCTGCGCCTCCTCGTACAGGCGGGCGTTGCGGATGGCGGTGGCGGCCTGGGTGGCGAACAGGCTCAGTAGTTCGGAGTCGGCCGGGGAGAAGGTACGCGGCGGATAGGCCAGGACTTCCAGGACGCCCAAGAATTCCTCACCCCAGCGGACCGGCACACCTATGATCGCTGTGAAAGGGTGGTCCCTCCAGGTGGCAGCCTGCCCCTCCCAGTGCTGGTAGTCGTCCACGATGAGCGGTTCGCCAGTCTCCAGGACTCTGCCGGAGATGCCCTCACCCCGCCGGGTGACGGTTTTGTCGGGTATCGGATCGATACCTATGGACGTGGTCCACTCTAGCACGTCTTGATCTGGCTGGTAGAGGTCAATGCCTCCCGCGGTACCCCCCAGCAGTTCGACGGACCGCGAGACGATGGAGTGGAGCAGGGCGTCCAGGTCCAACTGGGCGATGAGTTCCAGCCCCACCTGGCGCAGCGCCTCCAACTGGGCCGTGCGCTGCCGGATCTTCTCCTCCGCCCGCACCCGCTCAGTGATGTCGCGCATCGTGCCCCGGAAGCCGGCGAGGTTCCCCTCAGTGTCCCGGATCGGGGCGGTGGTGATCTCACAGGGAAAGGTGGAGCCGTCCTTCCGGTTTGCCTGATAGGTGCGCGGCTCGACAGGTTGTCCCTGCGCGATTGCGGCCAGGGCTTCCCGAGCCCGATCGATTTCCCCCTCGGCCAGCGTTTGGGGCATCCGCATGCCCCTGGCAAACTCTTCCTCCGTGTAGCCGAAGGCTTCGAAGACCTCCCGGTTGGCGTAGGTCAAGTTAAGATCGGCATCCATTTCATAGATCATATCCGGCAACAGTTCGGCCATCTCCCGGAAGCGCGTCTCGCTTGCCTGCAGCGCGGACTGGCGGGACTGGATGGCCTGGCTCATGCGCTCGAAATCCGTGACCAGCGCGCCGATCTCGGCAAAGGCGGCCGGGATAGCGGCCAGCGCTGCGCCCTGGGCAAAGTCGCCAGCGGCCAGGGCATCGGCTCCCTGACCGAGGCGGGCCAGCGGGGCGATGACGTGGTGCCTTAACTGCTGCCTGAGGTACAATATCAGGCCCAGCCAGACGGCTGACGCGAGCAAGAGGGCTATACTTATTGCTCCCACGTAGGGGCCATAGACGACGTACAGGGGCACCTGCGCGACGATGACCCACCCGGTCCATTTCACCTGGGCGGCGCTGCCCAGGACGAAGGTTCCATCGGTGGAGTAGAGTGAGACTGCCTCACCGGTCAGGCCGCGTTGCACGATCTCCATATCGCCCACGTTGGCCTGCTGGGCGACCAGGTTGGGCTGGGGGTGGGCCAGCAATGTGCCGGAACGGTCGGTGACGAAAATGATGTTGTGGCCCGGCTCATCAAGCCCGGCCGCGATGGCCTGTTGCAGTTCTCCCAGGTTGAGTTCGCCGACCATCAGGCCGCCGTCGGTGAGCGGCCAGGCTATGTAGACGGCTGGCTGTCCGGTGCGCGGCGAGGTGAAGGGCTGGGAGATCGTGGCGCCGGTCTGCGCTCTGGCCTGATGGAAGTACGGCTGGCCTGACATGTCCAGCCCCTCGTAACGTAGGTCGGGCGGCGACAGCACGGTGACGATGCCGCTTTCGTCCAGCCGGTAGAGGGTGTCAAAGTACTCGTACGCCTGCCAGGTGGCCTGCATATAGGGCGCCAATTCTTCTGGCGTGGCCGTCTCCGCCATCCGGGCTGCAGCGCCCAACACCCGGCTGGCGTGCTCCAGATAGTCGTCGACCGTGTGAGCCGTGGAGCGGGCCATTTGCAGTTGCCGGGTTCCGAGGTTGCGTCCCCATAGGTAGCCGGCCAGCCCGACCGCCAGCAGGGTCACGACCAGCGAGGGCAGGAGCATGCGCAGGAGCAACAGGCGCAATAGCACCCTATCTAACGGGCGAGGTTTGGGTTGCTTCATCGGTCTGCCTCTTATGTTATACTCAGGTTACTACTCAGGGGTACTCAGATTTACCTTCCCGAAAGCTCCAACGGGCCGAATTTTGTCAAGATTCTGGTCATGTGACAGATTTGGGTCTATGTGACAGTTAACTTTTAGCTTTCGGGAAGGTAGCCTGAGCAGTTACCTACTCTGGTTCTTCCGGTTCCAGCGCAGCCAGGGTCACAAACTGCCCGTCCTGGACGGTGAGCAAGAAATTGGGGCGCACCGCGTCGCCGTATTTGTCCAGCGAGATGGATCCGATCAGTCCCTCGAAATCCTGGGTCTCCAGCAATGCCTGGGGCAGCCCCTCGGCCTGGCCGCCCGTCTTTTCCAGGGCCGCCGCCAGGACGAGTGTGGCCTCGTAAGCCTGGGCGGCGGCGAAGGAGGGCGCGCGACCAAAGCGGGCCTGGTAGTGGGCCTTGAATTCCAGAAAAGCGGACTTCTGGCTGTTCGAGTCATAGTGCATCACGATTTCGATCTCCTCCACCGCCTGTCCACCGTTCTGGGGCAGTGCCTCGGTTTGCGCCCAGCTGGAAGCAAATAGGGGCATCTGCCAGCCGCTGAGCCGGGTCTGCTGGGCGATGAGGGCGGTGTCGAGGGCCGAGGCGATGATGAGCAGCCCGTCTGGGCCAGTGGCCTGGAGTTCGGCCACCAGCGGCGCGAAGTCCGGCTCCCCGGCCGAGGAAAAAGCCGCCTCGCCGGTCACCTGGCCGCCCAGGGCGCGGTAGGCTTCGGCGAAGGCGGTCCAGAAGGTTTTGGTATAGGCGGCGTTGTCGGTGTCGTAGATAGCGGCTATGCGAGACATGCCGTGATGCTGGTAGATGTGCCGGGCCAGTGTGCGTGCCTCCAATGAGTTGTCGGGGTTAAGGCGGAAAAAGTGATCGTCCATGCCGCTCAGGTCGGGGGTCGAGGTGGTGGGGCTGAGGAGTACCACGCCTGCCTCCTCGGTCACTGCCAGGGCGGCCATGCTCTGTCCGCTGGTCATGTGGCCGATGATGGCCAGCACGCCGGCGTCAATCAATTCCCGGTCGGCGGCCTGTGCGCCCTCGGGTGTGCCCAGGTCGTCGCGCACCAGCAGTTCGATGGGGCGACCGGCGATGCCGTCCGCAACGTTGAGCGTCTCCACGGCCAGTTGTGCCCCGTCCCGCCCGTGCAGGCCCAGGTCGGCGTTTTTGCCGCTCAGTTCGCCGGCAAAGCCGACCAGGATCGGCTCCCGGCTGGCGCAGCCGCTCAGCAAACCGGCCCCGATGACGGCGGCGCATAGCCACCCGTTTACGGACGTCTTGCTTTTCATAGCCGTCACTCCCTTTGGTCTGGCTCTATGTTCGGCAAGGTCTCCGACCGCCGCCGAAAGGTGCTCGGTCAGAGACCTCGCCCAACGGGCGCTGCCACTCGGGCTCGGTCGGAGACCTCGCCCAACGGGCGCTGCCACTCAGGTCTGGCTTAATTATAGACCTGACGGCTTGATTTGTCCACTTCTGTACCCTGGTCTATAATCTGGTGCTGGATGCTTGGTATTAGATACTGGGTATTGGATATTGGGTATTGGGTATTGGGTATTGGAGGTTGTCTGTGGGCGAAAGGGCAGAGGTGAAGCGTACGGGCTGCGGCCAGGTGATAGTGATCGGTTCGATGCTTCTGTGGTTGGGCGCGGTATTGGTCGGAGTGATGTTCTTGATGGATAGCGCGTCGGGCGTGGCGGGCACGGCCGCCATTGCCGTCGCCGCTGTGGTACTGCTGTTGCCCTTCGTCGGTGTGGCACTGCTCACCCGCCGTCGGGCTGGCTGGGAGGCGACGGCCGCTGCTGCCTCGGGATTTGTGACCACCGCTGGCTATTTCCTGCTCGACGTGGCGATGCGGGCTATGTCTCTTGAAGGTTCTATCCCTGCCGCGCCCCTTTCCCTCCAGGCTGGGGGAGCCTTACGGTTGAGTGTCCTCTTCCCCTACGCGCTGCTAGCCGCCTGGCTGGCCCCGCGCCTGGCGGGGGCAGCCAGGCGTCGCCTGTGGGAATGGCTGGGGCTGAACCGCTTCGACCTGCCGACTTTGTTGCTCTCGCTGGCTGTAGCAGCGCTGGTGACCGTCCCCTGGCCTGTGACGGGGGCGTTGGGCGACAGCATCACCAGTCTGAGTCTGGCGTTCCAGGCGCTGGTGTGGGCGATCCCCCTGGTGTTGATCTTCTGGGGGGTGATTTTCTGTCTGCTGACTTCCACTTTCGCCCGACCGTGGGCGGCGGCGCTGACGACGATCGTGCTCTATGGACTGGCCACGCTCGGCAGTGTTCTTCCCGTGGCCGACTGGGGTGCATTGGAAGATGGTATCTATCTGTCGTTTCTGGCGCTGTTGCTCACCGAACTGCGTGCCCGCGAGTGCGGCATCTACCCTCTGCTGCTGGTGGCCTTTTGCTATCGCGTCGCGCCGCTTCTCTTCATGGACCCCCGCGACATCGTTGTCAATGGCGCTCCCGAACCGCAGCACATCGTCAGTTACAGGATCGTCGTGATGACGGTCTCCGCGCTCAGTATCGCGCTGTGGGGCGGGCGGCGGTTGCTGCTATTGCTCCGAGGCCGCGTGCAGGTGTCCGCCTGGATATGGGCCGCCGGTGCCACGTTTGTAATGCTCGTGGCCTGGGGGGCGTGGGGTGGGCTGTACGTCTTCGCTGGCGAGCCCGGCTTTGCCAACGATGGTTTTCTCATCATCCTGGAGGAGCAAGCCGACGGTTCGACTGCGCTCGCCGAAGTCCTGAGCGCTGCCTATGCCATTCCTGACAGGGAGGTGCGGTCGCAGTACATCTACGAAACGATGGTCGAGGCGGCTGGGCGCACGCAGGCTCCGCTGCGGGCAGAACTGGATGCACTGGGGGTGTCCTATCGCCCTTACTACATCATCAACATGATCCGTGTGGACGGACACCGCTGGCTGATGCGTCGCTTCGAGGGTCGGCCGGGGGTGGCGCAGGTGCTCCTCAACCCCAACGTGCGAGAGTATCCCCGTTCCGTTCTATCTTCCTATTACGGCGGAGACGGAGAGCCGTCCGAGGAGGTGCAGCCAAACCTGGCGGCCATTCACGCCGACGAGGCTTGGGCGATGGGGGTGACGGGTGAGGGGATCGTCGTGGCTGGGCAGGACACAGGCTACGACTGGACTCACCCCGCGCTCAAGTCTCATTACCGTGGCTGGGACGGCCAGAGCGCTGACCACGATACCAACTGGCACGACGCCTGGGACGGTAGCGGTGTCCCCTTTGACGATGACTCCCATGGCACGCACACGATGGGCATCGCACTGGGGGATGATGGCGCGGGCAACCGCACGGGGGTCGCGCCTGGTGCGCAGTGGATCGGTTGTCGCAATATGCGGCGCGGCTTCGGGAATCCTGGATCCTACGCCGAGTGTATGGAGTTCTTCCTTGCCCCGTACCCGCACGGGGGTGATCCCTTCACCGACGGGGACGTGAGTTTGGCTCCCCACGTGATCAACAATTCCTGGAGTTGCCCTGACTTCGAGGGCTGCTTTCCCGACACGCTGGAGCCTGCGGCCGAGGTGCTGCGGGCGGCGGGGATTATGGTGGTCGTCAGCGCGGGCAACGACGGCCCGGCCTGCGCGACGGTGACGACGCCCCTTGCCAACTATGACGCCGTTTTCTCCGTCGGCGCAACGAGCGGCGATGGGGACGTTGTAAGTTTCAGCAGTCGGGGTCCGGTGGATGGCCTGATCAAACCCGACGTCACCGCGCCGGGGGCCTACGTGCGCTCGAGTGTGCCTGGTGGCGGCTACGGTTATGCTGGCGGTACCTCGATGGCGGGGCCGCACGTGGCGGGGCTGGTAGCGCTCCTGTGGTCGGCCAACCCGGCCCTCGTCGGCGACATTGATGCGACGGAGGTGCTCATCTGCCAGACGGCGGTGCCAAAGCCGGTGGAGAATGCTTGCACCACTGGGGAGGAAGCGGTGGAGGGGCCATTCGCGGCGCTGCTCTACAACCCCGTCTGTGCCTGCGGTGGCGTGACCGATGTGCCCAACAATGTCTACGGGTGCGGGTTCATTGACGCGGGAGCCGCTGTGCGGGCGGCGATGGGTCAGTGATTGGCAAATCTGGCGCAAAACGGAATATGGGTGTAAGATATAGCACACAGGTCGATAGGTGAGGGCTATGGCGATGCGAGACGTGATGGCTTTGATACTGGGCGGAGGGCGGGGTACACGCCTCTACCCGCTTACCAAGTTGCGGGCCAAGCCGGCTGTGCCGATCGGTGGCAAGTACCGTTTGATTGACGTCCCGATCAGCAATTGCCTCAACTCCGGCATTCACAAGATCTACGTTTTGACCCAGTTTCTCTCGGCCTCGCTGCACCGCCACATCTACCAGACCTACAAGTTTGATCTTTTCTCCGGCGGCTTTGTCTACATCCTGGCTGCCGAGGAGACGTCTAGTGGCATGGATTGGTATCAGGGCACAGCCGACTCGGTACGCAAGCAACTCTCGCGCTTTGCTCACGCCCGCGTCGAGGACATCCTGATCCTCTCAGGTGATCACCTCTATCGCATGGATTATGCGGAGTTCATCGAGTTGCACCGTGAGAAGCGGGCCGATGTGACCATCGCTGTGCAGCCGGTGGCCCGTGCCGATGTCCCGCGCTTCGGTATTCTCAAGACCGACGAGAATGGCCGCATCATCTCTTTCCACGAGAAGCCCCAGGCCGACGAGTTAGAGGGATTGGAGAGTGTACCGGATAGCGACAGGCCCTATCTGGCCTCGATGGGTGTCTATGTCTTCCGTCTCGACATGCTGCGAGAGGTGTTGGAGGCATCGGATGCCGAGGATTTTGGCAAGCAGATTATCCCGGCCGCCATAGAGAGCCTGCGCGTATATGCGTTTTCCTTCGATGGCTACTGGGAGGACATCGGCACCATCCGCGCCTTCTACGAAGCCAATTTGGCGCTCACGCTCCCTGAGCCAGTTTTCGATTTCTATGATCCCAAACACCCGATTTACACACGACCGCGTTTCTTGCCCTCCTCTCGTACTGATGGCTGTCACCTGGAGCGAACAGTGTTAGCCGAGGGGTGTCTGATCCAGCAGTCGGATATTTGTGAGTCGGTCATTGGGCTGCGCAGTGTCATTGGGCCAGGCGCGCAGGTGGCGCGGACGGTGATGATGGGTGCCGACTTCTACGAGACGCCGGAGCGAAAGGCGGAGAACCGCAGGTTGGGCCGGCCAGACGTGGGTATCAGTCGTGGCAGCAGCATTGAGGGAGCCATCATTGACAAGAACGCCCGCATTGGGGAAGGGGTCACGATCCGGTCCCACACACCCGACGCAGGGATGGTAGAAGCAGAGAATTACGTCATCCGGGATGGCGTCGTCGTCATCCCGAAGAACGCGGTCATTCCCGATGGGACGGTTATCTGATACGAGGAGGTATTCCAACGAAAATGAAGAAGGTCAACTTGTTGCTAGTGTGCCTGGCGGTGGGGCTCCTGCTCTCCGCCTGTGGCCCATCGCCGGCGGAACTGGAGGCTGCCGCTACCCAGATCGTCTCCGAAGCCTTCGCTACCCTGACGGCGTCTGTGCCCACATCCACGCCGACCGCCACCGCTACTTCCACCTCTACTCCAATCCCGACAGCCACGCCAACATCTACCCCCGTGCCAACATCTACCCCCACGCCGACGCCCATTCCCATGCGCGTGGAAGCCGACGGGAGCGGGGACTATCCCACGTTGGAGGAGGCGCTGCAAGAAGCCCCGGAGGGAGCCTTTATTTTCCTTGGCCCTGGCACCTATCACCTGGAGTCGCGGCTGGACGTCAGTAATCCGCTGCGCCTGGTGGGGGCGGGGATGGATCAGACTGAGATCGTCTCTGAGGCAGAGGGGTATGTACTCCGCTTCAGCGGTGATGGTCCTTTCGATGTGGAAGGCATCACCTTCCGCCACGAGGGGGAAGCAGTAGCCGACACGGTGGTGGTGCAGGAAGGGGAGGTGTCCTTTGTCCGCTGCCGCTTCACCGGGGCGGTCCGTGGAGAGGATGTGAGGGCTGGATTGCGGATCCAGGGGAGCGCAGCCGGGGTTGTGCAAGACTGTGTGGCCGAAGAGAACAGTGGTTTCGGCATCGTGGTGGGTGATCAGGCCCAGCCGACGCTGGAGGGGAACCTGTGCCGGGAGAACACCCGGAGTGGCGTTATTTACACTGATAGCGGGGGCGGGGTGGCGCGCCAGAACGAGTGTACCGACAACGGCTACCATGGCATCTCGGTGAACGATCAGGCGGAACCGACGTTGGAAGGGAACGTCTGCGCGGACAACGAGCAGACAGGCATCGGATATTTCGAGACCGGTGGCGGAGTGGCCCGCGGGAACGAGTGCACGGGGAACGGAGTGGGCATTGGTGTTGGTGAGCAGGCGTCGCCGACGCTGGAGGAGAATGTCTGCACGGGCAACGGGCAGGCCGGCATCGCTTACCTGGGCAGCGAGGGCGGCGTGGCCCGGCAGAACGAGTGCTCGAGGAATAAGGGGTATGGCATCTACATCGGTGAGCGGTCCAGGCCGATGCTGGAGGAGAACGAGTGCTCAGGAAACACGACGTACGGGATTCACGTCGTTGGTCAGGCGCAGCCGACGCTGGAAGGGAACGTCTGCACAGACAACGGGCGGGCGGGCATCGTCTATTTTGATGACACCGGCGGTGTGGCCCGCGAGAACGAGTGCTCGGGGAATGGGATGTATGGCATCTATGTCGGTGACCAGGCCAATCCGGCGCTGGAGGGGAACGAGTGCTCTGAGAACGGGCGACGCGGTATCTCGGTCGGCGATCAGGCCCAGCCGATGCTGGAAGGGAACATCTGCGCGGGCAACGGGGAGGCCGGCATCGTCTATCTTGATGGCGCCGGCGGTGTGGCCCGCGAGAACGAGTGCTCGGGGAATGGGAAGTATGGCATTCACGTCGTCGGCCAGGCCGAACCGACGCTGGAGGGGAACGTGTGCACTGGCAACGAGCAGGCTGGTATCGCCTACTTCGACAGCGCCGGCGGCGAGGCCCGCGAGAATGAGTGCTCGGAAAACCTGATGGATGGCATCTACGTTGGTGAGCAGGCTCAGCCTACGTTGGAGGGGAACATCTGCGCTGACAACGCGGACACTGGCATTACCTATCGGGGCACTGCTAGTGGCGAGGCCCGCGAGAATGAGTGTTCGGGGAATGGGATAGGCATCCTCGTTGGACCGACGGCTGACCCAGACCTGGTCGATAACGACTGCCACGACAACGCCGAGGAGGACGTCCAGGACCTGCGGTCCTGAGGCTGCGAGGGGGTGTGGCGATGAAAAGGGTCCACTTGCTGCTGATGTGCCTGCTGGTGGGTGTCATGCTTTCCGCATGCGGCCCTTCCCAGGAGGCAGCCCTTCCCCAGGAGGGAATCCGTGTGGAAGCCGATGGCAGTGGGGACTATTCCACACTGGAGAAGGCGCTGGAGGAAGCGCCGGAGGGAGCGATCATCATCCTTGGCCCCGGTACGTATCACCTGGAGCGGGGGCTGGACCTCAGCAAGCCGCTGCGCCTGGTGGGGGCGGGGATGGATCGGACCGAGATTGTCTCTGAGGCGGAGGGATACGTACTCCGTTTCAGCGGTGATGGTCCCTTCGCTGTCGCCGATGTCACCTTCCGCCACGAGGGCGGGATGGCGGCCGACGTGGTGGTGGTGCAGGGAGGAGTGGCCTTTGCCCGCTGCCGCTTCACCGGGGCGGTCCGTGCGGAGACAGAGGAAGTGAGAGCTGGTCTGCGGTTCCAGGGAAGCACGGCTGGAGTGATGCAGGACTGCGTAGCCGAAGGGAACGACAGTTTCGGAGTCGTAGTGGAAGGTCAGGCCCAGCCGGTGCTGGAGGGGAATCTCTGCCGGGAGAACACGCGGAGTGGTATTCTTTACTCTGACAGCGGGGCTGGGGTGGCGCGCCAGAACGAGTGTACCGACAATGGGTACCATGGCATCTCGGTGAACGATCAGGCAGAGCCGACGTTGGAAGAGAATGTCTGCGCGGACAACGGGCAGACAGGCATTGTTTACTTCGAGAGCACTGGCGGGGTGGCCCGCGGGAACGAGTGCACGGGGAACGGGGTGGGCATTGGTGTTGGTGAACAGGCGGCGCCTACGCTGGAGGAGAATGTCTGTACGGGCAACGGGCAGGCTGGCATTGGCTACCTGGGCAGCGGTGGCGGCGTGGCCCGGCGGAACGAGTGCTCGGGGAATGGGGGGTATGGCATCTATGTTGCAGAGACCGCCGACCCGGACCTGGCGGACAACGACTGCCACGACAACGGCAAGGAGGACATCCAGGACTTGCGGCCGTAGAGGGTTGCAGGTTTCGATCATCAGGTGCGGGTGAACTCCCTCTGAGTGTCTTGCGAAATATGGTCAACGGCAGTCCGTACGATTTTATGGAATTTAAGTATCTTCTCAATACCTTGGGGCAAGGGCAGTGTAGGGCGGTTTTGCTAACCGCCACAGGGTCGGATAGCAAATCCGACCTACTTTCGCCCCAACTTTTTGAGAAGATACGAATTTAACACTAAATGTGCTTGACAATAGACAGAATGTGTGCTAACATTACGGTCGATGGTCAGTTGTCTGCTTCAATCGTGGGATTTAGGTAACTATAGGCTGGTGATTGTCCACGTCTTATCGGCCCCTCTCCCTGATTGATACATTTGCACTATTGACTCTATCCTGCATGGGGTGTAAAATAGCAGATGGTTATTACATCCATCGGACTCCCATATTTGGCGGTGCGGCGGTCAGTGAGCACCAGATATGGGGAGGGGCCGCACCGTGTCCGGTGGGCCAAGACGGACGCGCTGGTCACTGGTATCAGTGCTTGACAACAGACAGAATGTATGTTACATTAGTGTGCAGGGAGGTATCCTGAGTGGATGCCCAGTCGGTTGCTTCAATCCGTTGGTATTTGTTGCGGAAGGGAGGTGGTGCATAGGGTGTTTTCGGATCCACGTAGAAACACACAGTAGGTAGGCTTGATCGAGAAAACTATTCGCTTTGACCATTCGCTTTGACCATTAACTTTGACAGGAGGAGATTCCCATGAAAACACGTTTGATGTATGCATTGATACTGGTACTGGTCCTGTGCGCGTCCACGGCCAGCACCGTCCTCGCTGGCGACGCCCCGGTGGTCTTCTACGATGACACTGAGGCTGTGCGGATCTTCCCGCATGCCGCGGATAGGGGTGGGGCCGAGTACGTGTGCAATGGCGATTTCGAAGACTGGGGCACCGATGGCGTGCTCGCCTGCTGGAAACAGGACGTCTACAATCCAGCGGGCAACATCCACTGGGCCAAGATGGACTATGCCGACCCGCGTGCGGCCACACCCAACTATGCGCTTGGCCTGTTCACCCAGTGCAACAGCGGGACGGCACCGGGCTACGGCATCGCCTACTCGCCACTGTCGGTCACAGCGGCCGGCTACTACTGGGCCATGATCCACGTGACGGCGTGGGGTGAGTACGACAGGAACATTCTCCACAACAGCGAGGCCTGGTACGCCATCGCCCAGACCGACGATCCGGCATTGGTGCCGGCCTCGGCCTGGCGCGAGCTCTACCCCGACGCAGCGGTTTGCCCCAACACCTGGGGCGCCTGCATCCACCTGGCCCGTAAGGAGACAGTGTGGGTCGAACCGGGCAGTTACTTCTTCTTGAAGGGCGAGATGAAGTTCCCCGACTACGGCGCCTGGACCGTGTTTGGCTGGGACGACGTTGCTCTCACAGACCTGGGCGGGACGGTGTATGTAGAGCCCACAGCGTGGATTGGCGACGGCGTGGTGTTCTGGGACCCCCGGGCTCCGCGTTAGTAGTCACGACCCGTATCATTCACTGCGAGGCACATCTTCACGGGCTGGTCGTATGACCGGCCCGTGATTTTGTGTGTGTCGCGTGCCGCCGTGCCGCAGGCGGGCGTGTTGTCAGAATAAGGTGTCTGCGGTATACTTTCGTAAACCGAGGGAACCCTATGTCATCAGGTCGGCGGAGGACAACTCCTACGCGATTCACGTTGTGGGCTGTGCTGGTGATCGCATTGGCTATCACTGCCTATCTGGCAGGGGCACAGCTCGCGCGCCTCTGGGCCACGCCGCTTGCCCAGCAGATGCCCACTACCCCAACTGCGATCAGTCGGGCGGAGTCGCTCGTTTCAGGCGAGACTGCCTATGGGACCCTGGGGCCAGAGATGATGGGTATCTGGCAGTTCTATGCCGACGCTGGGCAGTTCGCCACCCTTGAGATACGGGTTGATCCTCTCGACGCTTCGAGTCCAGAGGCCGGGTTCGGGCTGGACCTGACCGGTCCTGAGGGTGTGCTGTTGGTGCACGAGGCGGGCTCGGTATCGCTTCCACCTTATGTGGAACAGACGCTGCCCACCGGCGGGAACTATCGCGTCCGGGTTATCCCCCTCTCGGGTTCGCTGGGTCGGTATTCACTGCGGCTCATCCTGACGGACGAGGCGTACCTCACCGCGGCCACGGGCATTATTACGGCAACTATTGAGGCGGTCACCGAATGTCGCGCGTACACTGTCGTGGAAGGGGACACTGTGTGGCACATCGCTCAGCGATTTGGGGTGGCCCCGGATGAGGTGATTGCCGCTAATGTGGATGTGCTGATACCACCTTATGACATGCTTCTCGAGGGCCAGGAATTGTGCATACCGAAGCATGGTATATCGGATGGTTACGTGCCGGATTGCTCTCCTGTACCAGAGCGTGAGCGGCCCATTGAGTACGTCGTTCAATTCAGTGAAAACCTGACTTGCCTGGCACAGAAGTTCGGCCTTAAGCAGGAGACAATTCTATGGGCTAACCTGGACAGGCTGACCTGGGACCCTGACCTGATCCACTTTGGCCAGACCTTGATTATCCCGCCGGTGGACAGCGTGCTGCACACTGTCGCCGAGGGCGAAACGCTGGGGAGCATAGCTGAGCAGTATCAGGTCGAGGTGGCGGACATCGTCGCCTGGGGGCCCAACTGGCTTGAGCCACAGAGCGTGTTGATCGCCGGTCATGAAATCGTGATTCCCAGCGGTGTCCCTCCCTTCCACCTCTGGAGCCTGCCAGCGGAGCCTACGCCCTCGGCACCGACAACTCCATCCCCTGCTGCGCCCGGTGTAACTCCACCTGCGCCTGGTGCAACTCCTCTTCCCCCTGTGGCCGATATCCCCCCTGCTCCGGATGGCGTCGGGTATGTCAATCCTTTTACCTTCGTCAGCGAATATGACTCAGGGTACTGCTCTAACCATCCTGCGGGTCGGGGGTGGAGTGGGGGCCTGTCCTGGCCGACGAGTAGTCGCGAGATACATCCCCGCCGTGGTTTCAGACAAGGGCATCCAGCCATAGATATTCTGGCCCCGGTGGGCGCGCCTGTTTACGCGGCAGGAACGGGCGTCGTGGTTTGGGCCGGGTACAATATCTGGGGATACGGCAATCTGGTCATCCTCGACCACGGTGGAGGTTGGCAAACTCTCTACGCGCATCTCAGCAGCGTGGCCGTTGGGTGTGGGCAGACCGCTGGACGGGGGCAGGTGATCGGCACCATCGGCCAAACCGGCGCTTCGTCCTTTGAGCACCTCCATTTTGAACTTCGCCGTCATGGGTATAACTACAATCCCCTTAACTGGCTCCCGTGACTGCTTTTTCCCTGTTCGAGTCATCCCTTGACATCTTCTCCACATCACATATGATTGTGACCCTGGCCATCTTTGTCCTGCGGTCACGAATGAAGAGGGAACGATGAAACGTGTTATGCTTTACGTGGTTTTGGGTGGTATTGTCGTCGCAGTGGTGGTCGGCGTGGTTGTCTGGCGGCGGTCGCCGTCTACACGACAGCCAGAGCAGGAGCTCCGCTCCACTGTGGTCGAACGAGGTACGATGCTCGTGGCCGTTTCGGCCAGTGGCAGCGTCGAACCACAGGCCCGCGTGAGCCTGGCTTTCGAGATGGTCGGTCGGATTGCCGAGGTGGCGGTAGAAGTTGCGGACATGGTCGAGGCCGGCGATGTGCTGGTGTGTCTGGATACCACTGACCTGGACTTCGCCGTGCAACAGTCGGAGATCAACCTGAGCGCGGCTCGACTGCGACTGGAACAGATCCAGGAGCCACCCAACGAGGCGGACATTGAGGTGGCCCGTGCTGCCGCCAGCGACGCGGCGGCGGCCTACGGGGTGTCCAAGATGAACCTGACGGTGACGGAACACGGTGTCTCGGTGGGCGACGAGGTGCGGGCAGCGCGCTTGGCCCGCGACGAGACCTTTCGCACCTATCAAGACATGCAGGCCAAGGCGGATAGACATCACCGGTTCGTGGATGATGACATAGTCGCAATGATCCACGACGTCTACCTCGACGCGCTAGGCCGGTACAACCGGGCGGTCGAGAACGCCGAATTGCAACTGACCAATGCCCGGAACGAGGTGACCCACGCCTACCACGCGCTCCAGCAGGCCCAGGACAATCTTGACAAATTGTTGGAAGGGGCCAGCGAGATGGACATCGAGGCCGCCCAACTGGACGTGGATGCGGCAGAGTTGAGCCTGGAGAGAGCACGCAGCGACCTGGAGAAGGTCACCCTGCGTGCTCCCTTCGACGGCGTCGTCGCGGCGGTCGATGTGGTGGCTGGTGAGATGGCCTCGACCGGGCTGCCAGCCATCACCTTGCTCGATACCTCCGAGTTCCACATCACCGTCAGCGTGGACGAGATGGACGTGGGGCGATTGGCCGAGGGACAGACGGCCCAGGTGACGCTCGACGCGCTCTCGGATATCGTCATCACCGGCACCATCGAGTATATCGCGCCAGCCGCCACGCTTGAGGGGGGCGTTGTCTACTACGACGTCATCATCGGGCTGGCGCCTACCGACGGACCCATCTGCGTTGATATGACGGCCAACGCGACTATCATCGTTGAGGAACTCGCCGACGTATTGATGATCTCCACCTGGGTGGTGCGTGTGGACCGCAGCGCAGGTCAGACCTACGTGGACCGGCAGGTGGGGGAGCACATCGAGCGCGTGGACGTGGAGTTGGGGGTCCGTCACGAGGGAGTCGTCCATGTGCTCAGCGGCCTTTCTGAAGGAGACGTGGTCGTCTGGGTCGAGTCCGCGTCTTTCGACTTCGGGCACCAGTAAGGGCAGGGAGGCGCAAGTGACATCGCCGGTCATTGAACTGCGGGACATCGCCAAAGTGTACCAGATGGGCGAGGTGGAGGTGCACGCTTTGCGGGGGAGCTCGCTGGAGGTGGAGACGGGGGAGATGGTGGCTATCATGGGCCCGTCTGGCTCCGGCAAGTCCACGATCATGAACATCATTGGCTGTCTCGACCAACCTACGTCGGGCACATACCTGCTGGAGGGAGGGGATGTCAGCCGTCTCAACGACGACCAACTGGCGGAGATCCGCAACCGCAAGATCGGTTTTGTGTTCCAGACCTTCAACCTGCTGGCGCGTACGAGCGCTTTCGAAAACGTGATGCTGCCGCTGGTCTACGCGGGGGTGGGGCGGGCCGGGCGACGGGAGCGAGCACGGTGGGCGCTGGAGGTGGTGGGGCTGATGGGCCGTATGGAGCACACGCCCACTGAACTTTCTGGGGGCCAGCAGCAGCGGGTGGCGATTGCGCGGGCGTTGGTGAACAAGCCGGCCATCATTCTGGCGGATGAGCCGACGGGGAATCTGGACAGCGAGTCGGGGGTGGAGGTGATGGCGGTGTTGCAGAGGTTGAACCGGGAGCGTGGGATCACGGTGGTGGTGGTGACACACGATCTGACGATTGCGCGACACACTGGTCGGGTCGTGCATCTGCACGACGGGCGCATCACCCACGACGAGACAGTGGCAGAGCCCCTGGTGGCTGCTGCGGGGGGCACGGTCGGAGACCGGCTCCAGCGAGGGAGGGGGGCGTGAGCATTCTGGAGAGTGTTCGTCTGGCTTTCCGCGCCCTGGTGGCCAACAAGTTGCGGGCTGCCTTGACGATGCTGGGCATCATTATCGGCGTCGGCGCGGTCATCACGCTGATGTCGGCGGGTGAGGGGGTCTCACTTTACATCGAGGAACAATTTCAAGGTATGGGCTCCAATCTGCTCTTCGTCATGCCCGGCTCGATGGAGGAGGCAACTGCGGGACCGCCTGGCATGAGGGCTGGCGGAACCGAGTTGACCAACGGGGACGTGGAGGCGCTGCGCGATCCCCTCCGTGCTCCTGACGTGGCGACTATCTCCCCGCAGATGTTTCGCTCGACCACGGTCGCCACCGGAAAGCGAGACACGGTCGCCCAGGTGATGGGCGTCACGCCCGACTTCGCGGGGGTGCGCAACTGGTTCCCGGAAGTGGGGGAGTTCATTGTCCAGGAGGACCTGAACAGCCGGGCGCGGGTCGCCATCCTGGGCCGGACCGTCGTCGAAGATCTCTTCCCGGACAACCCGTACCCGCTGGAGCAAACGGTGAAGATCAACGGGATTCCCTTCCGCGTCATCGGCGTGCTGGAGGAGAAAGGGGGCTCGCAGATGGGTGACGAGGACAGCAGCGTCCTGATCCCCCTGACGACGGCGCAGACCCGCCTCTTTCCGTCTCGCAGTCGTTCGGGTGAGTACCGTGTCTCCGTCATCCTGGTCAAGGCGGTTAGCGAGGACCGTATGGAGGCGGCTTCTGAGCAGGTCGCGGCCATCCTGCGCGAGCAGCACGACATTGATTTCAGCGATGAGGATGACTTCTCTGTCATCAGCCAGTCGGACATCCTCGACGTCTTCGGCCAGATCACCGGCGTATTGACGGTCTTCCTGGGCGCGATCGCGGGTATCAGCCTGTTGGTGGGCGGTATCGGGATTATGAACATCATGCTGGTCTCGGTGACGGAGCGCACGCGGGAGATCGGGTTGCGTAAGGCGGTGGGGGCGCGACGACGGGACATTCTGTGGCAGTTCTTAATGGAGGCGGTGACACTCTCGCTGGTCGGAGGCGTTGTGGGTATTGGTTTAGGATCGCTGGGGGCGGAGATTGTGTCTGCGCTGATCGAGGATTTTCGCGCTGTTGTCACGTCTCAGGCGGTGCTGCTGGCGACGACCTTCTCGGTGGCCGTGGGGCTCTTCTTCGGCATCTACCCGGCCCGGCGGGCGGCGCTTCTGAGCCCCATTGACGCGCTGCGGTATGAGTGACTGGGTGTTGGATACTGGATGATGTTCTACGACAGGGCGAAGATCTACGTCAAGGCGGGCGGTGGGGGGGACGGGTGCGTCGCTTTCCGGCGCGAGAAGTACGTTCCTTATGGCGGGCCGGCGGGTGGCGACGGTGGCAGGGGCGGGGACGTCCTGCTTCACGTGGACTCCCACCTCAACACGCTTTATCGCTTCAGCAAAAAGCGCCACTTCAAGGCGCAGCGCGGCGAACATGGACGGGGCAAGAATCAGCACGGCGCGGCTGGCGCGGACTACCGTGTCCCGGTGCCGCCCGGCACCGTCGTGTACGATGCTGACACCGGTGAGTTGCTGGGCGACCTGACCGAACCAGACCAGGAGTTGGTCGTGGCGCGAGGTGGGCGCGGTGGGCGGGGGAATGCTCACTTTGTCTCTTCCACCAACCAGGCTCCTCGCATCGCCGAGCATGGCGAGCCCGGCCCGAAGCGCTGGCTGCGGTTGGAGTTGAAACTACTGGCCGACGTGGGCGTGGTAGGGGCGCCCAACGCGGGCAAGTCCACGCTGCTGGCGGCTATGACCGCTGCGCGTCCGAAAATCGCCCCCTATCCTTTCACAACCCTCCAGCCCAACCTGGGCGTGGTCGTGCTCGAT
The DNA here is from genome assembly GCA_964385635.1 of uncultured Anaerolineales bacterium. GTDB lineage: Bacteria > Chloroflexota > Anaerolineae > B4-G1 > B4-G1 > CAYLPU01. The sequence goes on from CAYLPU010000050.1 coordinate 26,154, forward strand.
GACCAGACCGAGTTTGTCCTGGCCGACATCCCTGGCCTGATTGAGGGGGCGTCGGAAGGGAAGGGGCTGGGACACGAGTTTCTACGTCACGTCGAGCGTACCCGCGTGTTGATTCATCTCCTCGATGGTCTCTCCGCCGACCCATTGGCTGATTTCGCTGCCATCAGTCGCGAACTGGCGGCGTTCGGCCACGGCCTGGCGCAGAAACCACAACTGGTGGCTCTCAACAAGATGGATATGCCCGAGGTACAGGCACGCTGGCCGGGGGTACAGGCAGCACTTGAAGCGCAGGGGTACCCAGTTATGGCGATCTCTGCGCTGACAAGGGAGGGCACGCGGGACTTGCTCTACCGCGCAGCGCAGGTGTTGGCCGAACTGCCGGAGGAAGTGCCGGCTCGGGAGTTGCCCGTCTTGCGGCCTGAAGAGGACGAGGAACCATTCACCATCGAATGGGAGGACGATGGGTGGCGGGTGCGTGGTGTGCGCGTGGAGCGACTCGCGGCGATGACGGTGTGGAATCTGGACGAGGCGGTGCATCGTTTCCAGCGGGTGCTCGACAGGATGGGGGTCTCGGAGGCACTGGAGGAAGCCGGCGTGCGGCCGGGGGATGTGGTCCGTATCGGCGAGGTGGAACTGGTGTGGGAGGAATAACGGCTGATGGTTCCCTGCGCCTAGGTGTCATGGGTGGTACCTTTGACCCCCCGCACTACGGGCATCTGGTCCTGGCCGAGAACGGCCGTGTGCAACTTCGGCTCGACCGGGTGCTCTTTGTCCCGGCCGGGCAGCCGCCCCACAAGCCCGACCGGCTGGTCACGCTGGCTCACCACCGCGTGGCGATGGTGGAGGCGGCCATTGCTGGTAATCCCGCCTTCGCTCTTTCCCATGTGGATCTGGACCGGTCTGGCCCGCACTACACGGTCGAGATGCTGGCTCTGTTAGGGCGGGAATATGCCGGCGCGGAACTGTATTTCCTGATGGGCGGGGATAGTCTGGCCGAGTTCTTTACCTGGCGTGACCCAGCGGGTGTCGTGCGGCAGGCCCGCCTGGCGGTGATGCAGCGGTCTGGCTGCGAACTTGACCTGGCGGCGTTGGAGCAGGCCGTACCGGGCTTGTGCGAGCGGGTCGATTGGCTAGATGCACCGTGTATGGACATTGCTGCCTCCGATCTGCGGCGGCGTGTGCGCGTTGGATTGCCGCTGCGCTACCTGGTTCCGCTGCTGGTCGAGGACTACATCCGCAGGCACCATCTCTACGAAGTGTTGCCTGGGTGATGTGGGTGTGCTATAATCTTTGGCGGACGGATGTGAAAACACAGTCGCTGAGTGGAATGAACTGGGATAACCAACATCTCCGGACGTGCGTTGGTCGGTTACGTGTCTGTCATGCTCGCCGTTTTTCTCTCTGGCTGCTGCTGATCGCCCTGCTGCTGACCGCCTGCACCAACGGGGAGACGACAGAGGGCGTCTGGTCACCTCTCCCCAGTGCAACGCCCCCGCTGCCTACGCCGACCCCCCTGCCGGACAATGCGACGACCGGGCCCCGCATCCGCGCCCGGGGTTTCCTGCTCGTCGGCGTGCTTTACGATCTCCAGCCCTTTGGCTACGTCACTGACGAGGGGGAGGTGGCCGGTTTTGGTGTGGACCTGGGGCGAGAATTGGCTCGCCGCTGGCTGGGGGATGCCCAGGCGGTGCGGTTCCGCCAGGTGCGCTCCGACACCGCCGTCGAGCACCTGGAGGCGAGAGACGTGGACATCGTCATCGCGGCCCTCGCCCACACTCAGGATTGGGAGGCGGGAGTTGACTTTAGTCTGCCGTATTTCATAGACGGCCAGGCGCTGCTCGTCCGCGCTGCCGACACGGCTGCCATCAATAGCCCGATGAGCCTGGAGGGACGCACGGTGGGAGTAGTGGCGTGGGGGGAGGCCGCAGACGCGCTGCGCGCGGCGGTGCCGTTCACACTCACGCTCCAGACTTACGATCGCTTCGATGCGGCGGTGGAAGCGCTGGGCCGGGGTGATGTGGGCGCCGTGGCCGACATGCGTCACCGGCTTCTCTGGGGTAAGCGCATGCTTCCTGAGACGACCATCGTCGGGCAGTACACGGCGGTTCCGGTGGCGCTTGCTTTCCCGCAGAACGATCCCTTCTTTGCCGATCTGGTCAACCTGACCTTTCAGGAGATGGTCGGCGACGGTACCTACGCGGAACTGTATGCCCGCTGGTTCGCGCCGGAGCCGCTGCCTGCCGTCGAGCATTGGCCTGGTGAGGAGATTCCCGACCTGGCGGATGGTCCTGTCGTGATAAATGTGCCCGATACCATCGCTGCCATCCAGTCGCGGGGCCGGCTGGCCGTGGCGCTGGTGCCCGGCCGTGCCCCGTTTGCCTACGTGGACGAGACTGGTGCGCCGGCCGGCTACGAGGTTAGCCTGGTGCGGCAGATGGCCGAACGTTGGCTGGGCGATGGTACGGCGGTGGATTTCATCCCTACGGCGGCTGAGGCGGGGAAGGAGATGCTGCGCACTGGCCAGGCCGACTTGCTGGTGGGTGGGCTGATCCGCACCCGTGCTGCCGAGTTGGAGCTGGACTTCGGCCTGACGACCTACGTGGCGGGTGAGGGTTTGATGGTGCGCGCCGGAACGCTGATCACCGACATGGCCAGCCTGAGCGGGCAGCAGGTGGCGGTGGTCGAGGGGAGCGGGAGTCGGGAGGTGCTGCTGGCAGTGGCGCAGGAGGCGTCCGTTTCGCTGGTGGTGCTGCCACAACCGACGCTGGAGGCGGCTATCGCGTCGCTGCAGGAGGGACGGGTGGTAGCGGTAGCCGGTGAGCGGGCCGACCTGCTGGGGCCAGCCTACGCCACGCCGGGCCTGGGCGTGCTTGCGCTGCGGCTGACCCAGGTGCCGCTGGCTCTAGGGCTTCCGCCGGGCGATTCTGCCTTCCGCGACCTGGTCAACCTGACGCTGCTGGCGATGAAGGCGGAAGGGCAGTTCGATGCCCTCTACGCCGTCTGGTTTGACGATGCATCCCCGGCTTTGGAGGTCTGGCCTGGCGTGCCATACCGGTCTCTGCGCCTGGAGATGGCCATGCCGGAGTAGGGAGGGGTGCGGCGAGCACCTTGACAAAGATTCAAATCTTGTTACAATGGAAATTGTCTCTTGAGAAACCACCCTCACCGATGCGAGGTGGTTAGCGCGGTCGAAACACTATAACCAAACGGAGGCAAGGGAAGAGAAATGGCATATGTGATCACCAGCAAGTGTGAGCGCGCCGGGCTGTGTGTGGATGTCTGCCCCACAGATTCGATCCACTTTGTGGACGATGATCCGGAATGGCCGACCTACTACATTGACCCCGAAACATGTATCGAATGCGCGGCCTGCGAGGCCGAGTGCCCCAACGAGGCAATCTTCTACGAGGATGATGTGCCTGATGAATATGCTGACGACATCCAGAAGAATGCCGACTTCTTCGAAAGCGGGCCGGGCAAGGACCTCGTGTAGTCCATTTTCAACGAAGGTGGTATAGATTCTCCGCTAGTAGTTCTCCAAGGGGGACGCCGTCACTCATCCACGATGGTGTGAGGCTTCCCTCAAAATCTTTTTAGAGAAAGGAGGTGAACCGGATGGCAATGAAGATCACCGATGAGTGCATCGCTTGCGGCGCTTGCGAGGACGAGTGCCCCGTCTCGGCCATTTCTGAAGGGGATGAGTACTTCGTCATTGATCCGGACGTGTGCGTCGAGTGCGAGGGCCACTTCGATGAACCGCAGTGCGTGTTGGTCTGCCCCGTGGATGCAGTTGTGAAGGCATAGTAAACTTTTGTGCCCAAATTCAGTAGTCTGATCCGCTCCCGCGTTGGCGAGAGCGGGTCTCTGTTTTTGTTGGAGATCGTATTGGTCGGCATGCGCGAAGCGTAACCGCTCTGCATCACGCATCACGTTTCACGCAGCACGCTCCTATGTGACGTAGATTGGGCTGCTGAAGATCCAGCCCCGACGGCTCGACTGGTATCTGCGGTAGACCTCGACGCGATACACGCCCGGATCGGCTGTGGTGTACTTGAGGTGGCTTCCGCTGGCCCGCGCCACCACCTGTCCGTTGAGCAGCAGGCGGATGTCGGCGCTTTGGGGCGTATGTATCTCGAAGATGGTCGCTCCCGCGCGTGCCAGTTCGTCCCCCATCAGCGCGTTGTTAGCGCCACTGCGGGCGTGGAAGCGGAAGCCGGCCGTGGAGGCTGGCAGGTCGTAGCCCACCCAAGTGTGGCCAGTCCGCAGCGCGTCGTAGACCAGCGGTTTGTCATGCTCCAGGCGACCGTTGAACGGGCGCTCGGTCAGGATGTGGGTGTTGACACAGCGGAAGAGGTACGTGTAGGGAAACATCACGCGGTGGAGAGGGCCCATCGAGTAGGTGTTACCGTGCGCGTCGGCCCCGCCGATGGCAGCGACGCGCTGGCCTTGTGATAGCAGTTGATCCCACTGGCGCAGCGTGGCCCGGAATGGTCCGCGAATGGCCCGGGCCGGGAAGTAGGCGTAGTAGACCGCCGCTAGTTTGTTGCGCAGGTGTGCCTTGAACTCGGACATGTAGTTCCAGATTTCGAGCCCCGTGTACCCCGTGACGTCCCAATCGACCCAGGGGATGGGGGCCAGGTCGGGGCTGATAGGGCTGCCGTATTCGTAGGGGTGGGCCAGGTAACAGAAACCACCTCGCTGGTTCACTCCATCAATCAGCCCTTGCGGGTCCGAGGCCAGCGGGGCTAATTCGGCTTCGGCGTTGAAGGCCAGGAGGTGATTAGCCTGGGGCCGGCGGCGCACATCGTGGATCTCCTCGCCCACGAGGAGCAGTACCTTGCCGTGGTAGCCCTCACAGCCGTTCACCCACACGTTGTGGTCGGTGACGATGATAAAATCGAGCCCGGCCTCGGCCGCTGCCTGCGCGATTTCGGCGTGAAGGGCCTCCCCATCGGAGTAGGAGGTGTGTATGTGAGGATTGCCTACATATTCGTGAATGTTCATTGGAACCATCCTGCTGGGTATCTATACTTGCTCGCCGCGGATGCGGACTTGCGTTTCCTCTACAATCCACAGCCGCCCTTCGACTTGTTCCTGCCCCAGTATTGGGACAATGCGTTGAAATACCTGGATAAGGTGTTTCTTGTTCTGTCGTTTCACTCGTAACACAATGAACCCTGGATACCGGTGTGGCGGACAGGCACGAATGTCTGCGAAATCCAGATCCAATGTGACCAGTACTCTTCTTTCATGCACGCATACGTCCACGATGGTCGGATCTGGTTTGCCTTGCAATCCTTGGGACACCACAGTCAGGGCATCATAACTGGCCTGGATGAGGAGTTCCGCAATCTCGACTGGCAGGTTTTCATCAATCTTGAACTGCATCATCCAACCCCGGACATTACAGGAACCAGCCGTTCTCTTGTCAGTTCGGCGGCATACGCGATGGCAGCCTGAATGTCGAGTGGGGTCAGAGAAGGATAACTTTTTAGGATTTCTCCCTCACTGACTCCGGTTGCCAGGTTATCCAAAATGATGGAGACCATGATGCGTGTGCCCTTGATGCATGCTCTCCCATGGCAAACTGAATGGTCTACAGAGATTCGGTCTAGCAAACTCATCGTTTCACCTCGCTTCTCTGTGGGTTGATTGTCGGTTCTCTATGTGGCTTGCCTTCGGCCCTGCCGACGCAGTGTTTGACACGGTGTTTGGCGTAGGCTCAGAGTCTTTCCAGTCTGTTCCGTCCAATTTCTCCAGCAGTTCCTCCAGTTCACCATATTCCTCGAAGACGGCGTCGGCCAGCGGCCGGCCGTCCTGGCGATGGGTCACCCCCAGGAACAGGACCGCCCTCATTCCGGCGGCCCGGGCCCCGGCCAGATCGGTCTCCGGCAGGTCGCCGACGTGAGCAGCATGCTCGGGCTGGACTTCCAGGGTGGCCAGAGTGCGCAGGAACTGTTCCGGGAGGTGCTTCGTCGCCCCAGTTTCGTCGGAGAAGGTCAGGGTGTGGAAGTAGGGCAGCAGGCCGTCGCGACGGAGGACTTTGCGCAGCACCCGTCCTGGCGTCAGCCCGGTGTCGGAGATGAGCCCCAGCCGGTAGCGGTTGGACAGGCGGGGCAGGACCTCGGCCACGCCTGGTACAGGCCGGGGCGTATCGCCGTGCAGGTAGATTTCCTCAATAGGCCGGCGCAGGCTATCCAGCGCATCCTCGGGCAGGTCTACTTCGAGAACGGCCAATATCTCGCGCAGCCAGCGCTTGGTGGTGATGGAGTGGTGCTCCTCCCGCCAAACGCGCTCCCACGTGGACCAGGCGTGGCTGTAGGCCGCTTCGAGGGCTGCCCGGGGCCGCGGTTGGGAGTGACGGGTCAGGGTCTCCTCCAGCAGGTGCAACCGTTCATCCCGGGCGTGTGTGTTCTGGTATAGGGTTCCCCAGAAGTCGAATGTTATGGCGTGTAGCATGGTTGTTCTCGCAAGATCCTCCGTTTGGGCGAGAGTGCGCCGACCTTCTCGATCAGATCCGTCGGGTCTGGACGCTATCTTACCCTACCAATGGGCCATTGTCAAGCGACTTACCCAAATTGACGTTTGAGTGGCTGTTTGGCATAGGTGATTCTACTCCACCCTGCCCACCCGCGCAAGTCGCCGCGTGAGGATAGGTGTACGACCGTACAGCGGATAGGGACAAGGCAAAACAACGCCGGGGCCTGGCGACCTGAGCAGGCCCCGGTTTGAAACACGAAGGCCACGAAAGAAGACGAAAGTCACGAAGGCTTTTCGCGCTTTTCGTGCCCTTTCGCGCTTTTCGTGGTTCAAGGCGACTGACTCGGGTGTTGGGCGTCTGTTTTGACACGCTGCTTGACACGGCTTGCTGCTATACTGATTGAAACACGAAGGCCACGAAAGAAGACGAAAGTCACGAAGGCTTTTCGCGCTTT
>CAYLPU010000050.1:33188-34615 GCA_964385635.1 uncultured Anaerolineales bacterium
TCGTGCCCTTTCGCGCCCTTCGTGGTTCAAGACACCCGGTCACCTTGATGCCGCCCATCACGTCAGGCACGAAGTGCCCGCTTGTGAGACCGCATTGGTACGAAGTGCCCATTGACTTCTGATGGGGTTTTGTGGTACAGTAGATGTGTGTCCGAACACGCTGCTGGCTGACGCCGTATTCGATGATTTGGGGAAAATGAGGGGAGCAGAATGATGAGACGACGATTGACGGCACCGGTTGTCCTGGTGATTCTCAACATGATTCTGGCGTTGCTCGTGCCTGGAGGGACGTGGGCGCTGGATGCCCGATCTCGGCGGACATCTGCAGTTGCATCTCCACCCACAGTGACGTCTGTCTCGCCAGATTGGGCATACAACTACCAGGAAACAGGCATCACTATCACCGGTGTGGACTTCACGGCTACTCCAGCCGTTATGTTGGGCAACGTACCCCTCAGCGACGTCACGTTCATAAGCAGCACGACGCTGACCGCAACGGTACCGGCAGACCTGCCTGGGGGCACATACACTCTGACCGTGACTAACCCCGATAGTCAGAGCGCTCCTCTGGCGAACGCCTTCACGGTCGTGCGCAGTGGCGATGGGTCGCTCGGTCCCTGGCAAGCAATGTCCTCGATGACTACATCTCGTAGCGGCAACCTGGCGGCGGTACTGGTGGGCGACTATCTCTATGCCTTGGGTGGCATTGACTACTCAGGAGAGACCACGATACTGAATAGCGTAGAGCGAGCCAAGATAAACGCTGATGGTTCTCTCGGACCTTGGCAAGCTGTAGCCTCGATGAACGCAACACGGCACAGTCTAGCGGCGGCGACCGCGAAAGGGTACATCTATGCTCTGGGGGGCAAAGGGGGCAACCCCGGATCCAGAGATAAGCTGAGCAGTGTCGAGCGAGCTAAGGTCAACGCTGATGGCTCTCTTGGCCCCTGGCAATTCGTGACTTCGATGACCACGAAGCACATGGGCTTGGCGGCGGTGGTTGTAGGCGAATACCTCTACGCACTCGGTGGCAACGATGGCGACGCTATTCTAAGTAGTGTGGAGCGAGCTAAGATCAATGCAGATGGGTCTCTTGACCCCTGGCAGGTTGTGACACCGATGACGACACCGCGCCAAACACTGGCAGCAGCAGCTGTGAGTGACTATCTCTGACTCCCCTGAAAAAAGGGGGGCAACTTCTCAACTTCATGCGAATGTGATACAATGGTGCAAACTTCCATGACAGCATAAGGAGTTCCAGATGTTTGTGCCAAACGACCAGCACTTCCAGACACCTATGTTCGGCAGCATCAACTCTCTACCAGAAAAGCTACAGGAACGGCTGGAAGAGTCCTGGGCAGGTGACTTTTACCGCGAATACTTTGTGCGGATGGACGAAAAGCCCTTCGCTGTACTCTATTCCGATG
>CAYLPU010000051.1:0-34529 GCA_964385635.1 uncultured Anaerolineales bacterium
CCGAACGCGTACGTTCGATGTACGTCAATGGCGGCACATAGCCGATGGAAGAGTGCCTCCACTCGAGTTAGCGGGAGCCAACTTTCTCGGCATCCCGTGGATGCAGTTGGTGAACCTGGTCTTGTGTGCCTGGCCCACTTTGGCTCTCGCGGCTGGAACGCTAACGATAAGCACATAATTCGGGACGATGTCTGGATTTTTATCATGCCAGTGAGTACATATGGAACGCTGGAAAGTCTGTGTGGGGTAAGGAAACAGACGAAGTCAAAGAGTGGGGCGAGAAATACTGCCACATCCTCAAGCACGAAGGGCCAGCTCCAGTATCGCGAGAATTACACGCTCTCTCTTTGGAGCGTAGCACGACACCTGAGTTTGTGGCAAAGGCGATTACCTATTTTGAAAACCAGAGCCTGCGTATGAATTACCCCGAGTATATCGAGCAAGGGCTTCAAATCGGCAGTGGTTCTGCCGAAAGTGCCGTCAAACAAATCGTAGGTGTTCGCATCAACCAACCAGGTATGCGTTGGGACGGAGAGCGTGCCGAGGCTGTTGCTCATGTTCGGGCTGCCATTTTGAGTGACCGTTGGGACGGTTTCTGGTCTGACTTCCACCCGCCATCCAGACAGTATCAGCGCAGAGAGACACCGCTGGTTGCCTGAATTCCTATGAACAATCGTCGCACCCTGCAGGAATGGAGATTTACTCGGTCAGGAGCGGTAGTGGCTTGATCTTGCGCCGGCAATCTGTGGCGCTGACGCTGCCATCTTCCATCACTGAAACGATGGCAAGCGGCGCGTATTGGTGCCCAACACCTTGCGGTACCACCGCTTCGGGGCCGGCCGCGTATGGGGGCCACTCGATATCGCCAGTTGCAGTGCGGGCCGGAATCAGCCAGTAGTCGCCAGTACAGTACCGGTTCTCTGGCTGTCTCCCGGCTGGCTTTTGGAACTGAATCTGCACGCCTTTTTCCAGGACGAGCCAGCTGTTCTCATTCTCGCCCTCGCCCTCACCCTCGACGATGACCGCGCTGCCCTCGTGCAGTTGTAAGCCGCGCATGTTGTGGTCGCCTCCCCTGTGATCCCAGCGGCGCAGCAAGGGGTGTTTCGACGGATCCTGCCCGGCATCGGAGATAGGCGAGGTGGACGTCCTACTCTTGCTCCTCCTCCTTCTCTTTTTCGTTAAGGTCACCTGCACGTTGGCCGGGTCAATTGCGTGAACCTGCCACAGTGGTTCGACGCGTCCCTGCAGGACATAGTCATCGTCAACGAGCTCTACCCAATCGCCGGTGGTTAGACCGGAAGGGCCGTCATGGTCCAGGTGTTCCAGCGTGAGCGTCGTGGTGTCTGTGACCGTGGTTCGGTCTGAGTCGCTGGAACGGGTCGTCGGCTTGGTTATTGCGAGAATGGGAAAAGCGACCGAGCCGTTGTCGCGCGACCATTTGAAGGTGGGGCCGCCTGGCCTGTCGCTGCCATAGTGGACCTCGACGCGGTAGAGATGGTTCTCGACCCCCCGGTAGCGAGTTTCTGCACGTGCACGTAGGCGGGCTGCGCCGGATTTGTCAGGCTCAGCCAGTTTCTCGTGTAGCAGCGTAGCGCAGTTCTTCACGTCTGCGGGCTCATCTGTCTCTGGCTTACCCGGTTCAATTGGCATGGCTATGACCTGCCACACGACCTTGGTGCGCGTCGTTGTGTCTGGCCCGCCCAGCGCGACTTCGCGGATGCGCTCATCCTCGACGCAGGTGATGTGGCGCTCCCATACGTCCAGATAGACCAGGTACGTCGCATCGCGCTTGAGTCGTTCGTTCTCCCGGAGCGGGCAATCGGGCTGCCCGGTGTAGGCCAGCGGGCCTTCGTTCTCGCACAGGAACCCAGCGACGTAGTAGTGGCCTGGCAAGATCACGAAGTCGTCTGGGTCCCGGTATGGCTCTATCTTGAAACCATCCCCCGGCCCTCCGTGTGGTCCTATGAGGTCGGCCACCAACGTTCGCACGTAGTGCAGCAGGATGGCGCCCTGCTCGTTCCAGTCGGCGTCGAGTTGGACCCGTCCCTGTTGCATGAGCACGCTAGAGAAGTTCTTGCGCGGGTCGAAAGTCAAGCGGGAAAAATCGCCTTTCATCGTTCTCCTCCTACTTCTCTTAACTTCCAGATTATTCCCACTCCGCCAGCGCCTCGGTGGGGTAGCGGGTGGGGACCACGTCGGTGACCCGCTCTCGTTGCTCCCGGTCCAGGGTGACGAGGGTGCTGCCGAAGCGGAGGGCGACGGCGACGTAGACGGCATCGCTGCCCCGCAGACGGCATTGCGCCGCCACGTCGGCGGCCTGTTGAGCCAGGGTGATGTCCAATGGGATCAGCACCAGGTGGGGCAGGTGGCTCAGTGCGGTGGCGAACTCGCGGGCCAGGCCGGCGTCTTGCCGACCTCGACCGATGGCGGCGGCCACCTCTGGCAACAGCAACGTGGGCACGACGATGGGAGCGGCCCGCTCCTGCATCAGGGTCAGCAGGCGACGGCTCTCTTCGTGACCTGCCTCGTAAGGGTTGAAGCCGTTCAGAAAGACGCTGGCATCGACGGTGTAGGTACTGGTCACGGCGTCCTCCTACCGGCGCATTTCCGACAGGAGTTGGGCGCTGGTCAGGGGGGAACGCCACTCCCGACCGATCTCCTCGCCCAGCCGGGTCAATTCCTCCCAGGCGGCCGTGGCCGTCTTGCCGGTAGGGTGCAGGTTTGCCGGACTCGTCTCGTCCAATGGTATCAGCAGGCCCACCGGTCGCCCCCGATAGGTGATGACGTAACGAGCACGTCGCTCCCGCACGTCGCGGATGATCTCCGAAGCGCGGATTTTCAGTTCTCGTACACCGACGTCAGGCACTGTTTCCTCCCTCACTACTCAGGCATAACCAGGAACACAGAGCGGCGCAGAGGATGCACAGAGTTTCACGGAGAGAAAAAGACCAAGTTTGCCCATAATACCATGTTTTAGCAAAGAATACAGCGTTTGCATACGGGCTATCTCCCTATCTCTGTGGTTCTCTGTGTCTTCTCCGTGTAACTCTGTGTAACGACTGCTGGGCTGAGTAGTTATACCCTACCCGTTTGCTAATGTAGTTTCTCATATGACCACATTATATCCCGGTTGAGGGTGGGTGTCAACTTTAGCGCGCAAGACGCCCTCGGGGACGAGGGCTGTGAGCGACGAGGGCTGCGAGCGACGAGGTCGGCTTTACGTCCCACGCCGTTGTGGTACAATCGGCAGCGTGACGGTTTGGCGTCTTTGTCTGACCTTCGTCGTGTTGCTGGCCCTCTCCTTCCTCTGGGGCTGGGGCCGCCCGGTTCCGGCCGACGCCCAGGGCGAACGGCTGGTTATGGCGTTCTACTATGCCTGGTACGACATGACGATGTGGCAGAAACCGCTCCCTGATCAGCCCGCGCAGCCTTACACCTCCACCGACCCAGCCGCCATCGAGCGGCACGTCCTCTGGGCGAAGCAGGCGGGGATCGACGGGTTCGTCCAGTCCTGGTATGGCCCCCAGGTGGAGTACAATCAGACGGAACCGAACTTCGCGGCCTTGCTGGACATCGCCGCCCAGCACGGCTTCGCGGCGGCGGTGGATTTCGAGCTGGTCAGTCCTTTCTTCCACTCGGAGGTGGACGTGGTGGCGGCGCTCGAGTACCTGTTGGCTGTCCACGCCCAGCACCCGGCCTATCTGCGGGTGGGGGGACGGCCTGTGGTCTTCTTCTGGCGGCAGGGACGTTATCCGTTGGAGTGGTGGTATAGTGTCCGCGAACAGGTGGACCCCCAGCACGGCAGCATCTGGATTGCCGAGGGGGTGGATTTGGATTACCTGGGGCCGTTCGACGGGAACCATCTCTACAGCGTGGCCTGGGACCCGGATCCGGAGGGGGTGCTGCGCCGCTGGGGGCAGCGTATCTGGAATTGGACGGCCGAGCACGGCCCGGCCCGATACTGGGTGGCGACGGTGATGCCGGGGTACGACGACCTGGTCACCGGCCGCTCCGATGCTTTCGTCCGCGACCGGGCGGGTGGGGCCTACTACCGCCGCTGTTGGGAGGGGGCGGTCCAGAGTGGGGCGGACTGGATAATTCTAACGAGTTTCAATGAGTGGGAAGAAGGAACGCAGATTGAGCCCAGCGTGGGCTACGGGGATTTCTACCTGGGCCTGACGAGGGAACTGGCAGACCTGTACCGGGTTGGTGGGTCGCCGGAGCAGGAACCGGTCCCGACCGTTGCTGCCAGCCCCACGGAGACCGCAGCGTTCTCGCCCATTGCCACGCCGACGGTCCCGCCGACCCTTTCGGCTGAGGCTTCGACGCTGGATTCAGGCGGGACGGTTCGGGGGGAAACGGCCATGGCCTCGCCCACTCCCACTCCAACCGCTGCGCCGACTCCCACGGTGATTCCCACCGGCACTCCAACACCGCCTCCCACCCTCACGGCGACCTCTGTTCCGACGCCCACCCCCTCCCCGACGCGTACCCCGCTTCCTACATCCACCTGCTTCGTGCCCGACACGGCCACGCCTACGCCAGCGACGACGGGGCGTGCGACGGCGTGGGCGGGGGGCGGATGGGTGCTGGGTGCAGCCATGGCGCTGCTGGCCCTCGGGGCGGTGGTGCAAGCCCTGCGGCTGCGACGAGAAGTGGTCGGGGGGTAATCTGGTGAATATTTCTCGAATGTGTTAACTTTTCGAGGCGGTCTGCTGCGCGAGCGCCTGCCCGAAGATCTCAAGCGCCTGGTCTATCTGCCCGGCGTTGACGACGAGCGGCGGTATCCAGCGGATGACGTTATCGTAGGAGCCACAGGTGAGCAAGAACAGTCCTGCCTCCAGACAGCGCTTCTGTATGGCCTTGGCCGTGGCCTTGTCCGGTTCACCAGAGTTTTCCCCTGCTGGGATGGTGAACTCGGTGGCAATCATCAATCCCAGCCCGCGCACGTCACCGATGACAGGGTGTTGTGCCTGTAGCCGGTGCAGGCCGTCCATCAGCCGGGTGCCCATACGGGCAGCGTTCTCGACCAGTCCCTCCTCGCGAATGACCTGCACGGTGGCCGTGGCGGCAGCGCAGGAGACGGCATTGCCGCCGCCGTAGGTGCCGCCGTGGGAGCCAGGCACCCAGCGGTCCATCAGTTCCCGCCGGGCGGCGATGCCACTGATGGGGAAGCCCGACCCCAGCCCCTTGGCCATGACCATGATGTCGGGGGTGGCACCAAAATGCTCGAGGGCGAAGAACTTGCCAGTGCGTCCGAAGCCGGACTGGATCTCGTCAATGACGAGCAGAATGTCGTGCTCGTCGCAGATCTGGCGCAGACCGGGCAGGAAGGAAGGGGGCGGCGGGACGTAGCCCCCCTCTCCCAGCACCGGCTCGATCAGGATCGCCGCCGTCTCGGAGGGGTCGGTCTGGGTCACGAGCAGGTGGCGCAACTGCTTGAGGCACCAGCGGCTGGTCTGCTCTGGTTCCCAGCCGTAGTAATAGGCGTAGGGGTAAGGAGCGACGAACACGCCGGGCATCAACGGCTGGTAGCGCAACCGGTAGATGGTCTTGGAGGTGGTGAGGGACATCGTGGCCACCGTGCGCCCGTGGAAACTGCCCTGGAAGACGATGAGGTTGGGCTTCCCTGTAGTCTGGCGGGCCAACTTGACAGAGGCCTCAACCGCCTCCGCGCCGCTGTTGCTGAAGAAAAAGGTGTCGAGCCCTGCGGGCACAACCGGACTGAGCGCCTCGACCAGGTCAAAGACGGGCTGGTGGTAGTAGATGTTGATCTGGGCGTGTATCACTTTCGCGGCTTGGGCCTGGGCGGCGGCGACCACCCTGGGGTGGCAGTGACCGGTGGAGGTCACACCGATGCCGGAAGTGAAATCCAGATAGCGCTGACCATCGGAGGTGTATATGTACACCCCCTTGGCCCGTTCGACCACCACGTCGGACAGATGTGTCCACACCGGTGAGACGATCCCCATACGGTTGTCTGCCATTGTCTGAGACCTCCTTTACTTCCTACTCCCTACTCCTTACTCCTTCTCACGGCTGCTGCTGCGTGATGCAGTGGATGTTCCCACCACCCAGGAGGATCTCCCGGGCGGGCACGTCCACGATCCTGCGTTTGGGGAACAGTCGTTGCAGTGTCTCGATGGCCGCGCCGTCATGAGGGTCATCAAACGTAGGCATCACGATACCGTCGTTGGCGGTGTAGAAGTTGATGTACGACCCGGCCAGACGATCCCCTGCCCTGCGGGGCAGCGTACCCTCCACGGCATCAATTCCCTCGCTCTCCTCTTTAGTGATGGTCATCGGTTCCGGTTGATGAATCTTGTGAACCTCGAACTTGCGCCCTCTGGCGTCGGTGGCCGCACGCAATCGGTCGTAAGCATCCAGCGAGATCTCGTGCTGCGGGTCCGACCTGTCGTCGGTCCAGGTGAGCGCGACGACGCCGGGACGGACAAAGCAGCAGAGGTTATCAATATGGCCACTGGTCTCGTCGAGGCAAACCCCTCGGTCCAGCCATACGATCTGCTCCACGTTGAGGCATTCTCTCAGGGTTTCCTCGATCTTTTCCTTCGTCAACTGAGGGTTGCGGTTGGGGTTCAGCAGGCACTCCTCTGTGACCAGCAGGGTGCCCTCGCCGTCCACGTGGATAGAGCCGCCTTCTAGCACCAGATCTGCCTTGTAGCGATCGAGCCGTTCGATCTTGAGAACCTTGCGGGCGACCAGGGCGTCCTGGTCCCAGGGAAAGTAGATGCCCCCCCAGGCGTTGAAATCCCAGTCAACGCCGCGGACCGCTCCCTTATCGTTGATCACAAAGGTGGGGCCACAGTCGCGGATCCAGGAGTCGTCGTAGGACATTTCGACCACGCGGACATGAGCGGGCAGCATCTGGCGTGCGTTCAGGAACTGGCCTCTGGACACACCCATCGTGACCGGCTCAAACTGGGCGATGGCGGCGGCGGTTGTTGCGAAGGCTCGCTGAGCGGGCTTGGCACCGAGTCGCCAGTTGTCAGGCCGTTCGGGCCAGAGCATCCAGCAGCCAGCGTGGGGTTCGAACTCACCTGGCATACGGAAGCCGTCTTTCCTGGGGGTGCTGTTGATCAAAGTCACCGCGAATACCTCTGCGTCTAATTGCCGCCGGTGCCGGTCGGGCCACCCCACCCGATCAGGCCAGCCCCCCATCCCATATAGAAGGAGAACCCCAGCAAGCCAGCCGCACAGATGAAGACGATGGCCATCGCCAGCAGGTCTGGTCCTTTCAGCCTCACATCATCCAGATAAGTCCGCTTCACCGGCGCGCCAAAGGCGCGCGACTCGATCGCCACGTCCATGTCGCTTGTCTTGCGCAGCAACGAAAGCAGCAAGGGGACGAAAATGGGGAGGTAGCCCTTGGTGGCCTTCTTGATCACGTTCATCTGCTTGATGTTGTGCCCACGGAGTCGCTGTGCGTCACGGATCTCCTCAAACACCTCCTGCACCAACGGCGTCAGCCGCATCGCCGTGCCAAACACAAAGATGAATTTGTAGGGCAGCCTCAACGCGGCCAGTGCCGCCATGAGGGGCGAAACCGGCGTCGTCATCGTCAGGATGGGAATGGCGGTCGCCACCGACAACACTTTGATTGCCATCGTAAATCCGTAGATCGCGCCTTCGGCCATGAACGGATACCCAAACACGTAGAACAGAACCGTTTCGTTGCTGAAGTATAAAAAGCCCTGGATCACGACCATCAGGAAGCCGATAAAGGCGACCGTGCCAAGGAAGATCTTCATCCCGGAAAGTGGGATACGCGCGATCCGCCAAAGGATCAGGCAATAGACGACCACGACCAGCATGACCACCAGATTGGAGGAAACGAAGGAAGCGGTCCACAGGCAAGCCACGATGAAGAGCTTGGCCAGCGGGTTCAGCCTGTGGATCGGTGTATCCAGATTGAGGAACATCAGCGCATTCATAAGCTCATCTTCCCTTTCAACATCTGAACCAGTTCGTCGGCCACGAGGATGTTGCCGGGCACGCCGTACTCTGCCAGGGCCTGTGCCAGTCGCGTCACCTGCGGTGGCGTGATGAATGTCTCAGCCAACGTCTCCACCTGCTGAAAGACCTCCGCCGTCGGGCCGTCTAGAAGCACTTTGCCGTCACCCATCACGATCAAACGATGGGTGTATTCCGCGATCAGGTCCATGTCGTGCGTGACCATCAGAACGGTGCGGCCCATCTCATTTAGCCTTTTGGCAATGTCGGCCAACTCCCGTCGTCCCCTGTAATCCTGGCCCGTCGTCGGTTCGTCGAAGATAAGCACAAGAGGTTCCATCGAAACGACTGCCGCGACGGAGAGTTTTCGCCGGTCGCCAAAACTGAGGTTGAAGGGATATGCCTCACGAAACTCCTCCAGCCCGGTAGCCGCCAGGGCGTGATCCACCCGCTGTATTACTTCCTCCTGCGGGAGGCCGAGGTTGGTGCAACCGAACGCCACCTCCTCAGCCACACTCATGGCGAAGAGCTGCGCGTCGGGGTTCTGCAAGGCCAGGCCTACGGTCCGTGCCATGTCCTCGACCGGTTCGTCGGCGATGTCCCTTCCTCCCACAATAACCTGTCCGGCTGTTGGCTTCAGCAGGCCGATGATATGCTTGACGAGAGTCGTCTTGCCGGCCCCGTTCTGCCCGACGATGCCCATGAACTCACCCTTCCCCACGCTTATGGACACGTCGTCCAACGCTTTCTCGTCGGTGCCAGGGTATTGGAAACTGATGGCTTTCAGTACAATGTGTGGCTCGTTCAGCACCGGTGGGGTGGGTGGGGGCGGCTTGCTGGCGGCTATGCTCTGTGTGACGACACTTCGCTCGTCCAATAACTTGCTCAGGTTGGCCCGGGTGTCTTCCAGGAGAACTGAAAAACGGTCCTTTCTCAGGGTTTCCTTTAGTTCCCATTCCACCCGCGTCACGGCAGGCACTTGCACATAGAGCCGGTCCAACAACTCCACCTGGGAGAAGACGTCCGTAGGTGTACCCTGGGTGACGATCTGTCCCTGGTCCAAGACGACGATGCGATCGGCATACCTAGCTGCGTGCTCGCTCTTGTGCGTGCTGATCACGATGGTCATACCCAGGTCCTGGTTGAGGTCGCGGAGCACCGAGAAGACCTCTTGTGCACCGATAGGGTCCAACTGAGAGGTCGGCTCGTCCAGCACCAGGACCGATGGACGCATCACCAGGCCGGCCGCGATCACCAACCGTTGCTTCTGCCCGCCCGAGAGATGGGAGGGCGCTCGCTTCACAAACTCCTGCAGTCGCACGACCTCAAGCGCCCACTCAATCCGTTCGGTCATCTCCTCCCGAGGGACGCCCAGGTTCTCGGCCGCAAAGGCTGCCTCCGAGCGTACGTTGGACGTGAAGAGCTGCGCCTCGGGGTCCTGGAGTACGATGCCGATGTACTGCGCCATCTCGTAGACGTGGTGGCGGCGCGTGTCCAGGCCCATCACCTCTGTCCGGCCCCGCATCTTGCCACCGAGCACGTTGGGGATAACCCCGTTCAAGAGGACACAGAGCGTCGTCTTCCCGGCTCCGTTGTGTCCCATGACGACCAGGTATTCGCCCTTCTCCACCTCCAGGCTCACGTCCTTGAGCGCCGGCGTATCCTGCTCAGGATAGGTGTAGGTCACATTCTTGACCGAGATCGGAATTTCTATCGCTTCCTGCGACATCCCGCTGTCTCCTTGTTCAACTCACAGCCCTCCTGTTCGAATTCCTTCGCACCGGCCTGAAGAGCCGGTGCTGGGCGGTAAAGGGGATAAAGGAGCAACCCGGCTACAGTAACCCCGCAACCGCCGGGTCGCTCCTATACGCTCGTTTGCGGCGGGCTCCAGCGCGCCGCTAGTCCTTGTTCGTCTTACCCAGGAAGGAAGCGGCAATAGCGAGTACGAGGCCAATGGCACCTCCTACCCAGGCGATGGTCCCGTAGCCGGGAATGCCCGTATCCTCAAAGAACACCATCCGGCCTTCTATGCCGACGTCGGCCAGCAAGAGTCCAGAGATCAGCGTGACCGCCGCCCAGAGGAACAGCAGCACGCCGACGATCTGCACGACTCGCACCCATACGGGTCTGACCGCCCTTTCCTCAGGCACGCCAGCAGACAACTCGGCCACCAGGCTGCCTGGCACCTGACGAAGCCTCGCCCGCCACAGCGCCGGGAATACTACCAGGGCAAGCCCACAGGTACCGACCCAGTCCAAGACGTAGGTGGGGATAGAGACCCAGTTGTCAACGGTCACCCAATCCGACGGCCACTGGAAAATGTGGGCGTATGGCAATGACCACATGGGCTGAATCGAGCTCCGAGCGATCCAGGCCATCAGGAGCAGCGAAAGCGCCTGCAACGCCCTTGATGAGCCTCTACTGGCCCACTTATGCAGCAGGTCCGTGGTAAAGGGACCAAGAACCAGCCACACGCCGAACGCCAGCAACACGTACGTCCACGAGATCGTGTAGCCCAGTTCCTCAGGAGCGGCAAATCCCCCCGCCTTACCCGGCCACAACCGGTACGGGTAGAGAAAGATCATGGCGAGGTTGATGATCCACCAAACCAGAAACCACCAACGCCATTTCTTCGCCATCAACCCCGCGCTGAGGCCGAAGATAGCCCCGCTGAGGATAACGTCCAGCAGCCCCAGTGGGAACGCGCCAGGGGCGATGAACATACCAACCAGACCACCGACGAAGGCGGCAATCGTGCCTGCCCAGGGGCCTAGGATCTGCCCCGCCAGCGGCATGAAGAGACCGGAGGCCATCGAGACGTAGCCGCCACCGGTGACGTAGAAATAGAATGGGATGAGAGTGGTCACGGCGCAGATTGCTGCAAAGAGGGCAGTCCAAGAGATGGGCGCACCGGCGATCGTCGCCAGCCCCCCGCGCTCGAATTCTTCCTCTTCAATTTCCTCAGCCTGCACCTTTGGTTCCATTTCGTCGGACATCACAGAACCTCCCTTTCATGGAGTGGGTCCCCTCGGTCCGGTTCTCGCCACGCGAAGCGTGGGTCGGACCGCCGGAGACGGTGAACCATTTTTACACACAGGAGTTTTTCCCTGGGCAACTTTCTCTTGGCATCACCTCCTTCACTGATCGAGAAACGCTTGAATACGGCCCGCATGGTAGGCCCTTAGCTCGGCTGAAGGGCGCTCAAGGCGCGGATAGACGAACCAGACCAGTATGCCTTTCTCCGCGTGCAGGCGGTTCTCCGATTGGTCGAAAATGATTGATTGAGGCGCATCCATTATCTCGTCGGTGGCCTCAACCCCGCGCGAGGCGGGCAGACAATGCATGAACTTGCAGTGGGCGGGCGCTTGCTTGAGTAGCCCCATGTTCACCTGGTAGGTCGGCATGAAGGCGGCATGGCGTTCGGGGATCTCGTCTTCCTGACCAATCCACCACCACAGGTCGGTGTAGATGAAGTCCGCGTCCTGCACCGCTGCGATCACGTCTTCGGTAATCGTAAGAGTGGAGCCCGAAACCATGCAGTTTTCCTCGGCGATTGCCCGCCACTCGGCCGGAGGCTGATACTTCCTGGGCGCGGCGTGCGTGAAGTTCATCCCCATCCGGGTGCAGATGTGCATCAACGAATTGAGTACGTTGGTGGCATCGCCCACAAAGGCGACGTTCAGGTCCTCGAGTTCCTTCCCCGAAGGCTTGTGTTCCATCATCGTGAAGACGTCGCACACAACCTGGGTCGGGTGGTTATACTCCGTGAGGCCGTTGATCACGGGGACGGTAGCCGCCTCGGCCAGTCCCACGATCGTCTCGTGTTTCAGCGTGCGGGCCATGATCACGTCTACCATGCGGGAAAGTACCTTAGCGGTGTCGCTGAGCGATTCTCGCTCCCCCAGGTGGATTTCGCCTGGTTTGAGGTAGAGAGCGTGCCCGCCCAGTTCTGTCATTCCAACCTCAAAGGAGACCCGGGTGCGCGTTGATGGTTCTTCGAAGATCATGGCTAGCGAGGCATCCTGCAGCAGTTTGGGGGTCGCCCCTTGCTTGTCTGCCTCTTTGATGATGCGGATGAGTTCGATCAAGTCGAGTAGTTCTTCCTTGCTGAAATCCTGTGTGTCCAGGAAGTGTCGTACTGTCATGTTCGAATCCTCCTTACATGTCGATCAAAATCGCACGCGCTGGCGCGCCGTCAATGCCGACGATCTTCAGCGGCAGGCACACAAGTTGGTACACGCCTGGTGCAACGTCGCTCAAGTTCAGGCCCTCAACGAGAACAACACCGGCGCTCAGCAGCGTCTGGTGCGTGGGGGCAGTCTCCTTGAAGGGTGCGACCGAGAGGTAGTCCACGCCCACAAGCCGGATCGCTTCCGCCACCAGCCAGCGTGCGCCGTCCTCCGTGATGGCGACGAAGTCTTGGAAAAACTCACGTTCACCGTCTGCCCAGCGGTTGGAGTTGCGGGTGCGGAAGAGCACGCGCGTGGTGCCGGGCGGGATCGACAGCGCTTGAAGGACGTCCGCCGAGAGCATGTCTGCTTCCATCGCCTCGACGACCAGCGCCGGACCGACCAGCACATTCAGGTCGAGTGCGTCCACGCCAGGGCCGCCCAGGATGAAGTGTGCGGGCGCATCCACATGTGTGCCAGTGTGCGCGCCCATGTTCAGTTGGCTGACCGTCGCCTCGTCGCCTCTGGCCAGGTGGAAGGGTTGGGTGATGTTCACCGCTGGGTCACCGGGCCAGACGATGAGAGATTCAGAGATGGGAAGCGAGATGTCATGGATCGGCATGATTCTGAGCGATTCTCAGGAGCAACGGAAGGCTTACGTTGCTCCCGCTAGCAACGACGACGATGTTTTGTCCAATTCCTTGCGTTTTCCCGTGCAGCATGGCTGCGATGCCCACAGCGCCGCCCGGTTCCACGACGAGATGATGCTTCTCCAAAGCAAAGGCCATACCCTCGGCGATTTCCTCATCTGAGACCAAAAGAGTGTCATCCACGTATTCCTGGACCATGCGGAAGGTGTATTGATTGTCCAGGCCGATACCACCTGCCAGGGCATCGGCGATGGTCTCTTCCTCCTCCATCTCTATCGGTGCGCCTGCTCTCAGGCTGTGGACCATCACGGGCGCGCGATCCATCGAAACGCCGATCGCGCGAATCGCGGGGCTCGCAGATTTGAGGGCCAGCGCGATTCCCGATATCAGTCCCCCTCCTGAGAGGGGCACGATGATCGTGTCTATCTCGGGGAGGTCCTCCAGAATCTCCAGGCCGATTGTGCCCTGCCCGGCAATGACGAGGGGATCATCGAAAGGGTGAATCCTCGTCAGTCCCCGTTCCTTCTGCAGCCGCACGGCGTGCTCATCGGCCTCGTCGTAATATTCGCCGTGCACTACCGTCTCGGCGCCGAGCCTTTCAATCGCCTCCACTTTGTTGCGCGGCACCCGTTTTGAGAGGCAGATCACGGCGTGGATGTCTAGTTGTCTCGCCACGTACGACACTGCCCGGCCGTGGTTGCCGCTGGAGACAGCGATTACCCCTCTCGCTCTCTCCTCGGCTGTGAGACTGAGCATCTTGTTGGCGGCGCCTCGAATCTTGAAAGAGCCAGTCTTCTGCAGACTTTCAGGCTTCAGGTAGACCGACGCGCCGGCCCGTTCTGCCAGCAGGGGGGAATTGATCAAGGGTGTCCTCGTGGCTATGGCGGCGATCCTTCGCTTGGCCAGGTAGATATCGCGCAGTGTTACGTCGGAGTCAGGCATTGCTTATCCCTGCAATTCAACGATCAACTCGTGGATGCGATCCAGTGCCGCCCGGAGGTAGTCGGGTGGCAGGCCGAAACTGATCCGAAGGTGGTGATCCAGACCGAAGTGGTCCCCAGGCACGATGAGTACGCTCTTTTCGTGGACCAAACGCTCCATCATCTCGGTCGAGTTGGCGTCGAGGTGATAACGGGCGAAAGCGATGGCCGCCGCTCTGGGTGGGATCAGGCTAAAGGTTCCCTCGTGGCTCTCCAGCCACCCATCGAGAATGGGGAAGCCCCGGCGGATGTAATCACGGGCCCGCTGGACGAGACGGGGCCGCACCTGAGGCGATAGGGCGATGGCTGCCAGTTTATTGGACAGCATGGTGGCGTCGATGGCGGTGTACTCATGGCGAGCCCAGATCTCGTCTATAGTGTCCGCTGGCGCCACCACCCAGCCGATTCGCAGCCCCGGGAGACCGTATGCTTTGCTCAGGCTGTTCATAGCCAGTACTTTGTCGTACCGGCCCCAGAAGGAGGGGGTCCGGGTGTCGGTCAGCCGCTCTGTGCCGCTGTACACCTCGTCGGCCAGGATCCAGGCCCCGACCCGCGCGGCGGCAGCCACGATACCGTCCATCTCCGCCTCGGTGAGGACGTAGCCCGTGGGGTTGTTCGGGTTGCAGACGGCGATGAGTTTCGTTTTCTCCGAGACGGCGTCGTTCAACTCGTCCAGGTCGGGAGCCCAGCCTCGCTCCTCTCTGAGATGAAAGGGGCTGAGTTGTATGCCGGAGTTGTGGGCAATGCCCCAGATTTGCATGTAGTTGGGCAGCATCATCGCCATTTCGTCCCCGGGCGCGAGAATGGTCTGGACGGTGATAAAATTGGCCTCAGCGCACCCGACGGTGACCAGTATGTTATCGGGAGTCGCGCCGGGATAGAGGGCAGCGATGTGCTCCCGCAGTTCGATGATGCCGTTTGTCTGGGGGTAGTTCAGTTCGGTGGTCAGCAGTTCCTCGATCACCGCCGGGTCGTCCACCAGTGCACGGACAGTGGTGGGATGGACGCCGCTCTCCGACAGGTTGTACGTCACGATGTTCTCCCACTTGGACATCATGCGTTCCATGTCGAACGGTTGGAATGTGATCATGTGATTCATCCTCCTTAGACCTGAATCTGCAGTCCCAGCCCCTTTTCCATGGCCTTTCGATAGGCCAGCAGTGCGATGGCCGTGTCCTGTACGCCGACCCCCGTCAGATCACAGATCGTGATCTCTTCATCGTTTCTACGGCCTGGTTTCCGACCGGATGTCAGTTCTCCCAACTCGACAATCTCGTCGTCCTGGCTTATGATCCCCTCCTCCAGCCCGTGGTGCAACTCGCCCAGGCGAAAACACTGGGACTTGCGGTCACAGACGAGTAAGTCGGCGCGTCCTAGCACGTCGGCGTGCAATTCCTGCTTGTTCTCAGAGTCAGCCCCCATCGCCGTGATATGCAGGCCGGGGTGCAACCATTCGGCCTTCAGGTAAGGCTCCCGCGCCGGGGTGCACGTGACCACGACGTCGCTATTTCGGACGACGGTTTCGACGTCCTTTGCCTTTACGATCTCAACACCAATCGCTGGGGTCATCTCGGCAACGTACTGCTCGACCTGGTCGGGGATGATGCCGTAGATCATCAGCCGCTGGAAGTCGCGCACTTGTTTCAGGGCCATCATCTGGTAACGCGCTTGCGCACCCGACCCGATGACGCCAGCCGTGTCTATCTTCTTGCGGGCCAGGTAGCGGGCTGCCACCGCGCCCGCGGCACCCGTTCGCACGTCGGTCAGGTAGCCGTTGTCCAGCAACACCGCCTCGGGGCGGCCGGTTTTGGCACTCACGAGCACCATCATGCCGCTGCCAGTGGGCAATCCCAGGCGGTAGTTTTCGAAGAACCCTGCGGCGATCTTGATGGCAAAACTGTCGAACCCTCGTATATAGGCGGTCTTGATGTCCACCTCTCCCTTGTGCTCTGGGATATCAACGCACACGATAGGTGGTAAGATGACCTCGCCAGTTGCCAGGGAAGTGAACCCATCTGCTACGGCTGAGATGGCTTCATGGTCGAGAGCCACACAGTTCCGGATCTCGGTTTCTGTCAGTATGGTGATTTCCATCTGTCTCTCCATTCGTTGAGTGATTTACCCAATCCTCGGCCTCAATGTTACATCACGATTGGGCGTAATGTGAGCAGGAAATAGATCGCCGCACGGGTGGCACACCTAAATTACTCTTCAGGCGTAGGGTGTAGCGGTGTGATCTCATTCTTCAGGCTTGATCGGTAGTTGTATATGCTGGCGCGGGAGACATCTAACAGGTCAGCAAGTCGGTTGACTGTGCCTCGTATCTGGAACAACCCTCGTTCTTCGAGTACTTTGATCAGGCGGAGCTTGTCCTCGTAAGCCATCTTTTCAATGCTATGGATGCGTGCATTACGAAGAAAGTCGGCTATGGACAGATTGATCAATTCATCCACGTCTTTGGCGAATGTGTCGTTGACCACGAGGTCGGAGACGATTTCTGTTGACGTGGCTAATTTGTCTAGCAGGTCACGCGCTTGAAGGAGTGCCGAGTAGTCAACGTTGATGCACACGGCCCCGATGGGAATGCCATCGGTATCGCGAATCCAAATCGTAGATGACTGTAGGTGGTGGGAGCCAATCCTGGCGCGGTAATTTAACTGGTCAGGCGTATCGCGGCCTAATTCCCCAGAAATGAAACTGAGGTCGGGCACCGGAGCGCCCGGCCTGCGACCGGTGACGTTGCCAGCGACCATAATTACTGAGTGCTCAAGATCACTGAAGTCATGTACTACAACCTCGCAGTGCGGCCCCACGATTGCCACGATACCTTCAGCCAGGCGTTCCAAGATGTTGAGAAACCACGGTTGCTCTAGAGGTGACATGGCCTGATCCTGGCAGGGCAAGGAACTAGACTAACTGTCAAAAACACTGCCCCGATGCCCCCTATTTTACAACATGTTAGACAAAATGTCAATCCCCCGCCCCGTATTTTGCAGGATAGTAGATATTACGTCCATATTTTGCAATGAGCCATCTGCTGTTCTGATCGTGGGTTGATCCGCTAATTCTGAGAATTCTGCTCTTAGTCTGTGACGCGGAATTGACGCTATCGCTTCACCGTCCGCACCACATCCTCCATCACGTTCAACGTCTCATCAATGTCAGCGTCGGAGTGGGAGTAGGAGAGGAACCAGGGCTCGCGCGGGTCCACGTCGGGCATGATGCCGCGTTCGATGGCCGCCGCGATAAGCCGCTCGTAGTACTCGTGGTCGCTCTGAGCCCAGTCTCGTTGCTGTGTCAGTTTTTTCACGCCGATGTTGATGCTAAACATGGCGGGGTGGCCGGTGATGAGCACAGGGATGGAAGCGTCCTCGAAGATGCGCTTGAGACCGGCCTGCAGCCTGCGCCCGCGCTCGGCGATGCTCTCCAGAATGGGCTTGCTCTGCAATAGTTCCAGCGTGGCGTCGGCCGCGGCCACGCCCACCACGTTGCCGGTGTAGGTGCCACCGTGGGCGACACCCTTGCCGACGATGTCCATCACCTCACGCCGGCCGCCGAAGGCAGCGACGGGGTAACCGTTGCCCATAGACTTGGCGTAGGTGGCCATGTCGGGGACGACGCCGTACAACTCCTGCGCCCCACCGCGGGCCAGCCGGAAACCGGTCTTCACCTCGTCGAAGATGAGGACAATGCCGTACTCGTTGCACCTGGAGCGCACGAACTCCAGCCAGCCCGGCAGTGGCTCGATGGCGGCGCAGTTGCCCATCACCGGCTCAATGATGATGGTTGCCACGTCGAACCAGGCCCGGCGTAGCGTGGCCTCCAGGACTTCGAGGTCATTGAAGGGCAGGGTGATGACCAGGTCGTGGATGCACCTGGGGATGCCGGAACTGGCTGCGACGGGGATCGGGCTGTGGCGGTTGCCATAGGTTCCGACGTCAGCATAGGTCGAGAAGAGCATGTAGTCGTACATGCCGTGGTACTGGCCCTCGAACTTGATGACCTTTTCCCGGCCGGTGTATGCCCGGGCCACGCGCAGCGCGTGCATGGTAGCCTCGGTACCTGAGTTAGCCAGGCGCACTTTCTCCACTCCAGGGCACATGGTGACGATCTTTTCGGCCACGCTGATCTCCAACAGGTTGGTGAAGGCATAGGTGACGCCGTTGTGAATCGCGTCCCGCACCCGGGCGTCCACCTCCTCGTAGGCGTGGCCTAGAATTACCGGGCCGAAGCCCAGTCTGTAGTCAATGTACCGGTTGCCGTCTATGTCCCATATATAAGCGCCTTTGGCTCTCTCTATGACGAACGTCTCATCATCGCCCCAGTAGCGAAAGTTGGAATTGACGCCCAGAGGCATCACCTCGGCGGCCCTGCGCCACGCCATCTTGCTCTTTTCACGGTTAGATGAACGCATGGTCATCGTTCTTATTCCTTCGCAGGTGAATCGGTTGCGGGTGAGGCGGCCTCGGCAACGGGCGACTTACCGTTGTCGAAACTGATCGCGCCGGGGTGGCAGTACTTCACGCACTGGGGGTCACCGCCGCACAGGTCGCACGCCAGCGCGTATTGAGTGACCGTGTCAAAGTACATCGCGCCGTAAGGGCAGGCTGGCACGCAGGCCGGATCGCCATTGCAGCCGTCGCACTTCTCGGGATCGATGAACAGCGGCTGGCGTGGCCCGGCGCGCGAGATACTGTTCTGGGGACAGGCCGCGATACAGGGGGCATCGGGGCAGGAAAAGCAGGCCATCACCTCGCTCTTGCCCTCCAGTGGGTGATTGCTGACTCGGACGCGCGCCCTGGTGGGGGCGAACTCGCCGAAGTGAGAGACCGAGCAGATCAATTCGCATAGGTGACAGCCAGTGCATAGTTTGTTCTTGAACTTGAGGGGCATGGGTCTCCTCCCTGGTGTTTATTCAAGGCTTATCCAATAGGTTCTTACTCCATCAGGCCGGCCAGTCCCAGGGCCGCCAGTCTTTCCGGTGTCGGGATGCCGTCCTCGGTCCAGCCGCGCAGCCGGTAGTACTCGCTCAGCGCGGTCTCGTACTCCTCCCGCGTGAAGTTCTTGCCAGCCGCTGGCCCCGCCGGAAGCGGGCGATCAAAGATGGCTGACGGCGGGTAATCGTCCTTGCGGCTGAAGCCCTCGCGCACGTTAAGGATACGGCCCAGGTTCCAGATACGCTCGCCGATGGTGGGCAGTTCTTCCTCGGTGTACGGGTGGCCTGTGCCGCTCGAGACCAGATTCGCGATGTCCTCAATGCTGATGGCCCAGAAGTCGCAAAAGATGCCGGTCCACTTGACCGAACTGAAGTTCTGTCCCTCTATCACCAATGCCGCTTTGCCTTCCAGCGTGAAGGGGTCCATGTTTCCAAATGCCTCATCGCTGACGGGGAAGGCACGCATGTGGCACCCGCCCCGATCTGACGTGCAGTAGGCCAGGGCCATGCCGTAAGAGCCGCGCGGGTCGTATGCTGGGAACTCCAGTCCCTTGCTCTCCATCACCAGGTGCTCGGCACTATACTTTTGCGCGATGTGGTGAGAGCCCCGGGCCAGTTCCGCCACCGCACCGCGCAGGTGGGCTATGTTCTCGGTCACAGCCAGGTACTCCTCCACGTTGCCGAAGTGGACTCCGAAGTCGTGGATGCCTTCCTGGGCCATCAGCATCGCCAACCCGATCACGTTACCGGTGGAGATGGTGTCCAGCCCCAGGTTGTCGCACAGCCGGTTGAAGGCGATGATTGCATCCAGGTTGTCTATGCCGCAGTTGGAACCGCCCAGTCCCAGTGTCTCGTACTCCGGCCCCTCCATCGGACCGTCGGTGTTATGGGTGAGTTGGCCGCAGGCTAGCGGGCAGGTGGCGCAGGCCCGGTTGCGGCTCTTGCGAGCCTGAATGGCTGTGGAGTTGATGCCCTCCACTCCCTCAAACATTCCCTCGCTGAAGCCACGGGTGGGCAGCAGTCCTGTCGTCTGCGAAAGGTCCACGATGGTTGGTGTGCCCTCCTCGTAGGCCCACAGGTTGTCGTCGGTCAGCAGGTGGTTGTGGAAGATGTCATCGTACATCGCCATGAAGGATTGTATATCGGGCACGCGGACGGAACCAGTACCGCGCACCGCGACAGCCTTCAGGTTCTTGCTGCCAAAGACCGCCCCGGCTCCGCCGCGCCCTGCCTGATGGTACGCCTCCGAGGTCAGGCAGGCGAAGGGGACCAGGTTCTCACCCGCCGGGCCAGCGGCGAGCGAGACCAGGTGGTCGTCGCCGGCCTGCTCCTTCATCCAGGCGTCCGTCTCCCAGATGGGTTTGCCCCACACGGGCGCGGCGTCCCGGATCTCTACCCGGTTGTCCAGGACGAGCACGTAACTGGGACGGGGGGCGCGTCCGGTGATGATGAGACCGTCGTATCCGGCCAGTTTGAGCTGCAGGCCGAACGATCCGCCCACGTAAGAGTCGAGGATGGTGCCGGTGGCGGGCGAGCGGCAAAAGACGGCGGTGCGGGTGGTGGTGGCGACGCACGTGCCGGCCAGCGCGCCAGGGAAGAGGGCGATCACGTTTGCTGGGGAGAGCGGGTTGACGTTTGCCGGCAGTGTGTCGAAGAGGTAGCGGAACCCCAACCCCTTGCCACCGATGAAGTCTCTGGCCCACTGTTCGTTCAGTGGCTCCGTGACCACGGTTGCGCTGGAAAGATCCACTCGCAGTACCTTTCCCGCATAGCAGTTCGTTTTGTTCATGTTTCACTCCTTATTATCCACGCACGCAGAATCAGGAATCTGCCAGTTGTAGACATCCTTCATTACCAACGGTAACAGGATGGTGCTGGTTTTATCATGTTTGTCGGAATAAGTCAAGATTCTGCGTTTACATGGCTGTTTCGGAAATCAGGACTGTCACGTTAAAGGAGCAACCCCACTCCGACGGCTGCCAGTCCGACGATGAACGCTTTGTCGGCCTGACCCAGGAAGCGGCTGGTCTGGGGTAGTTTGGCAGCCGGGTCGAAGGCCCGGGCCAAGGCGGCCTTGACCACATCGTCGCCGTAGCGCAAACCATTGGCGATGACGGTGATCAGAAACAGACGCGCGTTCCGGGCCGGTCGGCGGAAGCCGCCTCGCAGACGCAAGGTATGATAAGCCGCTTCCACCACGTCGCGCAGGACTGGCCCCAGGTTCAGCGCCACCCCCAGGGCGAATCCCAACCCCCGCAGCCTTAGCCTATCGAACAGGCGGACCATCTGGGCTACCGAGAGGGCTCCCAGGCTCACGCTGAAGGCCAGCATCAGCGTGGCCGCCCGCACCGCCATCCACAGCCCTGTCTCCAATCCTGTCCAGGAGAGGCGCAACATTCCCCAGCGGATGTCCGCTTCCCCCAGGACGAACGGGGACATGGCCAGGATCGAAAGGATGAACAGCCAGAAGCGGCGGCTGGCTAATACCTGAAACACTGCCCGCCCACTGAGCCAGCCGAAAGCCACGACGATGACCAGCAGCAGCCACTGCCGGCCATCGGGCAGCAAGGCTACGAGCAGTAATGTCCACAACAAGAAGCACAGGTAACTGCCCGAGTTCAATTGAGCGCCAAGACTCGTCATGCTTATGCTATCCGCCGGGCCACCAGCCGTCCCAGTCTCCAGGCTAGCCAGCCAGCCGCTGCGCCAACCGCCACCCGGAACAGGAACAGCACTCCAATGATGGCCACGGCATAGCCTATGTCTAACCCCAGTGCTTGACTGCCGTCTTTGACCATTTTCAGGTACACTTCGGTGATCCCCTTGCCGTACAGCAGGCGCATCATGACGAACTTATGGAAGAAATTCCAGCCCACGGCCAGGGTGCCGGCTAACACGTACCGCCAGCGGGTGGGCGGCGTTTTCGAGAGAAACGCCAGTTCCATCAAGATGGCCTCGGCCAGGATAGCCACGACCGGTCCGATCTTCATCCCACCCAGGCTCAGCACTTTCAGCAGGGTGGTTATGATCCCGATGCTGAGCACCGCGCCGGGCCGAGGCACAAAGTAGCGCCCGACCAGGGCGATGGCAACGCCTATGCCAGCCATGATCAGGCCGGTGAAGAAGGTGTTGGCTATGGGCGGAAAGAGAACGTGGAGGTACGCGCCCAGGGTCATCTCTAGTGCACCCCACAGCGCTCCAAACACAGCCACGTAGACCCAATCGCGCACAGTGAAGGTAGAGAATTTCATCGTTTGGCCTCCTGAAAGATGAAAGGAATAGAGACGTCTGGCCAGGGCGTGGGAGTGGCTGGTGTGGGTAGGTGGCCGTCGGCCACCACCTGACCGCCGTCCAGCCGGACGATCCGTCGTGCGTACCGGCAGACCAGCCGATCATCGTGGGTGATGAGCAAGATGCTCTGCCCGTTGTCGTGGAGGTGGGTCAGGTAATCCATCAGCCGGCTGAGGTGGGCCCAATCCTGTCCCATGGTCGGCTCGTCGAGAATGAGCAGCCGGGGGCGCAGGGCCAACGTGGCCGCCAGGGCAGTGCGTTGCTGTTGGCCAGCGCTGAGGGTTTGGGGACGCCGGTGCCGCAACGGTGTCAGGTCGGCTGCGGCCAGCAGGGGCGAGAGGTTGTCTACAAGGGCCAGCCCGTAGTTAGTGGGGCCGAGAGTCACTTCGTCCTCAACGCGGTCACAGACGAGTTGATGGAGAGGGTTCTGGAAAAGCAGGCCCACGCGCCGGCCAGGGGATAGGCGGCGCAGAGCCGGATGCCACTCCACCCGTCCGCGCTGGGGGCGCAGGATGCCGGCCAGCAGCCGGGCCACGGTGCTTTTGCCGACCCCGTTGTCCCCCACCAAGGCGATGAATTGGCCGGGGTACAGGGCCAGATTCAGTTCTGAAAAGACCTGCCGTCGGCCATAGCCGGCAGTCACCCGGCGCAGGGCGACCAGAGGGTCGCCATCGGCAGGCAATCGCTCCAGGTCGGCCGGCTCGACCCGGCGGCTTACGTCGAGCCAGGGGTAGCGCAGACCCAGGGCCTTCAGTCGCGTCTTGTCGGTCAGCACTGCGGCGGGGGGACCATCGGCAACGATGCGGCCAGCGT
This sequence comes from uncultured Anaerolineales bacterium, assembly GCA_964385635.1. GTDB lineage: Bacteria > Chloroflexota > Anaerolineae > B4-G1 > B4-G1 > CAYLPU01. Next base: position 22,811 of record CAYLPU010000051.1, read on the forward strand.
CCATCAGCACCACCCGCGTGGCCAGGGGAGCGATGGCTGCCAGCCGGTGCTCAATGAGGACCACCGTCAGGCCGTGTTCCCGTTGCAGCCGGGCCAAGGTCGAGGTGACCTGTTCCACTCCGTGCCAGTCCAGGTTAGCCGTGGGCTCATCGAGCACCAACACCGATGGGCGCAGGGCCAGCACTGCTGCGATGGCTACTCTTTGCTGCTCTCCGCCTGAGAGGGCGCGTACCGACCGCCGGCGCAGGTATTCGATGCCGGTGGCCGCCAGTGACTGGCGGACGCGAGCCTCAATCTCCTCGCCAGGCAGGCTCAGGTTGCGCGGGGCAAAGGCGATCTCTTCTTCCACCGTGGTGTTGAATAGTTGGGTGGCCGGGTTTTGGAAGACTACGCCTACTTGCCGTGCCAGAGCCGGCAGGGGGTGGGTCTGGGTGTCCAGCCCAGCCACCGTCACCCGGCCGGAAAGATTGGCCGAGACCGCTTGTGGGATCAACCCGGCCAGGCACAGGGCCAGGGTGCTCTTGCCAGAGCCGGAGGGGCCGCTGACCAGCACAAACTCGCCTTGTTCCACATCCAGGGAGACGTCGTTCAGAACCAGCCGGGAACCGTAACGGGTGGTGAGGTGGTCAATGTGGATCACAATGTCTCCAGACAGCGGTCCAACCAGTGGATGATGGCCTCAAACTGTCCCTGACGGAACTCCAGCACCAGTCGCAGAAAGTCGTCGTCGGTTTCGGCGGCGGCATGGGCCAGGGACTCGACCCTGGTGCAGTAGAGGGCTTTCTGGGCATTCTCTACCGTACAGAACCTTTGTTCTGCGCTCAGACATCCACTGCTGTGCGAAATAATCAATTGCAAGAATGACAAAAAGCCAGCCATGGGGTAAGATTCTGTTCACCCAAAACCGCGAACAGGAGGGCCCCATGATTGACCGACATAGAGTATACACCAAAGTGCTGCAAACACTCAAACGCCAACTCAAGATGTACAGACGAGGCCACGTCGTGACCTTGGCGATGATGATTACCGGCATTGTAATGAGCCACAAAGCCCAATTGGCCGTGATGAGTGGAGAGGTACCTACGGATGCGAAAGAGAAAAGCACCGAGATGCGTATGCGGCGCTGGGTCAAACACGAGAAGATCGATGTAGAAGTGACGTACATGCCGTTTGCGCGGCAGATATTGGCAGCGTTGGCGAGTGCGCCTCTGGTCTTGGCGATGGATGGGAGCACTATCGGGCGTGGCTGTATGATGCTGATGGTAGGAGTCATCTATCGCAAGCGGGCATTGCCCTTGGCTTGGGTGGTCTACAAAGGCAAGATAAGGGCATGCTTCGTCGGTTCGGCACGTGGAAGTACTGCGAAAAGTAAAGCAGCTCATTCCAGAAGGAGCCGAAGTGGTCTTGTTGGGCGATGGTGAATATGACGACACCGAGATGGTGGAATGGGTGCAAACCCAAACTGATTGGTATTTCGTGCTGCGGACGTCCCCCAATATCAAGGTGCGGCAAGGGCAGGGCTGGCGCAGAGTGGACACCTATTCCAAACAGAAGGGAAGCCTCGTGACTGCCTATCAGGTCGCTTTCACCAAAACGGCAGCACTGTCGCTCAATCTGGTGGCGTGGTGGGGAGCCACTTACGAAGAACCCATCTACTTGATCACGAATCTGCCCAATGGCAGCCGGGCCTGCTGGTTCTACAAGCGCCGCTTTCGTATCGAAACCTTCTTCTCCGACCAGAAAAATCGTGGTTTTCACATCCACAAAAGTCATCTCTCTGACCGCATCCGCATTAGTCGGTTCTTGATTGCGGCATGCCTGGCCTACATCTGGATGATATGCTTCGGTTTGTTTGTCGTTGCTCAGGGCAAAACCGGGCTCATCGACCGCACTGACCGGGTTGACAAGAGCTTGTTTCGTCTTGGTCTCGACTGGCTCAAGCACGTGTTGAAACGTGGGTTGCCTTTTGACGTGTACTTCTTCTTCCAACCCGCGCAGTTCGGTGAAAATGTACGGTAGAGAAAATAGGGTAAAAGGTGTAAAATAAGCGCCAAAGTGCGTCGCACCTGCTACCCTCAAATCTAAATACGTTTGCCCTGGATGGGAATGCACGCTTCCGGCGATGCGGATAAAATATGATAGGGCTTACGCAGTTGCGAGGTGACTGTCATTCGTCTCCGCGCTCGTTCGCACTTGTTCGTATCCAAAGAATTGAAATTATCAGGCGTCTAGTTCCTCCTTTTTACGCCAGCGAATATCCTAACAAAGGTAATAATTGTTGGTACAACGTCAGAGCGATCATTCCCAGGCCAGCTATAAGCAATATCAATCCCAAAAACACTTGTCCGAGGCCGCTGAGTATAGCCGAGTAGCCACGTTTCTCGCGCCTCCGCCCTAATTCGTCCTCTACAATTGCCCGTCTAGTAGCGATGGACTTGAATCCGCCGCGTAGAAGAAAGGTTCCTAATAGGGTAAGCAATAACCCGCCTCCTCCGTTTTTCAGCAACTCATAAACGCTGACCGTTGAAGCTGGTTGAATGGTCAAGTTGGGGAAGAATTCAAAGGCTACCAGCGTGACGCCACCAATTACCAGAGCACTCATGATGCCAACTACAATTGTGCTTAGCAAGCACCCCTTTCCTTTAGGCTTGGCTGCAAATGTCTGGCTGGTAGGAGATGGAGGAACCGCAGGCCCCATCTGAGCGACTTGCCAGGTCTGGCCGTTCCAGAAATGCCATCTCCCGGTGTTGGGATCCTGATACCACCAGTTGCCTTGTTTATCCTGGACCGTTCCAGGTTGTTGCCCGGGTATCCCTTGCACAACAACGGGGACGGGTTGGCGGCGTTTTCGCAGAACCAGCCAGATAAAGAACAAGGCGCCCATCCCCAGCAAGGCGGCCAAGGCCACAAACCCGATCAACCACAGGCTTTGCAATCCACTCCCCATCCCGGTTAGGATTTCTCCTGACTGAACCTGGATAGTTGCGTTCGCCAGGGAAAAATTCCCGGCGGAATCTTGGGCACGCAAGGTCAGATTATGGGTGCCAGGGGACAGCATCACCGAGATGGCGCTGCCAACACCGAGTTCGCCGTCAATATCGGAGAACCAGCGGAGACTCTCGTTGGGGAGGATTCCATCTTCAGGGTCAGATGCCATCCCTTTCAAGAGAATCGCTGATTCGGCATCGTAGGGGGTTTCTTCGGCAAAAATATGGACATCTGCCACTTTGGGGAGCACAAAGAAGGGGCCCGTCACAATTTCGGCGGTGTTGAACCCATCACTTGCCATCACCCGAACGACGCAGCTTTCCCCGCCTGGCAGGCCCGAGGCATCAAAGGTGTAATTGTTTTCTAAGATGTCAGAGGCCAGCGGGAACCAGAACGAGGTATTGTCGCATTGATAATGCAAACTGTAGGTCAGGGCGTCGCCATCGGGGTCAGATGCAGACCAGTTGATCAAGACAATGATGGCTTCATCGCCAACCATCGAAGTTGGGGTCGTCTCAAATTGGGGCGGGTTGGGCGTGCGCAACTGCTCGGCTTTCACCAAATCGCTATCCAAGATGCGCACCCGGTCAATGCCGGGCATCCACGGAATCTGGATAAAAAATGGCAGCACACTATTGGGGGCGGTGTATTTTTCTCCAAACCGGGTTTCATAGAACACATCCCCATTTGATGAGATAAGCTGCAGGGTGTAGTCACCCACATCTGAAACCGGGTCTGGTAATCCTGGCATCGACCAGGTGGGTTCCAGGATCACATCAAAATTCTCATTGACCAACCCCTGGACCAGTAGAACGTCATCTCCAGGCGGGTCCTTGAGTTTGTCAAACAAATGATGGTAGGTATCGGGGTCAATCCAGCTCTTTTGCCCGGCACCCCGGGCGTTCCCCATCAGGCCGAAGATGTCCATCGGGGCGTTATATTTCCGCCCACTATCCACCAGTTTTTGATAGTTTTTCACGTTCCCGCCAAAGGCGCCAATCCATTGAAGCTGGGATGGGTCGGAGCGATTTGATGGAATATTGTAGATTTTGCTATTTCGCAGCATGAGACCCGAAACGGCGCGGCCATTGGGCGGATCGGAATCATATTGCTCTGTGCCCAGGTAAAGGCCGTAGGAGTGCCCCAATTCGTGGGCCATGGTATTGGCTTCGTTAGCGGCGTGTTTGAGTAACACCACCTGTGGGGAACTTTCAAAATGAACCCCCAGAGCGGTATCGACTCCGACCCATTTGTCAACAATCCCTGCCCGCCAGGTATCGGGATGGATCAAACCCACAATTCTGAACTGGGCAGCCCCGTCTCCAGCGGAGCCGTAGCGTTTTGCCAGGGCGGCGCAAATCTGATCCAGATAAGATGTCGTCCACTTGAAGGGCATATCGGCAGAGGGATAATTGGATGCGATTCCCCAACCGAGATCACCGCCACCGAGGGGGTAGGTTTCTTGCAGGAAGCTGACCTGTTGCCAAACCAAACTCATATCGATATTTTGAACATCCACGGGCACAAAGAGAATCTGCAAATGCTTCATCTTTTTGACGGTGATCGGTCTTTCAGCGGTGATTTTTTTTCCGTAGATCTCGTCCGGGTCAACCGTGATGCGGATGTTGAAATCGGACAGACTGCTGAGTTGATGCGGGGTAAACACAAAATCGACGTACACCAATTCGCGCCCCAATTCATCATTTGGTGTTGTTTCCCAGGTTAATATTTCTCCGATTCCGGCATCATTGATGGCCCTACTCTGGGAAGACCAACTCACCGACACGCCTTTTTCAGACAGAGAGACGGTCTTGATTTGTGGGAACAGGGGGGTGTTATTCGCACCTGCCAACATTTCAAACTTGACATCAAATTGAACGGGCCTATTCGTTGGCTGGTAGATTTCGCCATCGACAAACATATAAACGCGCACCCCGGCTTCTTTGTTGGCGACCAATTGAATGGAGCTGTTATCCAACAGATCAATCACCTGAACCACGGAAATACTGGCGTCGCTGAGTTCAAAGTTCAAGGTCTCAATACAGCGCAATTGGATGGGGATTTTCTGTTCCCCATCGAGCACAGGGCTGGTGATCTTGACGTAATATGTCGCTTTTTCTTCTAGTTTACAGGGATTGGTCTTGGCCGTGAGGGGCAGATTGAGCTCACCCTTGTCATCGGTGCTGGCCGAGGATTGGATGGTGATTTCGCTGGTCGTTTTTTCTTCGCCGGTATCAATATCTTTGGCAACAATCGACAGATTGACTTGTTGGTTGGAGAGAACATAACCGGTTGCCTGCCCAACGTGTAAATTGGCCTTGAACTCACCCCCGGTTGGTGAAACCCAGACCGTTCCGCTGGCGGAAATGGATGGGGGTGTGATGCTGTAATATACTACGGCACTTGAACGACCCAAACTGACTCCGATTTTGACAGCCGGTTGGGCGCCTACCCAAGGTGGCGGTACTACGGGCGAATCTGTGCCGTAGGCTGAACCTCCGCATTGATTTGGAGAGTTTTCACTATAGAGGTACCCAAATAACCTGCCGGAAACCGTAATTGTACTTTCCTGGGCTACCCCTTGTTGGGCGGGCATGTTTACCCTGTACTTCGGGTAATAGTACCAATGACTGGCGTGTAAACCGGAGAAATGCCATGCGAGCATATTCTTCGTAGCGGACGCTGTGAGGATATAACTTTCCCATTCTGGTTTTTGCTCTCCATTGATGGAAAGATAGGCTTCTTTAATGACAGGAGCATCTCCGGGTTTGTACCCAATCCAGGTGACTGCCCAGTTGCCTTCTGCCGAAATGGCAAGTTTGGCACCATCCCCATAGATATTGTTATACCGCACCCGCACCTGGATGTTCATCTCGGTAAACTGCTCATAACTCAACCCGCCTTGGGCCAGTTTGGACAAATGATCTAAGGGCGGATTGACTGAGATGATCTCTATTCGAGATTTTACAGTGGGGGTTCTAACCTGGATGATGGCTGCCCCGGTTGCGTAACCATCTTTATCGGCATAGACTGTTGTGCTCCAATACCGATCCAGCCAGGGGTCTTCCTGGCCTCGACCTGCAAAAAGGTCCAGGGGTTCCAGGTTGATCTCAAAGTTGCCAAACTCATCGGTTGTGCCGGTCAGGTTGAACTCACGAGTTTGGTTGATCAGGTTGCCAAACTCATCGTCCAGAATCTCATAAAACACAACTCGAACATCTGCATTCGGGATGGGAACCCCCTCAAAATCGGTGTATTGGCCGACCAATGAAGCCGAAGACCAGCCATCCGGGGCCGGCTCCACCACAGCGGTTAAATTGGTGTGTCGAATATCGCTGACGTAAAAATCGACTTCAACCGTTTGGGTGGCGATATTCCGCCCTGAAATGTAGGCTGTGAGGATATATTTTCCCGCGCCAGCGTCATGGGGGACAGTCCAGTAAAAATGATCAACGCCGTCTGCGTAATAATATTGGGATTCAAACAAGTATTGTCTTGCGGCCCCATCCACGGGCCCTGTGATCTGGTAGTAGATTTCCAACCCGGAATCCCAATCTCTTGCTGGGCTGCTTGGATTTAGCTCGAGTTTTCCTTCAACGATCTCCCCCTGGTCGTAATCGGTTTGGGAGAGGGTGATATCGGGTTCGATGCCAACCACAACGCTGAGGGGGCCGAACCAGCGTGCATATCGGGTCTCAATTTCCGGGTCGCGAGCGACGATGGCGAGTTCTTGGATATAAAATACTTGCGGCGTGAGGGTGGCTGCAAATGAGCCATCTCCACTCGTTTGGACAACCGGAGCTTTAACCGGCGACTCGTAAGGAGCCGTTCCATACACATGGATATCCCAGCCTTCCTGGGGGATGATTTCTTCTCCATCGTAGCCTTCGGTACAAACGACCTTGCCGGTGACATCAACGTTTTCTCCTACGAATACAATGGAAGGATAAACGACATCGGTGGTTTCACAAATTAAAGAAACTTGGGTTGGCGGCGGCTGGGGTGTGACTGTGATGGTGGGGGTGGCAGTTACTGTGAAGGCGGCTGTCTGGCTGATTGGCTGCCCGTCTTGTTGGTTGTGGACGATCAGTGTGTAATCACCTTCCAGGGGCGGTGTATATTCAAAGGAGAAATGCCCATCATCGCCAGCCGGCATGCTGTAGCCGTCTACCTCCCCATCTGGGCGGGTGATGTAGACCTCCACCCATCCGGAGACGGGACCCCCTCCCAGGGTTAGCAAACCCCCGAAGGTCACCGTCGTTTGTGGGGGATAGGTCGGGTTGATGGGGTTCAGCGTAACCCAATAAACGTAATCGTCCCCAATCAGGGTAAAAGGGATGGCGCCGGTAGCGGGCTGGACGCCAAAGCCATCCAGGCTGGCGGTCACCTGAATGACGTACTCGCCGGCCGGCCAGCCGCTGGTGTCCAAATAATAGGCAAAGCTGCCATCATCGAAGGTTTGGGTGCTGTAGGTCTGGCCTCGCACGGTGATTTGGATGGCCGCATCCTTTGCTGGCCGATCCAGATAAGTCACCCGGCCGCCAAAGCCTACCGAAGCGCCCACCTCGATGGGGACACCGGGCCCCCAGTTGGCATCCTCGGCCGTGGTCAGTTCCAGCGTCAGGGTAGAGGGGCCAAAGGTGATCCTGCGTTCGTCGCTGGCGGTGGACAGGCCATATTCGCCTTCGGCCGTGATGCGCACCACCCCCTGTTGGCCGGGCAGGGTGAGGTTGGACACGATCTCGCCATTGGCGTCGGTTTCGGCATACACGCTGGCCAGTTGGGCGCCGGCCTCGTCATAGGCGCGGAAGGTCACATAGACCCCTTGGACCGGTTCGTCGTCAAAGGTAGCGCGCAAGGTTATGCGCACCTCCTCGTCCACCAGGTATAGGTTTTTATCCGTGTTCAGCGTCAACTCTAACCCCTCGCCGCTTTCCACGGCGTAACTAAAGGTGGTGGTGGCGTGGGCCTGAGCTTCCTGGTGGGTGACGTCGGCCGTCACCGTCAGCCAGCCGCTATAGCCGGTCGGAATCTCTTCCCCATAAGTGACCGGTACCATGTATCCGCCGCCCTCACTGGTCTGGATGGAGAGGCCCCAAAGCGTGTTCCCCTGCTGGTCGAACAGCCAAATCGTAACCCAGACTCCCTCCACCGGCTGCCCATCGGCCGTGACCACGCCGTGAATGGTGGGGTGTTCGCCCACATCGTAGGCATCTTTGTAGGTATCAACCGTAACCGCCAGCACGCCCACCGGTGGCGCTCCGAGTTGCTTCCAGACGATGGTGATCCCTTCGATGTGCCAATCGTCGTAAGGTTCCTGGTACACGTTGGTCACCTGAAAGGCGACGAACTGGCCCTCCAGGGTGTAAAGGCCGTAGGTGTGGCCAAAGCTCAAGGTATTCTGCCCAAAGCGCGGGTCGGCCGGGTCCGGAGCGGTCGTGACCGTCTCCAGGCCCACCGCCCCAAAGTCAATGGTGTTGACGATGTCGAACCCAATCGGCCCGGCGATGGGATAGCCTTCCGAATAGTAAAAATCGAGGGCCAACTCCGGCCGGTCGGGGCCTTCCTCGCCGTAGCGTTGGACGGCCTGGGCGGAAAAATCATAGCCGTCCATAAAGCTGCCTTCGCCGCCAAAGTTCTCCAGGTTGACGGTGATGGTCTGAAGAGCCGGTGCGGCGGGCGGCCGAGCCTCGGCCGGCGGGGATCCGACGAGAATGGTGAGCAGCAGGGCGATAATGGTCAGTTGGGTCAGTCTGGTTGTTTGGCGGGTCATGTCTATCAAGGCCTCCTCACTTTCTATACACCACCGCAGTCACGCGGCTGAAAGGTGCGAAAGATGATGTCGAAAAAGGGTTCCCATTGGGGCCAGTCCGGCTCTGGCGCGCGGGCGACGATTTCATAGACCACGTCGTCGGGGAGCATGTTGCCCAGCAGCGTTTCCGGCCGGACCACCACCAGCAGGCGGAAATGCTCCCCGCCGGCCGAGAGTTCCGTCCCGGCTCCGGTCAGAGTCTCTCCCAGCAGGTCGGTCACAGTGACAGGCTCATAGTTGGGCAATCCGCCGTGGCCGGTGAACTGGGCCACCAGCGCGTCGGCGGCCGCCTCGGCCGTGGCGCCAGTCTCCCGCCGGGCTTGGATCGAGACGTATGCCTCTTTGGTGGATTCTGCGTGGAAAAAGACCATCCAGCCGCCTCCATCCTCGATCAGTTCGGGAGGATAGCTGACGGTAAAGGCGCAGCCATCGTAAAGGGGAATGCTGTCCACGGGGGTCTCGGCGGCGGGGGTGGGGGTGGGGGTGGCGCAGATAGTACCGCACCCGCCGGGACACTCGTCGGGGCAATAATACACTTCATCTGGTTGACAAGGCGGCGGCGTGCAGACCGGCCGGGGCGCTACCGTAGGAGACGCAAGATTGCAGGCCAGGAGTAAAACGGTTAACAGTGTCAATCGAATGGTTGCTTTCATCTGCGGTACCCTTTTTTAACGCCAGACTAGCATAGCTCCTTGGTCTTGGTAAACGATACCTTTACCTCTTGATCTCCCAGGGTACCCAGTACCACGATCAATTCGTCCGCGGCCAGGACATATTCGGCAAAATTGGAGGCGACGCGGGTCAGCAAATAGGTGTCGCCTTCCTGGCCCACTATGTCCAGACTCACGCTCCGCTCGCCTGGGCTGATCTCGACCCCACCCAGAACCAGGGACTCGCTGCACAAGTTGTCTACTGTCAGAACGCCCCCGTTGCAGTTGTTGACCTCAATCGTCAGGCAATCCAGCGCCGGTTCCACTTTGAGGTCCAGTATCACGCTCTTGCCAAAACAGCCCCCCATCGGCGCCAGTCCCCAGTATTCCACGCAGCCGGGCGCCGGGCTGTCTTTTTTGATGCCGCAGGCAACCGCAGTCCCCAATAGCGATAGCAGGACTAAAAGTTTGAGTAACGGTTTCTTGGTAACGGGCAGCTTCATATCGCTTTTCCTTACAGGGCATTTTTCCATACCTGGTGTTTCAACTCTATCTTATCACTGAGCGGTTATTAACACAAGCGGTCTCGGGTTTTGCATTCAACGGTTTCCGAACTTGGCGTCCCCCACCGGCCGTGGTACACTGCGCCCTGGCCCGGGCGGAATCGGCCGGGTAGGGGCGAATTGCCTCCGCGAAAAGTGAAACTGGGTCTGGCGTTGTCTTGCCAAAAGCCTCATTATCAGTAGACCGCAATGGGTCGAATCAGGTTGAAAAAACAGCCGGTTTGGGGTAACCTCTGGGCAAAATCAGGAGGTTAACAAAATGGCTCTCAATCAACTTAACAACTCTGGCAGAAAGGTAAAACAGCTTTCAGCGCAGGACATCCACCAACTGACTCTGGAAACCCTGCAAACCTATTTCAAGCTGGACCGGGAAGGTTGCCAATACAACGAGCAAGACATCTGGGATGTAGTGATTGCGGCATCAGCGGAGCGGGAAACGGTCGGAACAATGTGTGACATTCTGGAAAATAGCCCCAGCGCCAACACAGTTCGCAATGCCATCAAAAGGTGTGCTGCCGACTGATGAGAATCTGAATGTCTTGGAAGCGACACTGAATGACATGCTGGTAGACCGTCTGCCAAAGAACCTGTTGAAGAACTCGTTACGCTGCGCCATTGATTTGGTTCTGATGGCCTATCATGGTTTCTCTAGCGTACAGAACCTTTGTTCTGCGCTCAGACATCCACTGCTGTGCGAAATAGTCAATTGCAAGAATGACAAAAAGCCAGCCATGGGGTAAAATTCTGTTCACCCAAAACCGCGAACAGGAGGGCCCCATGACTGACCGACATAGAGTATACACCAAAGTGCTGCAAACACTCAAACGCCAACTCAAGATGTACAGACGAGGCCACGTCGTGACCTTGGCGATGATGATTACCGGCATTGTAATGAGCCACAAAGCCCAATTGGCCGTGATGAGTGGAGAGGTACCTACGGATGCGAAAGAGAAAAGCACCGAGATGCGTATGCGGCGCTGGGTCAAACACGAGAAGATCGATGTAGAAGTGACGTACATGCCGTTTGCGCGGCAGATATTGGCAGCGTTGGCGAGTGCGCCTCTGGTCTTGGCGATGGATGGGAGCACTATCGGGCGTGGCTGTATGATGCTGATGGTAGGAGTCATCTATCGCAAGCGGGCATTGCCCTTGGCTTGGGTGGTCTACAAAGGCAAGATAAGGGCATGCTTCGTCGGTTCGGCACGTGGAAGTACTGCGAAAAGTAAAGCAGCTCATTCCAGAAGGAGCCGAAGTGGTCTTGTTGGGCGATGGTGAATATGACGACACCGAGATGGTGGAATGGGTGCAAACCCAAACTGATTGGTATTTCGTGCTGCGGACGTCCCCCAATATCAAGGTGCGGCAAGGGCAGGGCTGGCGCAGAGTGGACACCTATTCCAAACAGAAGGGAAGCCTCGTGACTGCCTATCAGGTCGCTTTCACCAAAACGGCAGCACTGTCGCTCAATCTGGTGGCGTGGTGGGGAGCCACTTACGAAGAACCCATCTACCAGGGCAATCGCATTTATAATGTCGGGCAGACTTTGGGACACCGAAAAGCCCTTTTTGCTCCCGCTGGATTGCCAAATCCAGTGGCCAGGGCCTGGATCTGGCGATCCAGGCCGAGCGAATGGGATAAATGCGATTGCCCTAACCCATCTACTTGATCACGAATCTGCCCAATGGCAGCCGGGCCTGCTGGTTCTA
>CAYLPU010000052.1:0-33921 GCA_964385635.1 uncultured Anaerolineales bacterium
AGGAGGTCAACTTCACACAGTACCTACTGGTGCAACTTTTGGGGTAAATATCCATGGCTTCTGAATCGCTATTCCGTCTCAGCATTGTGAGCGCTCTAATCGTCCAGATAGGCCATATATGGTTGGTTCTAGTTTTATACAAGTTACTCAAACCAGTTAACAAAAACCATGCTGTGCTTATGGTTATATTCTATCTGGTCGGTGTCCCTATCGCGATGCTCAGTGAGCTTAACCAATTTGCTGCCCTGCTACTATTGAGCGGTGCTGACTACTTGACAGTATTCACAGCAGATCAGTTGCAAGCTCTGGTGCCCCTATTTCTTGAGTTGCGCGAAGCTGGACTTGTTATCGCCCAGATATTTTGGGGCCTTTGGCTATTTCCCATGGGTTATTTAGTTTTCAAGTCGGGCTACATTCCCAGAATTCTGGGCGTCTTGTTGATGATTGGATGTTTTGGCTATCTGATAGATTTTGTTACAATCGTTCTTTTTCCCAACTTCGGTGTGATAATTAGCGGGTTTACGGGTATTGGGGAATTTTTATTGCCCTTGTGGCTTTTGATTAAAGGTGTAAACGTCGAACAGTGGGAAAAACGTGCTCTTGAATCTGCCTGAATAGAACCTATGCCGAAGGGCTAGGGATTTCGTTACTTTGGAACATTATAACAAAACCTGACATAGTGCTTCACCTGCCGCTATTCCGCTGCGCTTCATAGCGGCAGGTTAGTTTGGTCGTTAGCCCGTGGAATTACTTAAGCCGTATTCAACCTTATGCACACCATTGATGTTATCCGGACTACCGACTGGGCGAAGAATGCTATGTTTGTGTTCCTGCCCGACACAGCGTTGATATTCTCAGTAAGCGCAGTGGTCATCGTGCTTTCTCTTTGTCTACGCCTGGTCGTGTATCTTCGTTCTCGAAAAGCGCGCTGAGTAATTTCCATTCTATGTAATCCAATGAAACTTTTGGTTCAAATGGTGACGAACAAGTTCGTTGAGAATTGGCAGGGGAGAACACTTTCTCCCGCCAGCCAAAATTCGATAACAATGAATTCTGAACAAAACAGGAGAAAGAAAATGATGACCAACGGCTCAGAAAAAAGAAGAATAAAAAACAAGTACAGATTTGTGCTATCCATCCTGCTGGTTCTCCTGCTGGTCGCCTGCGCCAGCCAGACCGCAACGCCGCCCCTACCGACCGCGACCTCAACATCTGCACCCTCGCCTGGTGGGCCGGATTATTGGCCCACCGATGGTTGGCGCACATCGACACCTGAGGAGCAGGGGATGGACTCGGAACAACTGGCGGAATTGATGGATTACCTCCAGGGACAAAACAGTTTTACCATTCACAGTCTGCTGATCATTCGCAACGGATACATCGTAACCGACGCCTACTTTTATCCTTTCGCTCCGGACGCGCTGCACGAGCTCGCCTCCGCTACCAAGAGCTTTACGTCGTCGCTCATCGGCATTGCCATCGACAAGGGGTACATCGAAGGCGTCGAGCAACCCGTCCTGGACTTTTTCCCGGAGCGAACCGTGGCTAACCTGGACCCAAACAAGGATGCGATGACGCTGGAAGACCTTCTCACTATGAGATCAGGCTTCAGGTGTTCTGACCAGGGTTTTGTGACTTTATCTCAGATGAAGGCAAGTCCGGATTGGATCCAGTTTGCGCTTGATCTGCCGATGGCCGTCGAACCGGGCACCCGCTGGGTCTACTGCAATGCCAACTCGTATCTCCTCTCTGCCATCATCCATGAGACCTCGGGGATGAACGCACTGGCGTTCGCCCAGGAACACCTCTTTGGGCCTCTGGGTGTCTCCGATGTCATCTGGACGACTGGCCCACAGGGGAACAACCGGGGCTGGGGTGAGATGAAGCTGGCACCCCACGATATGGCCAAGCTTGGATACCTCTTCTTGAACGAAGGGTGGTGGGATGGCCAACAGGTAGTGTCTGCCGCGTGGGTAAAGGCGGCAACGAGTGGCGGTAGTTACGGTTACCAGTGGTGGCTCAAGCCTTCTAGCATCTATTTCGCCACTGGCCATGGTGGACAAGAGATTTGGGTTCTGCCCGATCGGGACATGATTGTGGTCATGACCGGTGCAACCGGTGGAGGCGGCGCGGGTGATTGGGGTGATCAGCTGATGGGATCTCATATCATCCCGTTGGCAGAATCCGCAGCCCCGCTGCCCCCCAATCCCGACGGGGTGGCTACCCTGGAATCAAAGACCCAAGCTGCGGCTGCGCCAATCCATGTTCAGCCTGAACAAGTGCCGCCCATGCCAGAGATAGCCCAACGTGTGGCCGGGATTTCGTATGTGTTTGATGACAATCCAATAGGATTTCTATCTTTTACTTTATCTTTTCCGGCGCAGGATGAGGCCTTGTTAAAGGTTACCACGCTGGGGAGCGGTACAGAAGCAGATCCCCAGTTCGAATGGCTGATGGGATTGGACAACGTTGACCGGATAGCACCTGGAAGATTCGGCTTGCTTACCTCAGCCAATGGGTCCTGGGAATCAGACAATATTTTTGTTGCCCATATCGACGACTTTGCCAATGAGGGGTACCACAAGTTCCGACTTAGCCTGGTCTTTGAGGGTGATCAGGTAACTATCGAGATATGGCAAGATGGCACGTCCGCAGGAACCCTCATCGGCAGAGTTGAAAAGTGAGGAATAAACGCTTCCCAAACCAACAGACCCACGGAGAAAATAATATTGAAGGGTCGCTCTCTCAGGAAAACAAGCCGGTAGAGACCACCCAAACAATGCTCAGGATCACCTTCCCGATTGTAGTGATCCTGTTGCTGGTGGCGGTGGTGTGGTTTGTCTTCCGTCGGCGTAAAGCCAGCCGGGTTACAGGCTGACCAATATTTGCAAGCTGACGGGGGAGGGAACTTTCTCCCGTCAGCCGAAAGATGAAAAACATCTACCGTTATCTGCTACCAAAATATATGGAGGTTTATGAAATGAATAAAATCAAATCAGAACGCATGTCGTATCTTTGGCTACTCATTGGATTTCTGTTGGTTGTTTTCTCAAATGGAATCCATCACATCGTTCCATTGGCGACCTGGCTGGCTCCGGTATTCTTGATCCGTTTTTTGCGGACCCAGACCAAAACGAAAGGGCTCATCATTGTCGCATTCGCAAATTGTGTAGCCTGGGTGATTATGCAATTTGGCATCTACCCGGATTTGGGTGTGATCGGCAGTAGTTTTGGCCTTGTATACGGGATCATTTTCTTCCTGCCTTTTCTGGCAGATCGACTCATGGCCCGCAAAACAAAAGGATTTCTGGCCACACTCATATTTCCATCTGTCTGGGTGATCTTGGAATTTGCCCTGGCTTCATTCGAGTTTACCGGCAGTTGGTTTGCGCTAGCATTTACCCAAATGGATAACCTGCCTTTGATCCAACTGGCCTCCATCACTGGGATCTATGGGATCAGTTTTTTGATCAACTGGTTTGCCACCGTCGTGAACTGGGCCTGGGAACGGGAATTCTCTTTACCCAAAACCTGGAAAGGGGCATCCCTTTACCTGGGGATTCTTACTCTCGTTTTGCTGGCGGGCGGTGCATATATGACCTTTTTCCCGGCCGATTCAGAGACAGTCCGAGTGGCTGCGATTACCCGATCATTTGATGTGGATGAGGAAGTTGAATACTGTAGAGAAAATTTTTCTGGAGAAGAATTATCCAATTGCTACCTCAATGGCATTAACCAAAGGACTCTGGACGAGTTTCTTCAAGGGAGTCAACAGGCCGCCAACGCCGGGGCAAAAATCATTATTTGGCAAGAAAACGGCCTGGTTGTACGTTCAAAAGATAAAGCTGCATATGTTGACCAAGCTCGTGAACTGGCTATGCAGGAAAAGGTTTACCTGGTCATGGGCACCAAAATGGTGGATAAAGATAAAGGCCCAGCCTATGACGAAAACAAGATCATTTTCATCACTCCGGAAGGTGAAATCACGGAATATCTCAAAAATCATAAAGTAGCAGGGGACGAGCATGTTCTAGGGGATGGAAAAATCCTGTTCCAGGAGTCACCTTACGGCAGGCTGGTAGCGCTGATTTGCTATGATGCGGATTTCCCCGGTTTTGTGCGCCAAGCCGGAAAGGCGGATGCCGATGTTATGCTTATTCCCGCTCAAGACTGGGCCGAGATCACGCCGATCCATGGCAGAATGCCGATGCTGGGTGCCATTGAGAATGGCTATTCACTGATCCGCAACGGTTACCATGGGGTATCGATTGCCGTCGATTACCATGGCAACATGTTGTCTCGACTGGATAATTTCACCACCGATGAACGGGTGATGCTAGCTGATCTGCCGACCAAAGGCATTCAGACAATTTATGCTCAAATCGGTGATATTTTTGCATGGCTGTGTGTTTTGGGATCATTGGGATTGATCGTACTTGCAGTAAGAGATCGAAAGAAAAGCTAAATAGTCCACCTTCTGATGGACATTATGATCTGGCTGAATGAAAGGTCTGCCCGTTGCCTCAAGTCACCGGTTGGTTGGTAAATAGTGGAGAGAGTTTTTTCCCTGCACCGCTAGAAGGAGAACTTGATGAAAGAACGAAGATACGATATCGACTGGCTGCGGATTGGTGCTATGCTGGCCGTCTTTCTTTTCCACTGCAGCGGTTTTTTTACTCCCATAGACTGGCACTTGAAAAATGCTGATCGCGCCGAGATACTGCTTCCGATCGTGGCCTGGTTCGACCTGTGGATGATGCCTATCTTTTTCCTGCTCTCCGGGTTTGGGTCCTGGCACTCGCTCAAATCCAGGAGCGGGATCAAGTATCTCTGGGAACGGGTTTTGAGACTGTTGCTCCCCCTTTACACGGTGGGTGCGTTCCTGCTCTTGCCGCCCCAGTACTACATTGAACGCATCAGCCACGGGGGGTATGGCGTTTCCATCTGGAAATTGATCCCGCCCTACTGGGATTCCTATGGCTCCTTTCGCTTCCGCTTTGACGAGCCCTACCTGACCAACATCTGGCCCGGTCACCTGTGGTTTCTGCAATTCCTCTTTACCGTTTCCGTCGTGGCCCTTCCGCTGCTCCTCTTGCTCCGAACAGACCTGGGGAAACGCCTGATCGCGCGGCTGGCCGGGTGGAGCGATCGCTGGGGAGGTATCTTTATATTCCTGATCCCCTTGATCCTGGTGCGCATCGCCCTGCGCAGCACCTATCACAGCGAGCACAGTTGGGCCGATCTGGCCTTCTATGGCGTTGTTTTCTTGATCGGCGCGCTCTTTGCAGGCGACCGGCGCTTTTTAGAGAGCTGCAAGCGGCATACCTGGGTCTGCCTGGCGCTGGGCGTCTTGGCTTTTGTTGGGGAGATAATACTCATCCTGCAGTTCAGGTATCCTTATCCTGGCACCGAGCGCTTTTCGTCGAGGTACGTGCTCTTTCAAGTGATCATGGGCATCGGAACCTGGAGCTGGATCGTATTTCTGCTGGGCCTGGCCGCCCGGTACCTCAACTCTGACAATCGGGGGCGCGCCTACGCCAGCGAGGCGGTGCTGCCCTTTTACCTGCTCCACCAGACCGTGATCCTGATCGTCGGTTGGTGGATCATCCCGCTGGAATGGCCTATTATCCCCAAGTACCTGGTCATCAGCATCGGTTCGTTCGCGCTGATCATGGCCCTCTATGAGCTGCTGATCCGGCGCATCAACCCGGTGCGTTTTCTGTTTGGGGTGCGGCTTGTGGGACGACGATTCTTCGTCCGGAAAGAGAGGAGCGAGGGGACATGACCGAGAGAACCAAGACCGCTCGTTTGTACTTTGTGGATGCCTTGAGGGTGACCTTGACCATACTGGTGGTCGCACACCACGCCGGGCAGGCCTATGGGCCGACCGGCGGCGCGTGGCCGGTTTCCGAGCCCCGGCGCAGTGCGCTGCTGGGCCCCTTTTTCGCCGTGAACCCCATGTTTTTTATGGGGCCTTTCTTTCTGCTCGCCGGCTACTTTGCCACCTCTGCCTACGATCGCAGGGGAGCCGCCGCCTTTCTCAAGGGACGCCTCACGCGCTTGGGCATTCCGCTGCTCTTTTTTGTCCTCTTTGTGTCCGCTCCCATCGCCTACCTGGACAGAGGGGGCTCCATCGTGGCGTTCATCGGCCGCATGTACCAAAAGTCGTGGACGGAGCTGTACAGACACCTCTGGTTCGTGGGTCACCTGTTGCTCTACAGCGTCGTCTATGCGCTGTGGCGCCTGTTGGTGCGGCGCACTAGAGCCCCGGCGGAGCCAACCCAAACCAAGCCGCTACGCACAGGGGGCGTGCTGCTTCTCCACGGGATCGTCTTGGGCTATGCCGTTCTCTTGGCGTTGGTCACCTGGGCCGTCCGCATACAACATCTCCTGGATCGCTGGAGCAGGCTCTTGTTCGTGCTGCCCACCGAGTACGCCCACCTGCCCCAGTACGTCAGCCTGTTTGTGATCGGCATCCTGGCCTATCGCGGCAACTGGCTGCGCCGGTTTCCCACCTCGAGCGGCCTGATCTGGCTGGCGATCGGCCTGGCCGCCGCGCTGCTCTATTATCTGCGTGACCTGCGCCTGGTGCGCTTTCTGCCCGGAGTCATTTTGGACACAGGCGGCCGAAACCGGGGCTCGTTGGTCTTTAGCGCCTGGGAGGCGCTGGTTTGCACCGGGCTCTGCGTGGGCCTGCCGGTTCTGTACCGCGAACTGGTGAACCGGCGGCCGGGCCGGCTCTTTGCCGCAGCCATCGAGGCCCAGTATGCGACTTATATCCTGCACGTGCCGGTGGTCCTCGGCGTGCAGGCCGCGCTGCTGCCGCTGGAGCTGCCTCCCTTGCTCAAATTTGCGATCGCGACGTTCGTCGGCTCGGTGCTCAGCTTTGGCATCGGATACTTGCTCAAACGGATTCCAGGCGTAAAGAGGGTGCTGTAAAATGATTGCCACGCTATCTGGACGCTTCAAGGACGACACCGGGATATGGTTCACTTTATCGATCATATCTATGAAATCCCGTACAGCGGCCTCGACTGTCCATCGTACCATTTACCCGGGAGACGAAACGGCGAATGGGAGTACATTCGCGTTGACGGCCGGCACCTCGACAGAGCCAAATTCGAGGAATTCAAGACCGAATTCTACCAGCTAGAAGGGTGGGACGTGAGTTCTGGCTGGCCAACGAGAGAAACCCTGGAAGGTCTGGGCCTGGGGCACGTCGCAGATGAGCTAGAGACAGAGGGCAAACTGGGGAGCTGATGGACATAATGATAACATCTATGTTAGATGAAGAAACAAGATTAATCGGAGGTGAATCATTCTCATGAACACAGAATCCAAGAGACCACGGCTCCTCTTCCTGGATAACATTAAGGTCCTATTTTCTATTCTCGTCATCTTCCAGCACGCGAGGGTCACCTATGAAGGGTCGGGTTGGTGGTACTATATTGAGTCTAATCCAGTTGATACTGTCAGTTCTATATTCTTTCTAACTTTAATTGGAATTGGAGCTCTTTTTCAATCCTCGCTCTTGGGACTGTTCTTTCTAATGGGTGGCTATTTCACTCCCAAGAGTTATGATCGCAAGGGCGCCTCTTCCTTTCTGGAAAGAACGGCTTCTTCGTCTCGGAATTCCTCTCCTCTTGTATACTGTGCTCATCAATCCCATAATGTACTATGTACTATCCGCTTTGGGAGTTGAACCGTGGAGCAGCAACCCAACTCTGCAAGGGTCCTTGCTGGACTACTATCTGAGCAGGTTTCAATCGGTGGAAAGGTTAGTAGGCTTTCTAACAGATTCTGGTCCTATGTGGTTTCTCTATGTTCTGTTACTCCTGACTGCCGGATATACGCTCTGGCGTCAGATAACAAAGATAGAGTCGTTACGCCGATTCATCCCGGAGGAGTTTTCCATCCCAAGGTATTCCTATTTGCTCCTCCTGGCTATTGGCTTGGGATGTGTTACCTTCTTGGTTCGCCTGGTCTCGCCCGTCGACGTGTTTCCACTGGGGATACCAGTCGGCCTTATGGTTCAGTATGCAATGATGTTCAGCGTGGGTGTCATCGCTGTTCGATATGATTGGTTCGAAAAGATGTCCAGAGTTCACGTCAGAATCTGGTCTATTACAATGGCAGCTACCTTTGTATTGTTTTACCTGTATGGCTTCCTATTTCTGGGCATAGATTCAGATCCAAGTGTTGTGCTGGGAGGGCCCACGTTGCATGCTCTTGTGTTTGCACTGGCAGAAAATGTCATGTGTGTGGGCATGATTTTCGTTCTGATTCCGATTTTCCGTTCAAGATACAACGATCAAGGGATTCTGCTACGGAACCTGTCATCCAGCGCATATCACATGTACCTCATTCACCCACCCATCCTTGTCCTTGTAGCCCTTGGCTTTGCATCCATCCCCCTCATTCCTGTTATGAAACTGGCCATTGTATTTCCTTTGGCCGTCATCCTTTGCTATCTGGCAAGTCATTACGTGCTCCAGAGAATTCGTTTGAACAAGCTCACAAGATCTACATTGAGGAGGAGGGACGATGGCTAACGAGAGACCCCGCTTGAGGAGAGCATTCAAAAGCATAGGAGGCAGGCGATGAATACGGAAGTTGTCGAAACACAAACTAATCACCCCCATGGAAGAACTGTGCGCCTTCACTATCTCGATTGGTTGCGCGTCGTCCTCATCTTGGGCGTCTTCGTTTATCACGCCGTGAGTCCCTTTCGTGCGGGGTTCGACTGGCACATTACCAACCCGGAGCGAAGCGTCACGCTGACCTCCATCTTGGTCTTTATCTGGCCTTGGGCGCTGCCGCTGTTCTTTCTGGTTGCGGGTGCCGCCAGCATGTTCGCCCTCCGCCGGCGAAGCAACCGGCAGTACATCAGCGAGCGAGTGGCTCGGCTGCTAATCCCCCTCGTCGTTGGCACCATCTTGCTCTCGCCACTCCAAGCATATCTCGAGGCGCTGAACGAAGAGAGCTATCAGGGACCTTTTCTTAGCTTCATCCCCGGGATGCTGGCCGAGCTCACATCAGGCAATCTGCTCACTCCGCTAACGTTCACCAGGTGGGGCTTCCACCTCTGGTTCCTGGCCTTCTTGTTCGCATATTCTCTTCTGGCATTGCCTGTCTTTAACTGGTTCAAAGGAGACGCGGGGCAGTCGTTCATCTCCTGGCTGGGCCGTCTGGTTGAGAAACGGGGCGGGATCCTCCTATTCCTCATTCCATTGGCGCTGGCGAGGGTTCTCGTCCAGCCATTCGCTCCTGAAGAACATGGTTGGTTGGATTTCGTCTACTCCTTCCTCTTTTTTATATTGGGTTACATCCTCTATTCAGACGATAGATTTGTGAGTGCCGTTCGAAGAGATCGCTGGCTGTTGGTTGCGGGCGGTCTGCTGAACCTGGTTGCCTTTGGTGGACTATTCGCAGCACTCGGCGACACAGCCCTCGAATGGGTCCAGACCGAGACTTTCGTCTTTCCGGGGTCCATCATCGGCATCTTCCTCTTCACTCTAAGCAGCTGGTGTTGGGCACTCTGTGTTCTGTACCTGGCGATGAAGTACCTGGATTTTACCAGCAAATGGCTGGTGTACGGCAACGAAACCATCATGCCCTTCTACCTTTTCCACCAGCCGGTGATCATCGTCATCGCCTTTTTCGTCGTGCAGTGGGATGCGGGGATTACGGTGAAGCTACTGGTCGTCGTCCTCGGCTCCCTCCTGGTTTCACTCGGCCTGGTTGAGTTCGTCAAGCGCATAAAGGTGCTTCGGGGATTGTTCGGCATAAAGATCCGGCGCCGGGAAATGCCATCAGCGGAAAGTTGAATCGTAATCCCTGTGGAATGTCCAAGCCCGATTTCATTAATTCAATCTTGAATGGAAAAGGAGGAAGACAAGGAGCGAGAAAGTGTTTTCTAAAGTCTATCGATCTATGATGGTTAATCTAGCCACAAATCGCTCATTGACAACCCTCGCGCTTATTGCCGTTCTGACGATCGTGTTGGCAGCCTGCGATGGCTCGGGCGCCAATGCGTTACACGATACTTCGTGGGAACTGGCATCTCTGGCCGGGAACGGTGTGCTTCCCGGCACGACGATCACGATCGAGTTCTCGGGCGACCAGGTTTCCGGTTCGGCGGGCTGCAACCAGTATGGAGGCAGTTATCAGGCCAGGGGAGATAGCTTGAGCGTTAGCGATGTTTTCTCGACCGAGATGGGTTGCCCTGGAGCCAGAAGGTATCTTGGAACAGGAGGGGGCATACCTCGCGGCCCTGAGAGCCGCTGCCACGTATCAGATCGCCACTGACAGGCTCGAGATATTTGACGAGGCAGGCGTCCAAGCCCTGGTGTTTGTCACGCCGACCGGCGGCTCCACCTCCCAGGTGAACGAGACGCCCGATCAATCTGGAGAGCCGGAGACGGTCGAGAAACTGGCCCCGATTGACCGCGTCGAGATCCTGGTGGCAGAGTCTTTTCCGCCGCAGTACTTTGTGCTGGTCGAGTCGGGGCTGCCCAACGGCTGCGTTGAGTTCGACAGATACGAGGTGACCCGCGATGGCGACATGATCCGAATAGCGATCATCAACCGGGAGCTCGTGGGGATGGCCTGTACAGACGTGTATGGAACGGTCGAGCACAACATCCCGCTGGGCAGCGATTTTGATCCCGACACGATGTACACCGTCCTGGTCAATGATGTCGCCGAAACGTTCGTCACACAGGATGCAGCGCCGACGCCGACCGCAGAAATTCTAGAGGTAACGCCATCGCCTGCCATCGAACATCCAGCAGGATTCAAGCAATATCAGGATTCAGTAGTCGGAGTTTCTGTCTTCGTGCCTGAAAGCTGGGTAGTGGTCGAGGTTGACCCTGGCCGGTTGGCGATTCTTCAGTCGTATCCTGAAGGCAAGTACATAGGTGGGGAGGGCTTTGAACCAGGGGACACAAAGTGTGACCTAAGAATCCGCCCACCCGATATCGACGTGTCCAGCCACATTCAACAGTTAAAGTCCGACCCCACCGTTACCATCGTTTCCGAGCAAGAGATTGCCCTACAATCCGGCAAACCTGGTACGAGGATAGAAGTGGAGAGTATGGGTCGCTCCCTCTCGTTGATCACCGAGGTCAACGAGAGGGTAGTTGTGCTGGCCTGTTTTGGAGAACTCGCGCCGTTTGATGAGATCACAGTCACCCCAAGTGCTAACGAGTAAAGGTCCAGCGAAGACGATGTAGCCAAAGAAAGGGAGCAAAAGGAGGCATAAAGCATGAATATCCTAGTCGCGTGTTTCTCTCAAACCGGGAACACGGCCAAGATTGCACGCGCGATCTATGAAGCGGTATCGTCTCGAGGACACGAGGTCTACCTGAGAGAGATCGGTGAGGTCACGGCAGAGTGCTTGAATGACTATGACCTGGTCTACCTGGGTTCCGCCTGCCACGACACGGACCTGGCAAAGCCGGTCAAGCAAATTCTGGAGCGAGTTGCCAGTTTACCACCATTCAAGCTGGCGGGCTTTGCTACCCACGCTACGCAGATGCCTGAAGACGGCGAGAGAGCGCGAGAACTGTACGAGAGATGGGCCGGGAACTGTATCCGGACCTTTCATCAGGTGAGCGAAGAAAAGCAGATCGCGTTCCTGGGCTACTTTCACTGCCAGGGCGCACCGTCTCCTCCAATTGAAGCATTCATCCACAACACGATCGTGACAGATCAAGACGAGTGGGAAATGTACATCGAGGAAGTGAGAAAACATCCCACTGAAAAAGACTTGCAAAAGGCGAGAGAATTTTCCTACCAAGTCCTGACCAAGTGCAAAGGAGATTCGAGAAATAACTATCAAACCACACGAAAACAGAAAATCAGATAGCCCATGGACCGGCTACTGGAACGATGGAACGCGTTGGTATCCAGCCTGATACTGGGCGTGTTGTGGGCATTCTGGCATCTGCCGCTCTTTTTCATCCCCGGCACAACCCAGCAGCAGATGGGCAACCCCGTCCCGATGTTCACTGGCTTTGCGGTGGAGGTCGTGGCGATGTCGGTGCTCTTGACGTGGATATACATCAACACCGCGCGCAGCATTTGGGGAGCGATCCTGTTTCATACAGCCTTGAACTATATGATGAACCTTGTGCTCATGGTGACGAATGGTACTATGGGGTCGGCCGCATACTCC
Source organism: uncultured Anaerolineales bacterium (assembly GCA_964385635.1). GTDB lineage: Bacteria > Chloroflexota > Anaerolineae > B4-G1 > B4-G1 > CAYLPU01. The sequence continues at coordinate 12,179 of CAYLPU010000052.1, forward strand.
ACAGGGACAATCGGCCTGGTGACACTCGCAGTGATCGTGGCCGCGGTCCATGGAGCCAACTTGAAACGAGGCTCGCATGAGTGAACATAATACAAACATCTTTGCAGGACGCCCTCTGGTCGCCTTTTTTGCGTTGAGTTTTTTGCTCTTCCTTGTGTTCTTTGTGGCAGCGGGGATCGCGTTCACGCTGGAGGCCCCTGCCTGGCTCCAGTACCTGACCCAGGCCCTCTCATCCTGGTCGCCCAACTTTGCCGCCGTGATCGTGACCGGAGCGGTCAGCGGCGGTGCAGGCGTGCACAAGATGCTGAGTGGCTTTCTGAAATGGCGGGTCAAGCCGATCTGGTACCTGGTCGCGATTGGCGCTCCGACCGCGCTTGGTTTTGCCGTCGCAGGGATTTGCTACCTGCTGGCAGATCGCCCACCGGGTGTGCTCGCCAGTTTTACCGTTACGACCTTCTTGGGCACGGTGTTGAATCACCTGTTCCGGGGGCCATTGGGCGAGGAGGCCGGCTGGCGGGGTTTTGCCCTGCCTCGGTTGCAAGCGCGTTACAGTGCGTTGAAATCTAGCCTCATCCTGGGGCTGGCCGTGGTGGTGTGGCATATACCCACGTGGTTCATTCAGGGACTTTCCGGCGGAGAGTTGCTCGTCTTTATCGTGTCGTTCGTGGTTGCTCTGATGTCCTTTGTCGTGGTGATGACTTGGCTGTATAATAACACAGAAGGCAGCCTGTTGCTGGCAATGCTGATGCACCTGACCTTTAACGTCGCGCTCATGCTTGCAGTGATGCCGCTGGAAATGCAGATGGCTATCCTGGCAGGATTGTACCTTATCTTTGCCCTGGTCGTGACGCTCGTCACCGGCCCGGGCAAACTGTCACGGCGATCCGAGAAGGTGACGGAATAAGACAGAATAAAGGGAGGTGTTCATGCTGATTGACGGCTAGATCAGACCTGGATATATTGACGATCAATCTTGAAAAGGAGGGTAAAACTATGGAATCACAAACTAGAAAACAAAGCATGGTCTGGGGTGGTCTGCTGATCCTTTTCGGCGTGATGGCGCTGGTGGAAGTGTACACCGATCTCACGGCCTGGACGTGGATCGTCATACTGGCCGCAGCCGGATTGGGCGTATTTGGCGTCTACCTCACAGATCGTTCCGACTGGGGGTTGCTCATCCCAGCCTACGTGCTGTGGGCGATTGCCGGGTTGGTTGCGCTGATCGAGTTGAATATCTTACAAGACCCGTTCATCGCCACCTACGTTCTGACGGCCATCGCGCTGCCGTTCCTGGTAGTCTTTCTGCGCAACCGCGACCAGTGGTGGGCGCTCATCCCGGCCTATGTCTTGCTGATCGTCGGCGTGATGGTCGGGCTGACCGAGTTGAATGTTCTGCCGGACGACTTCGTCGCCACTTACGTCCTGGCGGCCATTGCGCTGCCGTTCCTGGTGGTCTTTCTGCGCAACCGCCAGCAGTGGTGGGCGCTTATCCCGGCCTATGTCTTGCTGGCCGTCGGCGTGATGGTCGGGCTGCTCGGACTAGGGGTGCTCACTGACCTTTTGGTGCCGGCTTACGTCATGTTTGCCATCGCCATCCCGTTCTTCGTGGTCTACGTGCACAACACCAAGCAGTGGTGGGCGCTCATTCCTGGCGGGATCCTGGCCATCATCGGGCTGTCCTTTCTCATCGCCGAAGCGGCGGTCCAGTACGTTGCGCCTGTGGCGTTGGTCATCGTAGGCGTCTGGATACTGGTGCGCCAGTTCGCGCGCAAAGAGCCGGTTGGCCCGGAGGCCGATCAACCCCTGGCTGAGTGAGCGCGGCCGGCGCGAGTTGTTGGGTTCATCGTCAGACCGCGTATCCATTGTAACAACCGATCTTGAACAGATGAGTCCATATATATCATTAAAGAAGGAGGAAACCATGTCTGACCGAGAGTACCACGGAAAAGAAGACGAGAAACAAGCGGAGAAAGGGGATGAGAAGTGGCACCGTGACCCACTCAGCGCCATCGTGTGGGCCGCTATCCTCATTTGGATCGGCGTAGTGCTGCTCATAGGAAATATGGGGCTTCTCGACAATCTGAGCATCCTGGGCCGCCGCGTAGAAGCATGGTCGTTTGGCTTCCTCGGGGCCGGAGCGATAGTGCTTCTGGAGGTGGTCGTTCGCCTGCTCGTGCCGGCCTACCGGCGGGCGGTGGGAGGCACCCTCGTTTTCGCTGCCATCCTGTTGGGCGTCGGGTTGGGGGAGATAGTGGGCTGGGTTGTGATCGGGCCGCTGGTTCTGATCGCGCTCGGCGTGTCTGTATTGCTGCGCGGCCTTTTCCGGCGCGGCTGACCGACACTGGAGGGCCTGCCCAGCCTATAGCCGGCCCAGATTGAACAACTGAATATCGTATCAGGGTAACCCTTCGGCTAAACTCGGGACAAGTTCGCTCAGAACAGCGCCCCGCATCTTTTGCCCACCGGTTGATGTGAAGGAAGCGTGGCAGGGGATGGCTTGATCTGATCTTGTCGAAGGGTTGTGCATTTGTGTGAGCGCCACCGTCAGGCATAATTGGGGCGGACAAATGGCCACTCCACTCTTGACCACCAAACTCTGTATTCCCCCGTCCGGCCCGATCCTTCGACTACACTCAGGACAGGCCCTTCGACTATGCTCAGGACAGGCCTGGTCTCGCGCCCACGCTTGATCGAGCGGTTGAACACAGAACTCCGGCGCAAGATGACGCTCATCTCCGCCTCGGCCGGCTTTGGCAAGACCACGCTGCTGGGCGAATGGGTCGCTGGCTGCGACCGGCCCGTCGCCTGGGTCTCGCTGGACAAGGGCGACAACGACCCCGTTCGCTTCCTCATCCATTTTGCTTCCGTGCTGCAAGAGATTGATGGGGACATTTGAGCAGGCGCTAGCGTGGTGTCTGCGGAAAAGCATAGACGCTGCGCCCGCCTGGGTGAGTTGGGAGGTATAGAGCGCCTGTCAGACCATCCGCCGCGGCCGGTACTGGATCGCCTCCGCCAGATGCGCTGTCTCAATCCGCTCGCGCCCCGCCAGGTCCGCGATCGTGCGTGCCAGTTTCAGGATGCGGTGGAAAGCGCGGGCGCTCATCTGGAGTTGCTGCATCGCGGCGCGCACCAACCCCCGGCCCGTCTCGTCCAACTGGCAGATCGTCCGTACCTCGGTCGGTCCCATTCCCGCGTTGCATGAGAGCGGCATGCCCGCGAAGCGCTCCCGCTGCACCTCTCGCGCCCGTTCCACCCGCGCCCGGATCGCCTCCGATCGCTCCCCCAACCGCTCGTCGGTCAGTTTCTGGTAATCCACCCGTGGCACCTCGACGTGGATGTCAATGCGGTCCAGGAGCGGCCCGGAGATGCGCTTCTGGTAGCGGGTCACCGTCGCCGGGCTGCACGTGCACTCCCGCACCGGGTCGCCGTAGTAGCCGCAGGGGCAAGGGTTCATCGCCGCCATAAAGATGAAGTTGGTCGGGAAGGTCAGCGTGCCGGCGGCGCGCGCGATCACCACCTTACGATCTTCCAGCGGCTGCCGCAGCCCCTCCAGCGTGCGCGTGCCGAACTCGGGCAGTTCGTCCAGGAAGAGCACTCCCCGGTGGGCCAAGCTGATCTCGCCGGGACGCGGCCAGTGACCGCCACCGACCAACCCGGCGTAACTGATGGTGTGATGGGGCGCGCGGAAGGGACGGTGCCGGATCAGTGGTGTGTCCGGGGGCAACATCCCCGCTATGCTGTAGATCTTCGTCACATCCAGCGATTCCTTGATGGTCATCGTGGGCATGATGGAGGGCGTCGAGCGGGCCAGCAGCGTCTTGCCCGCTCCTGGCGGGCCAGTCATCAGGACGTTATGACCACCAGCCGCGGCCACCTCCAGCGCCCGCTTGACGTGCTCCTGCCCCTTGATCTCCGCAAAGTCGGCCGCATATTGCGGAGGCGGCAGCGAGGCCGGGTCCAGGTCGGGCGCGCAGGGCGGGATCGAGCGCAGCCCCTGCAGATGGGCCACTAGTTGGCCCAGGCTTTCGACCGGGATAACCTCCAGGCCGTCAATCAGGGCTGCCTCTGGGGCATCGGCGGCGGGGACAAAGAGGTGGCGGAGGCCCTGCTGGTGGGCCAGCGCTGCGATAGGCAGGACGCCGTTGACGTGGCGCAAGGAACCGTCAAGGGAGAGTTCGCCGACGAAGAGCGCGTCCTCGGTGGCCTGGGGCCACGCCTGTTCCGAGGCGATGAGCACACCCACAGCGATGGGCAGGTCGTAGGCTGGGCCTGCCTTGCGGATGTCTGCAGGGGCCAGGTTGACGGTGATGCGTTTTCCGGGAAAGACCAGGCCGGAGTTTTTGACCGCGGCCCGCACCCGTTCGCTCGATTCTTTGACCGCGGCGTCGGGCAGGCCGACGATGACCAACGACGGCATCCCACGGGAGGTGTCCACCTCCACATCGACGAGGACACCCTCCAGACCGACCAGGGCGCAACTGGTGACTTTGGCGAGCATACGCGACTCCTGACAATCGTGTAGTCTACAGTGCGAAGTGAGATTACGTTTCTACGTGCACCGGAAACTAGTGTAGCACAGAGAGCGAGCAAGGGCAAGTGGACTGGCCCTGGTCGTCGGGCATTAGTTTAGCACAGAGGGCGAGTGGGGGCAAGCGGAACGAAACAGCCGCCAGTCTGTACCGGCGGCCGAAATCTGTCAATCCAGCGCGGGCGTGTCAGGCTGGAGTCAGCTCCACGCCAGGTTCCTTCACCATCCTTTCCGCCTGGCAGAGCACAATCTCGCCCTCCTCGGCGTCCACCAGCACCGCATCTCCGGCGGCGAACCTGCCTGCCAGCACTGCGTCGGAGAGCGTGTCTTCGATCCGGTTCTGGATGACCCGCCGTAGAGGCCGCGCACCGTACTCCTCGCTGTATCCCTCCTCGGCCAGCAGCGCCTTGGCCGCTTCCGTCACTTCCAGTTCTATGTCGTATTCCGCCAGCCGCGTGCGCACTTTGTCTAATTCCAGATCCACGATCTGGGCAATCTCCTCTCGACTGAGAGCGTGGAAAACAATGACGCTATCCACCCGGTTGAGGAACTCAGGGCGGAAAGTGCGCTTCAGTTCTTCAAGCAACCTTTCGCGCATCTCCTCGTAACTTCGCTTAGCATCTGCTTCCTCGTCACTGGGTATGGCGAAGCCCAGACGTGCCTCTCGCCTGATCATCTCTGCCCCAACATTCGAGGTCATAATAACGATCGAGTTGCGGAAGTCCACCTTACGCCCTCGGGCATCGGAGAGATTGCCTTCTTCCATGATCTGCAGCAACATGTTAAAGGCTTCAGGGTGCGCCTTCTCTATCTCATCGAAGACGACAATGGAGTAGGGGCGACGGCGCACAGCCTCGGTGAGTTGCCCGGCATCGTCGTAGCCCACGTAGCCTGGCGGTGCCCCGACCAACCGAGCCACTGTGTGCCGCTCCATGAACTCGGACATATCCAGTTGCAACAGTGCTTCCTCACTGCCGAACATAAACTCGGCCAGCGCCTTGGCCAGTTCCGTCTTACCTACCCCGGTGGGGCCGAGGAAGATGAAGGAGCCGATGGGGCGGCAAGGGTCCTTGAGGCCCGCCCGTGCCCGGCGAACCGCCTTAGCGATTGCCAAGACAGGCTCGTCCTGACCGACAATGCGCCGGTGGAGTGCCTCTTCCATATGCAGCAGCCGCTCCGTCTCATCGCCGCGCAACTGGGTCAGAGGAATGCCGGTCCACATTGAGACCACTTCCGCGATGTCATTGGGGCTGACGGTCACCCCGTTCTTGGCACCCCAATCGGCGCGCAGGGCCTCCAGCCGCTCCTGCAGTTCGATCTCCTGGTCTCGCAGCACGGTGGCGTCCTCGTAACGGCGTTCCTTGATGGCCTTCTCCTTGGCCTTCTGTGCGGTTCTCAGCATGGCGAACATCCCCCGCAGGCTCCTGGCGTGGGGAGCCTTGTACATCCGCACACGGGATGCGCTCTCATCTATCAGATCAATGGCCTTATCCGGAAGATAACGGTCGGAGATGTAGCGTGCCGAAAGCCGGGCTGCGGCTTCCAGTGCTTCGTCGCTGATGCGGAGGCGGTGGTGCTTCTCGTATGCTGATCGAACGCCGTGCAGAATATCGATCGTCTCCTCAATCGAAGGCTCTTTGACCCGGACCGGCTGGAAGCGTCGCTCCAACGCCGCGTCCGATTCGACGTACTTGCGGTACTCCTCCAGAGTGGTCGCGCCAATGCACTGCAATTCGCCCCGGGCGAGAGCCGGCTTGAGAATATTGGCCGCGTCCACCGAAGAGCCAGCCGACCCGGCTCCGACCAGCATGTGCACCTCGTCTATGAATAGGATGCTGCCACTGTTCTTGATCTCGGCGATGACTTTCTTGAGGCGCTCTTCGAACTGTCCCCGATACATCGTCCCGGCAACCAATGAGCCAACGTCGAGTTGAAGCACGCGCTTATCCAGCAACGGCTCAGGAGTCTCACCGGCGACGATACGTTGTGCCAGTCCTTCAACGATGGCAGTCTTGCCCACGCCGGGCTCGCCGACGAGCGCCGGATTGTTCTTCCTCCGCCGGGCCAGGATTTGGATCACGCGCTCAATCTCCTGCTCCCGGCCAATGACCGGATCCAGTCTATTCTGCTCAGCCAGGTCGGTCAAGTCTATGGTCAATCGGTCTACCAGTGGGGTCTTGGCGGGTTTGCGCTGCCCCTTTCCAGCGAAGACCAGTTGCTGCTGCAACATCCGGTTGGTATAGCGGCGGATTTGCTCGCCCGTGACGCCCAGATGGCCAAGTACATCTACGGCGGTGCCGTCACCCTGGCGAACCAGTCCCAGCAAGAGATGGTGCGTATCTATCTGCGCATCGCCTCGGTGGCGGGCCTCGTCGCCTGCCAGTTCAATCACTCTTTTGGTACGGGGCGTGAGGTCGAGTTCTACGTTGATCAAGGGCGGACGCCTTCGCGCAGTGCTGAGTCGCTCGACCAAGTGTTGCACGTCGCCAGATTGCAACCCCATCTCGCGCAGCACGCGGCTGGCGATCCCTTTTTTCTCGCGCAAGAGCCCCAACAGGAGATGCTCGGTGCCGATCTTCCCACGGTGCATGCGCTCGGCCTCCTGCTGGGCCAATTGGAGTGCTCGCCGAGACGCCCTGGTAAAGAACTTCGTTAACTTATCCATCGCTTCACCACCTATCCCACCCCACATCGCCTACACGAACGACCGAATCCCATCCCGCCTCACCCTCCCCCATTGGGAAGCCCCGCGTTCTCTGAAGGCACAATAGCCTCTGAAAGCGCAGCCGAGAGCGAACTTTCGGGTTCGGGTTGCTCAGCCGCAAGAACTGCTTTCCAATCCTGGTCTATGAACTCCCCTTGGGTGGTCTGCTTGAGGCTCAGCGCCATACGGTGGCGCGTCGCATCCACGCCTATCACACGCAGCGTGACGACTTGCCCCGGCTGGACTATGTCGTGGGGATGAACGACGAGGCCATCATCCAATTCCGAGACGTGGATCAGTCCTTCAATGGCCTCGTCGCCAATCATGCTGGCAAAGGCTCCCCACTTGGCCAGGCGCGTGATGACGCCTTCGACCAACTGTCCCTCCTGGTAACGCTGTTCGATCGAGGCCCAGGGGTCGGCCTGCAAACGCTTGAGACTCAGAGCCACCCGCTGGCGCTCTCGGTCCACCCCCAGCACGTAGACTTCGATATCCTGCCCTACCTCGACCACCTCGCGCGGATGCGCGACTCGCTTCCAAGAGAGTTCGGACAGGTGCACCAGCCCATCTATCCCGCCCAGATCAACAAAAGCGCCGAAGTCGGCCAGATTGATAATCCGGCCCCGGCGCACATCTCCTTCGGTCAGTTCGTTCAGCAACCTCTCGCACTGGCTCTTGCGCCAATCGCGTATGGCAGCCCGCTCTGAGAGAATCAACCGGTTGCGCTTCTGGTCAACCTCAATGACCTTAAATTTGAGGGTTTCGCCGACCAGCGTTGCCCAGCGATCTTCGCCACCCGCACCGGCGGCCGGATGATCGGTAACGCGCGAAACGGACAACTGCGATCCCGGCACGAAGCCACGTACTTTCCCGACGTGTACGATCACACCGCCCTTGTTGCAGTCGACGACCTGTCCTTCGATAATCTCCTGGCTCCCAAGAAGACGCTGTGCTTTACACCAGTCGCGTGCCAACTGAGCGCGAGAGAGTGAGAGGACGATGTTGCCGCTGGCATCTTCCGGATCGACGACGTAAACCAACACTTCATCACCCATACGGATGGCGTCCAGATCAGCCGGCGACACTCTCTCTAAATCACGCGCGGGCACGATGCCCTCGCACTTGGCACCAATGTCTACGATAATCTCGTTGTGGCTGGCGCGGACGATGACCCCTGAGACAACCTGACCACGCTCCAGACGATGGCAGGAGAGATACTGGTCGAGCATCTGTGCCATCTGATTCACTTCCTGGTCGGTAACAGAATCTATCGTCTCTTCCCCAATGGACGCGATTTGCTCAGTGGGCATCTTGTCCGCTCCCCTGTGTAGTGTATTATAATTATAGGCTGTTTGGCGATAAATCGCAAGCAGGCGATGTGAGTGGCTTGCGCAGCGGTCCACGTTGACCACCTGGCTATGCTTGTGCTTTGCCTCAGACCTCAGGCTTGTGGACTTGCACACTCCAGAACCTGTGGTATAATGCTGGTGTTTTAAGCGGGCGTGGTTCAGTTGGTAGAACATCTCCTTGCCAAGGAGAAGGTCACGGGTTCGATCCCCGTCGCCCGCTCTTTTGCTGGCATCGCAACCGAGAGGTATAACTGGGACACGCGAGCTCCTCAGCCTCTTGGTTTTTTTCTGTCCCTTGGGTATAATGAGGCCAGAGCCCCTTCTCGTCCGTTGCGTTGGAGTCTGGCAGAGATGCAAACAATCCTCGGCTTCTTTCTGACAGTGTCGATGGTGATACTGACGGCATGTGGCAAAGTGATCACCTCACAGCCGACAGTAGCCATATCGCCCACGGGCACATCGGTCCCGGCACCCATATCCACACTCCACCCAACCGCCACTGCACCACTCGTCCCACCGGCCGCCACAGCAACACCGACCACTTCCCCCACACCGATCACTCACGTCGTCCAGCAGGGGGAGACGCTATTGAGCATCGCTTTCGACTACGGCGTGAACGTGCAGGCGCTCCAGGCCGCCAACGGCATTGAGAATCCCCAGTTTCTGCAGGTTGGGCAGGGCCTGATTATCCCCACCGGCGAGGAAGCGGCCGGAACCACGTCCGGCTTGCTGTTGCCCACTCCCACGCCAGTGCCTTTTGACGTGCGGGGCGCCGCCTGCTACGAGACGCCCGTCGGCAGCCTACAGTGCCTGGGGGAGGTCGTCAACACCACCGATCTCGCTGTTACTAACGTACAAGTGCGCGTGATGCTCCTGGACGCGGACGGTGAGCGGTTGACCGAGGCAGATGCGTTCGTGGCCGCTGACCTCATTCCGCCTGGGAAAGGCTCGCCTTTTAGCATCCTGTTCACGGACCCACCACTGGCCTGGGCCCGGCCACAGGTGGCGATTATCCGTGGCGAAGCGGCCGGGGAACTGGCCGCCTCTTATGTACCGATTGCCGTGACCGAGGTAGAGGGTCAGCCCTCCGGTTCCCAGTTCCAGGTGAGCGGGTTAGTGCAAAACAGCAGCGCGGAGCAGGCCGCTGGCAGTGCAAGTGTCATTATGTGGACCTACGATGCTCAGGGACTGGTCACGGGGTTTCGGTACAAGACGCTGGAGATAGAAGGCACGCTTGCGCCTGGTGCCACAGCGCCGTTCACCCTGCTATTCACTGTCTACGGTGACGCTCCCACCTACGATACACCCTTCAACATCGTCGCGCTGGGGAAAATCCCGACCGAGTGATCCGTCATTGGGAGGATAGCAGTGTTGTACCGCATTGTGCATACCATCATCAACGTCCTGCTCGGCTTGATTACCCACCGGGAGTACATCGGGCTGGAGAACATCCCGGCCGAGCCGCCGTACATCATAGTGACCAACCACCTGGCAGTCTTTGACTCTCCTCTGTTGCTGACTGTATGCCCGCACATCATCCATGCCTTCGCTGCGGCCAAACACAAGCGCAATCCGTTCTACGCTTCGCTGTTGGTCATAATGGGCTCGATATGGGTGCGGCGGAGTGAGGTGGACCGCAAGGCATTGCAAGAGGCGTTGGACGTGCTGAAGCGCGGGGAGGTGCTGGGGATGGCCCCAGAGGGCACCCGCGCCCGTGGCACTTACACGCTACGGAAGGGGAAGGCCGGCGCAGCCTACCTGGCCACCCGTGCCGATGTACCGATCGTGCCGGTGGGACTGACGGGCAGCGAGCGGATCAAACATGACCTGCCCCGGCTGCGCCGGGCCCACGTCCGGGTCGTCATCGGCAAGCCCTTCCGCCTGCCTGAAAGCGGTCGTGTGCAGGGCCAGAAATTGCGCGAGTATACTGATCTCATCATGCACCGTATCGCTGAACTGTTGCCGGAGGAGTACCGGGGGGTGTATAGTTGATGGAGCAGCACCCTGGAATCAAGGCGGGCTTCCGCGACTGGAAGCGCGACTTGATGCCGATTATGTTCGCCTCGGTCATCGGCTCGGCCTTCGATTGTGACCATCTTTGCCCCGGTCACGCTGGCGTGTAGTAGTTCTGGCCGACACAAAACCCGACAAACCACATTCTTCTGAATCTGTCTTAACGGATTTCCTGTCTCAGCCGAGGTCTCCAGACCGAAGGTTGGCTGGGGCTACAAGCAGGGTTGTGCGGTTTTTGCCTTGATGGCCGTTTTACGCATCACACCTTATGCGGTATAATACCCACGAACCCTGTTCGGAGGTCACACTTGGAGATTGGCATCATACAACCGGTAGACATTGAGCACGAGATGCGCAGCGCTTACCTGGACTACGCGATGAGTGTCATCGTCGCGCGCGCCCTGCCGGACGCCCGCGATGGCCTCAAGCCGGTCCAGCGCCGTATTCTCTACGCCATGCACGACATGGGCATGCGGCCCGACACTCCCTACAAAAAATCGGCCCGCATCGTCGGCGAGGTGCTGGGCAAGTACCACCCCCACGGCGACTCGGCGGTCTACGACGCGATGGCCCGTATGGCCCAGGATTTTTCCCTGCGCTACCCATTGGTGGACGGGCAGGGGAACTTCGGTTCGGTGGACGGCGATAGCCCCGCCGCGATGCGCTATACCGAGGCCCGCCTGAATCGCATCGCCACCGAACTTCTGCTCGACATCGAGAAAGACACTGTAGACTGGACCGACAACTTCGACGGCACGTTGCAGGAGCCATCTGCGCTCCCGGCCCGCTCGCCGAACCTGCTGGTCAACGGCTCCTCTGGCATCGCCGTCGGCATGGCGACCAATGTTCCCCCCCACAATCTGGGGGAAGTGTGCGATGCACTGGGCTACCTGATCGACCGCTGGGACGAGACGGACGAGGTGACGGTCGAGGACCTGATGCAGTACGTCGAGGGGCCCGATTTCCCCACTGGTGGCATCATCGTCGGGCGGGAGGAGATTGTGCAGGCCTACGCCACTGGCCGCGGGCGGCTCATCGTGCGGGCGATGACCCACATTGAGGAGATGGCCGGAGGCCGTCACCGCATCGTCATCACCGAACTGCCCTACCAGACCAACAAGTCGTCCCTGCTGGAGCGTATCGCCAGCCTCGTCCGCTCCGGCCGGCTCGACACCATCTCCGATCTGCGGGATGAGTCGGACCGGCGTGGGATGAGTATCATCGTCGAACTCAAGAAAGGCGCACAACCGCGCAAGACACTCAACCAACTCCTCAAATACACCCCCCTTCAGTCCACCTTCGGCGTGCAGATGTTGGCACTGGTGAACGGAGAGCCGCGCCTGTTGAGCCTCAAACGGGCGCTACAGATCTACGTTGAGCATCGTTGTGCCGTGCTGACCCGCCGCACGCGCTACGAACTGGAGAAGGCCCGCAATCGCGCTCACATCCTCGAAGGCCTGAAGATCGCCCTCGACCGCCTGGATGCCGTCATCCAGACCATCCGCCAGTCGCCCGACGCCGCTACCGCCCGCACACGGTTGATGGATCGCTTCGAACTGACGGAGATCCAGGCGCAGGCGATTCTGGACATGCAACTGCGACGGTTGGCGGCTCTGGAGCGCCAGAAGATCGAAGATGAGTACCTGGAGTTGATCCAGCGCATTGCCTACCTGGAGGACCTGCTGGCCTCGCCGCGCAAGGTCCTGTACCTCATCAAGGAGGAGTTGGCCGATCTCAAGCACACCTACGGTGATGGTCGTCGTACTCGTATTGCTAAGAGGGAAGTGGATTTCGAGGAGGAGGATCTGATCGTCGAGGAGGACGTGCTGATCACGATCACGCAGCGCGGCTACATCAAGCGCGTACCGCTGGACACTTACCGTGCCCAGGGACGTGGCGGGCGAGGGGTGATCGGAATGACCACCCGTGACGAGGATGTCATCCTTTACCTTTTCTCCGCCCGCACCATCGACACTATCCTCTTCTTCAGCAACCGTGGCAAGGTCTACCAGGAGCACGTCTACCAGATCCCCAGCACCGACCGCACCGCCAAAGGCGTGCTGCTGGCTGGCATCCTCGCCCTCGACGCCGACGAACGGATCACGGCAGCGGTGGCCGTATCGGATTTTGAACAGGCTGGCTACCTGGCGATGTTCACGCAGCAGGGCCGGGTCAAGCGCACCATGCTGAGTGAATTCAACGACGTGCGCCCCAGCGGGCTGATTGCGATCAACCTGGAAAAAGAGGACGAACTGGGCTGGGTCAGACTGACGCAGGGTGACCAGGACCTGATCGTTGTCACCGAGCAAGGGCAGGCGTTGCGCTTCCGCGAGGACACCGTGCGTCCGATGGGACGCGCTGCCGCTGGCGTCAACGCCATCAAACTGGCCCCGGGCGACTACGTCGCCAGCGCGTGCGTTGTCGAGCGGTGCCCTGAGCATTCGGCTGAGCGCTCACGCCGAAGCCCTGTCGAAGTGCCAGAGGCCGAACTGCTGACGATCACGACCAAAGGGTACGGCAAGCGCACACCTTTGAGCGAGTTTCCACTCAAGGGACGCTACGGGAGGGGAGTGCGCTGCCTGAGTGGCAAGAGGGAACATACCGGCGTCATCGCCGCCGCCCACGTGGTGCGCTCCGGCGACGAAGTCACGCTCATCTCGTCGCGGGGCATAGTGTTGCGCACCCCTGTGGCCAACATTCCCCAGATAGGGCGGGCGACCCGAGGGGCAAAAGTGATGAAACTGAGAAAGGGCGACAAGGCAACGTCGGTCGCTGTAGTGGAGGGGGACAACTACTCCGAGTCAAGAGAGATAAAACAGGAGAATTGATACTTGTTTCCCTTAGTCCCATTTAGCGCTCCCTGGCTCTGGCCTTGTCACGACTACGCGCCGCTCATCTGGCTGAGTGGTCTCGTCTGCCTCTGGCTGACGCGCTACACGCATCAACTGGCACAACGCTGGGGCGGACGCTACTACCTGGCTTCTGCCTTCGTGCGTCCACTAGGCGTGTTATTGATCATCGTCGGATGGCTGGCTGTATCCGCAGAACCGTTTGGAATGGCACCCCGCACACTGGAAGAATGGTTGAACTTCCTGGGCTGGCAGGGTAGGCCCAGCATGCTGTTCTGGATAAACGTGCTGCGTTGCCTGGGAATTGCGCTCTCGCTGGGGTTTGGACTGTGGGCCATCGCTGTGTTGGGACTGCGACACTCATTCCTCTACCGGCGGTTGGATGACTCCTTGGTCACACGTGGCCCGTACGGCATCGTGCGCCATCCGCAGTTTCTTTCGGCTATCGGCGTCACCTTCTTCACAGCACAGATCTTTCCCGGCGAGTACTATTTCGGGCCGAACACAGTAATGGCGAACTGGGTGCCGTTCACAGCCGCCCTGTGGCTGCTGGCTGTGCTGGAAGATCGCGAACTGGCGGCCCACTTCGGTACGGAGTACGAGGAGTACACCCGTCGCGTTCCGCGCCTGTTCCCAAATTGAGCAGAGGCAAGGGTAAGGTCGTGAGCGAGGCGATCACCACTTTTGCCGGAGTACCGGTGCTGGAAGGGCTGCCGACGCCGAGGCATTTCTCGCCAAAGCACAGGAAATCGTGGCCGAAGCCGTGAGGCCGGAGAGGGAAAAAGATGTGGGTTAATCTGCATGATCGTCGCCCTGGCCAAATGCTGGCCTTTATACCAGAGCCGGAGGTTCAATTGCTGGCGGAGACACTGGTGGCTCTCGCCAACTCCGACGGCGGCACCATTCTCATCGGCGTGGACGAGACAGGGCAAGCCACCGGACAAGTCTACGAGGACGAGGTCGAAGTAGCATTACGGGCCGCGGTACAGGAATGTCGCCCGCTGGTAGAGGCCCGCTGGCACCAGGCTGCAGCCGAGGAGGGGCTGGCCTTCGCCATCGTCGTCGCCCGCAGCCCCGAACTCCACAGCCTGGCCGATGGGCGCGTACTGGTCCGCACCGGCACAGAGAATCACCCCCTCAGTGGCGACCAGATTCGCCAACTGGCCGCCACCAAGTCCACCGGCGATTTCGAGGCGGAACCAGCGCCCGGGGCACGGCGGGAGGACCTCGACGACGAGGTGATCGCCGAATTCGTGGCCAAATGGGAGGAGCGCCAGCATCGGGAGTGGACACGTCCTGTGGACGATCTGCTGCTTGAAATGGGGGGAGTCGATAAGAACGGTCATCCCACCGTCGCGGGCGTGTTGCTGTTCGCACGCAATCCCCAGGCGTTCTTACCCCAGAGCAGGCTGACTTTCGTCAAGTTCGTCGGCACGCTGCCTCGGAGCGAGACCGGCCAGCCGGGCTATGGCCGCCGAGAGGAGATTGGCGGGCCACTGGCGCGCATCATCCAGCGCACCTGGGAGGTCGTGGGCGAGGAAATGCGTATTGGCGCGGTCGTCACCGGGCTTGAGCGGGAGGAACGCACCGAGTACCCAGTCGCGGCCGTGCGCGAGGTGTTGGTCAACGCCGTCGCGCACCGGGACTACCGGCTGGGCGGGCGGCGTATTGAGGTGCGTATGTTCACCGACCGCATGGAGGTCAGCAGTCCGGGCGGACTGCCTGGCTTTATCACCGTGGACAACATCGTCGAGGAGCATTTTTCGCGCAACCCACGCGTCGTCTCTGGCCTGTACCAGTGGGGCTACATTGAGGAATTGGGGCTGGGAGTGGACCTGATGATTGAGGAGATGGTGCGGGCCGGTCATCCCCCGCCCAAATTCAAGGACACTCCCTACTCTTTCACCGTCACACTCCACAACATCCGTGAGCGTGCTCCCCTGCCCACCTGGACGCGCACGATGAACGAGCGGCAGGCCAGGGCACTGACCTACATACAGGAGCACGACCGTATCACCAACCGCGAATATCGCACCCTCTGTCCCGACGTCAGCGCCGAGACTCTGCGGCTCGACCTGGTTGACCTGGTGGAGCAAGGAATTCTGCTCAAGATCGGGGCCAAGAAGGGGACGTATTACATACTGAAATGACAAATGCCCAAATTGGTGTTTTTTATCCCAAATTTATCCCAAATTTGATTTGGGATATTTTGCCCAAGACCATCATTATGTCAAGGAGAAATCCCAATGGATCTGCAACTTAGTGACGAACATCGTATGATCCGTGACATGGCGCGTGACTTCGCCCAGAAGGAGATCGCGCCCATCGCGGCCGAACACGACGAGACGGGCGAGTTCCCCCGCGAGACGATTAAAAAAATGGGCGCTCAGGGCTTCATGGGCATCGAGGTACCGGAGGAGTACGGCGGCGTGGGAATGGACACGCTGGCCTACGTGCTCGCGTTAGAGGAGATCTCCAAGGTAGACGGGTCCCATGGCGTCATCATGTCTGTCTGCAACTCCCTCTTCTGCTACGGTTTCCTCCGCTACGGCACCGAGGAGCAGAAGCAGAAGTACCTGCGGACGGTCGCCAGCGGCGAAGGTGTCGGGGCCTATGCCCTGACCGAGCCCCAGTCCGGCTCCGACGCTGCCAACATCCGGTTGACGGCTGTCCTCTCCCCCGACGGCACCCACTATGTCGTCAACGGCACTAAATCGTGGATCACCAGTGGACCGGTGGCGAAGTACATCTTGCTCTTCGCCCAGACTGACCCCGACGCCAAGCCCCGTCATCGGGGCGTCAGTACCCTCATTATTGATACCGACGAGCCGGGCTTCTCTCGGGGCAAGACCGAGCCCAAGTTGGGCATCCGCGCCTCCGCCACCTGCGAGATTCACTTCGAGGACTACAAGTGCCCGGTGGAAGCCCGGCTGGGCAAAGAAGGCGAGGGCTTCAAGATTTCGCTGGCGGTGCTGGACGCGGGCCGCATCGGCATCGCCGCCCAGGCGCTGGGGATAGCCGAGGCTGCCTACGAGGCCTCCGTGGAATACGCCCGCGAGCGGGAGGCCTTCGGTCGCAAGATCGGCCAGTTCCAGATGATCCAGCAGAAACTGGCCGACATGAAGATACGCATCGAGGCAAGTAGGCTGCTCATCTACCAGGCGGCGCTGGCCAAGCAGGCGGCCAAGGAGACGGGCAAAAGATACACGTTGGAATCCTGCATGGCCAAAACGTTCGCCTCGGAGACGGCGATGTGGGTGACAACCCAGGCGATCCAGATCCACGCTGGGATGGGCTACAGCAAGGAACTGCCTGTCGAGCGCTACTTCCGCGACGCCAAGGTCACCGAGATCTATGAGGGCACCAGCGAGATCCAGCGCATGGTGATCGCGCGGCTGGAGACGGGACTGAGGTGAACCGATGAAAGCCCTTTGTTTCTACGAACACGGCGAGTTGGATGTTCTACGTTACGATGACGTACCCGACCCCGAGCCCGGCCCAGGGCAGGTACTGGTGCAGGTGCGCGCCTGTGCCCTCAACCACCTGGACGTCTTTGTGCGGCGGGGCTGGCCCGGCCTGAAACTGGAGATGCCCCACTGGACCGGGGCGGACGTGGCCGGGGAGATTGCCGGACTGGGCGAGGGGGTCACCGGCTGGGAGGTGGGCCAGCGGGTGGTAGTGGACCCCGGCATCAGCACACCTGGGAAGGAGGACGAGTTCACCCGTCAGGGAGAGCACTCCCTCAGCCCCGGTTACGTCATTCTGGGGGAGCAGATTCGCGGTGGGCAGGCGGAGTACGCTGTCGTGCCAACGACCAACCTGATGGCTATGCCCGAGGGCTGGGACTTCCCCCAGGCGGTCGCGCCGCTCCTGGTCTCCCTCACCGCCTGGCGCATGCTCATCCAGCGGGCCAAACTGCGGGCCGGCGAATCGGTCCTCATCGTCGGCGCCGGCGGCGGGGTCAACTCGATGGCCATCCAGATCGCCAAACTGGCCGGTGCCACCGTCTACGCCCTCACCAGCACGGAGGAGAAGATGGAGAGGGCCCGCGAACTGGGGGCCGATGTGGTGCTCAACTACCGGGAGGACCCCAGATGGAGCAAGACTCTCTACAAAATGACTGACCGGCGGGGAGTGGACGTGGTGGTGGACAACGTCGGACAGGCGACTCTGGCCCACAGTTTGCGGGCCGTGGCCCGGGGCGGGCGCATCGTCATCGTCGGCAACACCTCCGGCCCCCAGGCTGAGATCGATATCCGCTTCATCTTCGGCAAACAGATCAGCGTCATCGGCTCGACGATGGGTACCCACCAGGACTTCCGGGACGTGATGGGCCTGGTATGGGCGGGGAAACTGAAGCCGGTGGTGGACCGGGTGATGCCTCTTTCGGAGGGGAAAGCGGCCTTCGAAATCCTGGAACGGGGGGAGCAGTTCGGGAAGATCGTGCTTGCGCCGTGAAGATAGCAGGCTAGATGAACTGGCTGACGCTCTCTGACCGGGCA
The DNA here is from genome assembly GCA_964385635.1 of uncultured Anaerolineales bacterium. Classification (GTDB taxonomy): domain Bacteria; phylum Chloroflexota; class Anaerolineae; order B4-G1; family B4-G1; genus CAYLPU01. The sequence continues at coordinate 30,124 of CAYLPU010000052.1, forward strand.
TCAAAGCGCCCCAAACTCACCCACTCCCAGCAATTGGTAGTCGCCCTGAGCCTCTTGATGCTGGTCCTGGGGCTGGGCAACCTGGTCCGGGCGGGCGTAGCCCTGCGCTACAATACCCTACTGCCCAACCTCCCACTGACAGTGCCGTTGACCTACCTGGCGGCGATGGGTAGCTTCTGGGGCGTGGCGCTGACCGCCTGCGCGGTGGGACTGGCCCGCTTCCGTCCCTGGGGCCGGTGGTCCACCCTGGCGGCGGTGACTCTCTACGAGGCCCACGTCTGGGTCAACCACTTACTCTTCGATGCCTCCGACTACGCCCACCAGACCCGGCCCCGGGACCTGGTGCTCACCTTGCTTCTGCTGGCCCTCGTCTGGGGGTCGCTGAATTGGCCGGGCATACGAAAGGTGTTCAAACGATGACCAGACTTGCTGTTCTCTCTGACGTTCACGGCAACCTGTTGGCCCTGGAGGCCGTTCTGGCCGACATCAAAGCTCAGGGCGCACCTGATGCCTATTGGGTGCTGGGCGACCTGGTCGCCTTCTGTCCCTGGCCGGCCGAGACGCTGGCCCGGCTGCGGGCGCTGCCCAACGTCGCCTTCCTGCAGGGCAACACCGACCGCTACCTCGTCACTGGCCGTCGCCCTGTTTTCCCGGTCCGCTCGCCGGAGGACTGGGCGCACATGCCGATCCGGCTCGCGGAGCGCGACGCCAACTTCCGTTGGACCGTGGAGCGGCTCTCCTATGCCGATTACGAGTTCCTGCGCGACTTGCCGCCGCGGCTGGAGATGGAGGTAGAGGCGGGGTCACCCCACCCCTACGGGCGTGTCGTCGCCGTTCACGCTACTCCCACCGACGATGAGACCGTTCTCATCCCTGAGACGCCTGACGCTCAGATACGTCCTTACCTATCCGACCTGGGGGCTCGCTTGCTCCTCTGCGGTCACACTCACCGTCCTATGGATCGCACCGTGGACTCCATCCGGCTGGTCAATGATGGCAGCGTGGGTCTGTCGCTAGATAGCGACCCGCGCCCTGCTTACGCCTTGCTCGACTTCGCGGGTGATCAATGCAACATCACCGTCCGCCGTGTCGAGTACGACCTGGAGGCGGTGGTCGCCGAACTGGAGCGGGTGGAGCATCCGGGGCAGAAGTGGGTGGGCCGGATACTGCGGGAGGCGAGGGCGTAGTGACGCACTGGAAGCACGAATTCGTTCGCGTCTACCTGCAACAAGTTGCGGCGTACGATACTACGGGTCGAGGATTTGCTACCTGACACTTTTTGTCAAGCAACCAAACCTTTATCACGAATTGCACGAATATACGAATGTCACGAATGGTTTTCCATAATTTTGACAAAATTCGCGTCATTCGTCCATTTGTGACATTCGTGATGAAAAGGTGTCCGGTAGTGAAGTCGAGGAGGAAAATGTGGACGACCTGAAACACGCCAAACAAGACTGGGAAGAGAATACTGTCAAGCCAGTCCTTGACCGCTTCCCCGAACGGCGGGGACAGTTCGAGACTCTCTCCGGCATCTCTCTCGACCGGGCCTATACGCCCGCCGACGTGGAGGTGGACTACCTCAATGACCTGGGCTTCCCCGGCGGGTACCCCTTCACCCGAGGGGTGCAGCCGACGATGTATCGGGGCCGCTTCTGGACCATGCGCCAGTACGCCGGCTACGCCAGCGCCGAGGAATCCAACGCTCGCTACAAGTACCTCCTAGAGCAGGGGCAGACCGGCCTCTCGGTGGCCTTCGATCTCCCCACCCAGATTGGCTACGACGCTGATGACCCGCTGGCCGAGGGGGAGGTGGGCAAGGTTGGCGTCTCCATCAGCAGCCTGGACAACATGCGCACCCTTTTTAACAGCATCCCGCTGGACAAGGTCAGCACCTCGATGACCATCAACGGGCCAGCGGCCATCCTGCTGGCGATGTACATCGCTGTGGCGAAGGAGCAGGGAGTAGATCCCCGACAACTGCGCGGCACGGTCCAAAACGACATCCTGAAAGAGTACGCCGCCCGTGGCACCTATATCTTCCCGCCCCGTCCCTCTATGCGGTTGGTAACCGACCTCTTCCGCTACTGTGCCGCCGGGGTCCCAAAATGGAACACCATCAGCATCAGCGGCTACCACATCCGCGAGGCCGGGTCCACAGCCGTCCAGGAAGTTGCCTTCACCCTCGCCAACGGCATCGCCTACGTCCAGGCAGCCATTGACGCGGGGCTGGATGTGGACGCTTTCGCGCCGCGTCTTTCGTTCTTCTTCAACGCCCACAACGACTTCCTGGAGGAGATCGCCAAGTTCCGCGCCGCCCGTCGCCTCTGGGCGCGGGTGATGCGGGAGCGGTTCGGCGCGCAGAACCCGCGCTCCTTGCGGCTGCGCTTCCACACCCAGACCGCCGGCTGCACTCTCACCGCACAGCAGCCAGAGAACAACGTCGTGCGGGTGACACTCCAGGCACTGGCGGCGGTGCTGGGCGGCACCCAGTCCCTGCACACCAACTCTCGCGACGAGGCGCTGTGGCTGCCCACCGAGGAATCGGTCTGCATCGCTCTGCGCACCCAACAAATCATCGCCCACGAGTCGGGTGTCGCCAACACAGTGGACCCCCTGGCCGGTTCCTACGTCATCGAGCACCTCACCAGCGAGATTGAGCGACAGGCACGGGAGTACATTGAGCGGATTGACGAGATGGGCGGGGCGCTGACTGCCATCGAGCAGGGGTATATCCAGCAGGAGATCGCCAACGCCGCCTACCGCTACCAAAGGGAGGTAGAGACCGGGGACAGGATTGTGGTGGGAGTAAATAAGTATCAGGTAGACGAGGGAAGGGTGGAGATGGAGCGGCTGGTGGTGGACCCAGCCGTTGAGGAGCAGCAACGGGCACGGCTGGCCGCGCTGCGGGCGCGACGGAATGGAGAGCGGACCTCAGCGGCCCTGGCCCACATCGAGACCGCCGCCCACACCCCCGATGATCCACTGATGCCCTTGTTCATCGTTGCTGTGGAGGCTGAGTGTACCCTGGGGGAGATCTGCACTGTCCTGCGACGGGTGTGGGGAGAGTACCAGCCCCAGGCGAGCATCTAGAGGCTTGACTTTTGACTACAATTCTTATACAATACCGAGGACGGCAATCGGGTCTACTTTTAGGTCAATCCGGCCTGCTCAATCTTCCCCGAACTGAAGCGTATCCTATTGAAGACCGTTGCCCTTGAGTCTCTACTGGGCGGCGCCCTGGTTGGGAGTAGACAGATCGAGGCTGCCTTCATATACGGTTCCTACGCTGCCAACCGGGAGACCGTTGTCAGCGATGTTGACCTTTTCGTCGTTGGCTCCATCTCCGGACGCCAGTTGTCCGCGGCGTTACACTCTGCACAGGCCGAGATCCAACGGGAAATCAACTATCACCTGGTCACCCCTGAAGAGTTCCGAGAGCAACTGGAGCGGAATGATGGGGTTTTGCTCAATGTGCTTGACGGCCCTAAGATCTTTGTAGTCGGCAATGAAGAAACGCTACGCACGCTTGCTGCGTGAGGGGCGTATTCGGCTTCATCGAATGAGCCCTTTCGTCGTTCTCGTTCCGTTCTCGCTGTTGACGGCGTGTGCGACCGGCCCTGCCCCCTTGCCTACGCCGATTTCTATTCTGTCCCTAACCACCGCACCCACCCTCACCCCAAGCCCGGCCTCCACAGCCACGCCTGCCTGCTCCCGTACTCCCACACTCCCACCCACCCATACTCCCCCCCCCCCCCCCCCCCCCCCCCCCCCCCCCCCCCCCCCCCCCCCCCCCCC
>CAYLPU010000053.1:0-33792 GCA_964385635.1 uncultured Anaerolineales bacterium
TACCCGCTGGCGGGTGGAGGCGGCGACATCGGTATAACCGGCCAGGGCTCGTGAGACGGTGGCAACTGAGACTCCCAGCCGTTTGGCAATGTCTTGCAAAGTCACGGGCATAGGTGAATTCCTATTCCTGTACGGGAGAAGACGTGGCCTAAAACGTTTTAGAAGCGCTTATATTATACTCTAAAACGTTTTAAATGTCAAGGGGGTTGGGCTGGGTTTCAGGCAGGGTTATTCAGTTCTCGCTGTGCAAGAGGCGTACCGACCCGGAGGAGCCAGTGGTGGGTTGTTTCCTGACCCAGCACTGCCTGTTCACGGCGGTGCCTACTCGGTCAGGGGCAGCCAGACGGTGAAGGTGGTGCCTACTCCCACCTGACTCTCCACTGTCACCCGGCCCCCGTGCAGGCCCACGATCTCTTTGACGATGGCCAGTCCCAGGCCGGTCCCGGATATCTGCATCGACCGTGGCTCGTCCCCACGGAAGAAACGGTCGAAGATGTGCGGCAACTCCTCCTCCGGTATGCCCATCCCCGTATCCGCCACCGTCGCCGTCGCCCAGACCCGACCTTCCGCCTCCTGCTCGCCGGTGGAGACGATTACCTCTCCCCCCTCCGGTGTGTACAGGACGCTGTTCTCCACCAGGACGTTCAGCGCCTGCGCTACGTGTTGGGGGTCGACCAGCGCCACCGGTCCCGGCTGCGCCGGGTGGTGTTCCAGGGTCACCCCTCGCTTCTGAGCCAGCGTCTGGTGGCTGATGACGGCACCCTCGGTCAACTCGCTGAGAAGGGTCGGTCGGGGCTTGATCTCCACACGTCCAGCGTCTATGCGCGAGATTTGCAGGATGTCCTCCACCAGCCCGACCAGGTGGTCCGTCTCCTGCGCCAGCGTGTCCAGGTACTGCTCCCGCTTCTCTGGCCTCCGCCGCATCAGGTGTACGTACAACTTGATCGTCGTGATCGGCGTGCGCAGTTCGTGGGAGATGTTGGTGGTGAAGCGGGACTTCATCCGGTTCAGCGTCTTGAGGTGGCTGACGTCGTGGACCGCTACCACTGCCGCCGCCTCTTCTAATCCCGGCTCCGAGATCGGCGCCGCTTTCAGTTCCAGGTCCAGCCCGGTCAGTTCCAGCACCGCCTCCGGCTGCTCTTCTACGCGCCGGGCCAGTTCCCGGGCCGTCTTTCGCAGCCGGGCCGCATCCTCCGGCGAGAGGGTGCGGGTGAGCCAGATTTCGGCGACCGGGTTGGCCTGGAGGATCTCGCCCTGTCCGTCGGTGACGACGATGCCGTCGGAGGTGCTGCGCAGTATCGCGTCCAGGCGGGCGTACTGGGCCTGGAGTTGAGCAGTGCGCTCCTGCACCCGCTGCTCCAATCGCTCGGCGTGGCTGCGCACTTCCCGGTACAACTGGGCGTTCTCAATCGCGACGGCGGCCTGGTCAGCCAGCAGCCCAAGCACCCGCAGTTCCCCCTCACTGAAGGTGTGCGGCTCGATGAAGGCGATGGTGAACACTCCCAGCACGCGTCCTGCTCGCTTGAGGGGAAAGCCGGCGATCGCCTGCACGTTCCACTTCTGTGCCTCAGCGGTAATGTACAGAGGATGGTGAGGGGCATCGTCGATGACCACAGGGTGGCCCCCTCGGGCTATGGTGGCCGTGAGACCGTCACGGCGCGGCGCCTTCACCGCTGGCTCTCGTCGTCCATCCTGCCACAACGCGGTACCAAAGGTAAACGTCTCGTTTGCCTCGTCGTAGAGGTAGATGTGGCAATCGCTGGCTTCTACCAGCCTTGAAGTGCTCGCGACAATAATATCCAGCACGGTGGACAAGTCCAGCGAGCCTGTGAGCCGGAGGCTGGTGCTCCTCAGCGCCTCTAACTCCTCCACGCGCTGGCGCGTCTCTCCAAATAGCCGGGCGTTCTGGATGGCAGTGGCGGCGTGGTTGGCGAAGATCTGCAGCCGTTGGGCGTCGGCAGGGCCGAACTGGCCTGGCTGGGTGCCGTCCACGTTCAGGAGACCCACCATCTCGCCGCCCACCCGGATGGGTGCGGCGAGGTAAGAGCGCAGCCACTCCATCCCCACCACCTCGAACCATCCAGGGTAGGCGGCGGTGTCGGGGATGACGGCCGGCTCTCCGGTCTCTACCATCTGCTGCAGGCTGGGCACCTCGGAGATATCAAGGGTGACCGTGGAGATGTATCCTTCCATGCCGAAGCGCTCGTACCCCCGCCAGCGGGCCATCCGGGCGTGTTCGTCCTCCATCAGCATGATGTTGAAAGCGTCCCCCGCGACGACCCGCTGCACCTGTTCCAGAATGCGGTCCAGCACGTCGTCGAGGTCCAGGCTGCTGCTGACAGCCGCCGCCGCCGCCTCCAGCGCCTCCGTCAGTTCCCGCTGCTCCCGTTCCGCCTGAAAGAGGCGGGCGTGTTCAATAGCCACCGCCGCGTCGGCGGCCAGCGTTTGGCAAAGCCGCACATCGGCTTCTGTGAACTCTCGCTCCCATCGTGTCTCCCATAATCCCACGTAACCGATCAGGCGGTCTTGGCTCACCAATGGCACGATCAGGTATGATTGCCAGCCGTGTCGCTCGGCCTCTTCGTGGTCTGCGGGGTCCAGGTCTGGATCGGTGACCCTGACGGCCAGGGGCTGTTTCTCCTGCAATGCCCGGAGCGTGGTGGGGTATCGTCGCAGGTCATAGGTCGTTCCCAGGTCGGACTGGTGATCGATGGCTTCTGGGCTGATCCACTTGGCCATGACCGTGCTCTGGGTGGTCTCTTCGTCCAGGCTGGATATGTAGACGCTACTGGTATTCAGTGCGCGGCCTACTTGCTCCGCCAGTATGTGCAATACCTCACTTAGTTCCAGGGTGGCCGTCAGCGCCAGTGCTGCCTCCCGCAGCGTCTCCTGCTCCAGACCGCGCCGTCGGGTCTCCTCGTACAGCCGGGCGTTCTGAATGGCGATGGCGGCAACATTGGCCAGGGCTGAGAGGAGGTCTATGTCCTCCTGCGTGTATGCATCCAGCCGGTGACTCTGCGCCTGCATCACGCCGATCGTCTTGCCCTCGATTTTCATCGGTACGTAGATCGCCGAATTAACCGAGTCTTTCTGCTGCTCAGCCGGCGGTGGCCCTTCGCTGACTGTTCCGTCCTCCGCGACCTTATACTCAGTCCTGGTCGTCCTCATCGCCCTGCGCCAGTCAGGGACGTAGAACGGCTTGCCAGTGTGGATCACCTGGCTCTGGGTGCCGTGTCCTGTTCTCTCTAGTGGGATAAGAGGGAAGTTTGCAACATCGCGCACAGCGCCATGACTGACCATGTACCCTGCGTGGATAAGTTGTGTCTCATCGTCGTAGGAGGAGACGATGAATGCGTCGGCATCCATCAGCGCGTGTATGTGCTCGTGGATGCTGTGGTAAATCTTACCGATATCTCTGCTCTCCCCCAACGCAAGGGCCAACCGGTTCACGGCGATTTGCTGATCCAGAAGGCGCTGCAGAGTCTCCTCGTTTTCCCGCAGTGCCTCCTCGGCATCCCGCTTCTCGACGGCCCTGTGGATCGTCACCAGCAACTGATCCATATCGTAGGGCTTCTGTACGTAGCCATAGGCACCCAGGTTGATCGCCTCGATGGCCGATTCCTGTGTGGCGTGCCCGGTGAGCACGATGCACTGTGTGCCCGGAGATCGCCTTCTGATCTCCTCCAGCAGCGCCAGGCCGGACATGTCATCTAGCCTCAGGTCAATCAAGGCTACAGCGGGCATCTCCACCTGGACCCTGTCCAAGGCTTCCTTTCCCCTGTCGACGGCTATAGGGGCGTACTCCTTGGCCCTGAGGATGTCGGAGAGCGTCTTCCTCAGACTGGGGTCATCATCTATGATGAGAACACTGTCCTTCGTACCCATGGTTTACCTTTGGTATACTATGCTATACTTGGGATATAGCCGGCAGGGTAAAGGCAAAGGCACTTCCCAGTGTATCACGACCGTGCTCAGTAGTCAAACACACGACCCTTCACCGCAGCCGTATACTTACCATTCCACCTCCCCAATCGTGAACAGCCTCCCATCCGCTCGCCCGAATACCTCTGGGAAGTAAAACTCCTGGGCGGTGGTGGGGATGACCCGGTACTCGCCCGGCAGTGTGGCGCGGAAGGTGTAGGTGTACTCGTAGGTGCCCGCCGGCAGGTAGTCGGCGAACAGCACCACTTTGTCGTCCCGCATCTCGCTGCGGCTGTACCAACGCCACCACCAGTGGTAGAAGTCGTGCCAAATCTCGTTTTCTGACTCCCGGTATAGCCCTGGCTCCTGTTCCAGCAGACTCGTCGTCTCCAGGCTCACGTCAATTGCTTCGGCCCCGGCCGGCAGCGGGTCCTCGACGACGACGTAGTACAGATCGTGCGGGGCGATGATCGTCAGCCGCACCTCCACAACGTCCCCGACTCCTACTTTGCCCACCTCTTCACAGCGCATCGGTTTGTCATTTGTCATTTGCTCATTTGTCATTTGACGGCAGTACTGTCGTGCGACGATAATCCCACGGTTGAGCGGCTCAATCTCCTCCACCGGCAGGTAGACCTTGAGATGGGCAGTGTAATACAGCCGGCCTTCGCCCGGCCCGCGTCCCACCGTCAGCCGGTTGGCCACGTCACTCGAAATAAGCAACTCCGCCACGTCTACCCGCAGTTGGACTGGATCGCCAATGGTTCCCGGGGTCACGGAGCCTTCGGCCAGGGGGTCGTCGTTGAGCCACACGGTGTAGTCGTACTCCCCTGCCAGTTCCCCGGTGACGACCATCCAGTCAGTGAGGGCGATGAGCGCCCAGGCGGTCTCTTGTGTCGTCTCCCAGATGCCGTCGCGACGGGTGACCATCAGCCAGCGCACTACCTGTGGGATAAGCGCGTTTTCGGGGTCTATCCGGGTCAGCGCGTCCAGGATGACGGCGGTGGAGCGGGTGTCGGTGTTCATGGCCCACCAGTCGTAGTCCGCCTCCTCCCAGTGTGCGCCGGTAGCGCTGAGGATGGCTGCGTTCTGGATGTCGGAGAGGAGCGTCGCGACGCGACGGTCACCCTGGTCAATCAACTCCAGCGCCAGTGCCAGGAAGGCCCGTCCGTAGTGACTGAGTTTGTCGCGGCGGCGGTACAGATCGCCGGTATACTCGCTGGCGCGACCGGTCTGACCAGCCTCGGCCATCACGTAGAGGATGAACGCCTGCCGGTTGGCCTCGCGGTGGGACTGGAGTTCGCGGGCTCTCACCAACGCGCTCTCCAGGTAACCCAGGCCGCGCTGGATGGCATCCCCTCGCGTCTCGAAACCTGCCTTCTGGGCCTTGACCAGCGCGAAGACGACGTAGGCAGTCAGATGGGGGTTGCTCTCGCTCTCGTACCACCAGCCCCAGCCTCCATCGGCGTGCTGTTGCTGGTAGAGTTTGCTCAGCCCGAGAGCGACCATGTCGGGCAACTTTGCCTCCAGTTCGGGGTCAGAAAGCCCCAGGTCGCGCAGCGCGCGGTAGGTGAGTACATTGGGCAGGAAGCGACTGACGGTCTGTTCGGTACACTCGTAGGGGAAGTGCTCCAGGTAGGTCAGGCCGTCGGCCATCCCGGCCGCCAGCGACGGGTCGAGTCGGATGGAGAGTTCGCCCTGCCGGTCGTCGTATTTCGGCGGCAGGGCCACCACCTCGGTGCGAGTCTCCTCGCCCACCAGTTGACCCCCGGTGCCGACGATCTCTGGCGCGGTGTAGCGGTAGACGAGGAGTGTCCCCTCTGGACCGGTGGTCAGGCGCGGACGGGCGGCGTCGGAATACTCGTCTGCAACAGCGCTCATCATCACGTCCACCGTCTCGACGTCCTCGACCTCGACCCACCAGGTGACCTTCGCCTCTCCTCCCGCCGGAATCGAGACTGTTTGTTCGTCATTCGTCGCCTCGGACAGCGCGAGCCCCGTAGCGTGCAGGGTGACTGCCACATCCAAGGTCTGTGGCCTTAAGGCTATCTGGTCGGTGTTGTTGCTGACCAGTGCCGCCAGTTGCGCCCGGTCGCCGACGACGAAGAAGCGGGGCGTCACGGGCCGCACCAGGAGCGGTTTGGTGACTAACAGATCCACCGTCTCCTCGCCTACTTGCGTGTCGGTGGTCACGCCGACGGAGCGAAAGACCCAGGTGGTGAGGTTGTCCGGCAACGTAATGGAGACGGAGGCATGGCCAGCCCGGTCGGTGACGACAGTCCCATCCCAGAAGGCGGTGTCGGCGAACTGCTCGCGCAGTTGGACGCCGGGCGGGAGTTCAGACACTGCTTTGTGCATCTCTTCCTCGTCGGTGGCCATCTCGGGCATTGCTGTGGGCATCGGCGCTTCGATTCCCTCTCCGCCTCCCATTCCCAGTTCCCGCGCAGGCCCGGCGAGGAGCATCTCTATTTCCTCCATCTGCTCCAGCAGCAGCCGGTTGACAGAGATAGCGAGGCCACTGGAGGTCAAGACAGACAGCCATCGCTGTCCGTAGAACGCATTCAGGATGGCGTCCGGCTGGCGCGGGCGCAGGCTCAGCACCGCCTTGTCCACCAGGTCGAGGGAGAAGGCGGCCTGAACCGGCTCGCCTCCTGCGTTGCGGGCTTCCACGTCGAAGGAGACGGTGTCGCCCGGCTCTGCCTGCCAGTTCTGGCCGGTCTCCGACCGAGCCAGGCTGGGGGTCAGCGTGATGTGCAGTTGCTGCTCTACCGGTTCGACCGTCAGTGGGAGGTAGCCCACCTTGTGGGTGGCCACCGGCTCTACTACGTCTGGCCCCTTGACGATGACGACCGACACGTAGACGTTGGGCGCGTGGTCGGCGGTGATGGGCAGGCGATAGACAGTGGAGTTGCTCTCCAACCGCAACACCTCCTGCCGCAGCATCCCGCCCCGCTCGACCGTGATCCAGGCCCACTGCTCTCCCGCGAAGGGGCTGGGGATGAGGATTTCGGCGGTTTCGCCGGGCACATAGGTGGATTTGTCGCTGATGAGGGTAAGGCGGTCGTTGTTCTCCCGTCGCCAGGAGATGTACTCCGCCCCGCTGACCCAGACCCAGGTGGAACTGCGCACCAAACGTTCGTTCCGATCGCGCCCGCTGACGACGAGACGGTAGGAGCCGCCCTCCGCTGGCGTGAAGGTCACTACTCCCTCGGCGTGGCTGCCGGTGGCCAACGTGCCGGTGAGAACCAGTGTGTCCACTGTCTCCCACTCCCACGTGCCGCCACCGGACTCATCCTCGACGAAGGTGTTGACCCACTCGCGGCGAGTCACCTCGACGTCGAGACTCTGGCCCGGCAGTCGTTCGCCCTCCCAATCCACGGTCACGACGTCCACCGCCAGTTCATCATTGACCTCGCCCACGTACTGCTGCGGGGCCAGGCCGATGTAGAATTCACCTTGGTGGACCACGATGCTGGCCCGGCCAGAGATAGCCTGTCCGTCTTTGCCGTAGACGGTCGCCTCGATGGTTAACTGTTGTCCTCCGGTCATCACGCTAGTTGGTAAGGCGACAGTCAGGTGGCCGTCGGCGTCGGTGGTGCCGGAACCGCTGAGGACGACATCGGGGGTGGGAGGCTCCCACCACCAGCACCAACGGCATACCCATGGATTGTCCTCGTCGGTGAAGTCGTAGCGACCGAACTGGGTTGGCTCGAAGCGGTAGCGGGCGGCGAGAACGTGCCATTCGACGTCCGCGTCGGCGACGGGACCGCCGAAGAAGTAGCGCACCTCGACGTCGGCGTGGGTGGCCTGCCCGGCGGCCAGTTCCGCTTTCTCCGAGTTGACGAGAACCTCGAACTCCGGCGCGCGGTAAGCGGTGACCAGGAAATCAGCGTGGAAAGTGTCATCACCGAAACTGGTGGTGATACCGTATTCACCCAACGGTGCGCCCTCGGCCAACGTCAGTTCACCGTGGAAGGTGCCGAATTCGTCGAGCGCCAATTTCTGGTTGTAGATTTCCTCCCCGGCGGCGTCGTAGACGCGCACCTGTACCTCGTCCCGCTCGGGCAGGTAGTAGTGCACGTCGTCCTCGGCGCGGAGAACACCTCGGAAGTAGACAGTCTGACTGGGCCGGTAGATGGGCCGGTCGGTGTAGATGTGGGCGCGGTGGGTGTTTTCCCCGTAATCCATTTCCAGGCCGAAGTCCCAGGGGCTGATGCCCGCGCTCCACCCCCAGCCGGCTCCGCCCAGCGCAAAAGGCTCCTGCGCCACGACGTAGAGCGCGTCGTGGTAGGTACCGTCCAGGGCAAAATGGGCCAGGCCGTCTCCGTCGGTGGTAGCCGTGCCGAGGGATGCGCCGTCACCATCCTGTGCTGTCAGCCGAAGCCCGCTGGCGGGTCGCCCTGTCGCCAGGTCGGTCACCCAGGCCCACATCTTATCCTCTCTTGGCTCATAGCCCCTGTTCCCGGCGGCGGTCTTGAGCGTCACATTGTACTCTGAGACGATCAGCAATTTGCATTGGGCCCAGCGTTCGTACGCCACCCCGGGGGCGCTCAGGTCCAGCAGGTAGATGCCTGGCATAAGCCGCCCGCCACCCTCTACCAGGTTCACAGGGATGTGCTTGATCTCGTTGAGCGGGGCTTCAACCGGCACAGACCACTGTCGGATAGGATTGCCGGGGGGCTGGTATTCCCACCATACTTGCTGGGCGTGCAAGAACTCGTCCAGATCGAGCCGATACAGGCTCAGGTTGAGCCGGGTTGTATTGAGGTAGCCGACGAGAGCGTGGGCTGGCTGATGCGCGTCGTAGGTGCCGACCATGCCGGGCATGTCCAACTGGGCCCAGGGTTGGAGGTCGGCGGTGCGGAAGTCTACTGTCATCTCCTGTCCGGTCGTGTTACCGTAGGGGTCAGCGATGCCTGGTCCGATGTGCACTTCGTAGTTGGTGGAGGGCTGTGCGCCGAAATCAAGCACGAAGGTGTTGTCCCAGGTGTTGAAGTAAGTGTAGACCTGGGTCGGTGACAGGGGCGGGGTCATTTCCAGGTTGGGCACCACCGTGGTGGGGTCCACAGGCGCGTTGAAAGTGATCTCGAAAGCGGTGTAGGGGAGGGCGTCTTTCTGGCCGTCGTAGGGGCTGGTGCTGAGGATGCGCGGCAGGGGTACGGTCGTGAAGCGCCATTCGTAGGCGTCCCGCATACCTCGTCCACCCCCGGCACTCTGCACGCCCGCGTCCACCCGCGCCGTATAGGCCGTGTCGAAGGCCAACCGTTCGCCGGGCGTGAAGGTCAGCCTGTTATCCTCGCACTCACAGGTGCCGGGGACCGACTGCGGGCCGGTGTGCAGGCTGAACGATTCGGTCACCGAAACGCAGTCCACCGGCATGTTGAAGGCGACCTGGACGGCGGTGTCCACCTCCATCAGTTCGGCGTCCTCGTGCGGTGAGACCCACACGACCTGGGGCGGCTGCGTGGAGAACGACCAGGCGTAGCCCTCGGCCATGACACCACCGCTGGTATCGGCCAGGCCCGCCGCGATGCGGGCTGTGTAGGTGGTGCCGCCAGCCAGGGGTTCGGCGGGGGTGAAGACGTAAATGGAGGTGTTGAGCCACTCGCCGCTGCCCTCAGTGGGCGGGTCGAGAGTAAGTGGTTGGGGGAGGTCGGCGTAGGCTGGATCACTGATCGCCGTCAGTGGGACGACGGGACGGTTGAAGATGACGGTGATGGTGCTTTCGGCCTCCAGGTCCTCCGTGTCAGGGGCGGGGATGACCTGTGTAACCTCCAGGTAGCCGACGGTGCGGAAGTGAAAACGGTAGGCTCCGTCGAGGAGGTTGCCGTCGGTCGCTTTGGCCTCGGAGCCGAGGGTGACCTGGTACTCTGTGTCTCGCTTGAGATCACGAGTAGGTTTGAACTGCACGGTGCGTCCATCGGTCCACTCGAAGTCTCCGCGTGCCTCTGGGCTGAGGCGGAGTGCAGCCTCGACGGAGGCGTGGTCCATCGGCCGGTCGAAGACCAGTTCTATGGTTCCGTCGGGTTCCAGTTCCTCGCCTCGCTCCGGCGTGCGCTGGATGACGACGGGAGGGACAGCGCTGGGCGGGGGCGGAGTGTAGGGGGGTGGGGTGGGTTCGAGTCCACAACAGGCCCCCAGCAACATGCTGAGTAATGTGGTCAGCGCCACGGTCTTGTAGAGAGATTGTTTTGTCATCGGTTTATTCTCCTCACGTTTCACGTTTCGCGCATCACGTTTCACATCAGTATATCACAAGGTGCGCCATCGCGGTAGCGACGCCGCGCCTGCTACTTAGACGCCGGGGCGGGGCCAAAGGTTCCAAAGCACAACAGTGAATTGGGAAGGGAACGGAGAGGAACTGGGGCTTGCCTGCTCTTGACATTCGGCGGTTTTCCCGTATACTATTGGTCGTGTTGCAGACGTAGGCAGCCAGACTTATTGTGTGAGAGTGCTTGCTGGGGCGATGTCTTGTCCCCGAAAAGCCTGTCCACATGCGAAAGGAGGTGATGGCGCGGGATTCTACTCTGTTTCTTCCACTAACCCCAATTTTTGTGAAGCCGTTTCCAAAAAAGAAAAAGGAGGAGAAAGATGAAACACCTGCGTGTTCTGAGTGCTATAGTGGCACTGATCCTGGTAGCCGGCCTGGTGGCGTCGTGTGCGCAACCGACCGAGGCACCAGCGACTGAGGCACCGGCAATCGAGGCACCAGCGACCGAGGAGCCTGAGGAGCCTGAGGAGCCTGAGGAGCCCGAGGAGGCGGCCACGTTCGTCTTTGGCCGTGGTGGGGACTCAGTCCAACTGGATCCTGCCATCGTCACCGACGGCGAGTCGTTCCGCGTGACCGGCCAATGTTTGGAGCCCCTCTATCAGTACGAGCCTGGCTCCACCACGCCGATCCCGGCCCTGGCCACCGAGTGCACGTCCAATGAGGAAAGCACGGAGTGGACCTGCGCACTGCGCGAGGGGGTCAAGTTCCACGATGGGACTGACTTCAACGCCGACGCCGTCGTCTTCAACTTTGAGCGTCAGCGCTTCACCGACCATGCCTACCACTTCGAGAGCCAGGTGTACGAGTACTACGAGTACATGTGGGGTGGCTTTGACGACGCCAGCATGATCACCAGCGTCGAGAAGGTTGACGACTATACCGTCAAGTTCACCCTGGCCGAGCCGCTGGCTCCCTTCCTGGCCAATCTGGCCATGGACATATTCGCTATCTCCAGCCCGGCGGCCATGGAGGAATATGGCGAGGACTACGGCCTGCCCGTAGTGGGCTGCGTGGGCACCGGGCCGTTTGTGTTCGAGGAATGGGTGGAGGGTGACCACATCACGGTGGTGGCCAATGACGATTACTGGGGCGGCCGGCCCACCATTGATGAGATCATCTGGCGGGTGATCCCCGATGACTCGGCTCGCTTCCTGGCCCTGAAGGCCGGCGACATCCACGCTCTGGAGCAGGCGGTAGTCGAGGACCTGGCTGTCGCCGAGGCTGATCCCGACCTGTACGTCCTGACCCGCCCGGCGCTGAACACCGGCTACCTGACGTTCAACTACATGATCGAGGAGTTCCAGGATGTCAAGGTCCGCGAGGCGCTCGCTCACGCCATCAATCGCCCGGGCCTGGTCGAGAACTTCTACGGCGCGTACGGCGAGGCAGCGACCAACTTCCTGCCGCCGCTGATCTGGGGCCACAACGACGCAGTCGAGGACTGGGCCTACGATCCAGACCTGTCGAAGCAACTCCTGGCCGATGCCGGCTTCCCCGATGGGCTGAGCGAGGTGACCATCGCGGAGGACCTCGTGGATGCGGAAGGTAACGCCGTGTACAGCGCCGGGGACAAGATCCCGCTCACGCTGTACTACATGCCGGTGACCCGCTTCTATTACCCCTCCCCCAAGGAGATCGGCGAGGCGATGGCGGCCGACCTGGCCAAAGCGGGCATCAACGCCACGCTTGAGCTGGCGGGCGACTGGCCGACCTACCTGGGCTTGCGACGCAATGGCCTGCTCGTTGGGCTGTACATGCTTGGGTGGGGTGGCGACAACGGTGACCCCGACAACTTCCACAACTACTTCTTTGGTTTTGCCACAGATGACCAGGTTGGGGAGCCTGAGGACTGGGTGAAGAGTCCTGAGAAGCGCGAGGGCTGGTACGCTAACACGGAAGTCGCTTACCTATGCTACCAGGCGGCTATCAAGCCCGACCAGGCCGAGCGTGAGGAGATGTATAAGCAGATCGAGCAATTGCTGCACGACGACGTTGCTCGCATCTGGATCGCCCACAACAACACCCCCCTCATTTTCTCCAGCAAGGTCAGCGGCTACGTGACGCAGCCGGTCGGCGCTGACTACTACGAGGGGACGGTCCTGGAGCCCTAGCCTTTGCTTTGTCATCTGGGGCTACCTCACGACGGCTCACGAACGATGTGAACGTCACACAGGGGGGCGGAATGTGGGTGTATCCGCCCCCCTGCATCCCTGGTAAGGAGGGAGCCCTTGACTCGATATCTCATCCGTCGGATCATCTCGGTGATTCCTACTCTGCTGGGTGTCACCTTCGTCATTTTTATGTTCTTGCGCCTCATCCCCGGCGATCCGGCCATCGCCATGTTGGGCGAGCACGCGGCCCAGGAAAACGTGGAGCGGATCCGCGAGCAACTCGGTCTGAATCGTCCTCTTTTTCTGGACAAGGAAGCTTTACAGCAGGGCGACGTCAGCGGATTCTTCGACAGCCAGTACCTTCGTTTTCTGGGGCGACTGCTCCAAGGCGACCTGGGCAACTCTATTCATCGCCGTATCCCGATTGCCGACCAACTGAAACTGCGCTTTCCGGCGACGGTTGAACTCGCGTTGTTGTCCATGTTGATCGCCATTTTTGTCGGCGTGCCGGTCGGCATCGCGTCGGCCGCGCGGCGTAATTCTCTGCTGGACAGCATCAGCATGGTCGGTTCCCTCATCGGTGTCTCCATGCCGATCTTCTGGCTGGGCCTGATGGAGATCATGCTCTTTGCCGTGATCCTGCAATGGTTTCCCAGCGGAGGTCGCCTGCATCACGCCATCGAAGTCAGGGCGGTGACGAACCTGGTCCTTATAGATAGTATCATCGCCGGCAACGGAGAGGCGCTGGTGGACGCCCTGAAACACTTAGCCCTGCCCGCGCTGGCCCTGGCGACCATTCCCACGGCCATCATCGCCCGCATGACGCGTTCCAGCATGTTGGACGTACTGCAGGAGGATTACATCCGTACCGCCCACGCCAAGGGACTGCAGGAGCGGGTGGTCCTCTTCCGCCATGCCCTCAAGAACGCCTTCCTTCCGATTGTCACCATCATTGGTCTCCAGTCGGGTAGTCTGCTGGCCGGTGCTGTCCTGACGGAAACCATCTTTGCCTGGCCTGGCATCGGCAAATGGGTGTACGATGCCATCCTGGGACGTGATTATCCTGTCGTCCAAGGCGGCACGTTGCTCATTACCTTTATCATTGTGTTCATCAACCTGCTAGTGGACTTGTCCTACGTCTTTCTGGATCCACGGATTCACTACGAGTGAGGATCGTATGGCAGAAACGACACCGAATGAGATTGGCTTGATTGATTTCGCCGTTCGGGAGTATCGGTCGCTGTGGGGGGATGCGTGGCGACGGCTGATCTCCAGCAATACAGCCCGGCTGGGGCTGGCGATCGTGGTTTTGTTTGTCCTGTCGGCTGTGCTGGCCCACTTCTTCTGGGAATACGACCCCAGAACTGACCTCGACTATTCTCTGAAACTCAAGCCGCCCAACCTCAGGCCCACCGAGGAGATCCAGTCTATCCACCCCTTCGGCACCGACAAGCTGGGACGTGACACCTTTCGCCGCGTGGTCCACGGAGGGTGGAACTCACTGCGTGTTGGTGTGGTGGCCGTAGGCATCTCCCTGACAATCGGGGGTCTACTGGGCTTGCTGGCCGGATTCTACGAGAATATGCCACTCGGCCGGACAGGTCGGGCCGTTCTTTTCGGCGTCGTCGGCCTCTGTCTGGGATCCTTGTCGGCCTGGATCGCCGGACAGCCCTTCCAGGCACTCCTGTTCTGTGCGCTGGGGGTCGCGGCAGTGTTCCTGGAGAATTTTCTGGCGGGCAAGCCCATTCGCGTGTTGCTCTTCGCTGGCGTGGGCCTCCTCCTCGGCGGCGGGCTAGCCTTGTTGGTCAGCCCTTACACCGCTGCTACGTGTGGGATTCTGGGTCTGTTCATCGGCTGGATGGTAGCCCTGCCGCTGGGCGGCCCGCTCGTTTCCAATATCATCATGCGCGCGATGGATATCATTCTGGCCTTCCCCGCGTACTTGCTTGCCATCGCGATCGTGGCTTTCCTGGGGCCGGGCCTGGACAAAGCCATGATCGCCATCGGCTTCGTGGGCATCCCGCTGTACGCCCGCCTGGTGCGGTCCACGGTGCTTTCGGTGATCCAGAAAGAATATGTTCTGGCTGCACAGTCAGTGGGGTCGGGCCATGCACGCATCCTTTTCCGTCACATCGTGCCCAACACCCTGTCCTCGGTCATTGTCCAGGCGACCATGGGCCTGGCCAGCGCCATTATCTGGGCCGGCGCGCTTGGTTTCCTGGGATTGGGCGCCATACCTCCGGAACCGGAGTGGGGTGCTATGCTGGGTGACAGTTACAGGTTTCTGACCAGCGGTGCCTGGTGGGCGGTGCTGTTCCCCGGCCTGGCGATCATGCTGAGCGTATTGGGCTTCAACCTGCTGGGCGACGGCCTGCGCGACGCGCTGGACCCACGCCTCACCCATTGATGCCGGCCTTGGTCATTGGGCGCATGCAAGACTTGGGGGAGCCCCACAAGTCAAGAGCTCGGAGGTTTCCGTAAGGCCATTTTCAGGCTCGAATAGCCGCGACTTGCTGAAAAGGGCCTGGATGGGTATAATGGGTTTGTATGAGGTACTCAGCCTGCAGGTGTTGAAGTGATGGAACAGTACTACGGAATGACAGCCGAGACGTACCGGGCGGTAGTTGCGTTGGTGGACGACCGGATGAAGGCGGTGCAGGTCGTGCGCCAGGATTACGACCGGTTGGCAGAAGCGCAGGGTCGCGTCGAGGTGCGAATGGATCGGGTGGAAGCCGCGCTGCAACGGCTGGCTGAGGCGCAGGCCCGCACCGAGGAACGGCTGGAGCAACTGGCCGAGGCGCAACGGCGTACCGAGGAGCGGCTGGATGGTCTGATCCAGGTCGTGGCCGGCGTGCAGGACACCCTTGGAGCCATCAAGGGCCGCCAACTGGAACTCACCTACCAGGAGCGAGCCGGAGCTTATTTTGGCCCCCCCCCCCTCCTACGACGTGTGCGTGCCATTTCTCCCACTGAGATCGAAGACGACCTGGAAGCCCATCTCTCTGCGGAGGAGTTCCGTGACGTGTTGCTGCTGGATCTGCTAGGGGGTGGCCTCGTTACCTGCCTGATGCCCCCCAGGTCTGGCTGGCGGTCGAGGTCTCAGGGGTGATTGACCAGCACGATGTGGAGCGAGCCCAGCGGCGGGCCGGACACCTGAGCCAGGTGGGGTACGTGGCTCTGCCGGCGGTGGCAGGGGAACGGGCCACTGAGGGGGCAGAGGCGATGGCCCAGAAGGAGGGGGTGCTGCTGGTTCTGGATGGCCAGACGTCCTTCTGGGAGCAGGCGCTGGAGCGGGTGTTGGCGGGGGAGTAACCTGGTCAGGCACATGCGTCCTATGCCAGAGACCACCGGCCCGGTCGGGACATATCCTCGACCGGGCCGATGCTGTTCTATCCCCCCCACATTGCCCGTTCCATCTCCGGATTGTCACAGGGGGCGCGGCCTACCTTGGCCATGTCCACCCATTGCCCTTTCACCTGGATGCGTACCACGTCGGCCGTGAAGTCGGTGTTGGTGCCGACGATGGCATCGTTGGACATCAGCGACGAACCCACACCGTAGGAATCGGCCGGCACGCCCAATTGCTCGAAGCGGCGGATGCGCTTGGGGTTGAAGCCACCGGAGACAACGATGTTGACGGCGCGACAGTACCCCTTTGCTCGCTCTTCCCACTCCGGCGGCAGGTTCCAGCCCTCCCAGGCATGATCGAGTGCCTCGCGTACGATAAATACCAGGCGTGGATTGACCCCCAGGTCCAATTCCGGGTCGCCCAGGGGAGGTACGTTGGCATCACGGACCGAACGGGAGGTGTCGAGCCGTACACCGTGGAGGATGTACTTGCGGGCCTCCTCCCCGTTCTCGGCGTCCATCAATTCCCGGTAGCGGTCGAACATGGCCTTGAGCGTGCGCAGGCTGCCAGTGACGTTGTCATTGTTGAAGTCCACCAGGGCGATGCGGGACACTTCGGGTGGGAGCGTGGAGGCGAAGACGACCATCGCGGCGGCGGTGTCGCCCAGGAAGCAGGCGATGACGGCGTGAGGGACGGTGCCGATGCCCTGGCTGCCCCAGTAGTCCCCCTGGGCGTCGGTGGAGACCAGGGCCGGGGTGTGCTGGCTGTAGTCGTGGTTGAACCGCTGGACTGCCACGTCGTAGGCGTAGCCATCGGCGGCCTGGACCTCGTGGGCGTCGAAGCGGGCGGGGAAGAAAAGAACTGGCTTGCCCCGCGCCGCCACCATGGTCTGGTAGACGTTGGTAGCGATGCGACTGCCCCGGCTGAGTGCGCCCAGGATAGGGGTTTCTAGTAGGGCAAAGTCCCGGTATCGCCCTCGGATTATCATCGCTGGCTGCACGAAGCGGGGGTCGCCGTCCCCGGCGTTCCCCTTGGGCGGATAATTGACCACCGCTCCGTCGTGGATGGCCCAGACCTCCAGTTGGTCATAGGTCTCCACGAAGTTGCTGTCTTCGTCGAAATAGCCAGCACAGTGGCGGAGCATCGTCAGCGCTTTGTCCACCCCTACCACCACGGTCGAACCCTTGCGGCGGGTGAAAACTTGCGTCTCGACGACCATGTTCCCCACGTCCATATCGTCGGTGTCCACCTCGATGTCGCGGGGATATTGGCCGTCGTATCGGTAACCAGAGGTGGCCAGGGCTGTGAGCATGCAGTAGACATTCTCGAAATACTTGTCGGAGTACCAGCCCCGACGCATGCGCTCGATGTCGAGTTTGAATACAGTGTTGTCGAGGCGTTGGCGGTTGAAAATAGTCATGCTCTTTCTCCTGCACGGATGCGTGAGATGTGATGCGCGACCCTGTTTTATGCTTCACGAGTCCAGGAATTCGCGTGGGATTTGTTTCGCCAGGTAAACTGCTTCGTCCGCCCGATAGAATTCAACACCCTCCGCATGGGCCTCAGCGGCGCGGACGGTGAGGACGATGGGATGGTCGGTGTGGCGTGCTCCGACGCGGATAGCCGTCTCACGGTCGGGCGAGAGGTGGATGTATTGGCGCTCCATTGGCCTGAGCCCCTCGCGGCGGATAGTCTCCAGGGCGTCGGGTGAGGTGCCATGGTAGAGAAACGGTGGCGGGGCGCAGGGCTCGTAGCGGATGGGACGGGCCAGTGAATGGCCGTAGCGGGCGCGGATGCGGTTCCCCTGCACCTCAAAGCGGCGCTTGCCATCGCCGTCACCCTCTTCAATAACCTGCATCACGTCGGCGCGGGTGGCCCAGCGGAAGTTGGGCAGCCCTCGCAGGATCTCCATCACCTCCGGAAGCGATGCCCAGCCCTCATCGTCCAGTTCCAGCGCAAATCGCTCCGGCTGGTGGCGGAGGATGAGGGCCAGGAATTTGCTCAGTTTGATCAGGCGGCGGTCAGTCATATCGGTTGTCCTCGTAGATCTCCGAGGCTTCGGAAAACCTCGGAGGTCTGGCTCAGATCAGCGCCGTGCCCTTTGTGTCATCGCGGTAGTGACAGCCCCGGCTGTGGCGGTTGTGCTGCGCGGCCGCGGCGACGACGAGCGCCGCCTGCACCCTGTGGCGCAGCCCGATCAGCGCGTCGTTCAAGCGGGTGGTGCGATAGAAATCCTCGATATCCTGCTTCAGATGGCTCAGATCGCGCAAAGCGCGCGCCAGCCGCCGGCCCGAACGGACGAGGCCGACATAGTGCCACATCGTGTGCTGGATAGTCCGCATATCGCGCCAGATCAGGGCCGGGTCGGCCTCCTCCTTCAACCCCTCCTCTTCCCAACACGGCACATCGCCAGGGCCGACGACGGGCCGCAGGCCGCGGTCGGCTATATCCCGCGCGGCACGATTGCCCCAGACGAGACCCTCCAGCAGCGATGTGCTTGCCAGCCGGTTCGCCCCGTGAACGTCGGTGCAGGCGACCTCGCCGACGGCGTAGAGATTTTCGACGGTCGCGCGCGCCCACTCGTCGGTCCAGACGCCGCCGCAAGAGTAGTGAGCAGCCGGGACAACTGGGATGGGCTGGCTAGCGATGTCCACCCCGTGTGCCAGACAGTGACTATAGATGGTAGGGAAGCGCTCCCGGATGCGGTCGGGGGGCAGTACCGAGTGAATGTCCAACAACACGTGCGAGTAGCCGTGCTCGACCATCTCGTGGTGAATAGCGCGGGCGACCACGTCACGCGGGGCCAGGTCTCCCCACTCGGGGGCATACTCCTCCATAAAATGCCGACCATCGGGCGTGAACAATCGCCCACCCTCGCCC
Source organism: uncultured Anaerolineales bacterium (assembly GCA_964385635.1). Taxonomy (GTDB): domain Bacteria; phylum Chloroflexota; class Anaerolineae; order B4-G1; family B4-G1; genus CAYLPU01. The sequence goes on from CAYLPU010000053.1 coordinate 18,533, forward strand.
CGCATCGCCTCAGAGATCAGGAACCCGTCCCCGTCCGACACGGCGAAGGTCGTGGGGTGGAACTGGATGTACTCGGCGTTGATGACCCGTGCCCCGGCCCGATAGGCCATCGCCAGCCCGTCGCCTCGAGCGCCCTCTGGGTTGGTGGTGTAGCGGTAAATGCGGCCCAGCCCGCCGGTGGCCAGAATAGTCGCTCCGGCCAGATAGCGGCTCACGGCCCGCCGGGACTGCTCAAAGACGTAAGCGCCATGACAAGCAATAGGCTCGTAAACAGCCAGTGGATCGTGGGCGTGGTGGGGAAACGTGATCAAATCTACTCCGGTGGCCTCAGTGACGATGCGGACGTTGGGCCGCTGGCGCAGGGCCGCGATGAGAGCCTGGATGATGGCCTTGCCGGTGGCGTCGCCGACGTGCAGGATGCGCGAACGCGAGTGGGCCGCCTCCCGACCGTAAGCCAGCCGCCCGTCGGACGCTCGGGCGAAGGGAACGGCGACGGTCTCCACGAGTACCTGACGCACCAGGTCGGGGCCTTCCTCGGCGATGATACGGGCAGCGGTGGACAAACTGAGACCGTCGCCAGCGGCCAGGATGTCCTTGACCAGAAGAGCGGGGCTGTCATCCTCACCCAGCGTGACGATGCCCCCCTGGGCGTAGCGTGTGTTGCTCTCCTCCGGCTCTGCTGCCCGGGTGATGATGGTAATCTGCCGTTGACCGTCCTGCGCCAGCCGCAGTGCCGCAGACGCGCCAGCGATGCCGCAGCCGATGATCAAAACGTCGCTTTGATGGGAATTCATTGACTGACCTCCAACATTCGTTCCAACGCCACCTGCGCGTCGCGGGCCACGTCGGGCGGGACTGTGACCAGATTGACGACTTTACCTTGGGCCAGCCCTGCCAGCACGCGGGCCAGTTTAGCCGGCGTGATGAGATTCATCGTCCGGCAGTAGCTCGGTTCGGGAGAGAGTGAAACGATAAACTGCTCCGGGTGCTCCTCCTTGAGACGGTTGACCAGGTTGAACTCGGTGCCGATGGCCCACTTGGTGCCCGGCGGGGATTCCTCCACCCGGCGGATGATGTAGGCGGTGGAGCCGGCCTCGTCCGCCAGGTCCGCGACCTCCATCATGCATTCAGGATGAACGATGACGCGGATACCCGGTTCCCGCTCACGCCAGGCCATCACGTGCTCCGGTAGAAAGCGTTGGTGGGTGCTGCAAAAGCCGCGCCAGAGCAATATGTGGGCCTTCTGCAAGGCCGCGGTCGCGTGTCCGCCAAACGGATGGCTCGGATTCCACAACAGCATCTCCGCCAGCGGGATACCCATCCGCTTGGCGGTGTTGCGGCCCAGGTGTTGATCGGGGAAGAACAAAACGCGAGGCCGCCGTTCGAGCGCCCACGTAAGGACTGCCTGCGCGTTGGAAGATGTGCAGACCAGCCCGCCGTGCCGCCCGCAGAAGGCCTTGAGAGCAGCGGCGGAATTAACATAGGTTATCGGCATCACATTGCTCTCGACGTCCAGTACGTCGCCCAACTGTGCCCACGCTCGCTCCACGTCCTCCAGGTCGGCCATAGCCGCCAGCGGGCAGCCGGCCTCCCGGTCGGGTATGAGCACAGTTTGGCCGGGTTGGGCCAGGATGGCGGCCGTCTCGGCCATAAAATGCACGCCGCAGAAGACAATGTACTTGGCCTCGCGGCACTTGGCGGCGTCGCGGGCCAGCTTGAGCGAGTCGCCGCGAAAGTCGGCGAATTGGATGACCCCGTCTTTCTGGTAATGGTGGCCCAGGATGACGAGCGAGTCGCCCAACTGAGATTTGAGAGCAGGGATTGGAGATTGGAGATTGGAGATTTTCATGCTCAGGTCTAGAGCGGGGGCGGAGTGTGTCAGCGCGCCGACGGAGATATAATCCACGCCGGTGGCGGCGATAGCGGCGACGGTCTCCAGATTGACATTGCCGGAAGCCTCCAACTTCACTCGCCCGGCGGTAATCCGAACAGCCTCCCGCATCTCGTCCAGGCCCATGTTGTCCAGCATGATACGATTCACGGCCAGCCCCAGCGCTTCGCGCAACTCGTCCAGGGTCCGAACCTCGACCTCGATGGGCAAGTCGGGATGGGCAGAGCAAGCCCGCTCGACGGCGGCGGTGATTCCCCCAGCCGCGTCAATGTGATTGTCCTTGACCATCATCATATCGTGGAGGCTCATGCGATGGTTCTGCCCGCCGCCCATGCGCACGGCGTACTTTTCCAGCACGCGGTAGCCGGGATGGGTCTTGCGGGTGTCCAGGATGGTCACGTCTGTATCGGCGACCCCATCCACGAATGCCCGGGTGAGCGTGGCGATGCCCGAAAGCCGCTGCAAAAAGTTGAGCGCGATCCGCTCAGCGGCCAGCATCCCCCACCCCGGCCCAACCACTTCGGCCACCAGGTCGCCCGGCTCGACCCAAGCTCCATCCTGGACGCGGGCAGTGAATCGCAGAGCAGGGCCTACGCGAGAGAAGACCGCCTCGGCCACAGGCAACCCGGCGACGACGCCCGCTTCCTTGGCGACGATGCGTGCGTGTAGCTCCAGTTCAGCCGGTAGCACCGCTTCAGAAGTAGCGTCGCCCGGCCCAATGTCCTCGGCGATAGCCAATTCAATCAGTGGACCGGCGGCCTCCACCACGTCCTCACGTTTCACGTCCTCACGTCCTCACGTCTCATGTCTTCACGTTTCACGTCTCACTCCTCCCCACTCGAAAAATCGGCGGCATGGCCCGCTTGTGCTCGGAACGCGTCATCATCCCCCACACCTTCTCCAGCGTCGCCGATTGAATGTCGGACGTATCCCCCTCTTCAATGGCCGCCAGCACCCGATCCAACTCGCGGTAGGTGATGCCCATCTCCCCCTCGTCGGTCTGACCGGGCCACAGCCCCGCCGAGGGCGCTCGCTCGACGACCTCCTGCGGTACGCCTATCTCGCGGGCTAGTTCCCATACCTGGGTCTTGTACAGGCTGCCCAGGGGCAGCAGGTCCGCCCCGCCGTCGCCGTACTTGGTCGTGTAGCCGACCATTAGTTCGCTCTTGTTGCCGGAGCCCAGCACCAGATAGTTGTGGGACTGAGCCAGGTAGTAGAGGGTGATCATCCGCAAGCGCGGCTTGATGTTAGCAGTGGCCAGAGAGTGGTCAGATGGTGGCAGGGCGGCCATCAGGGCATCGTAAGCACCGCTCAGGTTCACAGTGACGACGGGGATGCCAAAGGTATCGGCAACGAATTGCCCCAGTGCAGCATCCTCCGATATGGAGTGGCAGGGCATCAGCGCGGCCAGGACGCGCTCGGAACCGACAGCGCGCACAGCCAGCGCGGCGGCGGTGGCCGAATCCACCCCGCCGCTGAGGCCGAGGACGAAGCCGCTGGCGTTGGCGGCAGTCAGGTGCTCGCGGAGCCAGGTAGCGATTCTGTCGGGAGGGAACATCTGGGTCTTCTTGGTGACTTGATGACTGGGTGATTTGTGACCTGTGACTTGTGACTCAAGTAAGATGGGCCACGACCTCAATGCCGTTCAGAGCCATATGATACAGGAAGATGCGGTGGAGCAGGTCTCCGTCGTGGGGGAGCGCGCCCAGTTCTGCTGCCGTCCTGACCGGCATGTCGTAGGTCTGCACGCAGTCAGCGGGGACGATGACTCGGACGTCGCGTTGGCCCAGGACGTTTGCCCGCACACGCAGGCCCATCGCCAGGTCGTAGACGCAAATATCGGTGCACACGCCGACGATGATGAAGGTAGTGACCACCGGATGGCTCTCTAGCCAGGCCTCGAGATCTGTGCCGGCGCTGGAACTGATGGAGTTCTTGGGGATGACGGTGAAGAGATTGGAGAAGGGCAGGTCGTTCAATTCGTCAATCGTCTCGCTCTCCGCTGTGCCGGCCACACAGTGGGGGGGGTAGGCGGAGAACTCTACGGCGTCGGGGTCGTGGGTGTCCTGTAGCAATAGGAAGTGATGGCCCCCCAGGTCATGGGTGACTTGGAAGAGATGCACCGCAGTGGGAACGATGCCAGCCGCGCGCGGGCTGGAAAGCGGTCCTTGGTTGCAGAACCCTTTCAGCAGATCCTGCGACACTAGCGCGACGCGGGAGGGATCGGAAACGACCGTACTGAGGTCGAGGGATGGCAGGTCCGCCTCCCAACGGGCCAGCCAGTTCAGAAATGATTCGCTCTTGTTGCTCATCTGGCCCTCCTGAAGATAGTGTAATTCATACACTAACCGGGTCGAAAAAAGAAGAACGGTTAGTGTTCTTGTGCATCAACTTATACGCCCGAAGGCGCGTTTTGTCAAGGGAACAGCCGCCGGGTCTTGACCTCTGCCACGGCGTCGTCGCGGAAGTGGTAGAGTCTGGCCGGACGGCCCTCTCCGGTGCGGTGTTCGCCGGTCTCCTCAATGACCCCCGCACTGAGGATCTTGCGGCGGAAGTTGCGCTTGTCCAGTTCCTCCCCCAGGACAATCTCGTAGGCGGCCTGTAACTCGCTCAAGGTGAAGACCTCCGGCAGGAGTTCAAACCCTACGGCGGTGTACTCCAGTTTGTAGCGCAGTCGCTGAAGGGCGTAGGCCAGGATGTCGGCATGGTCGAAGGCCAGGGGGGGCAGGGCGTGGATGGACCACCAGCGGGCCTCGGTGGCATCGTCTCCGGCGTGGAGATGGATAGTGGTGGCGGGGACCAGGGCGAGGTAGGCTACCGTGATCGTGCGGCCCCGGGGGTCACGGCCTGGGTCACCGAAGGTGTACAGTTGCTCCAGATAGACGTCGCGGACGCCGGTCTCCTCCTCCAGTTCCCGTAGCGCGGCATTCTCCAGTGATTCATCTATGTCCACGAATCCACCGGGGATAGCCCACATTCCCTGAAAGGGCGGGTTCCTCCGCCGGATCAGGAGTATCTGCAGGTCGTTTTCTTGCAGGGTGAAGACAATGACGTCGGTGGTTACGGACGGGCGCGGGTAGTCTTCCAGCGACATAGAGTTTCTCCGCTTGGTGTCAGTTATGCACGCGCATCAGTTCCTCGACCTCCGGCCACGGAAGCCCCATCCAGCCGAAACGGTCCCAATCCACGTACCCACGCTCGTCGAACTGGATTCCCTCGGCTTCCAACAATGTCCGCTGGAGGTCAGCGCTGTGCTCCCGGCAACTGGTGGAGATACGGCCCTGACTATTGATGACACGGTGCCAGGGGACGTCGCCCCCCCTTTCATCCCCCCCAATGGGGGGGATCGAGGGGGGGAGCCCCCCACTGGGGGGGATCGAGGGGGGGAGCCCCCCAATGGGGGGGACTGAGGAGGGTAGGCTATGCAGAGCCCAGCCGACGGTGCGGGCGGCGCGGGGATGGCCCAACATGCGGGCGATTGCCCCGTAGGAGGTGACCTTGCCGGGCGGCACCTGCCGCACCAGCCGGTAGACTCGTTCGAAGAAACCAGTAGCCATCGTCGGAGCCTATAGCATCTCCAGGAATGCCGCCACGCGTTCCCGCACCGATCCCTCGTTGTAGAGACGCTTATCGCACATATCGGCCTCCAGGATGAGAACGGGGAGGCCCAACTCATCCCGTAGTCTGTCCCGGACGTCGGCCTGGGTGATGGAGAAGGGCTTACAGGAGCGGTTAGCGTGCATCACCATTCCATCCACCTGGAAACGCCGGGCCATGTCGGCGATGATGCGCAGTCGCGTGGGCAGGTCTACGTTGATGAACACGCTCGTATAGGCCCGTGCCAGGCTGATGAGGGGTTCCTCCGGGTCAAGTTCGACGGTCCAGGCGTTGGTGTAGGTGTCGGCGACGAAGCAGGCACCGGCGTCCATGAAGGGGCGGAAGAAGCGGTAGAGGCGATACCAGATGGCGATGTTGTCCCAGAGGAGGCGGTATCGCTCACCAGGCACCGCGCCAATGGACTGAGCGACGCGGTCCTCCAGTTCGGCCTTGAGGTGGCGGTAGCAATCTACTGCCTGGCGCGTGCCGCGCAGCGCGACGACGGGAGCCATCGCGACGAAGAGGTCTGGACTGTTGATGGGGGAAGGTTTGTGTTGTCCAAACTCTAGAATCTCCTGCCACAGCGAGACTGCCTCTTGCGAGTGGGCCATCACCGCGTGGAACTTGTCGGGTTTCAGGCGACGCTCTGTGTGCACCTCCAGCCAAGCGATGAACTCGCGCAACTGCTCGGTGACGTAGGCGATAATGTGGGACTCAGCCGGGGTGGTGCGTTGAAAGGGCACATCGAGAATAAATAGGGGCACATCATAGAGTGTGGCCAGCGCCTCGTACCACTTGAGCACGGTGCCACAGATGTTGTTACAGCAGACCAGTAGGTCAGGGCGGGGCATCCCCTTCAGCGGCGCGTCTTTGGGCTGCAGCACCGCGCCGATGTGGCTGCGGGCATAGGAGCACAGGTCGGCGGGGTAACCGGTCGCCTCGGCTATCTGGCATAGATCGACGGCGGCTCCGCGCGCACCGCACAGTGCACCGTAGTTCTCCGGGTAGAGGGTGAGAATTCCCATAGCCTCCACAATCTCGACCGGCGCACCGCTGGTGACGTAGGCCAGTGGTTTGAGTCGTGCTAGTAGTTTGCGCTGCACGTAGTAGCGCGCCATCACGCTGTTGATCTCTTTGAGCGACTGGAGGCGAGGATAGTTTGGCATTGGATCGTGCCTACTGTTGGTTGGTTGTCAGCATCTCCACAAACGCCTCTATCCGCGTGCGCAGTTGACCGGCCTGGGATGCCTGCTCCAGTTCGACCAGCAGGTGGGGCACGCCGACCCGGTCCAGCGCGTGGGACAGTTGCACGTAATCGAAGCCGTGGGGCTCGCAGAACTTCTGGCGGACGAAGATGACGCCGTCGGCGCTCCGCGTCTGTACCAGCGATAGAAGGTGGGCGGCGCGAGTACGCTGGGGGTGATACTTGGTCGGGGTGGGCACGAGTGCCAGCAGTCTGTCTGCCAGAGTTTCGAGAGGGTTGCCGTTCCTGGCGGCGTCCATCGCGAAGTATCGTTCTCCCAGGTCCAGCAAGTCCCCAACCACACGGGCACCAGCCTGAGTAAGGACAGCGAAGAAAATAGGGTCGGCTAGAGCGGAACCGACCGGAAGGATACGGGGCATGCTGCCTGGGCTCCCCAAAGCGGGAGGGATGGCAGGCTGTTCCAGCAGCCGCGCCAGATCGTCGTTGTACGTCTCCTTCGGCGTCTGGAAGGCGGCCCGCACGAGGGTGTAGAAGTCGTATGGGGCGAAGTCTCCGGCGCGAGCGTAGAGGCGGCGGACCAGGGCACGTGTGCGGTTGTAGAGCGCGATGCTCTCCTGCAGTGCGTCGTCGTGGATGGGGTAGCCGGTTGTGGACTGGATGCGCTCGCGCAGCGACTGGAGTTCGGCCAGGAGATAGGTGCGGGCGGAAGTGCTGTCCAGGCGCAGCGGCATCCCGAAATGGAACAGGGGGATGTCGGGCACATTCCGCCGCCAGAGGTCGGTCATCCCTTGCACTGTGTCACAGGTTTGGGCGAGGGCCATCCCAGCCAGGCCATCTAGTTTGCCAGCGAGGGCCTGATCGAGTGCGGAATCAGTGACCCAGCAGGTGAATCCGGGCAGATGGGCGCGAGCGTGTCCGCGGTCGTCTGGGGTGTGGAAGATGAACATAGGAGTGAAGCCTGCCGCGTGGAAGAGTGCCTCAGGGACATAAGCGGTGAGGAAGCCGAGGGGAGATTGAAGGCTGCGAATTTCGGTTTTCGGATTGGGGATCGGAGATTGCATGTTTACTCACGGGCGATGATAGCTGCACCGAAGAAGGCCGTTTTGGCGGTGGTTGCGCCCGTATCCGCGCCTGCTGTGTGCATACCATAAATGGTACGCGAATTATGCGGAGATGTCAAGTGGGGGATTCGCGGCGGCATGGGTTCTTTCCCATGCCAGAATGGGGCGACATGGCGGCTGAAATGGGGCGTTGTCCCATAGACATCGTCTCTAGTATCTGGTATATTTAGACTAGGCGGATGTATTATGCAGTGAGGTGATTGGCAGAGGTGCGAGAGGAAGAGACGCAGAAGGAGGGTGAAATGGCGATAAGATTATTGCTTGCCGACGATCATGCACTGTTGCGAGAGGGAATAGTCTCGCTTCTCGCCGACTACCCCGAGTTTGTCGTGGTCGCTGAGGCGGAGGACGGACTCCAGGCAATCGAGTTGGCCAGACGGGTGCAGCCCGATGTAGTCATTCTTGATCTGATGCTACCTGGCGTGGATGGTTTCCAAGTAGCGGGCAAATTGCGCCGGGTCCGGTCAGGCATCAAAATAATCGTATTTAGCGCGCGTACTGAGTGGGAGATGGTAGATCGGGCACTGGCCGCTGGTGCGGATGGCTACGTCTCTAAAGCAAGTTGCACGAGAGACCTTGTTGAGGCGCTGCGCTGTGTGATGAAGGATGATCGTTTCGTTTCGTCGGGGTTGGGTAGACGACAGCCAGCCGTCGTTGAGCAGCGGTGGGTAGACCGGAGCCGCGAGATGGCTCTCCTGACCTCACGTGAGCGCCAGATAATGTGTATGGTCGCTGGTGGTTTGGCGAACAAGCACATTGCACGCAGGCTGGGCATCAGTGTTCACACTGTCCGCAATCATCGCCACCGGCTGATGAACAAACTGGGTGTTCATGACACCGCTACGCTCACGCGCATTGCTGTGAGCTGGGGAGTGCTGGATCCAGTGCGGATGGGGAATCTGATTGCCGCCTAGAGAACATCTGGGCTATCGCGATTCCTTACTTACAGTCGGGTGAGCCACCGAGGTCTCTGACGCATCAGGGAAGATAGACAGGTCAGATGATGCCGTGGTTGTTGAGATGCTTACGTCGTCCAGGAAGAAGTTGCTGTTCCAAAGCCAGTCGGTCTCGACGACAAAGCGCAGTTCCACCGTCTGCCCTTGCCAACTGGTGACATTGATCTGCTGAGACAGCCATGCCCCCGTGTTGTTGTCAGCGCAGAGGCTGTGTGTCTTCAGTGTGCTTGATTCAAAGCGGACATAGGCATAGTCGTAGCCGCACAGGTCTTCCGAAGCACTCCAATACCAGTACTTGAGCATGGTACCGTTGGAAGGGATGGTTACCTTCTGAGAAAGGATCGAGGTTTCGTCGTCGTCCCCTCCCAGCCAGGCGGCCCAGTTTCCTCCATGAGGAGATACGGACGTGGGCAAGTCCGACGTTTCCAGGATAAGGGTCCATCCATTGCTGGAGTACTCGCTCCAGGAGCCATCACGGCCACTCTCAAAGCCACTGTTCGACAGGGAGTAAGTTTTTCCGGAGCCTTGGGCTACCATCGGCAGGTAGGCCCAGTCCGATGCGACTACTGAGGGGCTGTAAACGATGTAGTTTGCCGAATAGCCCACGTTGGAAGTTCCGTAGCCGATGCGCATGTAGCCGCTCTCGCCCCAACTGGTGCCCCAGGAATTGCGCAGGATCCAGACCCCGTTCGTTCCCTGACTGTCGTCCCAGCCCACGAGGACAATGGCGTGATCTACATCGTAGGTGCACTGCTGACTCTCGTCGGTCTGGAAGACCCCGCCTGTGTAACGCGAGAAGGTATTGCCCGCACAGACCCCGGTCGCGACCGGTCCGTAGGTATGGATGGCCTGCTTGATCGCGGCTACGGAGGGGACACCATCCTCGTTCCCGACGAAAGCCCACGAGGTGATTCTGTACGGGTGACTGTATCCTCCTCCGCAGGGGTCATCTCTCGCCACATAGGGAAATCCCGACTCAAGCACTGCTCCGGCCTGGGACTCGCTCGGTGGCTTCTTGTTCCGGTGGTAGTCGTGAGCCCACCAGCCGCCATCACAACCCCAATCGTCGACATTGCAAGAGACCAGGTACTGCTCCGCGAGGTCAATGCTCCCCCTACTATCGCTGTACTTGATCCACGCCTCCAGCGGCCCTGCTGTCGCAAAGGCCCAACAACTTCCACACGCTCCCTGATCCTTGACCGATGGGCATCCACCGTGCGCGTCGCACCAGTTGTAGGCGCTAGGAAGGCTCTGCACAGAGGAAGGTGGGGTATCCTGATGGAGAGTTAGGTCCTCTTCCTCCCCTCCCTCATTCGGGATCCCGAAAGCAGGAGCGAGATCTGGAGGCGGCAGAGGCACACTGAGGGTTGCACAGGCCTCTCCCAGGTCCATGCCGTTCGCCTGGATCGAGATCACCATAGTTGGGGGGAGGTCGGCCTGCCATGGGCGCCGGTAGACCAGACGCAAATCGGTCTGCTCTGTCTTCACAGCCTTGAGCCGGATGACCTGCCTGGCTGGCGCCCCCAACCCTTTCGAGACTTGGTGTGTTTCCACATCGTTCACCTGGGAAAGCGTACTTCTATCCGGGCTCTCTACTCCCCACGAGTAACCAGTGGAGGGATTGGCCGGCAGAGCGATCATCAGTGTCTGACCCGCGCGAATAGCCCCGCTCAGTTCTAGAGCCACCGGCCCCTCGAGCCATTCCGCGGCGCGTCCTGCATTGAGGGCTATCTCTGTGATTTCTCGTGCATCTTCTCCTTCCAGGAGGAAGGTCCAATTGGTGTCCTCTCTCCCATTCAAGTTCTTTTCCCAGGTGTAACGAATCCTACGGTCTCCGAAGATCGCCGCTGCTCCTCGCTGTATCTGTGCATCCAGAGCCTCTCCCGGGTCGGATGACACCGATGGTGGAAGAACGAAGGAGAGGATTGCCTCGCCATTCCATGTCCCGTCCGGGCGAACGGTGATCGAGACATTGATGGATTCCATGCCGCTGCTGGGTTGAGGTGGGATCGGAGTTGGGGTTGGTGGTCCCGCGGCGTGGGTCAGATAGGTGCTGGCGACCAGCAGTGTCAGCAAGAGCAACCCGCTGGGTAAGGTTTTCCTGAGCATTGTCATACTCTCCTGATGCTGATTGGGTATGGATCGGTCTCTGCGTAATCGGCGATCAGTCCCTGTTTGTCCGTACCTATAGAATACACCAAAAGATACATTCTTTCAATAGGATTTATGGGCTATTTGACCGTTGGTTTGTCGTTGAGAAGTGAGCATGCCTACGTGTGAACGGGTCTGTGCGATACGGCACGTAGGCGTGATTTGCTCCCCAATGGGTACAGACCAGCAGCGGGGAGGATTTACCAGCAGTATCACTCAATAGTCGCGGGAAAGCAGGTGACGGTTGCCGATGCGCACGGTGTGCAACCCAGCCGCGCGGGCACTGGCCTCGGCCTCGTCGGCATGGCGCACGGAGGTGCGGGGCAGGTCGGGAAACAGAAAATGGGGGGCGAAACCGAGCAGGATGTAGGGGATGGTCGGGTTGAGGGCGGCAATGAAGTGAGCGATGCGGCCCACCTCCTCGGCATCCACATAGCCGGGTACGAGAAGCGTGCTGGCGACGACGGGGGGTGGGATGGGACGTTCGTCGAAGCGAGCAGCGGCACGGGCGAAGTTGGTCAGCGTCTGGTGGTTGTTGGCCCCAGTGAGGGCACGGTGCAGGTTATCGTTGTGAGCCTTGAGATCGAACTTGACGCAGCCGCCGGTGACGAGGGAGAGGTCGAGCACGCGGTCCATCAGGCGGGGATGGGCGGTGCCGTTGGTCTCCCAGCAGATGACGACCCCCCGCTCGGCCAGGAGGCGGCTGGCGGCCAGAGCGTGTACCATCTGGCTGGCCGGATCGCCGCCGAAGTAGCAGACACAGTAGGTGCGTGGGTTGGCAGTGTTGGCCAACTCGGCGGCGGTCAGACGAGGCGAGCGGCCCGAGTCGGTCTCGCGGAAGTGGTAGTTCTGGCAGAACAGGCAGTCGATGGTGCACGAAGCGTAGAAGACCGCCAGATTGTGCCTGCCACGCTGTGTGTGTCCGACACAGAAGGGGTCGGCAACGCAGTTGGTGGGCAGAGGGTCGCGGTACCAGTGGAGAAGACCCTGGTCGGGGGTGCCGGCCATGTGGCGCAGTTTGCCGTCCTGCACTTCGCGTATCCCACAGTAGCCGCGCTCTCCTTCGCCAATGACGCAAGTATGCACGCATAGCCCGCAGCGGTGACCTCCCTCGGTGCGGGGCGGTCGCTCTGGCAGGCCGAAGAGGCGGCGGGAGGCGGCATGGGCGGCGTCGGCGACCGGTAACGCCTCCCGGGGCCGGCTGCGGATGCACTCCAGACACACGCCCAGGTGCGCGGCGATGAGGTGTGAATGGGAACCGCATAGGACACAAATCTGTTCGGGGAGGGGCTCAGTTATCGGTGTTTGCCACATCGGTCAGTGCCTGTTGCATGAAGTCGCGGGCACGGAGGGAATTGCCTGTTTACTCACGGGCGATGATGGCTGCACCGATGGCACCAGCCAATTGCGCGTGCTCCGGTATAAAGATGGCGTGGCCCAGTTTCTCTTCCAGCATACGGGCTACTCCTGCATTGTGCGCCACGCCGCCGGTCAGCACGACCGTGTCTCGTACCAGGATGCGCCCAAGCATAGTGGCGATGCGGGCAGCGATGGCCTCGTGGATGCCGGCGATGATCTCGGACCGGGGTGTACCTGCGGTAAGGTGGGTGATGACCTCCGACTCGGCGAAGACGGTGCAGGTGCTGGAGATCTTGGCGCGACGCGGGGCAGAGAGGGCAAGCCGGCCAAAATCAACCAGGTTCACTTCCAACGCGTGTGCCATCACCTCCAAGAAGCGCCCAGTGCCGGCGGCGCACTTGTCGTTCATCACGAAATCGAGCACTTTGCCACCGTCGCCGACGGTGATGCCTTTACTGTCCTGCCCGCCGATGTCAATCACGGTGTGCACATCAGGGCAGAGGTAGTGCGCGCCCCGGGCGTGGCAGGTGATCTCAGTCACAGTATGGTCTGCTCCGGGTACCTGCACGCGGCCGTAGCCGGTGGCGACCAGGCGGGCGATCCGCTCGCGAGTGAGACCTGCCTGCGCCAGTGTCTGATCGAGTACCTGCAGGGCAGCGGCCGCCCGGTCGTATCCGGCAAGGATGACCGACGTGGAAAGTAGCCCCTCGTTGCTGAAGATGGTTGCCTTGGCCGTGATCGCGCCCACGTCCACGCCTGCTGTGTACATACTGTGAATGGTACGCGAATTGTGCCGAGATGTCAAGCGGGATGGGCTTTCTCCCGTGCCAGAATGGGGCGACATGATGGCTAAAATGGGGCGTTGCCCCATAGACATCGTTTCTAGTGTCTGGTATATTTAGACCAGGCGGATGTGTGATGCAGTGAGGTGATTGGCGGAGGTGCGAAAGGAAGATGTGCAGAAGGAGGGTGAAGTGGCGATAAGATTATTGCTTGCCGACGATCATGCGTTGTTGCGAGAGGGGATAGTCTCGCTTCTCGCCGACTACCCCGAATTTGTCGTGGTCGCTGAGGCGGAGGATGGACACCGGGCAATCGAGTTGGCCAGGCGGGTACAGCCCGACGTAGTCGTCCTTGACCTGATGCTGCCCGGCAAGGATGGTCTCCAGGTGACGGGCGAATTGCGCTGGATTCAGCCAGACATCAAAATAATCATATTCAGCGCACGTACTGAGTGGAAGATGGTAGATCGGGCACTGGCCGCTGGCGCGGATGGTTATGTCTCTAAAGCGAGTTGCACGGATGACCTGGTTGAGGCGCTGCGCTGTGTGATGAAGGGTGATCGTTTCGTTTCGTCGGGGTTGGGCAAACAGTCAGCCGTCGTTGAACAGCAGGAGGTAGACCTGATCAGCGAGATGGCCCTCCTGACCAGACGTGAGCGTCAGGTGCTGGGTATGGTCGCTGGTGGCTTGACGAACAAGCGAATTGCACATAGGCTGGGCATCAGTGTCTACACCGTCCGCAATCATCGCCACCGGCTGATGAACAAACTGGGTGTTCATGACACGGCTACGCTCACACGCCTGGCTATGGCGTGGGGAGTGCTGGATCAGGTGTAGGCGGAGAGCCGGATTGTTGCCCAGGGCACAGATGGCAGCGACGCGCCGCAGGTCGTAGGTCTCTCGAAGTTCAGCTTTGTGCACCTCGGAGACATCAGGGCTGGCCAGGACTCTGGCATAGGGCGTCTGTGGTTTGTCATAGACTCTCTCGACCTTGCTGCCCACGCGCGTCTTCCCTTCGAGCTTCATCACTGGCAGGAAGAAGTTGACGTAGAAGTGCATGACAGCATAGAGGCGATTGAGTAAATCCAGTTGCTCGGGGGTATCGTAGCGATAGTAGCCGGCTGCCCGTCGGACGACAGACCAGTTCTTCTGCTCGACGTGGGCGCCGTCATTTTTCTTGCCCGCTCGGCCGCGAGTGAAGGTGATCTCCTCCTGCAAGCAGTAGCGATAGAGCTGATCGTCGATGAACTCGGAGCCATTATCTGAATCGATGCCCAACAATGGAAACGGCAAACGCTCACGGACGCGACAAATGGCAGCAAACACGTGCACTTGGGCCTTGGCAGTGTGCCGGGCTTGGTGAAGCCCCGCGACTTTCTCAATTGGGGACGATGACCCGATAGGAGAGGGTCCATTGTGGCGGGACTGATCCGCGTCAGCTCGTGGTAGCATCCTGGATCAACCTGTTTAGTGAGGCAATTCGGAATAGTTGCACAACTGTCGAATTGTGGCATAATACTCCGCTGTACGAGGCGAGAACGTAGCAAACGGTGACAGGGGGTGGAAGATAAGATGCGGTTGAGATATTGGCTGGGGACGGCCGGGATCATTTTGGCGTTGGCCCTCACCTGGGGAGCGTGCACAGTCCGGGCTGAGGGTGGTCCGGTCGTGCGGATAGTCTATTTCACCGCTGAGAGTTGTCTTCACTGCAACGTCATTATTGATGAGGTATTGGCGCCGCTGCAGGCCGAATACGGCGATCAAATGCAGATCAAAACGGTCGAAATCTCCGATCCGGCTAACTATGAGATGTTGATCCGCGCCGAGGAGATGTTCGACGTGACCTCGGATGAGCGTGGGCTGCCGACGCTGATCATTGATGGGCAGGTGCTCATCGGCGAGGATGCCATCCGCGGGCAGTTGTTCTGCCTGCTCGATACTTGCCTGGGGGCGGGGGGTACGTCCTGGCCCGACATCCCTGGTCTGGAGGGAATCGTTCTGGCTGAGGACGTAGAGGGGCCAGGCCTGGGATTTGACCTGGAACTGGAGGAGGTGGAGGCTTGTGGCCCAGAGGATGCGGTTGTCTGTGAGGGGCCTGCACCGATCTGGGCGGCTTATTTCTACGAGGTGGGCTGTCAAGAGTGCAGCCGTGCCGAATACGACATCTGGTACGTATAAAGCAAGTACCCGCAGTTGTTG
>CAYLPU010000054.1:0-33364 GCA_964385635.1 uncultured Anaerolineales bacterium
AGGATCACAATAAACACTGCCTCAAGTGGTACAACTTTTTGGGGGAACCCCCTTTTGATTACTTAGCCACACGTGCGTTGCAGTATAAGCATCTTGAATGGCTTTGTGGAAGTGATAGATAGGTTCGTGATTATTGAGCATTGATTTTGGCCCTCTTTCGCCAGAGACTTCTAATGGAGTTGCGGGGACGATGGTTTCGTGATGATAATTATAGCTCCTTGATAGCGAGGATACAAATCGCCGATCGGACTATTGGTCAAGATGAGTTTCTGCCGGGTTTTGCCTTTGAGCCCCTTTTCCACACTGAAGGGGACCATCCTAGAACAAACCTTTATTCTAACCTCCAACCAGACGCTTACTGTTCTTCGGCAAAAAACCTCCGCACGTCCGCAATCCGTCGCGTACGCCTGGCACGCGGCAGGCTGGCGACGATCTGCTGGCCGTACCGCTTGGTGTTGATGCGAGAGTCGAGGATGGCGATCACGCCCCGGTCGGTCTCGGTGCGGATGAGACGGCCTACCCCTTGCTTGAGCACCAGGATGGCCTCGGGCAGCGTCATCTCGTAGAACGGGTTGCCGCCGCGATCCCGGATCAACTGCTGGCGATATTGTATCACCGGATCGCGATGAGGGGAAAAGGGCAGTTTGTCTATGATGACGAGTGATAGCGCCGAACCGGGAACGTCTACCCCGCCCCAGAAACTACGGGTGGCAAAGAGCACCGCGCCGCCGGCGTCGTTCTGGAACAGGTCGAGCAACTCGGCGCGGGAGAGACCGTTTCCCTGGCAGTAGCAGTTATAGTCCAGGTGTGGACTGACCAGATCGTACAGTCCGTTCATGCGGCGGGTGCTGGTACACAGGACAAAGGCCCGACCCCGGCTGGCCTGAATCAAGCGCCAGATCTCGCGGCCCAGGTTGAGCACGTACGCCTCCTCGCCCGCACCGTATTGCGGTTGCAGGCCGTTGGGGGTGTAGAGCAGCGCCTGGTTGGGGTAGTCAAAGGGACCATCTATCACACGCTCGATCGCGTCCCTGTGTGGCGCGCCCGTCTGCCGGCGGAAATAGCCGAAGCGCCCCGCCGTGGTGAGCGTCGCGCCGGTGCAGACCACCCGCTTGACAGGCTCGAACAGCGTCTCGCGCAAAAAGTCTGCCACCTGTAGCGGTTCTCTGTAGAGGGCGATGCTGGCCGGGCCGGTTTGCCCCGGCTGCTCCTCACAGTAGCGCACGTGGTTGGGCGGCGGCGGTTTG
Organism: uncultured Anaerolineales bacterium; assembly: GCA_964385635.1. Taxonomy (GTDB): domain Bacteria; phylum Chloroflexota; class Anaerolineae; order B4-G1; family B4-G1; genus CAYLPU01. Next base: position 1,248 of record CAYLPU010000054.1, read on the forward strand.
GCCAAGACGCGCACCTGATCGGCCAGTTGCGCGGCCCATTCCATTACCTTCTGATGGCGTGCGCTCTCTACGTCTTCCTCGTCGCCGTCTACCGCCGGGGGGTAGGCGTACAGCAGGGCCTTGTGGATCTTGTTGAGCCGGTCGGCCAGCGCCAGGCCCTCCTGCAGTTCGCCCTGCACAGCCCAGCGTCTCTCGCGCTCAGAGGGCTTGTGGGTCAATGCATCGAACAGTTGGTGATTGAGCCCGACCGCCTGTCCGCGCAGTGCGTCCGGCGCGTGGCGCAGGACGACGTTGTCGTTGATGAACTTTGGGACTGTACCGTACCTCATCTCCAGGCGCAGGGCGTTGACGACGTACCGCTCCAGTTCGTGCGCCTCGTCCACCACGATCACCGGCCGGGGCGAGAGGAAAGGTTTCGCCAGATTGAACGCCAGCAGCGCGTGGTTGACGACGACGATATCAGCCTTTTCTGCCCGGAGTTTGGCCTGCTCGTAGCAGCAGCGGCCAACGTGGGGACATTTGTTGCCTAGACAATCGTCCTGCCCGGCTGTGACGACGTCGCGCAGTCGGCGGGAGAGGCGCAGATCTTCCACGTCACCAGAGGGAACCTCTTGGAGCCGCTTCATCAGGTCGGCGAGGTCACCTTCCAGGCCGGGCAGGGCTAACTGCTGGCGCGCCTCGTCGAGCATTAAATGGCAGACATAGTTCGAGCGTCCCTTGAGCAGCGCGGCGGTAAACGGCTGCGGACAGACTTGCTGGAGCGTGGGAATGTCCTTCTCCCACAACTGAGTCTGCAAGGTCTTGTTGGCCGTGGAGACGAACGCGCGGGCGCCCGAGGCGATCACGGGGATCAAGTAGGCAAAGGATTTGCCGCACCCGGTACCCGCTTCAATCAACGCCGGCTGCCCCTCCAGCAGCGCCTGGCGGACGAGTTGCGCCATCTCCACCTGGCCCGCCCGGTAGCGGTACCTTTCCCCTAATGCCAGGGCTACTGGTCCGTCACTGGCGAAGGCAGGCGTGACGTCCGGGACTTTAATGTGCTCCTCCTCCCTCGCCGCCAGGTCCAGTTGCTCCTCGTTCGGTCGGGATGGTCGCTCTGGCAGTTGGGGAGGCTGTGTGGAGGGTCGTGGCAACTGCGGCTTACTTTGAGACAGTCGACTGCTCCCATTCTCACACATCATACCGCTCGCGTAGGTAGTTTCGCCTTTACCTGTTCACCCGTTTTGTCAGATCGCCCCGGTTCAGGTAGCCATCCGCTTTCTCCGAAGCAGGGCGGGTGATGCGCACCTCAAACCCATCCTGTCGTAGGCGCAGCACGATGGGAGTATCTACCAATATGCGTCGTCGTCGCCGACGGCGTCAAGGAACTCCTCGCGCTCCTCTTTCAGCATCTCGATCATAGTCGCTCATAACATCTCCCAGATGCACAATTCCTATCGTGCCACGAAGCAATCCACGTGCCGCACGTCCTCCAACCGTAAACACTCGAAGGTCACCTGGACGTAGGTCACCGGCCCCCACCAATCCGGGTCGGCCGCCAATCTGTCCAGATCAAAGATGCACTCCCAACTGGATACGATGGCAGCGTGCCAGGGTTCCGGTGGCGGCCATGCATGGGGATCGGGGACAGCCGCATCGAAGCGACGATAGAAGTCGTCGAACTCGATCTCGTCCAGAGCCAGGTAGCCTCGGTTGAGCACAGCGTGCCAGGCGTCGAAGTCGGATGATGGTCCACACTGTAATCATCGCTCTAGCCACCCTACAGTTTGCATCCATACACCGGCTGCAACCGGATAGAGACAGGCAAAGCGTTGGTCAAACGTCTTTCGACGGAACGCAAACCAATCTGGAAGATGCTCAAATCACGTCGTCCTGCCCGGTCTATCAAATGTCTTTGACCATCCTCGATGGTTTTTGAACCCATCGAGATCAACCAAACGTACAGCAAAGCAATTGCTAGAGTCAAACGTGATAAACGCATAAAGTGACGCAAATGTGTACTCTCGAGATCAAACCCATTTCCTTTCATGTCGCCGAACATCTCTTCAATCCACATTCTACGGCGATAAGCACCCAAGGTCTTCTGCCGAGAAGGCAGATTTGTAGCCAACAACCAGGGTTCTTTTTCTCCTCTCTTCCAATGAGCAAGCAGATTAGTTGGGTGAGCGTGTTTGAAAGTCAACAGACCTCGTCCCAACCAGTTGCTTCGACCAGGCTTTTCGACCAAGTCTCCAAAGTGCTGCCAGTCGCTCTCATCACAGAGTTTCACTTTATGATTGCCCTTTTGTCGCAGTACGTACCACCATTTCCAGACTTCTACCTGGCGGATGACCTCTATAGCCCCGAATTCACTGTCTCCGACCAGCAAAACGGGCGTTTTGGCAGGAATCAACCGCCGCACGTAAGCCAACAGGGCCAGTTGTTTGGCGGCAGAACTGTGCCCTCTGCTTTTCCTGATCCAAGTCCAAGCAATGGGAATCGATCTTCTGCGAAAGGCAATGGCGACCATCAAAAGCTGATGTCCAAAACCGACTTTCGTCCCATCAGCAATCAGACGGATTTCGCCAACAGTATTCGCCATAGATTGCACCATATCTCTGGCAATGGGTTCGTACCATTCTCGAACGCGAACCGCAGGATTCTGCAGAAAACGGCTCAATCGTTGAACGATACTCAGGGTTTTGGCATCTCCCGGTATCTTCAACGCAATCTTGCTCAGGTGAACCGATTTGCTTCGGTAGATACCGACAATCAGCCAGGTAAGGTTTCGCAAGCGAGTGATACGCTCCCCAGGGCAAAGTTGCAGAATCTGGCGCAGCCAAGTATGATACAGATGGTTGATCGACATCGTAATACTCCTTTAGTCAGGTTTGGGTAAACCAATTCTATCGGAGTTTACGGGTCGGTCAACCCCTTAATTGTTAAAGTGTAGGGTAGCTAGATCATCGCTCACTGTTTTCACCTGCCGAACTTTGCACGGTAATCGGATAGAAAATCAATTCTGCCCGCTCTTCCTCTTGATTCGCTTGCGGCGCTGTGGCTTCCGTTTCCGTTTCTGCGATTTCCTTCGTGACCCGCGCACTGACCGCGGCAAGGGAAACGACTTGGCATCGTCCGCCAGCACCTTCTGCAACTTGCGATAGGCGGGATGTTTGGGATCGGAGGCCGCTTGTTTGACCATCACGTAATGCCGCTCTAGCCGGGCCACGTAACGCGGATCGTTCAACACGGTCTTCTCTACAAGTTGAAGCAGCTCCTCGGCGTATTTGCTCTGCGGGTTCATCGGATCGAGGAATGGCCCGGCCATCTCGTCATCCCGGTCAAAGCCATAACTGATGGAGGCCAGGAATCGGTCGGGCTGTTTCTCCTCCGCGACGTTGAGCATCACCCGCCGGCAGTCACAGGCCGGGTCGGGGCAATAGAACTCTAGCAGACCGTAGGAACCAACCGGTAGCCCATCTTGCGGAACGAGCAAGTGCAGCACGCGCGTCTCTCGTGCTGCCAACTCGGGGTCAACGGCGAAAAGTGGAACCAGGTGCATTGTTTTGCCTCCTCGACAAGCGCAGGCGTCCAGGATATGGGCCAGTTCGTCGCGCTCCGGACCGTCCTATCTACCTTCCAGGTATTCCATTGCCTCTTCGTAACTGACGTGCCCCAGGCGCTGCAGAAAGGCCAGGGCAGTCTGACGCACACGTCGATCAGGGTCATCCCGGCCCAGTTGCCAGAAGTAATCGAGCAAGGGAGGCGGCATCTCGCAGCCTTCTCGTTTGTAGGCTTCATAGATGATGTGCAACGCCACGCCGCGAATCTTGGGTGTGGGACCGGCTAGCATCTCTCCCAAAGCGGCTATGGCCTGGAGAGCACCGGTGCGGGCAGCGATCACTGCGACAATGTCAACTGAGTACTCGCGTCGCCGCCCGGCAAAGTTGTCGTAGCGACGGCGGTACTGAAAGGCTTCCACCAGGAAAGCAATCAGGTCTGGGTGGCTCAGGCTGACCATCTCCTTGAAAACAGTCTCCTCTACGGCGCAGTATGCCGTGCCGCCGGTCTCTCGTGTGATGCGTTCCAGTTCGATCAGCGTTGGGATGTGCTCCGGGGCGGGGCGACCGCTGGTTTCTAAACTGCTAAGTTTCTTCCACACAACCTCTCGCTCACGGTCAGGGTTCTGCATTTCGGCGCACAGTGCCTCCAACGCCTGCTGATACTGTCGTCGGAGTTGGGGTTCGATGATGCGCTCAAAGGCGGCTTGATCCGTTTCCAACAGGTGCAGGATGGCTTTTGCATCATCGGGGAGATCGTGTTCATCGTTCAAATTGTCCAACGGTCTTGTGCTCCTTTTTCTCATTTTCGTCACTTGCGCCGTCCACCCTCAGCGACCTCATTTCATCAGTGGCCTCAGCGATTCAAACGGTCCTAACACCAACCGCTTCGTCCGATACTCCTCATCCTTCCGCCGCACGATGGGGAAGGTGTCGAGGATGTAACTCGACTTCTCCCCCCGTGTTTCAACCGGACATCAGGGAGGCAGAGGCCTTGAGGTAAGAAAGCCCGGCGTCGGTGGTCCCGTACGCTTGTCCGAGACGGACGACGTATCCTCGGTCAATCAAGTTGAGCATCCGGAAACGGAGGGAACTTTTGATCAACGTTTCAGCGTGCCAAGTGGTGAAGGTGCGGCAGTAGGCAGTCCAGTCCGGCAGGAAGTCGCCACGTTTGCCGGGACCACGTTCCGCCACCACCCGCAGGAGAGTGAATATGCCTTCGTAGGCATCTATCTCCACAACAATCTGCCCCTCTGGTTCAGCAAAGAAGCGCTGGCCTCGCTCAGTGACGCGCAAGTTGTCCTGAGCGTCTCTTGTGAGCAGATCGTGCTTTGTTGTGAGGTCCCAAGACCCACGCACATAGCGCGGGGTCAACTCGCGGTTCGACTCACGCCAAATCCGCAGGGCCAATGCCTGCCCCTCGCCGCTGAGTCGCCCAGGGATCCAAGCATCGGGATCACTCCAATCCACCGGTTTTTGTCGGGTGCCACGTTGCTTCAGGATCCTGGACCAGGTGCTACGGAATAGAGGGTAGCGAACACCGTCCAAGCCGCGCAAAAAGTGCCGAACGATGCGATACGTGGGAAAGAAATCCGTTAGTTGCTTGATCTCATTCATCTATGACCATCTCCTTTCCTTCTCAAGGAGTGCCAGCCAAGAACTCTTAGCTTGCATTGAGGGCTGGTACCTACAACCATGACGCGCTGGCGTACTTGTCAAATCTGCTCAACACCAACCGCTTCGTCCGATACTCCCCCCACCGTTCCTCATCCTTCCGCCGCACGATGGGGAAGGTGTCCAAGATGTAGGCCAGCTCGCCGTGGGTGAGGGTGTAGAGGCCGTCCAGCTCAACGCGGATGCGGGCGCGGCACTCCGACGACGCAAGTCAGGATGTTGGTATCAAAGACAACCCGTTCGGGCATAGTTATGTCCCACTCTCATTCTCGTGGAGCAATTCATCAATCAACTGCTGGCGCTTGTCTTCGGTCAGCCCATTCCAGTCCAGGCCGCGCTCGGTGCAGAGCGCGCGCATCTGCTGGCTTCCATAGTCCACCAGTACCTCGAGTTCATCGTGCCGCGGTACGAGTGCTCTCAACACAGATTGCTTGGCTGTGGGTGAGAGTTGCAGCACCCACTCAACGAGCTGAGACTCGGGTACCTCAAGTGCAATCACTCCCATTTCTACCTCCTGCCAGGCTTTTTCCTCCTTGGAGCTTTCCCCTTCAAGCTGCTTCTCATATTATACCATATATCAGACCTGGATGGCATGAGTAGCCTGTCACTAACCCTTCAGCGTCCTCACTTCTTCAGTGTTTCCAACCGTTCATACGCCTCCAACACCAACCGCTTCGTCCGGTATTCCCCCCATCGCTCCTCATCCTTCCGGTGGACGATGGAGAACCTGTCGAATCCATTAATCCCGTACCCCTAACTGTCCAGAGTCATCGTACCCCCTACCAGGGGAAGAAGGATAACTGAGTAGGCTTACCAGTAGGAGCAGGCGGTACCTCAAGTCCCGTAATGACAGCCACAGTCAGTTCTTTTATCAGCTGACGACGCAGTAAAGTACCGTTTTTGGTGTTGTGAAATGTGACCTACGATGTCAGGCGACGGTGGCTCCAGCCGACCGGGCTGGATGTTCTCGAAGGGGACGTAGAACTTGGTCTGTTCCGCTTCACCGCCGTCAATGGAGGTCGCAACGAGGACATCCCCCTCTTGACCATCCACGCGCCAGAGGCGGGATCGGTTGCGGATGACGGTGCCGGGGGTGTAGGTGCGGCGGGCCATAGGCTATCTCCGACTACTTAACTACATGGCCCGGTCGTTCGTGGAGGCCGGTTTTGCCAGAGCGGGTGCAGGGATTCGAACCCTGGACATTCAGCTTGGGAAGCTGACGTTCTACCACTGAACTACACCCGCGCACCCAAATTATATCGAACAAGCGCAAAATGTCAATAAAGGAGATTCTTCGCTACGCTCAGAATGACGGCCAACCATCAGGGCGACTTCTAAAGTGTATGGTGTTGCTATGACGCATTCCTCAGCCGTGGACGCCAAAGCAGTGGTTCGCGAATCATCAGGTCGGTGCCGCGGATTTTGAACGCCAGGTCTGCGGCTATGTTGCGCATCAGACGGTAGCCCAGGCTCGGGTAACTGTCGCACAGTTTGATCAGCCGGTCGCGTGGGATGACTAAGAGGCGTGCCTTTCTTGAAATGCAGCAAGCCGAGGCTGATCTTAGTCCTTGGTCCACCAGTGCGATCTCGCCGAAGGTCTGCCCGCGCGTCAGGGTAACGATGGTCAGTGAACGAGATGGTGGTTCAGGGGGAGGGGTTACCAGGATGTCCACTTTACCGTTAGCGATAACATACAATTCGTCACCGGCGCTATTCTGCTTGAAAATGATCTCTCCAGATTTGGGGGTGATCTCTGAGCAGAGAGACGCGATCATCTCCAACTGGGGCCTGGTTAAATCGTAGAAGATGTCCGCCCGTTGCAGAATATTGAGATATTCTTCTGTCTTGTCTACCTTCCTGGCCATAGGCATACTCCTCCGCGAATGATTGTACCACATTTCTATCTGGTGTGCAAAAATGTCCCGGAATGACGTTCGCGATCTCAATTTGCCAAAAGGCGCATTCTTTGTTATAATTTCCAGCATGCGGGGCGTGGCGCAGCTTGGCTAGCGCGCTACAATGGGGTTGTAGAGGTCCCGGGTTCAAATCCCGGCGCCCCGACAGAGAGGCATCCGGAATGGTGCCTCTCTTTTTTGCTTTCTTGCCAAGTGTCCCGTTTTGTGCTACAGTATCGTGTGGAGGCACTGATGGCGCAAAAGATATTGGTAGTTGACGATGACCTGGAGAGTGTGAAGTTAATCGGGTTGATGTTGCAGCGACGGGGATATGAAATCATCGCTGCACAGTCAGGTGCTCAGGCTCTGGCGAAGGCTCAGGCGGAGAACCCGGACTTGATCATTCTGGACGTCATGATGCCAGACATGGATGGTTATGAGGTCTGCCGCCGACTCCGAGCCAACCCTGCCACAGCGGCCCTGCCCATCATCATGTTCACGGCCAAGACGCTGGTGGGCGACAAAGTGGCTGGGTTCCAGGCCGGCGCTGATGACTATCTGACCAAGCCCGTCCATCCAGCCGAGTTGGGCTCACGCGTGGAGGCTGTGCTGTTGCGTACGGCGCGGAAGCGGGTGGGAGCACAGCCTCTGATGCGGGCCAGGGTTATTGGATTCCTGGGCTCAAAGGGGGGTGTGGGTACCACTACTCTGGCGGTGAATGTTGCCGTCGCTCTGGTTCAGGGGCCCACGGAGGGCCAGCAGGTCGTGTTTGCCGATATGCAATCTGGCATGACGACCGCCTCCCTCCAGTTGGGACTACGGCGTCACGAGGGCTTAGCACAACTGCTGGATCAGCCAGCCGGCCGCATCGAAGCGAAGATGATAGATGCTCGGTTGGAGGAGCACCGGACAGGTCTTCAAGTCCTGAGCGGTCAGATTGAGCCACTTGGAGTGGCGTCAACAGTGTCCCCGGATCATGCTGAGGTCATCATCCGGCATCTCGGGGCTATGGCCGACTATCTCATTCTGGACCTGGGGGTGGGCTTGGGTGAGACGAACCGGCGTATTCTGGCGAGTTGCCATCACGTTGTTGTGCCCATTGAACCGCAACGTGTGGCGCTTATGCTGGCACGGGCGCTGTTAGGTGAGATGACCACGTCGCTCAAATTCGCCCGTCATAGGATCAGCATTGTGTTGATCAACAAGTCCCCCTCGGCAGCCGCTTTTACCAAGGACACGATAGAGGGGCTGTTGCAGCATGATCTCGTCGGTGTGGTTACTCCGGCCCCCGAGCTGGCATTCCAGTCGGCCGAACAGGGGGCTCCGATGGTGATGATGCAGCCGGACAGTTTGGTGGCCCGGCAACTCCGAATCATCGCGGAGCATCTGGCTAACGCCTGAGATGACCCGCGCTGTCGTGCAAGGCGGCGCTGGGAAACCAAAATATGTCTGTCGAGACTGTAGATGGTGTTGTGCGTGCCGCGACGCTCCTCCGGGAAGCCCACTATGCCGTTGCGTTGACTGGCGCGGGCTTGAGCACACGCTCTGGTATTCCCGACTTCCGTTCGCCAGGAACTGGGCTGTGGGAGCATGCTAACCCGATGGAAGTGGCCTCCATTTATGCCTTTCGGCGTCATCCCGAGGTGTTTTACGCCTGGGTCCGGCCGCTGGTGACGACGTTGCTGACGGCCGAACCCAACCCTGGTCACCTGGCGCTGGCGGAGATGGAGGCTGGTGGCTGGTTGAAGGCGGTCATCACTCAGAACATTGACGATCTACACCAGCGGGCTGGGTCACGCGAGGTGTTGGAACTGCATGGTCATCTGCGGGAAGCGACCTGTATCAGTTGCTATCAGGTCCTGCCCACCGGGGAACTGCTGGGCGACTTTCTTGCCTCGGGCGAAGTGCTTAGATGCCCGGTGTGCGGTGGCGTGATGAAGCCCAATGTCATGCTTTTTGGGGAACAGTTGCCAATCAAGGTGGTCAACGCGGCGATGAGGCACGTCCGCCAGGCGGACCTGATGCTCATTGCGGGGTCATCGTTGGAGATTGTGCCGGCTTCGCAGTTGCCGTTGATAGTGCGAGAGCGCGCCGGTCGTCTTATCGTGGTCAACCTGATGCATACCTATATTGACGATATAGCCGATGTAGTCATTCATGCCGATGTTGCTGAGGTGTTGCCTCGCATCGCACAGATTTGCGCGGGGAAGGGAGGAGTGTGGTAAAGTCTGATCAACAAACATGGAACGGGGAGCGTGTGGGCTGGCTGAAACGGTTGATTGAGATTAGCCGCTCGCTGAATTCGACTCTGAGTCTGCGTCCGCTGCTCAATCGTATTGTCGTGGCAGCGCAGGAACTCACTCGGACGGAAGCCGCTTCAATCCTGTTGTTGGACCGCAAGAGCGGCCAGTTATACTTTGAGGCGGCGACAGGGGTGCAGGGTTACATGATGCGCTCGATCGTCGTCCCGATGGAAGGCAGCGTGGCGGGATGGGTCGTGCAGACCGGCAAATCTATCACCGTCCCAGATGCTAGCAGCGACTCCCGCTTTTATCGTAAGGCAGACGAGCAATCTACTTTTAGCACGCAGTCCATTCTTGCCGTCCCATTGATTGCCAGGGGCAACGTGATCGGCGTATTGGAGGCGATCAACAAGAAAGGCGGGATTGAGTTCGCCGAGGAGGACGTCGAACTGCTGGCCGTGCTGGGCGATCAGGCGGCAGTGGCAGTGCAGAATGCTCTTCTGTTTCAACAATCGGATTTGATCGCTGAGATTGTGCACGAGATGCGCACGCCACTGACGGCTATCATCTCATACGCTGATCTTATACAGTGGCCAGAGACGACACCTGATCAGTGTCACCAGTTTGCGGACATCATTCGACACGAGTCTGAGCGGCTCAATGAGATGGCGACGAACTTCCTTGATCTGGCGCGGCTGGAATCGGGCCGTGCCTCGTTAGATCAGGATCCGGTTGACCTGAGCACAGTGATCCTTATGGCGGTCAGTGTCTTGAGGCCACAGGCGGATGTTGGACAGATCGGGGTGTCGGTTGATGTGCCTGCTAACCTGCCGTCTGTCATGGGGGACGCGCAGCGCCTTCACGAGGCGATGCTCAATTTGCTGAGCAACGCGATTAAGTATTGTAGGCCGGGCGACAATATCGCGATCACGGTGAGTGACGAGGAAGACCACCTGACCGTAACTGTTGCTGATACCGGTCCTGGTATCCCGGAGGAGGTTTTGCCGTACGTCTTTGAACGTTTCTATCGTGTGCCTGGCACAGAAGGTCGAGTATTGGGGACTGGATTGGGGCTCACCATCACGCGAAAGATCATTGAGGCGCACGGAGGGGAGATCAATGTCACCAGCGAGGAAGGGCGGGGCGCGACATTTACGTTCGTGTTGCCGGTGGACAGTGCCTGCGCGTGAACGAGGCAGGGAGCAGCCGGGCGAGAGCCGCGCCTCCGGGCGCGGTTTTTGGTTAGGATGTGGCTGGCGACCTCTCTTGGTCACCGGATCCGCGATTCGCGAAAGGTATAGCGACCTTTTTTGGTCACCCGATCCGCGATTCGCGAAAGGTATGGGGGGTAAGGGCCAGGTCACCCAGGCGGATGGCATCCACGCCTGTCAACGAGGAAAGAGGGGTATGTAGCGCGATCATTTTGCGGACCGGCTCGCTGGCGGTTACGATACCCAGTGCCAGCACGAATCCCTCTCTGTCCTCCAGGGCCAACAGCCGGCGTGGGGTGAAGGTAGGGGTCGGGAAGACGGCCAGGTGCTGCCACGCTATCTCCAGCGTGTGTGCGCCCTCGAAGTAGAGACGAAAGCGAGCAGCGCGGTGTTCCTGGCGCGTGGGTACCTCACGGCGGTGGGCGGCCTGATGAGTTGGCAGGTCTATCACGCGGGTGCGGTGGCTGCGGCGCAGGGGAACCAGCAGATGCTCCAGTTCGGTCCCGCGCTGGATGCCGATGACCACGGTGGGCCGTAGCAGGTCTACCTTCGCCCGCTTGAGTGCGCCTCCGCCCTGGGTTGGATCCACTAACCCCGTTGGGTCGAACACGATTGCTGTGGCTCCTTCTGCGCGAGCCTTTTGCACCAGTTTGTGCGCGCCGACGAGGGTGGGCAGCATGTGACGGCGTGGTGAGACGTCACCGACGAAGGTGCGGAAGCGGGGGCCGGCAGGCGGGAAGGCGTCGTCGCCGGGCTTACCCAGGGCTAACGTCATCGTCGTCGGCGGGCCAAGCGTGGCCTGGCCGACGTCTCCGTCCACGAAGGCCACGCGCTCGTGGTATCTATACAAACGGCGGTAGAGATAGCGGGCGAAGGTTGATTTGCCCGTGTCCGGTGCGCCGATGATGAGGACAACCCCGCTCAGTGCGGAGAGTGTGATCCGTTCCCATGCGGGGGCGATTTCCATGCCCAATGACCAAATCGGCTGCTACTCTCGTGTCGTTATGCTGATCCTCTCGATTATGTCGCCGATGGCGATGGATTGGACGACGTCCATTCCTTCGATCACCTGACCGAAGGCGGTGTATGCTCCATCCAAGAAGGGGGTCGGAGCCAGGGTGATGTAGAACTGGCTGCCACTGGAAGCACGGTCAGGATTTACCTCGTCTGGCCGTCGGGCCATGGCGATGGCACCCTCGATGTGAAGCAACTGAATCTCCGCCGGTACGGTATAGCCGGGCCCGCCAGCGCCGGTGCCGGCCGGGTCGCCTCCCTGGATGACAAAACCAGGTTCTACGCGGTGGAACGTCAGGCTGTCGTAAAAGCCCTGGTTTGCCAGAAAGACGAAGTTGTTGACGGTGAGCGGGGCGGCGGTGGCATCAAGTTGGACGACGATGTCCCCTTTGGCTGTCGATATGGTGGCGATGTAGGTCTTATCGGGGTCGATCTGCATCTCCGGGGGTTCGCTGTACATGTCCACGCGGCCGGCAGGATTCGCCGGCGTTGTGGGTCCGGGTGGTTCTGGTTTGCCCGGTCCGACCGTGAACCAGAAGGCCACCCCGCTCAGGACGGTGGCCACAGCGATGCCACCGATCCACCACCACAAATTGGCTGGGGTAGTCGAAGCCCGCTTTTGCTGGGATTCAGCCTGGAGTTGCTTCCGCCTGCCGGTCGGTTTCCGTTTCTTATTGGACATAGGGATTCCTTTCTAGCCCTTCATTCATTACCGGGCAGTTTTCTATCACGAATGACACGAATGGCCGAATGACACGAATATGGAGATGATTATAACATAACCTGCTCGGGCTGCCCATTTGTACAGTGACGCATAGCCGTTCTTTACCGTTTCTTTACTTTGAGAAAGCCGTGTGACCTTCCTGGGTGGGGGCGATTACTTGAACACGATGCCACACACCGATACCAGCGACGTATCATTCTGGTCGGCCGGACAGCGAGTGTAGGCCACCCGTTCCCCCTGAACCGGGCTCAACATTCGCAGTGTCAGGTAGATGGGTGGCAGCCCGCATACGTTGCGCCGGTCCCCCTCCCGCTTGATCGCCGCGAAAAACTCCTCTGCGTCGCCCGCGCATACTTGCTCTATGAGCTTGTCGTCGGCTGCCTGTAGCCGGGCGCGTCCCATGATGTCCAGTGCTTTGCCGCCGAACGCCGGTCCGATGTGCGAGAGGTCAGCCGCTGCCACGACGATCACCTGGCGCCTATCCATCGTCTGTCTGAGCATGTCCACCAGTCCATTGATCGTCGGGTCGTGCTCTGGAGCAGCCTCGCCCCGGACAAAGTGGCTGAACGAACCACACAGGATCGGCACTAGTTCGCACGGTTGGCCCTGGCGGATATGGTGTAGCCAGACCGCCGCCAGTTCAATTGAGTGTTCGCTGCGATGGAAGAGTTCGCCGGCGAAGGCTTCGTCTTGCCCCATCGCCTGGGCCAGCGTGTCCACGACCTCCTGCGCTGTCGGCAGCACCCCAAACGGTGTCCCGTAGTGCTGGCGTGTCAACGTCAGCCGGCCGTCCTCGCCGTAGTGGTCGGTGCCCAGTAGCACCACCAGGTCGGCCGTTTTGACCATATCCGCCGCGTGTTTCCAGACGTGGGCATAGACAGTCCCACCGCGCGCGTAGTCAATGTGCGGACTGACCAGGCCACGACCGTCGGCGAAGTCGGGGCTCGTATCGCCCACGGCTTCGAGGTAGCCGTCCAGCAGGCGGCGCAGTTCGTCCGCGTCGGCCGGGTACGACTGTCCGGCGAGGGTGGGCGGTCGGAAGGGAGCCTGGCGATATTCGGCCAGTGCTCGTTCCCGTGCCTCGGCAAAGCGGTCGTTGTCCAGCAGCAGCGCTTCGTCAAGCACGGTCACGAGGCGCTCCAGCACGTCCGGGCCGGTGCGCAGTCCAAACCGTATGGCAAGGGCGGCACGCAAGCCACTGATGTCTCGTGTCCCGTCACACAGCGTCAATACCGGGGCCAGTTGCTGGGGGATGACGATGGCCCCATCGGACAGTTGTAGCGGGTCGCGCAGCAGGATGGAGGGCCGGCCGCCGTGGACAATCGGGCGGGGGTCAACGGCGCGTAGTTTGGGGAATTGGCTCTCAGGCGTGGGTGTCATTCTGTAAATCTACCGTCATCTCTTGACGCCGACAGTTTGTGCACCGCTTTCTCAAGCCACCCGGTTTTCTCTACCTCTCTTATGTCAAATTCTGGAACGTACGGCTTGATATCCAGTAGGGGAGTTCCATCTACAATGTCTACATCTTGAATATGAAGTATGTTCTCTTCAACCCTGACAAGACGCACTGCCGAGATGCCGATTGGGTTCGGTCTGCTTGGGCCTCGCATTGCAAAGACGCCGTGTGGCCCATTATCCATAAACGGCTTCGCTTTTAAGAGCGACTTCTTGGATAGATGAAAGTGGTATATCAAAATGATGTGAGAGAAGCCTTCAATATCCTCTAATCCTTCAGCGTATTCTGGGAATACCTCGACTGTTCCGTCAATACCCTTGGCGCCTGCGGGCTGTATTGGTGTTCCTTTGGGTTCTTTGAACGGAGAATGGATGACTCCGATTGGTTTGTACTTTATTCTACTCATTCTACCACGCGGCACCCTTCCCATTTCTCTGCGCCCAGCGCCCGCTCCACTACCCCGACGAACTCGTGGCCGGGGACGCCACGGAACCCCTTCACCAGTTCCAGGTCGGTGTTGCAGACGCCGGCCAGGCTCACGCGGACGAGCGCCTCGCCTGGCGGAGGCCGTGGGGTGGGATGATCTTCGACTATCCGTAGCTCTTTGTCCAGCAGTAACGCGCGCATAATAATGCAGGATGCGAGACTATTCTTCTGCGCCCTACGCCGTCGCCCGCGCCACAGCGCGTCGAGCAGCGGCTTTCTCCCAGACGACCAGGAGCGGCACGGCGATGAAGATGGCCGAATAGGTCTCGCTGACCATGCCGACCAGCATAGTGGCGATGAACGGCTTGATGGTCGCCCCACCGAAGAGAATGATGGCGACCATCACGAACATGGCGTTGAGCTGCGTCGCCAGCGAGCGATGGATGGTCTCCAGGATCGAGCGGTTGACCACCGTCTCGAAAGGTTCCCCTTTGCGCCTGGGGATATTCTCGCGGATGCGGTCGAAGACGACGATCACGTCCTGTACCGAGAAGCCGATCACGGTCAGGATAGCGGTGAGGAAGAGCGCGTCCACCTCCCAACCGGCGACAATTCCCATCAAAATATAGAAACCGAAGGTGATGATCAAGTTGTGAGCCATCCCGGCGATGGTGCACACGCCGTAGCGGAACGCGTGAGGCACGCGCCGGAAGGAGAACCACATGAAGGCCACGATGATGAGCGCGGCGACGAGTATTGCCAGCCCGGCAGCGCGGGCTACCTCACCGCCCACCGATGGCTCCACTGTGTCGAAGGTCAGGGCGTCCCGGTCTATTTTCCCGACCTGTTCTTCGAGCGCGGCCAAGAGGCCGCCGACCTCGTTGGCTGTGACCTCACGCGTGCGTACTTGCCAGCCATGCTCTTCTGGCAACCCCAGCGGTTGCACGATGGCACTTTCCAGTCCGTGGTCGACGAAGACTGCGTGGATGTCGTCTTCGCCAACCGCCTGGTCAAACTTGAGCACGAAGATGCTCCCGCCGGTGAAGTCAATGCCGAGCTGCATAGGCTGGCCGAACTGCACGGTCGAGACGACCATCGCGGCGATGCTTAACGTGATCAGGATGGCCGAAAAGAGGAAGTACCAGCGTCGTTTCTCGACGATGTTGAACATTGTTACACTCCTAACAACCATTTGCGCTCGGTGAGCCATTGGCCGGCCGAGGCAGCAATCTGACGCACGAAAGTGCGCGTGGCGAACACAGCCGTGAAGACGTTGACAATTGTGCCAATGGCCAGCGTGATGGCGAAGCCTTTGACGATGCTGGCCCCGAAATTGGTGCCGAAGAAGAAGAGAATGGCGCAGATGATGAGGGTCGAAAGCTGTCCGTCGCGGATGGAGGGCCAGGCGCGACTGAAGCCGATCTCGATGGCGGTCCTCAGGCCCCGCCCGCGCCGCAGTTCTTCCTTCATACGTTCGAAGATGAGAATATTGGCATCCACTGCCATTCCCGCTGAGAGAATGAAGCCGGCGATGCCGGGTAACGTGAGCGTGATCGGCGCCAGTTTGTAGAGCGCGAAGTTGATCAGCACGTAGATGATGAGCGCGAGGTCTGCCAGACTGCCTGGCAGACGGTAGTAGATCAGCATAAAGAGCAGCACGATGACCAGCCCGATCACTCCAGCGCGGGTCGATTTCTGCACCGATTCGGCGCCCAGCGTTGCGCCGATGCGGTTGAAACTCTCCACCCGCAGTGGTACGGGGAGCGCGCCGTAGCGTAGTTGGATCGCCAGTTGGCGTGCCTCGTCGAATGTGAAATCGCCGGAGATGGAGGCCCGGCCGCTGGGGATGGATTCTCTCACCGTCGGGCAGGAGATGACGGTCTTATCCAGCACCAGGCACAGGAATTGTCCCACGTGAGAGGCGGTGTATTCGGCAAATATCTGAGCGGCGTCGGGATTTAGTTCAAATGGAATGACGTATTCGTTTTGCTGAGAGCGGTCGAGACCCACGTCTTTTATGCCAGCGCCGGTGAGGATAGACTCGTATACTATCCCACCGGACGACGGTGGTGGTGTGGGCTGCGTGGGCGTTATGAGGCTGTCGGTTGTTTCGGGTGGTGTCATATCCGGCCCGCCCAAGGTCGTCGTGATGACAGTCCCAGGTGGCAGGGGTCTGTACCCGGCGTCAACGAACTCCAGCAGCGCGGTGCCCTTGACTGTCTCCACTGCCTGTTCAGGGTTCTCAATGCCGGGCAACTCGACGATGATGCGGTGCTCGCCCTGTGCCTGCACGATTGGCTCGGCCAGCCCCAGGCTGTTGACGCGGTTCTCGACGATGCGGCGGGCGGTTTCCATCGAGGCCGCGTCGAGTTGCTCTCCTTCGGGCACGTCGGCGGCCAGTAGTACCTGGAGGCCGCCCTGCAGGTCGAGCCCCAGGCGCAGCGCGATGTCCCGCCGGCCGGCTGGTTGCCAGAACAGCAGGTTCTCTACCCAGTCTGGGTGTTCGATGTCCAGGTCCGCGTAT
Organism: uncultured Anaerolineales bacterium; assembly: GCA_964385635.1. Classification (GTDB taxonomy): domain Bacteria; phylum Chloroflexota; class Anaerolineae; order B4-G1; family B4-G1; genus CAYLPU01. The sequence goes on from CAYLPU010000054.1 coordinate 17,954, forward strand.
AGGGCCACGAGGGCGATGAGTATGATGGCGACAAGTTGCCAGGTCTCAGATTTGCGCATAGAGTGTTCCTTTCTGCAGAGGATGGGGTTGAACACCAGGATTATAACCGGGTGGGGCGGTTGTGTCAATGTGGCTTATTTAGCCACGATCCGCGTGCCCACGCTCGGCGCGGTGTCGAGCAGCACGCGGGCCAGCAGTCCCGGCTCGGCGCCGGAGAGGATGTGCACGCACGTTTCCGGGTACCGCTGTACCAGTTCGACCATACGCGCCACCTTGTCTGCCATGCCGCCGGTGACGTCTACGCCTTCGGAGCCGGCCAGCGCTTCGCGCAGGGCGGTGAGGTCTGCCGGTGTGATGTGCGGGATCACTGCGCCGTCTGGGTTCAGCACGCCGGTTACTTCGCCTAACAGCAGGATGCGGGATGGGCGCAGTTCGCCGGCCAGGTAGAGAAAGATGTCCTCGGTGGAGATGATGGTGCCGCCGCGAACGTCGTCTAGTGCGACGTCTCCGTGAACCAGCGGCACGAGTCCCCGCGCCAGCGCTGTGTGGATGGGCCGCGTGTCCAGGTACTCCAGAGTGCAGTCGCGGCAGCGGGCGGAGGCGGAGGGCTGCACGCTCAACACCGGGACTCCGGCCTCAAGGAAGGTGTCCGTGACGATGCGGTTGAGGCGGGCGGCGGCAGCGCCCACTTCGGCATAGCCGCGCCACTGGGCGGGTGTGTGTACTCCTTGCCGCGTGCCGTAGGGCCTGGCGGCCCAGTGGCCGAAGGAGCCGGAGCCATGTCCGATGAGCAATCTCAGGTCGGAGGAGGTGTCGAGGGCCTGGCGTACTTCGCTGGCCAGACGGGCGATGACCTCGCTCCGGGCGGTATAAGGGTGGGTCTTGTCGGTGATGAGGGAACCGCCGAGTTTGAGGAAGACAACAACGGATTGAGAAACAACGGATTGAGGTATCTTCTCAATAAACTGGGGTTTGACAGATGAGAAACCGGGTTTTTCAGAAAAAACCCGGTTTCTTTCCCCGAATTTTTGAGAAGCAACGGATTGAAGAACAACGGATTGAGAAACGAGCGGATTCTTGCCAGCCATAGGTATACGTTCCTGTCCTAATCCGTTGTTGTGACTCTCGTGTGAATCACCTCTACCGCTCCCTCCCTTTTCAACGCCTCTGCCACTTCGTCGGTGCAATCGTCCTCCACCAATGCAATCATGTTCCCGCCCTGTCCGGCCCCTGAGAGTTTGGCTCCCAGCGCGCCAGCGAAGCGGGCCGCGTCCACCAGTTCATCCAGTTGTGGTGATGAGACGCCCAGTTCGATCAGCAGTTCGTGGTTCTCGGCCATCAGCAGCCCCAGCGCGTCAGTGTCACCGGTCTCAATCGCCCGGCGAGCCTCGTCGGCAATGTCGCCTATCTGGTCGAACAGGGCATCATAGCGGGCCGGCTTGCGCTGCCAGCGCTGGCGCACGTGGTCTACGACTTTTTTGGTGGGGCTGGGTGTGCCGGTGTAGCCGATGAGCAGGGTAAAGGGGGAATGGACAGTGAGTGGCTCAATGGGTTGACCTTGCACAAAGTAGACGGGCTGCTGGTAGGCGATGACTGTGTTGTCAATCCCGCTGGGCGTGCCGTGGTGGATCTTCTCCACCTCGAAGACGAGCGCACTCACCTCTGCAGGTTCCAGCGTATGGCCCAGGAAGCCTGCCAGGGCACGGACGAGTGCCGTGGAGACGGCGGCTCCACTGCCCAGCCCGCTTGCGATAGGGATGGTTGAACTGACGGTGAGGGTGGCGTCTGGCTCGGAGGCGGAAAGGCGGGCCAGCGTGAGCCGTGCGGCGGCGGCCAGCGGTTCATCCTGTGGTGCTGTGGCCAGAGCGAGACTCTTCTTCAGGTCGAGTGCGACGAGCGTCAGGCCGCTGCCCGGCGGGGCAGGCTCGACTGTGGCGGTGGCCTGTACCTGGGTGACGGGTGCCGCAATAGCCGGTCGCCCATAGACGACGGCGTGCTCGCCAAAGAGGATAACCTTGCCCGGGGCAGAGGCGGTTTGTGGAGGGGTATGAGTGCTCATAGGTCTGCTCCTTCCCGCTCTCAGTTGGCAGCGAGAATCTGCAGTTTGCGGTTTGCAGTTCGCACGCTATCTTGGTAGATACATCACGATGATGACGCTCAGGCCCCAGAGAACAAACGTAGCCTGCAGCGGGTGGTCGGAGAGCACGATCTCCTCGGGTGCACCGCCCATTCCCTTGACGTGGATCAGGTAGAGATAACGGAAGATACCGTATAGGACGAAAGGGATGGTCAGCATCATAGTGTGGTTGGGGGGCAGGCCCTCGGCGGAGAAGGTATAGAGCGCGTAGGTCAGCAGGGTTGATGCGGTCACGATGCTGATCACGTGATCGAGCAGCGACAGGTTGTATTCTTGCAGGCTCTGGCGGTGCATCTGGGCGTTTTCCTGCAACAGCACCAACTCGTGGCGACGTTTTCCGAAGCCGAACAACAATGCCAGCAGCGTCATACAGACGTAGAGCCAGGGCGAGAAACGTTCCGCTTCGACCAGTGGCACGCCGGCCGCCACGCGTAACAGAAAGCCGGCTGCGATGAGCATCACGTCAATAATGACGATGTCCTTGAGCCAGAAGGAGTAGGCGATCTGGAGCACCAGGTAGCCAGTCAAAATGAAGCCGAAGATTGGGTGCAGTAGGAAGCCCAACGGTAGCGCGGCGAGGGGTATGATAATGGCTGCGATGACAGCCGCGCCGGTAGCCAGTTGGCCACTGGCGAGAGGGCGATTGCGCTTCCTGGGATGCTGGCGGTCTTTCTCAATATCGGCCAGGTCGTTGATGAGGTAGACCGTCCCGGACACCAGGCACAACAGGACGAAGCCGGCGATGGTCTGGGCCAGGTAGCGCAGGTTGAACAGTTTGACGTCGAAGGTCAACGGAGCGAAGATACAGATGTTTTTGATCCACTGTTTGGGCCGCATTGTTTTGACTAAGTTGATGATCAAGGTTTTGGCCTCCGAAGGTTTTGCGAATGACGAATTGCGGATGGCAGTGTGCAGAATGATACCAGAGGTGGTACATTACGCAATAAACAAACTTCCTTTGTCCTGACCGCCCGACTGGTGCTAGATTTTACATCGTTCTGCCCGCCCGCGCAAGTCCCCACGCTGGCCCCGCCCGATCTGGCCCAAGCTGGCGCAGGCGCCGTGGTGTGACTGACGCCGAAACGACCGCCTCGGCTAATGGTTGGGGTGGTTTGCGTTGATTGGCTTGCGGCGCTGGTGCCAAGAACCTATTGACCTTTGCACAAGGTTGGGTTATACTGGATGCAGCAATTCCCGTTTTGGCTTCTGATTTGAAATCTGCGAGCATTTCCGTATACTTGGAGCAAGAGAAACGCGATGGGAACCAGTTGGTTCCACTTTGGTCTCAAGGTCGGGAGAGTTTTCAATGGCAGCGAATAAGCTTCTATCGGCAGATTCTCTACCGTACATTTCCACCGAGTTGCGCGGGTTGGAAGAAAAAGTACACGTCAAAAGGCAACCCACGTTTCAACACGTGCTTGAGCCAGTCAAGACCAAGACGAAACAAACTCTTGTCAACTCGGTCGGTGCGGTCGGGAGCGACGACTGATCGTCGGAAAAGGTTGACCACATCTCGTGGCTGGCGCCAACAAGCCCCAAAACTGCCACTTTTGGAGCAAATATCTGCGAAAATCACTCGAAACAAGCAGATTTCCCCCATTTTTTCAAGCCGTGGGAGGCACGGAATCGGAATTCCGACGAACAATCGTCGCACCCGGTGCGGTCAATGAGCCCGGTTTTGCCCTGGGCAACGACAAACAAACCGAAGCATATCATCCAGATGTAGGCCAGGCACGCTGCAATCAATAGCCGACTGGTGCGGATGGGGTCAGAGAGATGACCTTTGTGAATGTGAAAACCACGGCTTTTCTGGTCGGAGAAGAAGGTTTCGATACGAAAGCGGCGCTTGTAGAACCAGCAGGCCCGGCTGCCATTGGGCAGATTCGTGATCAAGTAGATGGGTTCTTCGTAGGTGGCTCCCCACCACGCCACCAGGTTGAGCGACAGCGCTGCTTTTTGGGTGAAAGCGACCTGTCTTTGGATTGGGGAGGGACTTTTTCAGTGTTCTCCTAGGACAGTGTGACAAGGACAGAGCACAATGACGAATACTTTCAAATCGTGGCTGAGAATGTGGTTTCTGGGACCGACCGGGGTATCGTCCTTGCCTTCGATAAGCGCGAACCTGGATCGCTACGAAGCGGCATTGGATGCGCTTGAGGCCACCGAGGCCGATGCAGCAACTCTTCTTGCGGCATTGATCCAGCGCGATCAGATTGCAGCAGTATTGGCGAAAGGGAATGCTACGCCGAAGATTGTTCAGCGTCTGACGCAACTGGACCATCACCTGCGCCAGGTCGCTCCCTGTATCCCAGACACCGATTGGAATGCCTGGCGACAGACACTCAGTCCGCCGCCCGACCGCTGCTGGTGGCGGCTGGATGAAGCCCACGCCAAGGCCGAGGAGAAGCATAGCCTGCCCTGGACACTCCTGACCGGGGTACTGATGACCGTCACCTTCAGCCTGGCGGTGGAGATTATCCAGCGGCTGTGGGGCAGCGGACCGGACGGACTTTCCGTGGTCAGCACTGTCTTTGCCTTGGTCCTCACAGCCAGCCCGCTGACGAAACGGGGCCGTGAACTGGCCGGCTGGCTGATGGACAAAGTCCACTTGCCGACTCGCTACCGGAGTGACACGATGCTGGGTGCCGCTTGCCTAGCCTTTGCCGTGACGCTCCTATTGCGCCTGGCGTTACCTGCTCTGGCTGTCACCTGCAACAATCGTGGCTACGCCCTTCTGCAAGCCGGTGATCTGACCGGTGCACAGTGGGCCTTTGCCCGGGCGGTCAGCATCAACCCCGATTACGCCATCGGCTACTACAACCTGGGCGACGCCTACGTGGACGTCGGCGATTATGACAAGGCCCGTTCTCTCTACAATCAGGCGCTGGCCGCCGACCGCACCCTCGACTTGGCCTACAACGGCCTGGGATACGTTCTCATTCTGCAGGGGAAACCAGAACAAGCCGTCCCCATCCTCTACACCGGTCTGGACTTGGCCCAGGAAGACACAGTTCGCGCTGCATTGTGGACCAACCTGGGACGGGCATACCTGGAAGCCAAGAGGTACCACGAGGCGAAGACGGCACTGACCGAGGCCCTGACACTGACGCCGGAGGAAGCAGCCGCTCATTGCACACTGGCCCGGACTGCCGAAGCGCTGGCGCACTCAGAAGATGAGATCCTCCTGCACTGGGAGAACTGCCTGCGCTATGCCGATCCCACCACGCCTCGAGGGCAAGAATTGGCGACGGTGTCACGAACTCACCTGCAGCAACTGGGGGAAAATGGACAATGAGACGAAACCTTGCTTTGTGTCTGCTGCTGGGATTGGGGATTCTGATTGTTGACTGTGTGCCTCAACTGGCTCTCACTACCCCCGCGCCCGACATGGGCGTGCATCTGTTAGTGAAAGCCACGGGAGATCTGAGCCATAAGCGCCCCGGTTGGGAGAAGTACTTGCCTCTCTCCTTCGGCACTGCGCTGGATCGAGATGACCTGCTGCGGGCCGGGTCCGATGCTGAGGGACTCATTGTCTGTGCGGACCTGAGCTTGGCCGAGATGCCTCCTGGTTACCACGGCGGTCTGCCCTGTCCCCAGGCCGAGCCAATCTTGAGACGTGGAGAGAATCTGGTGGTAGGTCCCCAGCGGGATGCGGCGATGCTCTCCTCCATTCCTTACGTTCTCAGCCCGCGTCATACCTTCATCCAGACGGAACATCCCTTGCTGCGCTGGTATCCCTACGCCACTGAGGCCATCACTTACACTGTTCAAGTATGGGGACAGGATCTGGATTGGCAGACCGAGACGATAGCCACAGAACTCTGCTACCCTAACGATGCACCACTCCTGAAGCCGAACAAGTCTTACCACTTGACGGTGACGGACAACGAGGGGTGTTCCTCGAAGGAGGAACAAACGGCGCTGGATCTGAGTTTCGCCCTGCTGCCCTCGGAGAGGGTGGGGATCGTTCAGGCACTGGTGGCGCAGGCGCAAGACTTGGGCCTGGATGACCCGGCTGTTCGTCTCTTGGAGGCAGAAATCTACGTTGCGTATGGACTGCGGGCAGATGCCATTGCCGTGCTGGAGAAACTGACCACCGAGGAGGAGGCCCCGGCCGTCCAGCGGCGGCTAGGTGACCTCTACTTAGAGGTGGGGCTGTACACCGAAGCGCGGACAGCCTACGAGCGTGCCTTGGCCGGTTACCGCACCCTGGGCGACCAGGTAGGCGAGGCCGCGACACTGACCGGGCTGGGATTGGCCTACTGGGGTAACGAAGACGATGGAACAGCACAACACCGCCTGGAGCAAGCCCGAGACCTGTATGAGGCTCTGGGTGACGCTGAAGGTGTGGAGCGAGTGAAAGGTACACTAGGCAAAATGGGAGGTGGCCAATGAGGAGAATAGAGGCCCTCTATCTTTTGATGCTTGCAACCTTGCTGCTGGGAATGGGTATCCCTGTTCATGCTGCGCCACCGGTCCAGACACCCATGCCACCAGCAAATCAGGAGGAGGCTGATACTTCATACGCGGAATGTGGGACCCTCTTTGATGAGCGTGATTTTCAAGGAGCGTTGAATAAGTGTCAAGAGGCATTGCTCCTTTACCAACAACTAAGCGATCGGACTGGGGAAGGGGATGCACTGAATTACATTGGGGTGATTCACTATAACCTTTCCGATTACGATCAGGCGTTGGACTACTGCGAGCAAGCATTGGCTATCAGGCAGGAGATTGGTGACAGGGAGAAAGAGGCAACGACGCTGTACAACATCGGGGGGATCTACAGCTACTTGTCCGACTACGAGCAGGCGCTGGTCTACTACCAGCAGGCACTGCCCATTGAGCAGGAGATCGGCGACCGGAATGGGGAGGCGGATACGCTGAATAACATTGGGAGTGCCTACTACTATCTGTCTGACTATGATCAGGCGTTGGACTACTGCGAGCAAACATTGGCTATCTGGCAGGAGATTGGTGACAGGGAGGGAGAGGCAACGACGCTGAACAACATCGGGTTTCTTTACCGCGTCCTGTCTGATTATGAGCAGGCGTTGGTCTACTACCAGCAGGCACTGCCCATTGAGCAGGAAATCGGCGACCGGAATGGGGAGGCGGCGGTACTGAACAGTATCGGGCATGCCTACAAGGCCCTTTCCGACTATGAGCAGGCGCTGACCTACTATCAGCAGGTGCTGGTCATCCAGCGGGAACTCGGCGACCGGGCGGGGGAGGCGACGACACTAAACTGCACTGGGGTACTCTACAGTACCCTCTTCGACCGCGAGCAGGCGCTGGCCCACTATCAGCAGGCGCTATCTATCTGGCAGGAGATCGGCGACCGGGCGGGAGAGGCGACGACGATGCGCAACATCGGGGTGGCCCACCACGAATCGTCTCGCTACGAGCAGGCGCTGGATTACTACCAGCAGGCATTGTCAATCGAGCAGGAGATCGGTGATTGGGCGGCAGAGTCGCTTACGCTGGCAGAGATTGGGCTAGCTTACTACGATCTCTCCGACTACGAGCAGGCGTTGGATCACTTGCAGCAGGGGTTGACCATTTTCCGCGAGATCAATGACCAAACATCGGAGGCGAGGACGCTGAACAGAATTGGGGTGGTCTACTACGATCTCTCCGACTACGAGCAGGCGCTGGTCCACCACCAGCAAGCGCTAGCCACTTCCCGGGAAATTGATGACCGGTCTCAAGAGACAACGGCGCTGAATGGTATTGGGGTGGTCTATCAAGCCCTGTCTGACTACGAGCAGGCGCTGACCTACATGCAGCAAGCACTGGTCGTCTCTCAGGAGATCGGCTACCGAGAGGAAGAAGCGAGGATTCTGAACAACATCGGGGCAGTCTACGAACGCCTATCTGACTACGAGCAGGCGTTGGACTACTACCAACAGGCGCTACCCATACGGCAGGAGGTTGGCGATCGGGATGGAGAGGCGGATACGCTGAACAACATCGGGACAGTCTACGACGATCTGTCCAACTACGAGCAGGCGCTGGCTTACTATCAGCAGGCGCTGGACATTGCGCAAGAGATCGGCAACCGGGATGGGGAGGCGGGAAGGCTGAACAACATCGGGTCAGTCTACTTCTCCCTCTCAGACCACGAGCAGGCGCTGGCCTACTACGAGCAGGCACTGCGCATCTGGCAAGAGATCGGCAATCGGTGTAATGAAGCGAAGACGCTGAACAACATCGGGACGGCCTACAGCGCTCTCTCCGACTACGAGCAGGCGCTAGCTTACTATCAGCAGGCGCTAGACATTGTGCAAGAGATCGGCGACCGGGATGGGGAGGCAACGGGGCTGAACAACATTGGTGAAGTCTACCGCTTCCTTTCCGACTACGAGCAATCGCTGGCTTACTGTCAGCAGGCGCTAGACATTGTGCAAGAGATCGGCGACCGGGCGGGGGAGGCAACGGAGCTGAACAACATCGGGACGGTGTATATGCATCTGTCCGACTACGAGCAGGCGCTGATCTACTATCAGCAGGCGCTGGACATTGTGCAAGAGATCGGCAACCAGGATGGGGAGGCGGGAACGCTGAACAACATCGGGGTGGTCTACAGCGCTCTCTCCGACTACGAGCAGGCGCTGATCTACTTGCAGCAGGCGCTGGACATCCAGCAGGAGATCGGCGACCGGGCGGGGGAGGCAACGGCGCTCAACAACATCGGGGGGTGGTATATGCACCTGTCCGACTACGAGCAGGCGCTGGCCCACTTTCAGCAAGCGCTGGACATCCAGCAGGAGATCGGCGACCGGGCGGGGGAGGCAACGGCGCTCAACAACATCGGGGGGTGGTATATGCACCTGTCCAACTACGAGCAGGCACTAGCCTACTACCAGCAGGCGCTGCCCACTTTCCAGGAGATTGGTCACCGGGCAGAGGAGGCGCAGACACTGAACAACATCGGGGTAGTCTACGAACGCCTATCTGACTACGAGCAGGCGTTGGACTATTGTCAGCAGGCGTTGGGGATCCGGCAGGAAATCGGCGACAGAGCAGGGGAAGTGGAGACGCTGGGTAACACAGCCGCCATCTACGAGGCGCAGAAGCAGGAAAAGCAGGCCCTGAAGTACATCCTTCAGGCCATCGCCGCCCTGGAGACCATCCACAGCGAAATCAGGACCGAGGCGTTGCAAACCGCCTTCGCTGCCAGCAAGGCCGGTTACTACCACCATGCCGTACGTCTGCTCCTGGCCCAGGGGCAGGAGGCTGAGGCTTTCCACTATGCCGAGCGGAGCCGCGCCCGCACCCTCCTCACCATCTTGGGCAATCAGCACGTAGATCCTAAAGGCAGCGAGGACCCCGACCTCATCCAGCGTGAGGGCCAACTGCGCAGCGAATTGGCCGCCTTGGAGCGTCAACTCCAGGAGGAATGGTCCAAGCCCGAAGACGAACGCAGCCAGCAGGTCATTGACCACATCACCGCCAACCTGGAGACCTGCCGTCAAGAGTACGATGACCTCCTTACCCAACTTCAACTCACCAACCCCGAGTACGCCGCTCTGGTCAGAGTGAATCCCCTTATCCTGGAGGAGGCCCAAGCCCTGCTGCGGGAGCAGGCTCCCGACGTCACCCTGGTGGCCTACTTCGTTGGCAAGGAAGAAACGGTCATCTTCGTCGTCAGTCTGGAAGCCTTCCACGCTGAGGTCATCTCTGTCAGTCGGGAGGAACTGCATCGGCAGGCGGAGGCACTCCTGGCGCAGATGAAAGCGCAACCTCTATTGCCTGGCGCCTGGCAGGAGCCGGCCCGGGCCCTCTACGAATGGCTCATCGCCCCGGTGCAGGAATACCTGCCCCCTGCCAATCCAGACAGACCGTCCCGCCTGGGCATCATCCCCCACGACCTGCTCCACTACTTCCCCTTCGGCCTCCTGTACGACGGGGATAGCACTCTTCTGGACGACCACACCCTCTTCTACGCCCCCAGCGTCAGCAGCCTGCGCTTCATCTTCGAGAAACGCCATCCCCAAGTGGACACCCTCCTGGCTTTCGCCAACCCCCACGCGCCGGGCACGTCGCACCTGCGCTATGCCGTGGAGGAAGCACATGCCGTGGCTGCCCTCTACGGGACGCAGCCCTTCATCGGCCCGGACGCCACTGAGGGGCGCTTCAAGGCGCAGACAGGGGAATACGGTCTGATCAACATCGCTGCCCACAGCAGTTACAATCCCCCTAGCCCCCTCTTCTCCGCCATCCTGCTTCAAGCGGACGACGAAGAGGACGGCCGATTGGAGACACACGAAGTCTTCAACCTCGACTTGTCTCAGACCGACTTGGTGACGCTCAGTGCTTGTAAGACGCATTTAGGGGAGTTGAGCGATGGGGATGAACTGGTTGGACTGGAACGAGCCTTCGTGCGTGCCGGCTCCCCCAGTGTGCTGACCACTTTGTGGCCAGTGGACGACGAAGCGACGGCAACGCTGATGGAGAGGTTCTACACACACCTGCGAGCGGGAGTGCCCAAGGCGGAGGCGCTGCGCCTGGCGCAGATGGAGACGCGAACTGAGCACCCGGAGCCCTACTACTGGGCCGGGTTCGTTCTCGTGGGGGATGCCGGAGAGAATATCCCCGGTATGGAGCAGACCCGGCAGTGGCTGCTGTGGGCGGGTGTAGGCTTCGCAGTCTTACTTGTTGGAGCGGCTGCTTTCTGGTGGCAGCGCCGGCGGCGTGACCTGGGTGGAGAGTGTGCTAGCTAATGTGAGGAGATAATAGGTGAAAAAGACAAGAGCTCCTTACCTTGTAATGATGCTAGTAATAGCAGTGGCCTGTCTCCTGGTGATAGTTATCGGGATTTACATAGCCCGCCCTATTGTCCTTTATCGCATATGCAAAGCCCATTACAATAGAGTTCATGGAATCCTCCGGCCGGAAACCCCGCCGCTTGCGGCGGGGAGGAAGGCCGGTTTCCCGCACGCGAGAACAGCAGTTGGTTGACGATAGTGGTAGGCGACGTTTGGGTGATGTGAACGTGTCGTGCTATAATAACTGCCGTGAAAGCAAGACGGGGAGCTCACACGGTCTATCGGTTGGCCTACCACTTTGTTTGGATTCCTCGGTACCGCCGCAAGGTACTGACGGGGGATGTGGCGCGGCGGCTGGAGGAATTGATGCGCGAGATTTGCGCAGCGCGGGACTGGGAAGTGGAGGCATTGACGGTGCGGTCGGATCATGTACACTTGTTTGTCAGTTGTCCGCCTCGGGATGCGCCCGCAAAGGTGATGAATGTGCTGAAGAGTATTACAGCGCGGGAGTTGTACGCTGAGTTTCCACGCTTGCGCCGGTCGCATTGGGGTGGCAAGCTGTGGGCTACTGGCTACTACGTAGGGTCGGCAGGTGACCATGTGACCTCCGATCTGATCAAGCGATACATCGAGTACCAGAGCGATGAAGACACTGGACAGAGGCGTCTCTTTTGAGTCGGGCCTTGGTAGTGACGGGGCAAAAGCCCCGCCTCTTGCGGCGGGGTAGTTTACTCATGCAAGGCAGCACACCGCTCGAACATTGCGTGTACGATGAAACCAGTTACACCAATCCAGATGGTTCAGATCAAAGCCTTGGACGTCGCATCCTTGACGCCCGCGATGTGATAGTGTTGATCCCACGCGAACCACTGACGCCGGGATCCAGTTACACCATTTCAATCACTGTCAGTGGCCAAACTTATGCCTGGTCGTTCACGGTGTCGAGCGCTGCTCAGGCCGTCGAAAGAGCGCCAGAGATGCTAATTCGTTGACTGACGTAGCAGCGCACATGACCAAGGCGCAACGGCGGCAGGGGATAGCATCTGTGCGCTACAGAGCGGCCGAGTCGAGGCTAGCGTTCTGCCGCAGAATCCAACTGCACTTCACGACACAGGGCACAGACGCGGGTGGTCGAGACCAAAATGGCGATGCTTGCAACCTCAGCATCCGTTGGGGGTAATTGTGTAGGCTGCGCCGTCAAGGGTGAGTCGGGAGATACTGAGCGCCAGCGGACGCATCGGGGATGATAGGGCGGTGTTGTTGAGCGAGAACTGAGCATGGGTGCGGTGATCGGCGGCTTGGGGCCGGCTGCGTCTACGTTGTGATGGCCCTAGACGCACGGAGAGCCGGGATCGCCATACCCCGGCCCTCACTAAAAGGAGGAGAGAAAGAGAAGCCGTCTAACATCAAAACGAACCCCGCCGGGCCGTGTGCCGATATGTGTTGGACCTGCTCTCACAATTGGGAGCCTGCTCAGTGGTCTGCCTTGCCCGTAGGCTATCGCATTCCTCTCTGAAGAGACAGCCCCCGTTTTTAAGTGTTGATCCAGAACGCAATAACGGCTATCACGCACACCGCAGGGTTGTTTAGAACATACGACTCTACGATACCAGTATTGTCATCATATCAGGTGAGGGTAACGAACAGGTATCGAAAGGGTAAGAAAGCACCTAATCTCTCTACTTCACGCGCAAGGCTGGGCGTGACTTCATCTGGCGGGCGATCCTGGACGAGGACGACGCGGCATGGTGCCTCAACCTGTGGCGCTGTGAGCTAAGTCAACAGAGGTGGACATGATGAGCGATACCGCCCTTGCCGACCGCATCATAGCCCAGGGGGCCGCGCCCTTGTGCGGGCCATTGAGGCACTGGGCACTATCGAGCCCACAGGCCCGTTTGAACGAACGCTGGCCGGGTTGCTCTAGGCAGCCTACAAACGGCGTCTGCGGGCAATCGTGGAGGCTGCGCCCGCTTGGGTGGCAGAGGAGATACTGAGCGCCAGCGAGCGCATCGGGGATGATAGGGCGGCGCTGTGGATTAGCGAGAACTGAGAGCGAGCGCGGTGGCGCTGTGAGTGACGGTGAAACGACCGCCCCGACCTGAACGGTTGGGGCGATGTTGTGTTGGGAGTATTTGTTGGCGAAAACAAGGGATATGTTATCCACGAAGGGACTGAGGTGGAGGTTGCCGTCACCCTACAACAATATGTCCCATTTGCCCGTTTCAAGGTGTATCCTGTCGAGACGGTGGGTCAAGTGGAGCAGGTAATAGAAACCCTGCTCAAATAACCGCTCGAAATCCCCTTGGTGTTGTGCATATGAGGGCCAGCATCCCACCTCTGCTGGCCCTTTCTTGCTGCTTATCGGATGGCTTGGAAGTGGAGCGGGCGGTGATGACGATGGGTCCTTGCGAGCAACTGTGGAATGACTGCCCTAACCGCAAGGGTTAGGGCGGCTTTGCTCCCCCTCGTCTTGCCTCTGTTTCATTCTTGCGGTATGATAGGGGTGGGATGACAAGAAGGCGGCGAAGGGAACGGTTGGATGTCCTGTTGGTCGAGCGGGGGCTGGCGGAGAGCCGGACGCAGGCGCAGCGGTCGATCCGCGCTGGCTTGGTGCGCGTGGCGGGCCAGGTGGCCGACAAACCCGGCACTCAGGTGGCGACGGATGCTGCTATCACGCTGCAGGCCCGCCCGCGTTTTGTGGGCCGGGGTGGGAAGAAACTGGAGGCGGCACTGGTGCGCTTCGGGCTGGACGTGGCCGGTGTGGTGGCGGCCGACGTGGGGGCCTCCACTGGCGGTTTCACCGATTGCCTGCTCCAGCACGGCGCGTGCCGTGTCTACGCCATTGATGTAGGTTACGGCCAGTTGGACTGGCGGCTGCGGAACGACCCCCGCGTGGTGGTGATGGAGCGTACCAACGCTCGCTACCTGGAGAGTTTGCCGGAGCCGGTGGACCTGGCCACTGCGGACGTGTCGTTTATCTCACTTGGGCTGATCTTGCCAGCGGTGGTGCGCTGGCTCAGGCCAGGTGGTCAAGTGGTGGCGCTGATCAAACCTCAGTTCGAGGCGGGGCGGCGAGAGGTCGGGAAGGGTGGGGTGGTGCGCGATCCCGAGGTGCACCAGCGCGTGCTGGAGCGGGTACTGGGCGGAGCAGCCGGTTTGGGGCTGGGCCTGTGTGGCTTGATGCCCTCCCCTCTGCGTGGGCCAGCCGGGAACGTCGAGTTCCTGGGCTGGTGGAGGCCTGGGGCAGACGGGTTGGAGGCGGAGGCCGCAATCGCGGTCTGTATGACAGAAGTGGAGGCTGAAAAATGAGCAAGGCGGAAGTCCGGCTGCGACGGCTGGAGAGGATCCTGGAGATCAGCCGCGAACTGACCTCTACGGTGGCGTTGGACCCGCTCCTGAGGAAAATCGTTGCTATGGCGGCGGAGTTGACGGGTAGCGAGGGAGGGTCCATCCTCTTGCGGGATACACGCACCGGTGAGTTGCGCTTCTGCACAGCGTCCGGCGACCAGTCCGGGCAACTCGCCGACATCCCGGTGCCTATTGAGGGTTCTATCGCTGGCACAGTCCTGACGTCCGAGGAACCGTTGATCGTCCCCGACACCCGGGCCGACCCCCGTCACTACGGGGAGGTCGGGCAGCAGATTGGACTGGAGGTCCGGTCGCTGCTGGCGGTTCCGCTGCAGATCAAGAAGGACTGCATCGGTGTGTTGGAGGCAGTGAACAAGCGAGGTGACAGGGGGTTTTCCCAGGAGGATGTGGACACGTTGATGGACCTGGCTGCCCAGGCAGCGGTGGCTATCGAAAACGCGCGGCTGGTGGGGGCGTTGCAGAAGGCCTACGATCGGTTGGGGGAACTGGATCGGCTGAAGTCGGATTTCATCGCCATCGCCTCGCACGAACTGCGCACCCCGCTGAGCGTGATCCTGCTCTACGCTGTTATGCTCCGGGAACAGATGGGAGAAGAGGCTGGGTCGCAACTGGATGCCGTACTGCGGGCTGCTATGGGTCTCAATCGCATCATCGAGACGATGCTCAATCTGCGTTACCTGGAGACTGGGCAAATGGAGCTGGCACCCACTCAGTTTGACCTGCGGGCCGAGGTGCAGGAGGCGTGTGATGCCTATAGCGCTATCGCAGAGACGAACGAGTTGGTGCTGGGGGCTGATCTGCCGGATGAGGAGGTATGTGTTTGGGCGGATAGGGAGAAGATGCGCGTGGTGTTGGACAACCTCCTCTCTAACGCGGTCAAATTCACCCCTCCCGGCGGGCAGGTGCGCGTGGCGGTGCGCTGTGTGGGCGACTCGGTGGAGATGACGGTGACCGACACTGGCGTCGGGATTCTGCCGCAGGAGTTGGAACGAATCTACGACCGCTTCTACCAGGTTGAGGACCATTTGACCCGCCAGCACGGCGGCATGGGGCTGGGCCTCTCTATCGTCAAGGGGTTGGTGGAACTGCACGGTGGCCGTGTATGGGTCGAGAGTGTTCCTGACCGGGGCAGCCGCT
>CAYLPU010000055.1:0-9352 GCA_964385635.1 uncultured Anaerolineales bacterium
CCTACGACGTGCCGGAGGTGGACGTGCTGCTGGTGAGCGGCGGCGTGCGCACCGACGAGGACCTGTACAACCTGCGCCGGGCCGTCCAGCGCGCGCGGCAGGTGGTGGCCGTCGGGACCTGCGCCATCTCCGGCGGCGTGGCCAACCTGGGCGACCGTGACGAGGTGCGTGCGCTCTTTCTGGCCCAGGCGGAGCGGCGTCACCTGCCGCACCTGCTGCCCAGGATCCGTCCCGTGGACAGCGTGGTGACCATTGACCGCTACCTGCCTGGCTGCCCGCCGACGCCGGAACTCTTCATGGCCGTGCTCTTCAACCTTCCCGACTTCAAAGCGAGCAAGACCGTCTGCCAGGAGTGCGGGCGCAAGAAACTCACCGCCACGCCTGCCACGAGAGTACTCTCGCAGTGGAGTACTCGCGGTGGCAAGGATAAACGCCCCGCCCACCTGCTCGGCTTCCAGCAGGGAGAGGTTCTGCCCGACATCTGCCTCATCAACCAGGGTTATCTCTGCGTCGGCTCCTCGACCCGCGGCGGCTGCCGGGCACCCTGCACCCGCGCCGGGCATCCATGCGTGGGCTGCCGCGGGCCGTCGGATGCCTTTATCGAAAAGGAGTCGAGCAAGTGGTTCGCCAGCATCCAGCGCGTCTTCGCCGCGATGACCGACATCCCGCCTGAGGAGATCGAGGCAGCGCTGCGTTCCCCGCAACTTGCGCTCTTCCTGTTCCAGTTCGCCGACTACGCCCCCCCCAGTGGGGGGGATGAAGGGAGGGCGCCCAGGCCGAAAGAGAAGGTGTTGTGAGATGCCAACCTTAACCTTTCCGCTCAGCCGCATCGAAGGGCACGCCCAGGTTGTCATCGAAGTGCAGGCCGGGGAGGTCATCTCCGCCCGTTTCCAGGCGATGGAGTTCCGTGGCTTCGAGTACTTCGTGCAGGGTACGCCAGCGGAGCAGATGCCGGTGATCACGCCACGCATCTGTGGCGTCTGCTCGACGGCACACCACGTCGCGGCCGTCAAAGCACTGGAGGATGCCTACGGCGTCACGCCGCCCCCGCTGGCGCTCAGGATCCGCGAACTGCTGTTGCTCGGCCAAATCGTCCAGAACCAGGCCACATCGCTGTTCATCTTCACCATGCCGGACCGGACTGGCGTCGCCAGTATCTTCCAGATCCCCCCCACTGGGGGGGAAACGTCAGAGCAGGACAACGCCGGAATCGCCATGCGGGCACTAAAGGTGCGCAAGGCGGGCACCGATCTGATCACGACGGCGGGCGGGCAGTTCATCCACCCCGTCAAAGCCGTCATCGGCGGGGTGACGAGCGGCGTCGGCCCAGAGCAGGCCGCCACGATGCGCGCCGAACTGGCCGAGGTGTTGCCCATCGCCTGCGAGTTATTCGACCTGTACTGGGAGATGTCGCTGGCGATGGGTGAACGCATCGGCACCTGGGGCGACGATGCGCCGGCTTGCTACATCGCCGCCGTCGCCGACTGCCGCCCCAACTATTATGGTGACGTCATCCGCGTGATGTGTCCCAAAGGTGTCGTACGCGCCCGCTTCCCCGCCCGTGACTTCCGCGCCCACCTCACCTATCAAGAGACCGACTACAGTTACGCCGGCCAGACCAGTTATGGGGGAGAGGTGATGCGGGCCAACAGCCTGGCGCGCATCAACATGGCGCACTGTATGGGTACCCCGCGCGCCGACGAGTATCTGGCGCGCTTCCACGAAACGTTTGGGCAGCCGGCGCACGCGATCATGCTGTTCGACCTGGCACGAGGCGTCGAGTTAGTCCACGCGCTGGAACGGGCGATGGAGATCCTGGCCAATCCGCTAGACCACGAAGACACCGCTGTCCCCTACACCCCGCGCGACGGGGAAGGCTACGGTCTGGTCGAAGCGCCGCGTGGCCCCCTGATCCACCATTACCGCATTGAGAACGGCCTCATCGCCCAGGCTGAGTTCATCATCCCCACAGTACACAACGCGCTGGCTATTGAGCGGGCGCTGAGGGTCGCGGCCAAGCGCTACATCACCGCCGAGCGGGTAGACATGGAACTGGAGCGCGCCGTGGGACGGGTCGTGCGCGCCTTCGACCCATGCATTGCGTGTGCGACGCATTAACTGATGGGCTGCTGATGGCTATCACAGTTCAGGCCCTGGCCCAACTGCCGCTCTTTGCCGGGCTCGGTGACGACGCCCTGCAGGAGATAATGCCTTATCTCCACGAGCGCACATTCCCTATCGGGCTATCCAGCCCGCGCAGCGGGCTTCCATCTGCTGAGCCGGTGGCTTTCAGCCACTGGCAGAGAGGAGGACAAAGCAATGACGGATAAGGTGACCATCATCCTGCACAGCGGCGATATGGACAAAGTGTACAGCGCGCTGATCATCGGCAACGGCGCGCTGGCGATGGGTATGGAAGTCTCTATCTACTTCACCTTCTGGGGACTCCAGCGGCTGCAAAAGGGCGGACTGGAAAAGGGGCCTCTTTCCAAGATGCACATGTTGGGGCTGGGCAAGTGGATGATCAAGCAGCGGATGAAGAAGGCCAACGTAGCGCCGCTGGAGAAGTTGATGGCCGACTTCAAAGAACTAGGCGGCAAGATCATCGCCTGCGAGATGACGATGGAGATTATGGGCCTCCGCCGGGAGGACCTGCGCGAGGACTGGATTGACGAATACGGCGCGGTGGGGACCTATATCCAGGAAGCGCGAGATTCGGCGATCACACTCTTCATCTGATACAGTCCTGCCAGCCTGAATCGTGCGTCTCTTGCCTCATACACTTGTGCAACGGCCACCGTGAGCTGCGTCAAGCTCAGCCTGGAGCCGACCCAGACGAACGTTCCTGTCGCGCACAAACCGCTCAATGCCTCTCATCACCCAACGAGGTGATAGGTGCGCTTCCTCAATCACCTCGTCCAACGTACCACCGGAGCGCCAGCAATTATCCCAGTCGGCTGATAGGGCGTATTCCTCGGCCACTCTGTTGAACAACCAGTCGTGCATCAACCAGCGTGCCTGCGTGGTAACAATGGTCAAATCGGCGCGGTCGCCAGGCGACAGTACCTGCTGGCGATACTCTTCCGGCTGAAGTGCGAATAGTTGTGGGCTGGTCGCGCAGACGATCTTCACGTTCAAATCCCGCCTGTCCAGTTCCGGCAGAATCTTGGTCACGCTGACCATAGCACTGGTACCCTGTACGATCACCGTGCCGCCGCGAGGTCGGCCGGGGCAGTAGTCGCGCACCACGTACGCCCCGCGGGCTGCCTCAAAATGCGCTGGTATGCCCAGCCTTTCGCGGTCCGGGATTGTAATGGGCGGGCGAGTCAAGTGCAGCGCGATAATCGGCACGTCTTGCCTCAGCGCTGCGCCCAGGAGCACCGGCACTTCGTTGTACTCCCACGGATGCAGATTGATGATCTGTCCTTCGGGGAAGAGTTGTGTTACGCCGGGCGCAAAGATACCAAAGTGCGTGCGACTGTCATCGGCAGTCTCCGGGCCAGAGTGACCGGCCACCCAGATCACCTTGCCTACTTTCCACTGGCAGTCCTGGGCAAGCTGGCTGAACAGGCGAAACATGCCATACTTGAGATACGAGAACGATCCATACGTAGAGCACGCGCCCCAGAAGCCGTCAAAGATTTCCTCTGGGTTGGGTGCGAAGTTCACTGTCGCCATACCCACCAGGATGCCGGCGTTAGCAAACTCGGTGATCTCTTGTGGCAACAACACACCTTCCGAAGTGCCGTAGCGTTCATACCACCCGTACCCTGTGAAATCGTCGTAGCCTTTGGCAAAGCCACTGATTCTTGTCGAGTCGGCCAGATCGGCAGAACAGGCAATAAACAATGGCCGATCGTATTCTTTCGCGCCAAACGCATTGACCCACGCTCCCCACCTGGCCAGGGCCGCGCGGTTGGCGACGGACACGCCCGGCTTGACGTACAGGTCGGCCGGGTAATTGTTATAGTCATACAACCGCTCGTCTTGGAAGGGATTGCCGCGCTTGCCCAGGCGGAATGTGTGAATCTCCTCAGGCACACTATCGCCCAACGCGACCAGCGTATCGGCCAGGTAATCTACCAGTGCCTGATCGCGGTGCAGCACGTCCATCACGGCTTTCAGATTGGCTTCGAACTCCGCGCGCAGTTCGGCCGGATCGTCGGGCGCGCAGCCGCCAAAGTTGACAAACTCCACACCGTACTTTTCGGCGAATGGGCGCTTGGTCTCCCAAAACGTCTCGCAGTTCATCTTGTGCGGCGCGCCGTGCGCCAGGTTGTCATACTTGAGGTAGTCGCGTCCTTTGCGCGTCTTGAGCCAGGCCACGCTGGGAACACGATTGAGGTTTTCGCCCAGCACCATGGCCAGGATGGCCTGCGTCACAGGCCCCCATTCACTGCCGAACTCCGCGCCGAACACGCGCCAGCCGTGCGAGGCGAACCAGTCGGTGGGCGTGCCGTACACGACGCTGCTGACCGGGTGATCGTCAATGCCAAAGTCATTCCAGTCCACCACATAATACAGGTTGTCCAGCGCCAGCCCCCAGGCCGAGTTCATCGTCTCGTGATTAGCGCCGGGCGTCAGGCCGGCCTCGCCCTCGAAAGAAAACACCCTCACACCCTCAGCGCCCGCTCGCTTCAGCGCCAGCGCTATGCCGGCCGCCGCCGGGCTGCCGTGTCCCGATGGCCCAGTATTGAACTTGAGGAACAGTGTCTTACCTTCCATTTCGGCGTGTCCCGATAGCCCGCCACGACGCCGAAAGTTCAGCAAGTCCTCCCAGTATAACGCGCGCTCTTCAGGCCTGGGAACATAGTAACGCTCGTCGCCAGTCTGCTGGTATTTGATGCGCATTGTTTCGTTGAGTACAGCCAGCGTGCAGTAAACGAGGGGGATGGTGTGGCCGCCCGCCAGGATAAACCGGTCGCCGAATCGTTTTTCGGGATGGCGGATGTCCCAACGCATGACGCCGCTGAGGAGTGTGACGATCAAGGCTTGAACCTTGGAACGTGACCCGCCGGGGTGACCACTTTGGCGATAGTTGAGAATCAGATCAATAAGTTGGTCAACCAGTTCCTTAGTCTTCTCCCAGCGGTCAAAGTATTCGGTCAATTCCCGGTAGTGCTGAGCGATGCGTTCTTCAGTTGCGCGATCCATGCGAGCCGCCTTTCTGCCTACTATAGCAGAGATACCCTTTACAGGCAAACTGCCTGGAGTTAAGGAGGAACGTAACTGCTCAGGCTCTTCCCAAAACAGGCACAAATAGCACACGGATACACACAGATGAAACGGATTTTCACAGATTTTTTATCTTTATCTGCGTACATCCGTATGATCCGCGTTGATCCGTGTTCTATTCATGACTGGCTGAGCAGTTACCGAGGAACAAAAAATGGCGCCAACACTGTCAAGCCGGGCGGGAGAAACGCCGTCGCCAAAACCCGCCGCGCCATCCAGGATGTCGGCCGCTGGTGGCCGTAGAAGGGCGCGCGATGTACCGTTTGTGTTCATCTGGCAAATGACTATAATTGACACTGTGGTACATTCACGTAAAGGAAAGACGCAATGAAGCCTGAGGAGAAAGCCCGACGAGACATAAACCGGCAACTCGAAGCCGCCGGCTGGGCCGTCCAGAGCCGCGACGGGGCCAACCTGGGCGCGGCCCGCGGCATCGCCGTGGAGGAGTTCCCCCTCACCACCGGCCTGGCCGACTATATGCTCTTCGTGGATAGGCGGCCCATCGGCGTGGTCGAGGCCAAGCCCGCGGGCATGACACTAAGCGGCGTCGAAGCGCAAACCGCCAGGTACAGCGAGGGACTGCCGCCACTGCTCAAGTCCAAGACCTGGCACTCCCCCCTACCCTTCCTCTACCAGTCCACCGGCGTGGAGACCTTCTTCACCGACATACGCGACCCCGACCCGCGCAGCCGCCGTGTGTTCACCTTCCACCGCCCGGAGAGACTGGCCGAGTGGGCGGAGCAGCCCCAGACGTTACGCGCCCGGCTGCGGCAGGCCGTGCTCAAGCAGGCGTTCGAGGGCCGCCTTGTGCCCCAGCACCCGGACGACGAACCGGCGTTGGTATTGTTGGAGCGCATCCGTGCGCAGCGGGAGGCCCGGACGCCCGCCAGGGGAAAGCAGAAAGCGAAACAGATGCGGTTGCCAACTGTGTAATGAGCCGATTACAATAGCCATCCATAGGAGACTTGCGGTGAAAGATGAGTTCGTAGATGTCAGAATTCTGGACAATTTCTATCAAACGTCAAGTTTCTTCCCCATGCCGGTAGTCCTGGTGAGCACAGTTGCAGAGACGGGGCAGACGAACCTTGGCCCCTACTCGCTTTGCTTTCCGTACATCGTTACCGGAGAACATTCCATGCTCCTGATCAGCCGGGGAGACAGCAACACCAGCCTCAATATCCAACGCACCGGCGTGTGTGCTATCAACTTTATCCCCGATGACAAAAAGTACACCCGCAACTGTGTCATGCTGGGTTATCCAGGCGAGACGACAGAAGAGAAGATGAAGAACAGCATCTTCACGTTGCTGCCTTCCACCCGGACCGCGGAAGAACGCCAGCCGGGCGTCCAGTATCCCGAAATCGTACAAGAGGCCATTCAAGTCCTTGAATGTACCTGGAATCGGCGCTATCCGCTGAAACACGACCCAGAAAGCCTGGAATCCCGCTTTGTGTTGCGCGTGGACAAGATCGTGATGAAAGAACGATGGCGCGACTGCCTGTTCACGGGGAAAGGCTTTCCCCGTTTGCCCATTGACTATGGGTTCCGCGACAATGCCTACTTCTGGTTGACTAAGGGGGCGCGTCCCTATAAGGTGCCGATTCCCCAGGAAAAGGGAGTGACGGCGGATGCGGTCAAGTTCGCCGCGCAGCGGATTGACCCAGATGTAAAGTGGCAAGAGGAAGCCTACACCAAACTGGTCAAAGTGCCCCGCGTTTTTCTGACCAGAGCCATCACGGAGTGTGTTAAAGCGGCTAAAGAGCAAGGTATCACCGAGATCACGCCCGAATTCCTGGATATGGTTCGGGACAAAAGAAGCAAGGACAAAGGGCGATAGCACAATGGCGAAAAAGACCACAAAAACCGGCAAGGAACTGGAGCGACAGGTGGCAGATGTCTACCGCGCCATGGGAGCGCGGAAGGTGGAGCACGATGTAGAGATGGCGGGACACCAGATAGACGTCTACGTCGAGATGGAGACCGCCGACCGCGCGCTGCACCGTATCGCCGTCGAGGCCAAGGATTACAGCAAACCTGTCGGCATCAAGATCGTGGCTGACTTTGCTGCTGTAGTGAATGGTCTGCGCAGTCTCAAGCTGGTTGATGAGGGGGTTATCGTCTCGGCAGCGGGCTTCAGCAAGCAGGCACGCAATGCCGCCAAGGAACACGGCCTGCGTCTGCTTGAGCCGGCCGACCTGGCGGCGATGGCCGGAGGGCCTGACCTGGCGCAGATGCGCGCCGACTACCTGGCCTCCCTGCGCCAACGCTTCGAGTACCTCGACCTGGGCGGGATTGCGCCGAGGGTGCAGAACCGCACGGTGAAACTGCGCATGGACGACGTGTTCGTCCCTGTGCAGGCGCGCCCCGAACTGGAACCCCGCGACAAGTGGCCCGATTGGATGGAGGAACCGGAGAGTGAGCCGGAGAGTGCGGAGGTCGCCCTGCGCATGTTGGCCCGGAGTCACCGGGAGATGCCGGCACAACTGGTGGAGATCCCCGACCTGCTGCGCCGCCCGCGGGTGGTGGTATTGGGCGATCCCGGCAGCGGCAAAAGCACCCTCCTGCGCCACATCGCCCAGACCATAGCCTTGTGGCAAGCCCGAGGTCGGTGAAGTCGTGTTGGAGCGGTTGCCCATCTTTGTGCGCGTCGTGCAGTTCTCGCAGGCGCAAGCCCAGGACAGCACGCTCACGCCAGACACCTACATCCGCGAGATCCTCGAGCCCAGGTGGGCGCTGCTCTTCCAGCACGCGCTGGACGCTGGTGAAGCGCTGCTGCTTCTGGACGGCCTGGACGAGGTGGTTGACGCCCACCAGCGCAAATCGGTCGCCGAGGCTATCCAGCGGCTGGTGGCCGATTACCCCGGCAACGGTTTCCTGGTGACCAGCCGCATCGTGGGCTACCAGGCCGCGCGGCTGAGCGGCGACTTTGCCCACTACACCATCCAGCCGCTGCCCCCGGAGCGCATCGCCGAGTTCGTCGAGAAATGGTATGCGGCCATTGAGCGCGAGGCTGGCGAGGCAGAGTTGAGTGAAGAGGTGCAGGAGCG
Organism: uncultured Anaerolineales bacterium; assembly: GCA_964385635.1. Classification (GTDB taxonomy): domain Bacteria; phylum Chloroflexota; class Anaerolineae; order B4-G1; family B4-G1; genus CAYLPU01. Next base: position 8,283 of record CAYLPU010000055.1, read on the forward strand.
CGCCGAGGAGTTGGGCCGCGTCATTCAGGAGCGGCCGGGCATCCGCCGGCTGGCCGAGAACCCGCTCCTGCTGACCATCATCGCGCTGGTGAACTGGCGCGGGCGCAAGTTGCCCAACCGGAGGGTGGAACTCTACGCTCACGCCGCCGAGACGCTCATCGAGAGCTGGCCCTACCGGCGGCAAGGGGTGGTGCTGAACACCGAGCGGGTGGTCCGCTTGCTTAGCCCCGTGGCCTACCGCATCTTTGCCACCCGCTCCGGCGGCGACATCGCCGAAGACGATCTGCTGCTCATCCTCAGCGACGCCATCTGCCGCGTGGACGGCGTGGATGAGCGCACAGCGAACGTCTACGCTGTCGAATTTCTGGAGCAGATCAGCGAGCGCAGCGGCATCTTTCGCGAGCGGGGGTACGACGAGCGCGGGCGGCGGGTGTTCGGCTTCCTGCACCTCACTTTCGCCGAGTACTTCACCGCCCGCTACCTGGCCGGGTTGTGGGAGGGGCTGGAGGACACTGAAACGCGGCGGGTATTCCTGCGCCAGTATGCCCACGTGCCCCGCTGGCGTGAGGTAGTACTGCTGATGGCGGGTGACGTGGGGTTGCGCGATAACGACCGCGCCGAGCGCGCCACACGGTTGCTGGGCGATATCCTGACCTTGGACAGCGACTACGAGGAGCATCTGCACCGCGATCTGCTACTAGCGGGTGAGTGCCTGGCTGATGACTTGCGCGTGCAGCCCCCGGCCGCGTCTTACGTGCTGGATAACCTGCTGAGGCTAGCGCTGGAACTGGATGTGGGCGAACCGATTGTTGCCATCTTCCGCGTGATGCGCGGGACAGCCCATGGCCAGCACGTGTTGGAAAGGTTGCTGGCGCGGCTGGAGGATGAGGCCGGGAGCGTGCGGGGGAGGGCGGCGGCGGCGCTGGGTCGTATTGGCGACGTGCGGGCGGTGGAGGGGTTGCTGGCGCGGCTGGAGGATGAGGCCGGGAGCGTGCGGGGGAGGGCGGCGGCGGCGCTGGGTCGTATTGGCGACGCGCGGGCGGTGGAGGGGTTGCTGGCGCGGCTGGAGG
>CAYLPU010000055.1:9452-10616 GCA_964385635.1 uncultured Anaerolineales bacterium
GGGGTTGCTGGCGCGGCTGGAGGATGAGGACGGGAGCGTGCGGGGGAGTGCGGCGTCGGCCCTGGGTGGACTGGGCGACGCGCGGGCGGTGGAGGGGTTGCTGGCGCGGCTGGAGGATGAGGACTGGAGAGTGCGGTGGAGGGCGGCGTCGGCCCTGGGTGGACTGGGCGACGCGCGGGCGGTGGAGAGGTTGCTGGCGCGGCTGGAGGATAGGTACGGGATCGTGCAGGGGCAGGCGTACACAGCGTTGATTGTTATCCTGGACCGCAATGCCCCGCAGACGGAGGTAGAGGAAGTGGCATGCGAGCCACAGGCCGTGCCGGGACCGTGGGATAGATAGCCCTGTTTTGCAAGCACATCAACAAGGGGAAAGCGTATGGCCAAGAAGAAGATTCCAGATGAAGCCCGAGCGCAGGTGGACGCAATCGTGGAGCAGTTCAACAAAGAAGAACTGGGAGGTTCGCCGCACTGTTTCTACATAACACGCTACAGAGGGCACTACCTATACCTGGACAGAAACGATTGGGGGCGCGTCTGCCACGTCTGCCGGTTGAAGTACAACGGGGCGATGGACAATTGGGACTTTGCCATCTTCAAGTACAGCAACGAGCGGTATGACCCGGAGGAATGGCTTTTCCCAGGTGAAGGACACGTGGATGGTACCGTCGTAGGCGCGATGCGCGCAGGCCTGGGGGCGTATCCGGTGTAATCCCACAATCCATATAGGCGCGTAGGGGCCGTTCGTGAACGGCCCTGAACGGCCCTGAACGACCCTGAACGGCTCTGAACCAGGAGAGACGATGAAATACAATCCAGCCAAACATCACCGACGGTCCATTCGCCTGAAGGGATACGATTATACATCGCCAGGGTCGTATTTCGTCACCATCTGCGTCCAGGACCGGGAATGCGTTCTGGGCGAGGTGATGGATGGCGAAATGCAATTGTCTGATTGGGGACGAATCGCCGCCGAATCGTGGGCATGGTTGGGGAAGCAATATTCATACGTTACGGTGGATGCGTGGGTCGTGATGCCCAACCACACCCATGCGATCATCACCATCCACGACGACCACCGTAGGGGCCGTTCGCGAACGGCCCCTACGACGCGAACGGCCCCCACGACGCGAACGGCCCCTGGTACGGGCGGTTCGCGAATGGCCC
>CAYLPU010000055.1:10716-32227 GCA_964385635.1 uncultured Anaerolineales bacterium
CCGGTACGGGCGGTTCGCGAATGGCCCCCGGTACGGGCGGTTCGCGAATGGCCCCCGGTACGGGCGGTTCGCGAATGGCCCCTGGTACGGGCGGTTCGCGAATGGCCCCCGGTACGGGCGGTTCGCGAACCGCCCGTACAGCCACCGCCCCCACGACCAAACGCAAACCGTTGGGACGGTTGGTTGGCGCGTTCAAAACCGTGTCCACCAAACACATCAACCAAATGCGTGACACATCCGGCGCGCGGTTCTGGCAACGAAATTATTGGGAACACATCATCCGCAATGAAACCGCGTACCGACGCATCTACCGGTACATCGAGAACAACCCGGCGAGTTGGGAAGACGACCAATTGCATCCCAACGCCCCGGCTAATCCATTCAATCGAGGATAAACGATCTATGCCAACTGAATCCGCCACCATCGTACAACGCCTCTGGAACTACTGCAACGTCCTGCGCGACGATGGCGTCTCGTACGGCGACTACGTCGAACAACTTACCTACCTGCTCTTCCTCAAGATGGCCGACGAGCAGGAACGGGAGTTCGGTAAGGCCAGTGCCATCCCGCCGGAGTACAGTTGGGCCAGCCTGCGCGGGCTGGAAGGGGACGAACTGGAGCGGCACTATCGCACAATCCTGGCCGAACTGGGCCGGGGGTCGGGTCTCATCCCCGTCATCTTCCGCAAGGCGCAGAACCGCATCCAGGACCCGGCCAAACTGCGCCGACTGATCAACCTGATCGAAGGCGAGACCTGGGTGGGCTTGGGCATTGATGTCAAGGGCGAGATCTACGAGGGGTTGCTGGAGAAAAACGCGCAGGACATCAAGTCGGGCGCGGGGCAGTACTTTACGCCGCGCCCGCTCATCCGGGCGATGGTGGACGTGATGGCCCCGCGGCCCGGCCAGACCATCGCCGATCCGGCCTGCGGCACCGGCGGCTTCCTCATCGCCGCCCACGACTATATCGCCGCGCACCACGGCCCGCTCGACCGCGACCAGTGGCAGCACCTCAACCACGAAACTCTGCACGGCTGGGAGATCGTGGACAATACCGCGCGGCTGTGCGTGATGAACCTCTACCTGCGCGGCATCGGTTCGACTACGCTCACCGCAGGCGGCGCGGACAGCAGGCGTAGCCCCATCCACGTGGGCGATTCGCTGGCCGCCGACCCTGGCGAGCGGTTCGACATGGTGCTCACCAACCCACCTTTCGGCAAGAAGAGCAGCGTCACCTACGTCACCGAGGAGGGCGAGATCCGCCGCGAGTCGCAAACGATTGTCCGTGACGACTTCTGGACCTCGACCAGCAACAAGCAACTCAACTTCGTGCAGCACGTCAAGACGATCCTCAAGATCAACGGCCGCGCGGCGGTCGTCGTGCCCGATAATGTCCTCTTCGAAGGCGGTGCGGGCGAGACTGTGCGGCGCAAACTGCTCCACGAGTGCGACGTGCACACGTTGCTGCGGCTGCCCACCGGCATCTTCTACGCCCAGGGCGTCAAGGCCAACGTCCTCTTTTTCGACCGCAAGCCCGCCAGCGCGACCCCGTGGACCAAGACGCTGTGGATCTACGATCTGCGGACGAACATGGGTTTCACGCTCAAGCAGAACCCACTCACCCGCGCCGACCTGGACGAGTTCGTCGCCTGCTACAACCCGGCCAACCGGTACGAGCGCGCGCCCACCTGGTCAGAGGAGAGAGTGGAGAAGAGAGAGGAGTCGCCGGAGGGCCGCTGGCGTGCCTTCTCCTACGAGGAGTTGATGGCGCGCGACAAGGTCAATCTCGACATCTTCTGGCTGCGGGACGAGTCGTTGGAGGAGACCGCCAACCTCCCCGATCCCGACGTGCTGGCAGTGGAGATCGTGGATGACCTGGAGGCAGCGCTGGAGCAGTTTCACGCGATCGCGGAGGATTTGGGGGAGTAGAAATGGTCGAGCAGGGGAGTCTTCCCATTGCTTATCCCTCACTCAGCCTTCCGGGCACGACGTAGACTACTTCCTTGTATGGCTTTACCTGCTCTCCTATCTGATCCTTGAGGATGTTCCCGGAGACGTGCATCAGCGTGTCGTTGAAATCGGGGTCCTTGACCATTCCGGCCAGGCAAGGGTAATGGTGGTGCAGCAGACCCGCCTCTTGTTCCGCGTCGTTTGCGGAAACCCCCACCAACTCCTGGGCCACGTGACGGGCGCAGCCGCAGACGGCGTCCCGCGTAACCTCGACCTCAGTGATGGTTCGCATGTCGGGGTCCACAGTGATGCGGAACCCAGGCCGGCCGAAGTACCGGGCAAACTCGGCGATGAGCGGATCGTCGTACTCCTGCCGGTGGCGGCGGACGTTGTAATGGGTCTCGGTCAACGAGCAGAGCGGCTTGGGGGTGACGCAGACCACGCCGATGTCGTCCAGCCAGCCCCGCAGTTGCCGGGCCAACCCCCGGGGCAGCCATTCTTCTCGATCTACCGGGGCGATGACAGCCTTGGCCCCCGCCATCTTGGCCGCCTCCACGACCAACTCTGCCACACCCTTGTGCTCGCCGAAGGCCAGGAGCAGATCGGCGGGCGGCAGTGACTCGGGCAGGTAGTCCTCCGGGTAATCCACGATAGGCGGCAAGACCAAAGGGGCCTGCCACACTTCAATCTGCCAGTCGGATGGACCGTGGGTGCGGATGTTGTTCACGTGCCGTTGCCCGTATTCGCCGGTGATGATCGCCAAAATGCGCATCTCGTTCACTCCTTATGTGTGCGGGGACAGAAACCGGGTTTTTCAGAAAAAACCCGGTTTCTCTTACTCAGCCTGCAAACATTGTCCTACTTGCCGGCAATGATGGCGGCCAAATCCTCTTCGACAGTGGTGTTGGGCTTGATGTCGAATTTCTCGACCAGGACATTCAGGACGTTAGAAGAGACGAACGCTGGCAGCGTCGGCCCCAGGCGGATGTTTTTCACGCCCAGGGAGAGCAACGCCAGCAGCACGATCACCGCTTTTTGCTCGTACCAGGCAATGTCATACGAGATCGGCAGGTCGTTGATGTCGTCCAGGCCGAACGCCTCGGCCAGTTTCTGGGCGATCACAACCAGCGAATACGAGTCATTGCACTGTCCGGCATCCAGAATACGCGGGATGCCGCCGATGTCGCCTAAATCCAGTTTGTTGTAGCGATACTTGGCGCAGCCGGCCGTCAGGATGACCATGTCGTGGGGCAGGCTCTCGGCTATCTCGGTGTAGTACTGCCGCGTCTTGTGCCGCCCGTCGCAGCCGGCCATCACGACGAAACGTTTGATGGCCCCGCTCTTGACAGCCTCCACGACTTTGTCGGCCACGCTCAACACAGCCCCGTGCGCGAAGCCAATGGGGATGGTTCCGTGCTCCAGTTCCTGCGGGCTACCCGATTCCAGTGCCTTGGCAATGACCGGGCCAAAGTCCTTCTGCTTACCATCCTGACGATCAGGGATGTGCACAACGCCGGGCCACCCGGTCATACCAGTGGTGAAAATCCGGTCCCAGTAACTCTCTCTGGGTTTGATGATACAGTTAGTGGTCATCAAAATTGCGCCGCCGAATTTCTCGAACTCTGTTTGCTGATGCCACCAGGAACCGCCGTAGTTGCCCACAAAGTGAGGATACTTCTTGAACGCAGGATAGGCATTGGCAGGCAACATCTCACCATGAGTGTAGACGTTCACGCCGGTGCCTTCGGTCTGCTGGAGCAGTTCGTCCAGGTCGCGCAGGTCGTGGCCGCTGATGAGGATGGCTGGGCCTTCCTTCACACCGATATTGACCTGGGTTGGTTCGGGATTGCCATAAGTAGACGTATTGGCCTGGTCCAGCAAGGCCATCGCCTGGACGCCCATCTCGCCGCATTTGAGCACTAGCCCTACCAGGTCATCCGCCGATGCCCCCTCGTCCGTCGTGGCAAGCAGGGCCTCCTGCAAGAAGGCCAACAAAGTTTCGTTATAGTGCTCCAAGACGTAGGCGTGATCCGCGTAAGCGGCGAGCCCCTTGAGACCGTAGGTCAACAACTCTCGCAGCGAGCGAACGTCCTCGTCCAGATCGGGATTGGACATAACGCCGACGGTCGCGCCCTTTTGGACCAACTCGTCCGTATCCCCCTTTTCGGGGACCCAGGTCGCTACGTCCGGCAAGGGTTCTGACGTCTCCACGGCCTGTCCGTGCGCCTGAAATCGTCCTTTGAGCCCATCACGCAACACCAACGCCCTTTTCGCCAGCGCGACGAACCGCTCAGGATCAAAGTTCGCATTGGTGATCGTGGCGAAGAGCGCCTGGGCCACGAACAGGTCCGTCTCCGGGTCGGAGATCCCCAGTTCCCTGGCCCTGACTCCGTAGAAAGAAATGCCTTTCAGGAGCCAGATCAGCAGATCCTGGAGGTTCGCCACGTCGGCATCCTTGCCACAGACACCGCGCACCGTGCAGCCCTGGTTCTTGGCCGTTTCCTGACATTGAAAACAAAACATGCTCATCTTCTTCGTCTCCTTTCATTTGTGTATATTGAGATTGTCGTACATCAGACCACCAGCAGTCCCATGTCGCGGGCGAACAGCCCCAGCCGGTCGCCGGATTGCACCGGCGTGTCCAGCCCCCCCGCTGTGGCCGGTCTCCCGACCGAGCCACGAGTGACCTGTTGATAGCCCAGCCACGGAGCCATCGAGTTGCGGGTGGAGAGAAGCGCCCCGTTTAGAAAGACGTGGTAGATCTCGGTGAGCGTGATGCCCAGCCGCTCCAACATCATCCCTACCGTCTCCCCCGGCAGAGGTTCTAGCAGCACCACGCTTTCCCGGTCAGGCCGGGGGTCGGGCGCGTGGCGGCGCAAACTTCCGTACAGGTGAACTTCCATCATAAACCATATCCCTTCTGCTCGTAGTGACGACTTTAGTCGTTCAAAGCAAGTCCAGAGCGACTAAAGTCGCCACTACGGTCTTCTATTAACCGTGAATCAGCGCCGGCAGGCAACGGGTGCAGACCCACAGGCTCTGCCCCTGATGGCGGACGGGCACGAGGGGAGCCTCGTCCTCGCCTGTTTCGCAGCGGAAGCACCGCTGGGTGATATAGACCTGGCCTTGCTCGTGCATCAGCGTCTCGGCCCGTTCCTCGTCGAAGGCGGGGGCATCCCGCGTCTCAATGCTCAGCGCGCCGGTGGGGCAGATCGGCAGGCAGAACCCAGCCCCATCGCAGAGCGCCTCGTCCACCACCTTCGCCTTGCCGCCCACCAGGACAATCGCGCCCTCGGCGCACGGCGTCACACAAGCGCCGCAGCCGTTGCACAGTTCCTCGTCAATTTTTACAATCTGTCGCATTGCCATACGCTTACACTGACACTACACTCTTGACTTCGGGAACCTGCTCCCGCAGTATGCGTTCGATGCCCATCTTCAGCGTCATCGTAGACATAGGGCAACCTCTGCAAGCCCCGGTGAGTCGCACTGAGACGACGCCTCTGTCGTCCACGTTGACCAACTCCACGTCTCCTCCGTCTGCCTGGAGGCTCGGCCTGACGCTCCCCAGGCTCTTTTCTACTTGCTCCTGTAAACTGCTACGTTCCGTACTCATCTTTTTGATTCTCCTTTGAGGGCGACCACGAGGATTCGCCCCTACACATGATTCAATCCGTTTCTTTCTAAATCCGATGTTGTGTCCGCCCTCCAAACAATTTCGTAAGTACAGGTGATGGCACCCTGGGGGCACGAGATCTCACACAGTGCACAGTAGGTGCAGTCGGCCGGGCGGGCGATGAACGGTCCTTCCGGCCCCATCTCCGCCGCGCCCGTGGGACACTGTTCGACGCAAGTGCCACACTGATCGCACAGTGACAAGTTGATTTCGGGTAACGCCCAGTCCTGCATAAAAAGAACCACCTTTCTGCCATTAGCGTAGCAGAAAGGCGGTCGTCTGTCTACGACAAAAGTCACATTATGCTTCGACTAACACGGGCAGCGCAAAAGCGAACGTGCTTCCTTCTCCCTCCACACTCTCGGCCCACAAGCGCCCGCCGTGCGCCTCGACCAGGCTGCGGGTGATGGTCAGGCCCAACCCGCTGCCGCCCGTGGCCCGCCGTCGGGCGCGGTCTCCCCGCCAGAAGCGCTCAAACAGGTGGGGCAGGTCCTCGGGCGGCACACCAGGGCCGTCGTCGGTCACGGTCACGATCACCTCTCGCCCTTCGGCTCCGCTCGGGACAGGCAGGACAGACCCCTGAACCTCTGCGCGCACGGTGACGTGTCCCCCCTCAGGCACGTACCGGAGCGCATTGTTCAATAGATTGCCCATCACTTGCGCCAGCCGGTCTCTGTCCGCCTCGACGAGAGGGAGGGAAGCAGGCATCTCCAGCGCCAGGTCTACCCCTCGCTCCTGGGCTTGAATTTGATGGGTCTCTACCATCTCTTGCAGGAAGGGGACCAGGTCAAGCGGGGTCGTGTGGAGATAGAGTTGCCCAGCGTCGGCCAGGGCCAGCAGACGCAGATCCTCCACCAGGCGGGAGAGAGTGCGCGTCTGGGCCAGCGCCGCTTGCAGGTTTTCCCGGTCGGTGGGATAGACCCCGTCCAGCATGGCCTCCAACGCCCCCTGAATGACGGTGAGGGGGGTGCGTAGTTCGTGAGCCACGTCGGCGGTCTGGTGGCGGCGGGCTTTTTCGGCGCGGGCCAGGTCGGCCGCCATAAGGTTAAAGGCGTCCGCCAGTTGCCCGATCTCGTCGCGTGAGCGGACGGAGACGTGGGTGTCCAGGTCGCCAGCAGCAATGGTTCGGCTGGCCTCGGTGAGTTGGAGCAGCGGGCGGGTGATGGAGCGCACGAGCAGCGCACCCAGTACCAGCGCGACTACGAGCGCCGCCCCGCCGGAGACTATTAGCGTGACCCTCATTTGCTCCAGGAACGATTGTTGTTCCACGGTCAGCCACTCACCGCCGGGCGTCAGCAGTGTGCCGGCCAGTTCGCCGTCCACGAGGATGGGCAGGCCTGTCTCCAGTTCGCCGGCGCTGGCCGTCTCGCCCACGCCGTCCCCGGTCTGGTCGGCGACGAAACGACCAGCGGCGTCGGCCAGGCGCAACGGAGGGCCGGTACCCGCGCCACGTCCCTGCCCACGCCGGAGCAGCGATGCGACGCCGTCCCAACTGCCGTGGGCCGCATAGTAGCCGGCCAGGTCGGCGGCAGTTTCTTCCCAGCGGCTTTCGTTGCCGCTGTCGCGGGCGTAACGCCGGAATTCGTCTGCGGTGGTGCGCCCAGCCAGCAGCAGCGCTCCACCGATGCCGATCAGGATGATGACGGTAAAGGCGGCCATCAGTTTCCAGAACAGGCTACTTTGCATTGGCTTTCTCGTCGGGCATGTAATCAAACTTGTACCCCGCGCCGCGCACGGTGATGACGTGGCGCGGATGGGCCGGGTCGGGCTCGATCTTGCGGCGCAGGTTCTTGACGTGGGCGTCAATCGTGCGCTCGAACACGTACACCTCGTCGCCTAGCACCCGGTCGAGCAGTTCGGCCCGCGTAAAGACACGCCTCGGTGTGGTCATCAGCACTTGCAGCAGGTTGAACTCGGCGGGGGTCAGGTGTGCCTCTCGCCCGCCGATGGTGACGGTGTGCGCCTCGCGGTCGAGCACGATGTCGCCACCGCGCAGAACCGCCGGCGGGGTTGGCTCGCCTTGCGCCCGGCGGAGCACGGCCCGCACACGGGCGACGAGCGCGCGCGGGCTGAAGGGTTTGGTGACGTAATCGTCGGCCCCCAGTTCCAGCCCCACCACCTGGTCGGTCTCCTCGACGCGGGCGGTGAGCATGATGACCGGCGTGTCGCGCTCGCGGCGGTAGCGGCGGATAAAGTCCCACCCGTCCATCCCCGGCATCAGCAGGTCGAGGATGACCAGGTCGGGCTTTTCGTGGCGGGCGACGAAGAGCGCCTGCTGGCCGTCGTTGGCGGTCACGACGCGGTAGCCCACGTCCTCCAGGTAGGCCCGCACGAAGCGTACGATTTCAGGTTCGTCGTCTACGACGAGGATAGTCTGGGTCATTGGGTCTTGATTGTAGCACAAAATCCGCAAGTTCGCTATCGCAAGGGGCGGAGAATAGGCTAAGGCGCGTCGCCAAAGCCCGGCTCGGAGAGGTCGCAGATGCCGTTGTCGTTGGTGTCCACGTAACGCTTGCACTGGCCGGGATAGGGGTCGTTGACCTGGCCAAAGGGGCAGGCCACCGTGCCGGACGCCTCCGTTGCCGGGGGCGTCGCCGTCGGTACGGGGGTGATGGCATCTGGTGTAGCCGCCGGCTCGTCCAGCGTTTCTGCCTGTTCGTCGCTTGATGGTGTGACCCCGCTGGTGGGTGCGTCGGTGCTTTCGCTCTCCAAAGTGGGGGTCGCCTGCTCACGGTCGCAGCGTCCGTCGCCGTCCTTGTCAACGAGAGCCGGGCACTGTCCGGTGCAGACGCCGGTGTCACTCAACAGGCATCCGTTGGTCAGGAAGGCTGCGCCGGCCAAGAGGCCGGTCAGTGACAATATGCCAATGACTGCCAGGATCTTAACTGTGCGTTTCATCAGTCATTCTCCTCGTGCTCTCCTGGCTCTAGCCCCAGGATGATGTTCGCCACGTCCGAAGGAGCATAGATGCTGCCGTCAGAGAGGGTACGGACGCGGGTGGTGGGGCTGGCTTCCAGGCCGTAGGCCGCCAGGTGAGCCAGCCCATCCGCCACCGGGATGTCGCGCTGGGTACACAGTTCCTCCACGGTGAACTGGCCCCATTTCCCTGTCGGTCCCCCTGCCTCGTGCTCCTCTACGGTCGTGTCAGGGGGAATCGTTTCCTCCTCCACCGGTTCCACTGTTTCGTGCTCTTCCGTGGTCGTGTCGGGAAGAACCGTTTGCTGTTCCCACGACTCCTTGATATTCTCGCCCCAGTCCATCACCGTGCCAAAGGGAGGGATGTGATAGGCCGAGCCTATCCAGACGATGATCGTGAGGAGCAGGGCCACGATGAACTCGGCCTTGAGCCGGTATACGCGACGGGCACGGTCCCGCAGGTAGTTGCGCAGCGCCTTCCAGTTCAGTACCAGGTGGAACACGGCAAAGAGCGCGCTGACGTATCCGATCAGAGTGTGAATCGCTTCCCACTGCCCTTTGTCGAATCCCAGGAGCCGCCAGCCCGTGGAGTGGGCAAATCGCCCCGGTGGGGAGACAAAGAGTGCCACCCCGGAAATCAGCAGGGCGATGGCGGCGAACAGCAAGTGGAACGACACCAGGCTGCGCCAGTTCCAGGAACGACGGTTTTCTTCTTTCTGGGTTGTTTCGGTTTTCATTTATCTCAATCCCTGCCCCGACCACATCGGGCGTCCGGTCTCGTCCCGCAGGACGATCGTTTCGCCGGTGGTGAGGTTCTCGACGGTTCCAGCCTTGAACTCGCCATCCTCGTGAAAGCCAAGCACCGTTATCTCATCTCCGACCTCCAGTCCAAAGCCTTCCCGGTACGCGGACTGCCCCATACCGACCAGCACCTGACCCTCGGCGGTCTGGATGGTGATATCGCCATCTACGATGATCACTTCCCCGGTCAGGGTTTCCCACTCGACGATTCTCACCGTCTCGTTTCGGCCCTGGCCTGCGCCGGAGATTCGCCCGCCTCCATCAAAAGCGCCCGCGCCGCCGAAAGCACCCTGACCCTGCGCCCCGTTGCCCCTGTTCCCGCGCCCCTGGCCCTGACCTTGCTGCCCCTGTCCATAAGCGGCGCCGCTGTCCGCCGTTCCTTCGCCGCTCTGCACGATTTCGCCGCGGCCTCGACCTTGTCCCTGTCCGCCGGTTGGGCCTTGACCTTGAACCTCCGTGGGATTCAGCAGGATATAGCCTACCCCTGCCAACAACACTACTGCCAACAATCCAACTAGACCGTAATTCAACACTCTCTTCGTCATTTTTTGTACCTCCTATGTGTTTGATTTTGACGAAATCTCAGATTGGTAGAAACCGGGTTTTTTCCGAAAAACCTGGTTTCTCGAATCAACAACTCACGCTACCACTTTGCATACTTGCTCCTGGGCCCGACGCGGCAGGGAAGGCATCATCTTTTTGGTCAGGCAGACGATCCACTTCCAGTGGAGCGCGACGTGTACCATGATGCCGGCGATCATCACCAGGCTGGCCCAGGTGTGCAAGTCGCTCCACGTCCCCCGGCTCAGGCCCAGCAGCGCTGTGGCAAAGCCGGCGTTCCGCCCGCCCTGGTAGCCGCCGCTGCCCATCAGCAAAAAGGCCACGCCGGTCGCGCCGGAGAGCAGAAACGCCAGACCGATCACCGCGTCCAGCACATAGTTCAACCTTTTCTTTGTTCATCTCAATACCTCCTTTCGATTTGATTTGCCCACAGTATACCCGGCTTGCGTGAAGGTTGGATGAAGGAACGATGCGGAAAGTGTGTAGGATGGGCCAGAATCAAAAAGCCCCCGGCCTGAACAAGATTCCAGGCCGGGGGCGCTAACACCGATGGTTGAAAGTCAGTACCCCAATCGCCGGCTGCGCTGGTGCATCAACACGGACGGTACCAGAAACAGCACCCCGCTCACCAGCAGCACGCCGATATCCAGCCACGGGTCGAGCAGGCCCATCCCCAGCACGGCGTGGTTCATCAAATCCTGGGCGTAGGTCAGCGGGGAGAGATAGGCCAGAACCCGCGCCACCGCTCCCATCTCTGCCAGCGGGACAAAGACGCCGCTGATGAAGAGCAGCCCCCAGCGCAGCAGCGTGCTGGGCATCATTACGTCGCCCGGGTTGCGAGCGGGGATGGAGCCAAAGATCAACCCCAGGGCCGAGAAGGAGAACGACCCCAGGAGCACCCCGGCCGCCAGCAGCCAGGGCTGGGCGATACTCGCTCCAAAGGCCACCACGCCGCCGAGCAACGCGACGGCCGACACGCCGATGGCGAAGATAGCCCCCACCGCCGTCTTGCCCAGGAGCAAGGTCAGCAGCGACATCGGCGCCGCCAGCAACCGGTCGTAGGTGCCGAGGCGTCGCTCCAGGGGAATGATGAACGGCCCGGCGGCGGCCGCGGTGAAGAAGGTGGTCAGGGCCAGCAGCCGGGCGACGCCCTGGGCGGCGGCCATCTCACGCCGCACCGAGAAGGAGAAGAACATAAAGAACGGCATGAACAAACCGAACATGATCATCCCCGGCCGGAGATAGTAGACTTTCATATCTTTGACAGTCACGGCCCATGCCTGGGCCAGTTCGTCTTGCAGTCGTTGCAGCCATCCGTCTTTCATCGCCGACCTCCCATCCCCCGTCGTCGGGGCTTGCTTCCCTCTGCCTTGTGCTGCACCGTGCCCACCTGCTGCCCCGTGATCTCCAGGAAGACGTCCTCCAGGCTGGGACCCAGCGTGCTCAGGCTGACCACTCGCAGTTCGCGCGAGCGGGCATAGTCCATCACCTGGGGCAGCAGCGCCGACGGGTCTTGGGTGTACAGCCGCCACTTGTCGCCCATCTTGACCAAAGTAGTCACCCCAGCCAGCGCGGATAGCGGCTCGCCGTGCGCCTGGCCGTCCGGCTCCAGCGCCACCTCCACCGACTGCACCCGCCGGAAGGCCTGCTTGAGCCGCTCCGGGGTGTCAATCGCCGCGATCTGGCCGTGGTTGATGATGGCCACCCGGTCGCAGAGTTGGTTGGCCTCCTCGATCTGGTGCGTGGTCAAAAAGATGGTCGTCCCCTCGGCGCTCAGTTGGCGGATCAGGCCCCGGATAGCGCGGGCGGACTGGGCGTCCAGGCCCGGCGTCGGTTCGTCCAGGAAAAGCAGCGCCGGCTTGTGGATGATGGCCATGGCGATGCTCAACCGGCGGCGCATGCCCTTGGAAAAGTCTTGCGCCTTCACGTCCCGCTTCTCCCACAGGCCAAAGGTTTCCAGCAGTTCCCGCGCCCGCGCCGCCCGCTCGCCCCGGCTCACGCGGTAGAGACGGGCGGTGAACATCAGGTTGTCCCAGGCGGTCAGTTCGGTGTAGACGTTCGATTCCTCTGGCACCAGCCCCATCCGCCGCTTGACCGGGTAGGCGTCGCGGGCCAGATCGTGGCCGTGGATGAGGATGCGGCCTTCGGTTGGCTCCAGCAACGTGGTCAGCATGCGCTGGGTGGTCGTCTTGCCCGCGCCGTTGGGGCCCAGGAAGCCAAAGACCTCTCCCTGGTGCACCTCAAAGTTGACGTGGTCTACCGCCAGCACGCCTGCCCTGAGCCGAGCCGAAGGGCCCGCTCCCGGGCGGCCATAGTACTTGGTCAGGCTTTTTACTTCAATCGTATTTGTCATAGATTCTCTCCATTCTTCATCTGGGATCAGGCTGACGCTGTCCTGCTCCATCCTTGGGGCAGCACTTTGAGCAGCCGGTAGGCCTCGTTAATGTCTTGAGCAGTGAGCAATCCCACCACCCGATCCCGTTCGACCACCGGTACACTGCGCAGCCGGGCGGCGCTCATTTGCTCTTGCACCTTGACGAGAGTCTCTTCGGGCCGGGCGACGGCGAACTGGCGGCGCATCACCTGGCGCACGAGGGTGTCCGCTCCCTGTTTGTGCAGAGCCGAGAGCACGTCCCCTTCGGTGAGCATCCCCACCAGACGCTCGTCTTCCAGCACCGGGAAATCGGCCTGCAAGCCATGCAAGATCAGTTCCACTACTTTGGCTATCGTATCTGTGGGGGCCAGGGTCTGCACCGGATGGGACATGGCCTGGCGCACCTGCATCTCCTCCAGCACGCTCTTTACCTCCACCATCCTACCCTCTTGACCTGCGCCCAGGTAGACAAAGATGGCGATGAAAATCAGGGTAAAGCCACCGCCCATAAAGCCCCACAGCCCCAGCAGCATCGCCAGTCCCTGGCCAATGCGGACGGCGATGGCGGTGGCCCGGGCATAGTCCATCCGCATGGCCAGGAAGGCTCGCAGCACCCGCCCGCCGTCCATGGGAAAGGCCGGCGCCAGATTGAACAGGCCCAAAGTCAGATTGGCCGAGACCAGATAGGCAATCAGCCCGCGCCAGCTCACCGTGCCCAGCACCTGAGAAAGCTCCTCCACCCCTATCGTGGAACGGATCCCCAGGGGCAGACAGATCAAGATGAGCAGGATGGCGATGGCGATGTTGGTCAGCGGCCCGGCCAGCGCCATCTTGAGTTCCTGGGCCGGCTTTGCCGGCATCTCTTCCATCTGCGCCACCCCGCCGATGGGTAGCAGGGTAATCCCCCGCACCGTCACACCGTAGCGTATGGCAGTGAGGCTGTGGGCCAACTCGTGCAGGATGACGCAGGCGAAGAGGAGCAGTGTGACCGCGACGCCGAACAGCGCTCCAGTCAAACCCTCGCCCGCCTGCACCCCCCAGCGGTAAGCCGCCCAGACCAGGATAAGGGCGAAGGTAAAATGCACTTTCACCTCAATTCCTTTGACGCTGAACAGTTTGATAGATCCTTTCATAGTAATCTGCCTCCTTTATCCAAAAAAATCCTTACTCAATCCAGCCAGCGAGTCCGGCCGAACTACTGCCAATCGAAAATGCTCCGTGTCCAGGAATAGCCGCCGCCTCTCTTCCGACGCACTCAGAATGGGCGAGCCGCCTGCCTGCGTGCGATGGCAGCGGATTGCCGCCAGTTTCTGCTCCCAGGCCGGAGTCACGTCCACGGTCAGGGTGACCTGCTCATCGGGCAGGGCGTGTAGGTGAGACAACTCCAGGGCTTGGGCCACCGAGCGCGGCACGGCCAGGTGGTAGATGGCCGCCGGAGCGTCCGGCCCCAAAGCGGCCGCTTGCTGAAAGGCCAGGGCCGTCCAGTGACTCACGGCGACGTGATCGGAGTGTCCTGACAGGCCGTCGGGCGGCCAGGTGAGGAGCACCTGGGGCCGCAATTCCCGGATGGTCGCCACCACCAGCGCCACAGCCTCCTCCTCGTCCACATCGGCCAGCGCGCCGTCGTGGTAGTCAAGCAGGTCGGGTGGCTCAATGCCCAATGCGGCGCAGGCGCAGCACAACTCGCGTTCACGCACGGCGGGCAGCTCGTCGGCGCGGCACAACGGCAGACCGCCTCGGGAGCCGGCCGCGCCGCGCGTGGCCGTGAGCACGTGCACGCGCACGCCGCGCCGGGCCAGCAAGGCCAACGTACCGCCGCAGCGGAACGTCTCGTCGTCGGGGTGGGCGAAGATGGCCAGAAGAACAGGTGGGCAGTCCAACACCATCTCACTCCTCATAGAATTTGCACGGCCAGTATGCGCATCTGCCCGGCGGCGGAGATGGCGCGCACGGCACCGGCCGGCACGACGACCAGCGAGCCAGTCTGGAGTTCGGCCTGCTCATCGTCCATGCGCAGATGCCCCTGTCCCTCGACGACGTAGTACAACACGGTGGCGGACATCTGGCACGGCCCGACCGATTGGCCGGCTGCCAGGTTCACCAACAGCGCGCACACCTTGCCGGTGTCAATCAGTGGCGTTGGCGTTATGCCCACGCCATCGGGCAGAAAATCCTTCAGGTCTTTCGTTTCGACGATCTGGATGGTCAACAATCTCTCCTGTTTGCATCTGCGCTGTTATCCGGGCTTCATCCGCCAGCCCAGCGCATCCTCGCGTGGGCAGGCCTCGATGCAGGCACCGCAGGCGAAACAATCGGCGTGGATTTTCTTGCCGGCGTAAAAGTCGGCCATCGCGTTGGTGGGGCAGGCTTTGACGCACAACTGACATTCCTTGCACGCCTCTCGATTGATGCGCGGGCGAAACAGGCTCACCTGCTCCACCAGCCAGCCCAGCAGCCCAAAGGGACACAGGAAGCGGCACCAGGGCCGGTAGATGAACAGGCTGGCGATGAGCACCCCGGCCGAGAACAATACGATCCCCAGGGTAAAGTTGAACGAGAAGAGTTGGAACGGGTCAATGAGACCGATCCAATCCAACCCGGACGCGACCAAGCCCGCGACCAGCGCCACGAAGGCGACGATGCGCACGCTATTGGAGAGCCAAAAGGGTGGCTTCCATCCTTCGATAGACTCAGGACACTGCTTGGGCAGCCCCGCGCGGTGGAGCAGGTCTTGTAATAGCCCCAATTGACAGCCCCAGCCACAAATAGACTTGTTGGACACCCAGACTATCAGCAGCAGGATGACCAGCATGGCGGTGACGGGCAGCACAAGTTGGTGTTTCACCAGGACTGTGGCGAGCAGCGTGCGCAGCGAAGAGACGGGATTAGGGTTCAGGCCTCCCGGAATGAGAAAGCCGAAAACGAACCCAAAGACCAGCACGCCGCCGATGAGGAAAGCGAGCCGCACTTTGGACGTCACCTTGCGGCGGAGCAAGAGAATTGTGGCGACGATGACGACGATGATCCACAGGGCAAATTTGACCAGAACGAGTGGGTTTAGGGTCATTTGATTGGGCATGGGGATACCTCTGGGTTACAGTATTTTAGTGGCTTTGGTGGGACGCGGCGTTTTGACCACCAGAAAGCGGAACACTGCGTCGCTTTCATTTTCATTCTCATTGAGCAGGCGGTGCGGGATACGGGCCGGGCTGACGATGAGCATATCGGCGGACACCTCCTCCCGTTCATCCCCGATCTCGATGACACCATGCCCTTCGAGCACGTAAAAGAACGCGTCCACCGGTGTGACGTGCAACTTGAGCGCCTCACCGGGCTGAAGTGTGACCATCACTGCCTGGACGTGCTCCGTGTCGTGCAGCCCCCGCGCACTGACGCCGTGGGGATTGGGCGCCTCTGGCGCTTCCAATGCTTTGACGATTTTCATTCAAGTTCCTCCTGTTTTGATATGTGCCTTCAATTATACGACTTTTCTCCGTCGTTGTCTTTGACTTTTTGTCGTTTTATCATCCAGGGCTACGATCTCGAACGGCCGCTGGATCGCCCCCGTTGGACAAACCGCCTCGCACAAGCCGGTGTAGTTGCAGGCTTCCGGCGTGGCGACGATGGCCTTGCCATCCTGCACGGCTAACGCTCCGGTGGGACACACACGCACACACAAACCACACCCGTCGCAGCGGGTCGGATCAATCAAAGGTACAGGTTGTTCTGCCAGTCGCCGGTTTCCCTGGATCACGTCGCCACCTTGCAAAAGAAAACGCTCAGGTTTCTACGTCAAGTATACCACCTGAGCGACATATTGTCTTCGACTTTTGTCGAATTTGGCCGCGAATCACTCGTCGAGCATCGCCTTGGCTTTCAGCCCCTGCCGGTCAACGATGCGGATCTGGTGTCGCTCCACCTCAATAAACCCTTCTTCGACCATGCCCCGCAGCGCCCGATTGATCACGTCGGGCACGGTACCGAGCCGGGCAGCCATCTCGGCCTGCGTGGCCCAACGGTGGCGACGTAGTTTCCCTGCGGACGCCCGCTCCAGCAAGTGCCGCGCCAGTCGCGCTTCCACCGTCCGCAGAGACAGGTCCTCTATCAGAGATACGAGATACAGCACGTGCTCGGCCAGGTTCTGGAGAATACGTCGGGCCATACGGGGGTGCTGGTCCAGCAGTTGCAGCATGACTTTTCGCTGGATGATCCAAACCGCAGACGGCTCCAGGGCGACGACGGTAGCCGGGTTGGAAGCGGTGGTAAAGACGCCGACCTCGTTAAAGGTCTCGCCGGCGCTCACGATGCGCAGCACTTGTTCGCGTCCGTCTGGAGAGAGTTTGACCACCTTGAGCCAGCCATCCTGGACGACGTACAGGCCGGCGCAGGGTTCTCCTTCTAGGAAGACGACCTGACCAGTCTCATAACCCCGCCGGATGGCCGCCTGGGCGACGGTCTTTAGCGTTGCCGGGTCTAATTCCGCGAAATATGGTAGAGCCGACAATACTCTGGTGGCTGTGTGAGCAGCATTCGCTCTCGACATGCTTCTGCTGACCTCCATCACAAAACGAAACAACTGCCTTCCTACTATCAGTGTAGCATGAAGGCGGCTGCTTGCTCAGAGAGCAGTGCGAACGGGCTACCCACGTGCAGGTACGCGCGGCGCGGCGACTGAACCTGCTTGGTGATACTTAGCCCGCCAGCGCCTCCATTGCCTGGAGCATAGCCGTCCGCGTCATTTTCCCCGCTCTTGCTTCTAACTCTTCGCTGACCTCGTACAAGAACTCGGGTGCAAAATCAGCGCCGTTCGGCCGTTCGATGGTGTTGGTGTCAGAGTTAATGATCACCTGCTTAAACAACTCGATATCTCTCAGAGGTTCAAAGACCTCGCCGTATAGTTCATCTTGCAGGTCCACACCTTTGATTACGCCATTGTTAAATACCAGTCTCAACCTGTAGCTGTCCAGATAGGTAACGCTTGTGACGTGCAAAAACATCGTTTTCCTCCTACATCAAAGGCGGTATTTTCTCTAAAGGCTTTCGTTCTCGCGCGAGTTCCCAGTTCCTCATCAATTCCTCTTGGTATCTCTCGGACCACTCAAACAACATTCGTAATGCCCGCCTCGACATCTTCCCTTGCACAACCCCCATTTGAATTTGAATAGAGACTTCCTGATCTTGGTATCTTGCGTGGAAATGGGGCGGACTGTGCAAGTTCTGTCTGATCATCGCTTTTCAGCGCAACGCCTCGGCCTCCAATCCCTCCCGGTCCAAGAGCATGATGCGTTGCCGCTCCATTCGCACCAGCCCGGCGGCGGCAAAGGCCCGGATGGTGCGGCCCACCATGTCTCGCACTGTGCCCAGGTGAGCGGCGATCTCCTCCTGCGTCCAGCGTTGGGTGACCTCACTGGCCTCGGCGTGCTCCAGCAGGAAGCGGGCCAGCCGCCCTCGCACCGTGCGCAGCGAGAGATCCTCCACCAGGTTAGTCAGGTGGTCGAGCCGTCCGGCGAAATCACGCAGGAGGGCCAGGGCCAGTTCAGGACACTCACCCACCAAGCGCTGGAAGTCATCACAGGTGATGGCGTAGATGGTAACCGAAGTGAGAGCCTCGACAGTGGCGTGATTGACGCCATGGGGTTTGAAAGGGGGCACCGTGTTAAAGGCATGGCCCGGCCCCAACCGCACCAGCACCTGTTCGCGGCCACTGGGGGAGAGACGGTAGACGCGCACCTGACCCTCCGCGACAAAGTAGGCCGCCTGGCAGGGGTCACCCTCAAGGATGATGGTTTCACCGGGGGCATAGGTGCGACGGATGGCTACGCGGGCGACGCGGGCCAGTGCATCGTCGGAGAGGCCGGCGAGGAGGGAAATGCGGCGCAGGGCCTGGGCGGTGGTTCCCATTGCAACACCATTGTAGTCGAAAACGCAGTTGCGTCAAGGCACGCTTTGGTCGAGCACAACGCCGACACAATGCGACTTTTGTCGTAGACAGACAAACGCCTTTCTGCTACACTGACAGCCGTCAGGTGACATTTTGTCTCTGGCTCAGAACCTCGAAGGTCTGCGACAGAAGTGAATTTATGGGCAATCCCCAACGCCAGATACTTGACAAGGATCTCTAAGTATGTTATAATGACTATAAGTTAAGAAACGTTATTGATAAAGGAGGATAATAATGCCAAACAAGACAATCCAAGACGCGATGAACGTACAGATCAAGAATGAACTGTACTCTGCCTACCTGTACCTCTCGATGTCGGCCTACTGTGAATCCATCAACCTCGCTGGCTTTGCCCATTGGATGCGTGTGCAGGCCCAGGAAGAAGTGGGGCACGCGGTGAAATTCTACGGGTTCATCCACGACCGGGGTGGGCGCGTGGTTCTCCAGGCCATTGACCAGCCGCCGGTCGAATTCCAGTCGCCTCTCGACGTTTTCGAGAAGACACTCGAACACGAGCAAAAGGTGACGGCGATGATTCACGACCTCTACACGCTTGCAGTTCAGGAGAAAGATTACGCCAGCCAGATCTTTTTGCAGTGGTTCGTGACGGAACAGGTCGAGGAGGAGAACAATGCGAGTCAAATCGTAGAGACACTAGAGATGATCGGGGACAGTCGCCAGGCCCTTCTGATGCTGGATAGGGAGCTAGGTAGGCGAGCAACTGACTAGGCGAGCTATGGGAGCATAGTGAGCGATTTCACCCAGGCAGAATTGGAACCTGGCAGGTGTGTTGTCCAACAAAAGTAACGTCAGGCGAATATGAGGTGCTTCATCAGTGCCATACCAGGAGGTGATACCTTTGTGAGATCATGAACAACGGTGTGTTACTAGAGAAAAACAATTCCAGAACAAGAAAGGAGAAATATCATGGCTAAGGTAACACGAGAGATGGTGGAGAGGGCGGGAGTGGACGTTGACCAACTGCTGGAACTGTTGGTCAAGAATGCGGCCGCCGAACTCACCACCTACTATTACTACACGATTCTGCGAGTCAATCTGATTGACCTGGAAGGAGAAGGGGTCAAGGAAATTGCAGAAGTGGCCCGCATCGAAGATCGCAATCACTTTGAGGCCCTGGTGCCCCGCATCTACGAACTGGGCGGGGAACTGCCTCAGGACATGAAGAAGTTCCACGATATGTCTGCCTGCCCGCCAGCGTACCTGCCCGAAGACCTGACGGACGTCAAGGCTATATTGACAGTGCTGGTGGAAGCGGAGAGATGCGCGGTGCGAGGATACACTCAGATCTGCAACATGACCGCCGGCAAGGATCATCGAACCTACGATTTGGCGCTGGCGATCCTCAATGAGGAAATAGAGCACGAATCGTGGTTCTCCGAGTTCCTGGGTGAGGGACCGTCCGGCCACTTCATGCGTCGCGGTGAGACCTCTCCCTTCGTGTCCAAGTTCCTGAAGTAGGATCGGATTCAGTGAGGGGGAGACCCTGATTTGCAAGGTCTCCCCCCTTGTCCATGACCCGAAAACAAGAACAGAGACATCTTGGATATGCGAAGGTTCACGAAAAAGGAACTTGCCCAATACAATGGCAAGGATGGGGCACTTGCCTTCATAGCCTGCGAAGGCAAAGTATATGACGTATCCCGCAGTTTCCTGTGGCAAGATGGTCGGCATCAAGTGCTGCATATCGCTGGTGTAGATTTGACTGCCAGTCTTGATCAAGCCCCCCACGGCGCAGATCTGCTGGAAAGATTTTCCGTGGTCGGAATGCTTGAAGAAAATTGATGCTGTCTCCTGTGCTTACGTCAGGAGCATCGTGGAGAGCAAGGCGCTGGGGAAGTCCCTCATGCCACGGAGTGCTTGACACACAACCTACGACATGCTAGAATGTTCACGAGATCAGAAACGTTACACATAATCTCATGACCTCTGTTGATCATCTTTGCACGCAACTGAGAGCTCAAGGTCGCCGGGTGACGCCCCAGCGCCGGGCCATCATCCGGGTTTTGCTGGAGGATAGTGCACACCCCACCGCTGAACAGGTTTTCACGCGTGTGCGGGGCATAATGCCCGATCTCTCGCATGCCACAGTCTACAACACGCTGCACGAGTTGGTTGAGATGGGCGCGCTGCTGGAACTGGACCTGGGGTTGGGGGAGCGACGGTACGACCTCAACACGGCGGACCACGCCCACCTGGTATGCCTGGGGTGTGGACATGTAGAGGACGTGCCTTACGATAGCGAGATGCTGACGCTCTCACCTGAGCACACTCACGGATTCCAGGTGGTGGACTGCAATGCGGTTTTTCGCGGCTATTGCCCCGCCTGCGCTTCCGGGGAATAGAAACTGGGTTTTTTCCGAAAAACCCGGTTTCTCAGGATGGGGCTTCATAATATCTAAAACAGGAGGAAACAAAATGGACAAGTGGGAATGTATGGTGTGCGGCTACGTCTACGACCCGGCAGTGGGCGACCCCGATAGCGGGATTGAGCCCGGCACATCCTTCGAGGCGCTGCCCGACGATTGGGTCTGTCCCGAGTGCGGCGCTGGCAAGGACATGTTCGAGAAGGTAGAGTGAGGTGCAGTGATGAAACCAAGAAAGATAAAGGATGGTATCTATTGGGTGGGGGCCGTTGACTGGGACCGCCGGCTGTTCGACGATCTCATCCCGCTCCCCGACGGCACCAGTTACAACGCTTACCTGATCCAGGGAAGTGAGAAAACGGCGCTGATAGACACTGTTGACCCCACCACGTCACACGTTTTGCTCGAACGTCTGAGCCAACTGAACGTCGAGCGTATTGACTACGTCATCGCCAACCACGCCGAGCAGGACCATTCGGGCACGCTGCCGCAGGTTCTCGAGAGATACCCCGAAGCGCAGGTCGTCTCCACACCCAAGTGCAAAGGGATGCTCGTAGACCTGTTGCTGGCGCCGGAGGATCGCGTTCTCGCGGTGGACGATGGCGCGAGACTATCGTTGGGTGACAAAACGCTCGAGTTCATCCACGCGCCGTGGGTTCACTGGCCCGAGACCATGCTGACCTATCTGCGGGAGGACAAGATCCTCTTCCCCTGCGACTTTTTCGGCTCTCACCTGGCCACCACTGACCTGTATGTCACCGATGAAGGTCGGGTTTACGAAGCAGCCAAGCGGTACTACGCGGAGATCATGATGCCGTTCCACAAGATCATCCAGAAGAATCTGGAAAAGGTCCAGGGGTACGAGATCTCCCTCATCGCCCCCAGCCACGGCCCGATGTACGACCGGC
>CAYLPU010000056.1:0-31932 GCA_964385635.1 uncultured Anaerolineales bacterium
AATTGTACCGCAAACCGGGTTCGGAGGGAAGCTGTCTCTCCGACAGACTGCTAGGAGGAGAATAATGCAACCCAAAGTCATGACACTCAACGTCAACGGACGCCAACACCAGGTCGCTCTGGCTCCCAACGTGACACTGCTTCAGGCCCTGCGCGACCTGGGCTATACTGACGTCAAGAACGGCTGTGAGAAAGGGGACTGCGGTGCGTGCGCCGTGTTGCTGGACGGCGAGGCAGTCAACAGTTGTCTCGTCCTGGCCTGGCAGGCAGAAGACGCGGAGATCATCACCAACGCCGGCCTGGGGACGATGGACAACCCCCACCCGCTGCAGGAAGCCTTCGCCGACGCTGGCGCTGCTCAGTGCGGCTATTGCACGCCGGGAATGATCATATCGGCCAAAGCACTGCTGGACCGCAACCCCAATCCCACTGAGGACGAGATCCGCGAGGCCATTTCGGGCAACCTGTGCCGCTGCACCGGCTACGGGCAGATCATCAGGGCAGTCCAGATGGGGGCGGCGAGGATGAAGAGGGGCACGGTCAGGAGACCGGCCCCAGCAATGGAGTGGAGAATGGAGGGGGTGAGAAATGAAGGTCAAGGCTAAACCGCTACCTCCCGTTGAATTGCCCGTGCTGCGCACGGTGGGTAAGCCGCTGCGCAGGGTGGATGCGCTGGGCAAGACAGTGGGTGCTACCGTCTATGCCGGCGACTTCACGATGCCGAATATGCTGCACGCCAAAGTGTTTCGCAGTAGCCAGCCCTCGGCGCGCATCAAACAATTGGATGTAAGCAAGGCGCGGGCGCTGCCTGGAGTGGCCTGTGTGTTGACGGCTGAAGACCTGCCGGACGCCAAACTGGTCACTGATATGCCCGGCCAGACTGGCCAGAAACGTCGCGCCGGTTCGGACGCGCCGGTGCTGACCGCAGACAGGGTGCGCTTCGCGGGTGAACCCATCGCGCTGGTGGCCGCCGAGACGCTGGACATCGCGGCGCGCGCGCTGGAACTGATCGAGGTGCAGTACGAGCCACTGCCAGGCGTGTTCGACCCCCTGCAGGCGATGAAGCCCGGCGCACCCATCGTCTACGAGCCGGACAACGTCGTAGCCACCTGGAAGATCCGCAGGGGCAATGTGGAGGCTGGGTTCGCTGCGGCCGACCGGATCGTGGAGAACACTTTCCGTGTGCCCTTCATTGACCACGCCTACCTGGAGCCGGAGGCCGGCGTGGCCTGGGTGGACGGGCGGAATGTGATCAACATCCGCGTCTGCACCCAGGTTGTGGAGCACTTCCGCAGCATCGCCAGGGCAGTGGGGGTCCCGCACAACAAGATCCACATCCAGGGCACGATGCTGGGCGGTGGCTTCGGCGGCAAGGAGGACATCACCGTCGAGATCTTCCTGGCGTTGCTGACCAGGCACACGCGCCGCCCTGTGAGATTGGCTTACACGCGCGAGGAATCCATACAGGCACATTCCAAGCGCCATCCCTTCATCATCACCCATCGCACCGGCGTCAAGAAAAACGGGCGCATCACCGCGGCCGAGATCAAAATGGTCTCAGATTCCGGGGCCTATCCCTACCTGAGCCCCTACGTGTTGCTCTACGCCACGGGCGCAGCGTGTGGTCCTTATCGCGTGGACAATCTGAAGGTGGACAGCATGTCGGTTGCCACCAACAATCCCTTCACCAGCGCGTTCCGTGGCTTCGGCGCTGCGCAAGCGGCCGTGGCCTACGAACAGCAGATGGACGAGATCGCCAGGGCGCTGAACCTGCACCCGCTGGAGGTGCGGCGCGTCAACTACCTGAGGACAGGCGACCGGAATGGTACCGGACAGCAGATCAAGAGTGCCACCTGGCTGGAGGAGACGGCCACGCGAGTGCTGGAGGCGTTGGGCGAGAAAGAAACCCCCGTTGGGGCCGGTCTCCCGACCGTGCTCCCTGGCCCGATCAAGGTAGGGCAGGGCTTCGCCTCTTATGTGCAGAGTTACGGCCGCATCACCTGGTTCCACGACACCTCTCGCGCCTGGGTCGGCCTCGAACTGGATGGCAGCGTGGTGATCCGTTGCGGCGTGCCCGACCTGGGAGCCGGCCAGGTCAACAGCCTGTGCCAGATCGGTGCCGAGGTATTGGGGGTCGGGCTGGAGGATATGACGATCTACAGCACCGACTCGGCGCTGACGCCGCTGGCGGGCACGACGACCGCCACCCGCCAGTTGTATATGTCGGGCAACGCCGTCTTCCAGGCCGCGAGCGCGGTGCGCGAGGTACTGCTCGACCGCGCCTCCAAGCACTTCGAGGAGGAACCAGCAAACCTGGACATAGCGGACGGGATGGTGTTCGTCAAGGAACCAGCGAGTCATCGAGTTAGCGAGTCGGCGAGTCAGCGAGTCGGCGCGTCGGCATCGCTGAATCGCTCTATCGCTGATTCGCTCCCGCTGGCAGAACTGGCCGCGATGTGCGCTGCAGAAGGTCTGCCGCTTTCGAACCTGGCCTTGTTCAGAGCCCCCTTCAGCGTGAAACTGGACCCGAAGAATCTCCAGGGAGACATCTTTCCCGACTTCACCTTCGGCGCGCAGGCGGTCGAGGTGGCGGTGGACACCGAGACGGGCGAGATCACGCTGCTCAAGTCCGTCGCCTGCCACGACGTGGGCCGGGCGATCAACCCGGCCGCCGTCGAGGGGCAGATCCAGGGCGGCGCCGCCCAGGGGCTGGGCTACGCGCTGATGGAGGAGGTACAGGTCAAGGAAGGAGTGATCCAGACACCGTCGCTGTCCGAGTACCTGATCCCCACATCGCGCGATATTCCTATCACCCAGGCGATCATTTTGGAATCGGGGACGGGCGTGGGACCATTCGGCGCCAAGGGCATCGGCGAACCGGCGCTTACACCAGCCGCGCCAGCGGTCGCCAACGCCGTCGCGGATGCCCTCGGTGTGCGCATCCACGACCTGCCGCTGACACCGGAGAAGGTGCTGGCGGCGTTGGACCGCGCGGAGGGACGAGGTGACAAGGGGATGGGGTGACAAGGAGACGGGGTGACAAGGAGGGGGGGAGACAAGGAGAGGGGTAGACAGGGAGACAGCGGGGAGGGACAAGGTAGTGACAAATCGTCAAGACGAAACACAGGCCACAGGAACCTCACTATCTGAACCGAAGCGAGGGTGGTCTTACTTCGCCAAGTGGGTGTTGGCTACCATCACGGGGTTTGGTGTGGGTGCAGGCTTGACCGGGTTCATTGGAGATCGCGTGGCGTCGGCCTCGGGGTAGGGGCAATGCAATGGCTCGTTTTGCGGCGACGGGTCTCCCAGGCCGTGCGACAACCCATCCCAGAGACGCAAAATGATTGATCAAGAGCACAACGATTATTACATCTCACGCAAGGCTGAAATCCTGGAAGGTTTTGATAGAGCCGCGCAACAGTGGACACCTGTTCTCTCTCAGCGTTATGGTGATGACTTCGCAAACACCGTATTGCAGGAGGCACGCGAGCAATTCGAGGCTCTCATTCCAGAGATTCCCTACATTGGTGGAGATGAGAACCATCTCACCGGCTCGCTGGTTGGCTCAGCAGGATGTCTGGCCTTTTATCGAGCAATGCAAGCACGTGGCAGGTCGGCGGAGGAAACCGGCAAAATACTCTACGATGCCATTAAGGCTCGCGGTACCGATTCCATTCCACCGCTTTCCCCTTCTCAGAGGCTTAGCTGTGGTGGGCTTATGAAGCAACGAAGAGAGAGAGCCGAGAGGTCTCAAGAGCGAAGATATGCCTGGGATTGGGTGTATGAGTTCGTGGAGGGTGACGGCGAGCAATTTGACTATGGCTACAACTTCACAGAGTGTGCCACGAGGAAGTTCTATCGTGCACAGCATGCGGAAGAGTTTCTTCCGTTTTACTGTTTCTTGGACTTCCCCAAGTCAGAGTTGGAAGGCCTGGGCTTGTCTAGAACAACGACACTGGGTGAGGGCGGTGAAAGGTGTGATTTCCGGTTCAAGGAGGGCGGGAAGTCCAGGCAAGAGTGGCCCCCTCCGTTTCTGAAGAAAAGGGGACAAGAGAGCCAAGCCTGACCACCGACCGTGCTGCCTGCCAAGAAACGAACGCTAAACCCGCGCGTTGGCCCAGACACGGCACGGATGCGGGAGATCGAGGCGCAGATAGACCGGCTGGCGGCGGAGTTGTGGGGGCTTAGCGAGCAGGAGTTGGAGGAGATTCAGCGGTCGTTGGAGGAGTTGGGGTGAGGGAGGCGTTTGGATCGCGAAACACTTTGGATCACGAAACACACGAAAATCCGCGAAAGGTGCGAAAGGCTTTCGTGACTTTCGCGGCCTTTCGCACCTTTCGCGATCCAAAGGCACCCGAAGCCACGGCAGCCGGGGACACGGCACGGGTGCGAGAGGTCGAGGTGGAGATAGACCAACTGGCGGCGGCGTTGTGGGGGCTTAGCCAGCAGGAGTTGGAGGAGATTCAGCGGTCGTTGGAGGAGTTGGGGTGAGGGAGGCGTTTGGATCACGAAACACACGAAAGGGCACGAAAAGCACGAAACGCGAAAGGGGCTTCGTGACTTTCGCGGCCTTTCGCGGTATTCGTGATCCAGCGGCCCTGTGAATAAGGAAGGCATCAATGTCTCGCTCGTTCTCGAAGAAAGGCTACCAGTTCGGGCAATTGTCCTATAAAACGCTTGGCGCCTGCATTGACGTTCAGAGTCAGTTGGGCGTTCACTGCACGGAGGTGGATTATCAACGAACTCTAGCATTAGCTATACCTAAACAGGGCCTACAGTTTCAGCGCGAAGTGGAAATCCCCATCACCTACGACGGAGTTGTGGTAACCAAACGACGGGTGGACTTCGTCGTCTGGAACGACAGCGACGAGTTGCTGCTGGAAGTCAAAGCCAAGAGCGTTATCTTGCCTGAAGACATCGAGCAATGCCTGCTCTACCTGCATCAGGGTGGTTATCGGCTATGTCTGCTGGTCAATTTTGGAGAGAAGCCACTGGGTATACGCCGCCTCGTGCACACGCCCCAGGAAGACGACGAAGGGCGCGAAAGGGTTTCGTGACTTTCGCGCCGTTTCGCGGCTTTCGTGATCCAAAGGCACCCGAAGCCACGGCAGCCGGGGACACGGCACGGGTGCGGGAGATCGAGGCGGAGATAGACCGTCTGGCGGCGGCGTTGTGGGGGCTTAGCCAGCAGGAGTTGGAGGAGATTCAGTCATATTAAGAGACAGCCCACCCTTTGGGTGGGCGTCGGGCCGGAGGTGCTATCTCCGGGGGAGTTGTACACATTTTAGCAGATTACTAGATTTTGTCAAGCCTGATTTGGATCTTTGAAGGAGCCTGCAATGGCAAACCCATTATCCAACCTCAAGCCCGCGCTCGAGGTGCTGGCCCAAAACGTAGACATCCTGCCCGCCACGGGGCAGGTGGTTGGGCGTCATCCTCATTTCAGCCCAGCAGTTTATGAGCGCCGTCCACGGCCGAGTGACCGGAAACGCCGCCACGCTGGTCGTCGGGCGGAGCGGGTCGGCTGAACTGGCTGCACCGGCATATCGCTTCCTCGACCAGGACGTGCGGGGCAACCTCACCCGTCTCTCGAAGGGGGAACTACTGCTCAGCCACTCCATCTACCGGCAGCCGGTCAAGATCATCTTCCCCAAGCCAGCGTACAAGCAGCAGGGGTGATGTTAGTCTCAGCGGTCGAGGGGCGGGTGGATTGAGCGTCCACGGTCAGGCCGCCCAGTATTGAGTGATAAGGAAGGAGCACAATGATAGTCAACAGTCTCACTGAACTGATCGGCCACACGCCGATGCTGCGGCTAAATCGTTTGGCTGCCGGGTTGGGCGCGGAGATCCTGGCCAAGTTGGAGATGTTTAACCCCTACAGCCTGAAGGACCGGCCGGCCTTATACATGATCGAGGATGCGGAACGGTCGGGCCGTCTGCAGCCCGGCGGAACGATCATCGAGGCCAGCAGTGGCAACGCGGGCGTCGCCCTGACTTACATCGGCCGGCTCAGGGGCTACCGCGTCGTCATCTGTATGTCGGAACTGATGAGCGATGAGCACAAACAACTGTTGCGAGCCCTGGGTGCTGAGTTGGTGCTCACACCGACTGAGTTGGGCATCCGAGGCTCGCGGGAGAAAGCCAAAGAACTGGCGACCAGTTTGCCCAACGCCACGTATATGGAACAGCACTACAACCCGGCCAATGCTCAAAGCCACCGCGAGACGACGGCGGAGGAGATTTGGCACGACACTGAGGGCCGGTTGGACATCTTCATCCACGGGTTGGGGTCGTGTGGCACTATAACTGGCGTGGCCCAGGCGCTCAAGGCCCGCAAACCGGCGCTACGATTCATCGGAGTTGAGCCCGCTGGAGCGGCGCTGATGTCACAGGGGGAGTTCAGGCCCCATCGGTTGTTGGGCATCGGTCCCGGTTTTGTGCCTGGTCTCTTTGACCGGGAGTTGATGGACGAGATCGTTACCGTCAGCGAAGAAGACGCTTTTGCCACCTGCCGCGAAATCGGTGCCAAAGAGGGATTGCTGGTGGGCATCACCTCCGGTGCGTCGGCGCACGTGGCCTTGGACCTGGCCCGCCGTCCAGAGAACGCGGGAAAGACGATTGGCATTATTTTTGCCGATGCCGGGCAAGGTTACTTGAGTGTTGAGGGGTTGTTCTAGGAGAGGAGAGAACCTATGAAAAAGCAGACTTTGGTGAGCTCAGTCGAACCGTTTGATCTGCTGCTGGTCGGAGGCATGGTCGTCACCGGAGAGGGGATACGGCGTGCCGACGTGGGCGTGCGGGGCGAGATCATCGCCGCCGTCGAGGCGGACCTGCCCCGCGAGGCTGCTCCTGAGAACGGGGTGGTGGACGTCACCGGTAAGTACGTCTTCCCCGGCGTCATTGACGTGCACGTTCACCCGGTTTACCTGGACAGCGTGGAGGACTGCTCGCGGGTCGCGGCCTACGGTGGTACGACGACGCTCTTGCACTTCGCCTACGCCCGCACCGGAGATAGTTTGGTGCAGAAAGTAGGGGAGATGCTGGAGGACGGGGTGGCGCACTCGCGGCTCGATTTCGGCCTGCACGGTGGGATGTTCGAGGCCCCCAAACAGGTGCCGGAAATCCCTCGGGTGATGGAGATGGGCGTCCGCACCTTCAAGTTTTTCCTGACCTACCTCAAGCAGGGGTGGTACACGGACGATTACCAACTGATCAAGGGTATGGACATGCTGGCGGAGCGCGGGGGCATGGCGATGGTTCACTGTGAGAACGGCGGCGGGATTGATTACCTGGAGGACAAGTATCTCAAGGGGCCTAACGGTTCGGCCAAATACTTCAACATCTCTCGTCCGGCTGCGCTGGAGGAGGAGGCGGCTTTCCGGGCCATCCGTCTGGCCGAGGTGGTGGACTGTCCGCTGTACATCGCCCACAACACCACCGCACGCGTGCTACGGCATATCCGCCAGGCCCGGGCGGAGGGACGGCGGGTGTTTGCCGAAACCTGCCCCCAGTATCTGACGCTGACGCAGGAGATCATCGAGCAGCGCGGCGCGCTGGCCAAGATCGGCCCGCCGATCCGCAGCGCCGAGGACCGGGCCGCGCTGTGGGAGGCGCTGCGCGATGGCACACTGCAGGTGGTCTCCTCGGACCACGCGCCCAAGAAGAAAGACGTCCACGGGGACTTTATAGAGCAGCCCTTCGGCTCCCCGCAGATCGAGACGCTGTTGCCACTGATCTACGACGGCGGGGTCAACCGGGGACGGATCAGCATGGTGCGGATGGTGCAGGTGCTGTGCGAGAATCCGGCACGCATCTTCGGGCTGTATCCGAAGAAGGGGACGGTCGCTGTCGGCTCCGACGCGGACCTGGTGGTCTTCGACCCGACCCGCGAGTTCACGATCCGCGCGGACAACCAGCACACGAATGCAGGCTACACGCTGTACGAGGGACGGACTGTATTGGGTTGGCCGGAGATGTCCTTCCAACGCGGGCACCGCGTCCTGTGGCAGGGAGAAATCGTGGCCGAACCGGGGCAGGGGCAGTTCTTGCCCACACTTGAAGCGCAGGCAGAGTAGTACCACTGAGGGAGGCTAAATTTGTCATTCTTGAAGATGAGGCTAATCACTGGAAATGAGGCCCTGGCTTTTGGCGCTCTGCGAGCCGGGGTAAAGGTCGTGACCGGCTACCCAGGCACGCCGTCGTCGGGGGCTCTGGACAGTCTCTTGAGGATGGAGCCGGATGGTAGCCGGTATGTAGAGTGTAGCACCAATGAAAAGGTCGCGTTCGAGATAGCGGCGGGAGCGGCGTGGGCCGGTCAGCGAGCCTTGTGCACGATGAAGATGTCCGGGCTGAATGTGGCCTACGGCTCGCTGATTTCTATCGCCTACTCGGGTGTCAACGGCGGCCTGGTGGTTTACGTGGCCGACGATCCGGGCGTCAGCGCTGGCATGGCGGAGCAGGACTCGCGCGGCTTTGCCATGATGTCCGACCTGCCTATGCTGGAGCCGGCGTCGGTGGCGGAGACGTACCGGTTGGTCCAGATGGCCTTCGATCTGTCTGAGCAAGTGGGGACTCCCGTCTTTGTCAGACTGGTGGCTTCCATCGCCAATTCTCACGCACCGGTGGACGTCGATGAGCCAGTAGGGGCGACCCTCGTGGTTGCCCCCGAGCGAGAAGTGAAACTGGAGAAGGACATCACCAGGTACACCAAAGCGGGTGCTGCTATCTGCAAGCGCCAGCACCGCGACCTGATCGCCCGGCTGGAGAAAGCGGGCCAGATCATCGGCGAGATGGGGTTGAACCGACTCCAACTTCGGCGGCGGTCGGGAGACCTTGCCGAACGAGGGCTGGGCGTCGTTGCGTCGGGAGCGGCGGCTGCCTATTTGGAGGAGGGATTCGAGATCGCGGCGCAGTTCGGATGCCAACGAGACGCGATCTCCGTGCTGCGTGTAGTCGCGACCAACCCGTTCCCAGCCGAGGAAGTGCGAGCGTTGCTTCGTCACTGCGACACTGTATTGGTCCTGGAGGAACTGGAACCGTACCTCGAGAGGAACATACATCTCGAAGCCCGCAAGATCGGCTTCGAGGGTCGCATCATCGGCAAACTGGATGGCTTCTTCAGCCGGATCGGCGAGTACGGTGTGGAGCACGTGGTGCGGGGCATCGGTGAGGCGCTAGGTCTTGAAGAAACCGGGTTTTTTCCGAAAAACCCGGTTTCTAGCATAGCGGAGCAACTGGCGGCCGCGCGCCCCATCACTGTTTGTGCCGGTTGTCCTCACCGGGGGACTTACATGGCCATCAATCAGGCCATCAAGGGGCTGGGGCTTAAAAAGGACGAGGTGATGGTGACGGGGGATATCGGCTGTACGATCCTGGGGATGAACCCCCCGTTTCACACCGTTTGGACCGAAGTCGCGATGGGCGCGAGTCTCGGCATTGCCCAGGGGTATGTCCACGCAGGTGTGGAGACGCCGGTCATCGCCACTATCGGGGATTCTACCTTCTTCCACGCTGGTGTCAACGGATTGATCAATGCCATCCAGCACCAGACCCCTTTGACTCTGATCATTATGGACAACGGATGGACCAGCATGACAGGGATGCAGGTCAACCCGGGCACGGATGTGGGATTCCAGCGGCCCGGCGACCGCAGGGTGGACATCGCCAGTCTCATACCCGCACTGGGGGTGGAACATTTCTTCATCATTGACCCCTTCGAGCTGGACGAGTCTGTCGCCACTATCCAGAAAGCACTGACGCTGCCGGGCGTCAAAGTCGTGCTCTCGCGCCAGGAGTGCGCGATTCAGGCGCAGCGGCGAGGGCTCAGGGCGGGGAACGTCCAGGTGATCCCCGAGAACTGCACTCTGTGCAAGCAGTGCATCACCATCACCGGGTGCCTGGCCATCAGCATCGGAGAGGACACTATCCTCATTGACCCCAATCTGTGCTACGGCTGTGGTCTGTGTGCCCAGGTTTGCAAATTCGAAGCGATTGTGAAAGAGAGTGCAATATGAACCACGCAACACGTTTCACGTACGACATCTACCTCGTCGGCGTCGGCGGTCAGGGCGTTCTGACCATAGGCGACATCATCGCCGAGACTGCTCTCCGTAGTATGATTCCGGTCAGTTTCTACCCGACGAAAGGCATGGCCCAACGGGGTGGTTTCGTCAAGGCACAGGTGCGGCTGGGGCGACAGACGGTCGGACCGAACATCCCTGAGAAGGGGGCTGACCTGGTGATCGCGATGGAGGTGTCCGAAGCGCTCAAGGCGGTCCGGTTCGTCAAGCCCGGCGCGGATTTCCTCCTTTTCGGTCACGTCTGGGCGCCGACAGCCGTGATGTTGGGCAAAGCCCCCTATCCCACCCTGGACCAGGTGCTGGAGCAGGTGCAGGAGGCGAACGGCGGCGGTCGGGAGACCTTGCCGAACAAGATGCACTACCTGGCTCCCGAGAGCCTGCCCCTCTACGAAGGCACGCCGGTGGCGGCGAACGTCTTTGTGCTCGGTGTCGCCATCGGCCACACCGGATTGGGAGAGGTTCTGGCCCCGTCCGAAGTGGCACACATCGTGCAAACGAGATGGACCAGGGGCGCAGAGCGCAATCTCTTTGCGTTCCAGGCAGGGCAAAGGCTAGGGATTAGGGATTGGGGATTGGGGACTGGGGGGGATAGAGACCAGGGGCTAGAGAGTGTGACATGAACTATCCATCAACCACCACGCATCACGCTTCACGTTTCACGCACCTCTTCTATCCCAGAGGAGTGGCTGTCGTGGGCTCCACCTCGGAAGGCAAGCTCGGCTATGAGCTGATCCGCCAGATTCTGGACGGTGGCTATCGCGATCTCTTTGCGGTCAATCCCAAAGCGCAGGGGGTCTTCTCGATCCCAGGCTACGACGCGGTTTCCAAAATCGAGCAGCCGGTGGATTTGGCCGTCATCGTATCGCCGACCGCGACTGTGCCGGCCGTGCTGGAGGATTGCGGTCGGGCCGGCGTCGAGGCGGCGGTGATCATCACGGCCGGGTTCTCCGAGGTCGGCAACCACGCAGGAGAGGACGAGGTCAAGCGCGTGGCCAGTCGCTACGGCATACGGTTTGTGGGACCCAACTGCGCTGGCCTCTTGAACACCGGCCACCATCTGTTCCCAACGCTGGAGACCAGGCCTCCCGCTGGGGGAGCAGCGATCGTCGCCCAGAGTGGGGCTGTGGGAGGCGTCCTCCTGGCCTGGGCGAAGGAGTATGGGCTGGGTGTCTCCAAGTTCGTGAGTTATGGCAACGGGGCTGATCTGAACGAGATTGATTTTTTGTATTACCTGGCCGGCGATCCCGAGACCAAAGTGGTGGCGCTATATATCGAAAGCGTGACCGGTGGACGGGAGTTTATGCGAGCAGTACGGGAGTGCACCTGCCACAAACCGGTGATCGTCATCAAGGCGGGCCGCACCCAGTCGGGACAGCGGGCGACGCTCTCGCACACCGGCTCTATGGCCGGCTCGGACAGGGTTTACGAGGCTGCCTTGCGAGAGTGTGGGGCTATTCGGGTTCACACGATTGAGGAGATGTTCGATCTGTGCAAGGGTTTCCTCTACGTGCCGTCTCCGAAAGGGCGTCGGGTTGCCATCGTGACCAACTCGGGTGGCCCAGGTGTGCTGGCCGCCGACTGGGCCGAGCAGACCGGCCTCGAAGTGGCAGAGCCCAGCCCCGAGTTGAAAGAGAATCTCTCTGAGTTCCTGCCCTCTTTTTGCGCGCTCAAGAACCCCATTGACCTGACGGTGGAAGGGACGGAGGATGGGTACCGGAAGACGCTGGTGGCTGTGTTGCAGGAGTACGACGCGGCGCTGGCCTTGAACGTCGCCACTCCCTATCTCGACTCCGTATCGCTGGCCCGGGGGACCTGCGACGGGGGGGAGCAAAGCGGCAAGCCGGTGGTGACCAGTTTCCTGCCCGGACAAATCGTGGCCGAAGCGATCACCTATCTGCAGGAGCGTGGCATCCCCAACTTCGCCACCGGTGAACGGGCTGTGGCGGCGCTGGCAGGAATGGCTGAGTATGAGGCCCGTAAGGCCGACAGGCGAATGCGGGAACAGAAACCGGGTTTTTCAGAAAAAACCCGGTTTCTACCTGGTGTTGGACAGATGCTTGAACCGGAGGCAATGGCCTGGCTGCGGGAGAATGACATTCCGATACTGGATTTTCGCTTCGCCACGACTCAGGAGGGAGTGGTGCGGGGCTGCTGTGAGGTCGGTTATCCTGCAGTGATGAAGGTGGTCTCGCCGGAAATTCTGCACAAATCGGACTATGGCGGCGTGGTTCTGGACATCCACGATGACGAAGCAGCCCTGGCTGCTTTTGAAGCCATCCGGCAGGCTGCTGTCTCCAAAGGCAAAGACTTCCGGGGCGTGGTCATCTATCCAATGGTTCAGGATGCCCAGGAAGTGTTGCTGGGGCTGTCGCGCGACCCTCAGTTTGGCCCCGTGGTCGCCTTTGGCCTGGGTGGTATCTACACCGAGATATGGCACGATGTCTCCCTGCGAGTGGCCCCCGTAGATCGCACCGAGGCCGAGGCTATGATCCGGGAGATCGAGTCCTTCCCATTGCTTCAAGGCGTCAGGGGACAGGAGCCCCGCGACCTGGACGCTTTGGCCGATGTTCTGGTCAACTTTTCCCAACTCCCCTTTCGCTATCCCGATATCGGAGAGGTGGACCTGAACCCGGTGTTTCTGCTGCCGAAGGGATTGGTAGTGGGAGACGTCCGAGTGATACGTAGGAAGTAGCGTAACTGCTAAGCCAGTCATAAATAGAACACGGCTCAACGCGGGTCATACGGATGTACGCGGATAAAGATAAAAAATCTGTGAGAACCCGTTTCATCTGTGTGTATCCGTGTGCTATTTGTGCCTGTTTTGGGAAGAGCCTGAGCAGTTACGAAGTAGCGCGTAAAGTAGGATAAAGGAGCAAGTGAACCGATGGCGACACACATCAAACAACAGCGCGGGGTGAATCATCTGGCGCCCTACGTGCCCGGCAAGCCTATTGAGGAGGTACAAAGGGAGTACGGTCACGACCCCAAGGACGTGATCAATCTGGCTACCAACGAGAACCCGCTGGGCCCATCGCCCAAGGCGCTGACCGCCATAGAGCAGGCGCTTCCCAGGCTGAATCTTTACCCGGACGCGGAGAGCCGTGATCTGCGACGCGCGCTTGCGGAGCACCTTGGGTGTGAGCCAGAGCAGGTGACCGTGGGCAATGGAGCAGACGACATCATCATGCAGACCTGCATGGCGTATCTGGAGGAGGGCAGCGAGGTCATCGTCGGCCGCTCCTCCTTCCCCACCTACAACGGTTCTACCCACATCATGAGAGCGACGCTCGTCAAGACGCCCCTGAAGGACTATGGCCTGGACGTGGAGGCGATGGCGCAGGGAATCACCGATAGAACCAAGATCATCTTCTTCTGCAACCCCAACAACCCGACCGGGACGATAGTCACGGCGGACCAGGTGGATGTCTTCATGGGGAAGGTGCCCGACCACGTGCTGGTGGTTTTCGACGAGGCATACTATGAGTTCGTCGCTTGCGACGAATATCCGGACACGCTCAAGTACATCCGGGAAGGCCGGGGCAACGTGATGACGGTGCGCACTTTCTCCAAGATTCGCGGCCTGGCTGGCATCCGCCTGGGGTATGCGATCGCTATGCCGGAAATCTTGGCCCCCATGCGTATGGTTAAGGGAGTGTTCGTCGTCAACCTGCTCGCCCAGGCTGCTGGTGTCGCCGCCCTGGAGGACGAAGCGTTTCTAAGGAAGTCGGTGGCGGCCAATCACGCAGGGCGACTTTACCTGTATAGCGAGTTTGACCGGTTGGGGTTGCGATACGTCGAGAGCCATGCCAACTTCATTATGGTCGAGATTGGCCCGCAGGCGGCAACGGTCCGGCAACGGCTGCTGGAGGGAGGCATCATTGTCCGGTACTGTGGCGGTTATGGTCTGCCCAACAACCTCCGCATCACAGTCGGCAACCAGGCCCAGAACTCCCGATTGATCGAGGCGCTGGAGGACATACTCAGGCAATTCTGCGTTGGATTTGACTCGTTTGTGAAGGATTTGTACCATTAATGAGTACAGTGCGAGGAGGAGCGATGGAAGACAAAATCACGCGAGCATTGGTGTTTTCGGGAGGTGGGGGCCGCGGGGCCTACGAGTGCGGCGTCTACAAGTACCTGGAGGAGACCGGGCTGCTGCCAGACATCCTGGTCGGCACATCCATCGGGGCCATCAACGCGGCCGCTATCGCCTCGGGCCGCAG
Organism: uncultured Anaerolineales bacterium; assembly: GCA_964385635.1. Taxonomy (GTDB): domain Bacteria; phylum Chloroflexota; class Anaerolineae; order B4-G1; family B4-G1; genus CAYLPU01. The sequence goes on from CAYLPU010000056.1 coordinate 14,302, forward strand.
CGCGGCCGAACTGGAGGAGGCCTGGCTGGCGACACGCACGAGGGATGTGCAACGCTTCTGGCGGTTGCGTCCCTGGCGAGCGGTCTACGACACCTCTCCCTGGCGCAAGACGTTGCACCGTTTCATTGACTTCGACACACTGACCCGCACCGACAAGCGGCTGCTCATCGCCGCCACCGAAATCGAGACGGGCCAATTGCGCATCTTCGACAATCAGGAGGTGACCTTCACCCCCGATCATATCCTCGCCAGTTGCTCCATCCCGCTGGTCTACCCCTGGACGAGGGTAGAGGATCACCACTACTGGGATGGAGCGGTGATGGCCAACACACCGCTGGCAGGAGCGATTGATGCTGGAGCCAACGAGATCCTGGTCGTGCTGCTTTCGCCCACCGGCGAGCAGCGCATAGAGCCACCCCGCTGGCCGTGGCGAGCCTTCGCCGTGATGCTCGACCTGGCTCTGAGCGCCACCTTCGAGAACGACTTCAAGCAGTTGGAAAACGTCAACCGGCTGGTGACGGCGCAGTTGGACGAGAAACACCGGCATGTGCGCTGCCGGGTGATCACCCCCAGCCGGGAGACAGGTCTGCTGCGCATCATCCGCTACGAGCCAGAGGCCAGCCGGGAGTTGATTGACCTGGGGTACGCCGACGCCCGGCGCGTGTTGGCGAGAATGGGTTGATCTCCCTCCTATGCCCCCGGGTTCACGACGCGCCCGACGAACAGAATGGCACCCGTCTCGATATCCCGAATGATGAACATGAAGGAGTGGTCAACGGTGACCTCGACCGGCTCCCCTGGCATTGCACCTAACTTCATCACCACCGCCGTGGCCGCTGCCGCCTCAGTGCCCGCTTCGTCTACCGAGACGAACGCTTTGTGGATGACGTCCCCGATGAACAGATCGCGGGTGCCGGTCATCCCCGAAAAATCAGCGCCTCCGGAGAAAGCAACCGGCATGTCCATCGCTGCGAGAGCCTCTACCAGGCTGAAATCCGATTCGAACTCAAACTTCGGCATGGTCAGAGCGACCTGCCTGTACGTCAGGCTCTTCAGGATACCATCCACCCGCCCGCCATCCAGCGAGCCTTCAAACGTCTCGAACTCGCCCGCCTCGGGAAGCAGGATCACCATCGCCAGTTCCCCGCCGTCGTATGGCAACTCGACTGCCTGACACCCCTCCCCCTCGGCGTAACCGAAGGACGTCGTCTGCCTCATCATCGGCACGCTGGCCTCGCCGCCGTCAAGCAGGTAGAACGCGCCATCCCCGGTCAGGTCCGGTTCGAACGGCTCGCTCCACGCCGCGTTGAAGTAGATCGCGTTCGTGAGCACCAGCCGCGTCAGCGCGTCAATGACTCCCTGTGGGATCAGGTCCTCTATCCGGCCCTCCGTCTGTTCGCTGACCCAGTCGTTGATCGTGACACGCGATTCTTCCGCTGCGCCCGCGAAATCGAGCAGCCTCAGCCCAGCACCGTAGTTTTCCGCCAGGACGTCGAGGAATTCGGGGAGGAACTCGTAGCCCTCCTGCCCCCAGATAGCGTTGACGATGTGCAGCCGGAACCCCTCCTCATCCTTGCCCTCCGCGCCCTCGCCGCGACCGGCGAGTTCCAGGTCCAGGCCGTTGAACGCGGGATGCAGGCGGTCTTGCGGGAGCGTGAAGTGCAGGGCGTCCGCCATCTGCCGTTCGGTCTCACCGCGCGCTCCGGCATAAGTCATCGCCAGCGCCAGCGAGATGCTGTGGGGAGAGTAGAAAAGGTTGTCATTCCCCTCTCTGAGCACCTGGTAGAGATCGAAGGCTAATGTGCTGTTTCCGTCCACCACATCCGCCAGGTCCGGGGCGACCACGTCCGGTGACATCACCCGCTCCCTCTCCGACCGCACGCTCTGTCCCGCTGGCTGACCGCCACTCGGGACACCGCCCGAGCCACCGCAGCCCGCCAGGCCCAGCAGCGCGATCATGATGGTCACACTCCGTGGTATCTTCTTCATTCTTGCTTGCCTCCTGTTCTTGTTTTGGCGACTCCAAGATTGGTCTCGCCATGTTCTAGACGGATTGCGGGCCGAAAAGGTTCCGCCTTCAAGTGAGCCTGGAAGCAACTTGAGCAGGGGCATGTTTTCAATGAGCAAAAAGGGGTGTAATCCTATGAGATTCTACAGCCAATTTGTCCTACGGCGTAACCACTCAGGTTGATGGGCGAAGGTCTCACGACCGAGGATGGGCAAAGGTCTCCCGACCGAGCCCCTTACGACTCGGTCGGAGACCCTCGGCGAACTTGTCCTGTAGGGACAAATTACCAATTTGTCCTACGGCTTACTCGCGTACCATCTGAGTGCCGCACTGCGGACACTTTTTCTGATAGCAGGGCGTGCCCACCGCGTGCGGCTCCCGGTGCCTGCAACTGGGGCAGACGCAGTAGCCGCTCGGCCCGGCGGCCTTGGGGCCACCCATCCGGCCTGGCCCGCGTCCGCCGCCGCGCCCAGCGCCACCACCGCGACCGCCACCTCTTCCACGATCCCGACCCATGTCACTCACCTCCTCTCACTACCCGCGCCAACACGTATCTCCTTCAGAGCAGGGCGGTGTGGCGCAGCGCTCCTCCTGACCGCAGCAGGTATGTCCCGCCTGCCGGGCCGTCTGCCCGCTCAACACGAAAGGGACAGAAAGCATCTTGTCCAACGACGAATCACCACAATGGGGACAGACAACAGTATCGCCCGCCCGTACCAGCACCTCAAACGTCGCGCCACAGTTGCGACAGCGATATTCATAGATCGGCATCGGACACTCCTCGTTCCTCTGCGAACTGGACAACCACCTCCGGCGGACGCATAAGCGTGTTGACCAGGGTGGCGTGCCGGGCCACTCCGATCAGCCGCCGCTTCACATCCTCAGGCGGCTCCGGCTCAATGTGGATCGTCGCCTCCATCGCGCCGATACGACGGGGCCTTGCCAGTTCCTCGTATTCCATCTCCAGACTCAACCGCTCAAACGGGATGCCTCGCAGCCGGCATGAGTTCGCCACAAACTCCAGGATGCAAGCGCCCATCGCCGCTGCAAACAACTGCGGTGCACTCAGCGCGGTGCCAGCACCCCCATCCTCCGGCGCGGCATCCAGAGCGACAATGTGCTCCCCAGCCGTCGCCAGGAAGCGTAGACCATCCACGTGTTGCACTGCGAGTTTCACTCCGACCCTCCTTCCCCTGAGCCAATAGTGATCACCCACCCCACGCCACCGTGGAGGTAGTCGTCGCCGAACTCAGAGACAAACGCCCCCGTCGCCCGGTCGCCCGTGCAGTGGCACGGAGCCACCTTCTGCCCGCCCTGCCTCCGGCCCGTGGCGTGGCACTCGCAAAGGTAACCAGTTGCACCCATACTCAAACTCCCCGGTTGGCCCCCGCGAGCAACTCCAAGAGAATCACCGCCGCTCGCTCGACCAGCAGTGCGCAGGAGCCCAGCCCGCCCGGCGCGTAGACCATCTCCCGCAGTCGGGCACACTGCGTATCACCCAGTTCCGCCAGGAAGCGCTCCCTGTAGCGAGCGGCGAGGTCGAGGGCCGGCCGGTCGTCTTCATCCAGGCTCTCCCGGCCAAGTGATGCACCGATGACCAACACACCGCCGCTCAATGCCCCGCACATCTCCTGCCGGGTGTCCCCCACGCCGCCCGCCAGGCCGCCCGCTATCCGCACACCCCGTGGCCCCAGATCGCCCAGCACGCGCTCGCCCACGGCGAGCAGCATGGCCTCGGCTCAGTGGTAGCCCTGTCCGACCAGGTCACCGGCCCGCGCAGCCGCGTCCTCCCACACGTAGTTCTCAATCACCAATCCAGTCTCATCATCTCAGGCCTCGTCATCTACGTGCCGGTTGGCGATCGCTTCGCGCAGCGTGTTCACCGTCAATTCGGCGCAGTGGACGCTCTCCTCGGGCAGGCCGTCCAGAGCAGCGAGCAGGTCTTCCGGCTCGATCCTGCTCGCCTCCTCCAGCGATATCCCCTGCACCAGGCGAGTGAGCATACTCCCACAGGCCACCGACGGCCCGCAGCCGTTGGTCATGAAAGTGACCTCTCCTATCCTCTCCCCCTCCAGCCGCAGATAGACCTCCATCGTGTCGCCGCACCAGCCACAAACGACCGCGCCGGCATCCGGCTCAGGCATGCGGCCCAGGTTCCTGGGATTATGGGCCTCTTCGAGGACCTTGTCCGAGTAAAGCGCCCGTTCCTGTTCGATAATCTGCTGTTGCAGTTCCGCCACTGTGCGGTCGAAGTTGTCTGCCTCTCCCTGATGTCCCATCAGATGCTGACCTCAATCTTTCCCTTCTTGAACCCCCTGAGCGACGATAGCATTCCCTGGATCGCGCCCCTTACCATGCCGGAGATAAAGGGATTCATGGGCAGCGGCTGCCCGTCTATTCTGACTTCCGTGGCTGGCTGCAAAGAGACGCAAGCCTCAATGCTGCCGGTTCCGGCGACGATCTCACAGGCCATATCGTAGCACCGCTCGTGCCCGCAGCCCCCACAGTCAAGGTTGGGTAACTTGAAGGCTTTTTGCTCCACCAGGTCGGAGACCTTGCCCGCCTCATCCCGGCCAAAAAGGGGTACGTCTACCCCCTCTACATGCTCGGCCGGCCCGACGGCACAGATAGCCAGGCCATCGAAGAGGTCCCGGTCGTCCGGCTCCCCTCGCAGGCACACGATCTTGGGGAAAGTCTTCTCCATCTTGAAGCCCTCGACCAGGATAATGTCCGCCTCCAGATAGGGGATGACGTCCTCCAGACTCAGCGACTTCCTCCAGAAGACCCCCGACTCCTGCGGCGAGATAAGCCCCACCTGGCTGACCGTCTCCCCCAGTACAGCGGTGTCCTTCCCTGGGAGGTCCAGGTGGTGGGATGTATGCTTGATCACGGCCACCTCGTGGCCTCTACCAGCCAACTCGCGGGCCAGGGCCTGGGTTAGCGTCGTCTTGCCACTGTTCTTGTACCCGATGATACCCATAACTTTGAGCACCACTCCCCTCCGCTTGGAATAGATTTTAGACTGCCAACTTACCCAGCCGCGCCATCACCTCGTCCAACTGTTGCTGCAGCATCTCCGCCTCTTCCCGCAGCCGGCCTACCTCGTCCTGCTCATACTCGCCCTCGGCGGGAATCTCTCCATGTCCGTGCGAAAGGCTCTCGCGGCACGGCTCGGCCCCCTGCAGCGTCCCGCCCAGGTACTGCTCCAGAGTATGCCGCACCGTGCCAGCAGCGCCCGTCACCGGTTGGATGCCGTATTGCTGGAAAAAACCGATGGCCCGCTGGCCCATCCCGCCGGTGAGCATCACGTCGGCCCCTTGATCATGGATGAAGCCCGGCACCTGCCCGGGCTGATGGTGGCCATAGTAGGGGTTGGAGACGGCGTGGACCGCCTCTACCTCGCGTCCCTCCAGATCCACTAGCACGAAGTAGGGGCAGCGCCCGAAATGGGGGCTCACCACACTGTCCAGCTCGCTGCTATTGTCTGCTGAAATCGCGATGCGCATCGTTCAACCCCCTTTTTCCAGCCGATCAAGCCGCTCAAGAATCTCAGCCAACTGGCTACGCAACCCGCTGGCCATATCCTTTAGAGCAGCGATCTCCCCCTCGCGGGCAGGGGCAGGGGCCGCCGGAGGCGGAGGTGGCGTCGGGGAAACAGACCCACTCGCACGGCGGCCCATTCCCATGCCGCGCCCCATCCCCATACCACGGCTCATCCCCATGCCGGTCTGGACGTTGGCTCCACCGACGGGCTGAAGCCCTCCTGCCTTGTACGCCTCGACCGCCTGCCGCACCGTCCCGCCCCCGAAAAGGTAAATGGGCACATTGGCGGACTGGAAGACGTTGAAGGCATTGGGGCCTACATTGCCGGTCACCACCGCCTGTGCTCCATGCTCAATGACAAATTGGGCGGCCTGAATACCCGCTCCGCCGGCAGCGGCGATCGCCGGGTTCTCCACGGCCTCAAACTCCATCGTCTCCGTGTCCACGAAGACGTACATAGGACAACGCCCGAAGACCGGGGTTGCCAGCGCGTCAAGGTCCGCGCCTTGGGCTGTAACGACTACCTTCATTTGCATTTCCTCCTGATGAATTATACGCTAAATGTGTCTCTTTGTCCGTCAAGATGTGCTGTCAGACTACTTACTCTTGCCCTTGCCTGAGCACGATGCTCCCAACCGGCACGCCCACGTCGCGGGCGATGACCGGACATTTGGTTTGCAGCAGGCAGAATACCCGCGGCCCCTCCTCGCTCAACGTCTCATAGTTGGCCTGTCCCTTGGCGATGATCAGTCTGGCCTTTTCGTACAGCCGCCGAAACTCTTCCGAACAACGATCCAGGATCGTGCCCGGGGCGTCCGAACCGGTACTGACGACCATCGCCACCCGATCCACTCCAGCGACCAGCGCATCTTCCCTCGTCGCGTCGTTCAGGATAGGGCCCTCCTTCACCGCGTAGACGACCGGCACGTCGAGCGCTTCGATCAGCAGACGGTCGAAGACCGTCTCCCCGGCGTTGTCAGCCAGGTAAAGTAGGGGCGCGGTTACCGCGCCCCTACCAGCCCTGGAAAGCGCCTCCCGGAGGGCTGCCCCGTCGTCAATGGCGAAGGGTTGGGCCAGCACCCGCTCCACCGTGCCCCACAGATCGTACTCCTGAGCCGGTCCCATGTCGATGATGTTACCCGCGATGCTCAGCCGCACACCCACCTCCAGCGGGTCGCCCGCTTCCGCCAGCAAGACCTTCATCCTGGGATAGAGGGCCAGCGCTTCACGGGTGCTAGTCTCCTTAACCGCCCGGTACGGGTCGCCATCCCCGACCTCCTGCCGCACGATGCGGTGGACCAACTCAGCGGTCTCCGGCGGAGTGCTCGAAAGCCCGGCTTGCTTGAGCACATCGAGCACGTGGTCAAGCACCGTCTTCTGTTGCCGCTCGTCCGCCCCGGCCAACCGTGCCGCATCCAGCGCCTGGCGCAGGAAACAAGGGTAACAATCCAGATAGGTCTGCATCTCTATCTAAAAGATCGGCCTGCTCTTCGTCGCTGGCATCCGCTCCAGTGCCTGCTCAGCGATCGGTCCGAAGGATTCTGCCGCGTACCCCTCAATATCCCCCGCGTCGCAGCGGCGGGCCAGTTCAGGGTCCAGCGGGATTCGCCCCAGAAGCGGTGTCCCCAGTTGCATCGCCGTGTGCATCGTCTGGCTGGGGCCAAAGACCTCAATCCGCTCGCCGCATCCAGGGCAGACGGCATAACTCATGTTCTCCACCAACCCCAGGGTAGTGACTCCCAGATGCTGGGCCATGCGGGCCGCTTTGCGCACCACCATCCCCGCCAGGTCCTGGGGGGAGGTGACCAGTATGACCCCGCTGAGGGGAATGGACTGCATCACCGTCAGCGAGGCATCAGAGGTTCCAGGAGGCAAATCCACGACCAGGTAGTCCAGTTCACCCCAGACCACCTCTTGCCAGAATTGTTTGATGGCACTGCTGATGAGGGGACCGCGCCAGATGACGGCCTCGTCCTCACTGGGAAGCAGCAAGTTGATGGACATCACCTTGATTCCGGTAGACGTCTCGGCCGGGAAGATACCCATCGGCCCCATCAGCGGCGGATCGTGGAGGCCGAATATCTTGGGAATACTGGGGCCGGTGATGTCGGCATCAAGCACGCCCACTCGCTTTCCCTGCCGGTTCAGCGTCACCGCCAGCAACGCCGCTACCGACGACTTTCCCACACCTCCCTTCCCGCTCAGCACTGCTACCACGTGCGCGATTTTGTTCATAGACTGGACCGGCTTAGGGCCACCCTCGGCCTGCGTCATGAACGCAGCGCGCTCCTGCTGGTTCATCTCGGCCAGTTTCACCTCGACCTTCAGGCTGGAATCCAGTGCCGCCACCGCCTCCCGCACGCTGCGCACCAGGTCATCCTTGATAGGAATCTCCTTGAAGGGCAGAACCAGGGTAAGCGTGATCCCCTCGTCTTGCACGACGACGTCCTTGATCATCCCCAGTCCAACCAGATCGCGTTTGACTTCGGGATGCATCACCCCACGTAAGGCGTCAAAAACCTGCTTATCTGTGATCATTTTTCTCCCTCTAAGACTGTGTTATTGTTGTCGTTGTTGCCCTCAGCCCGGCGGCTAGCGACAGGCTCCTGGGCTTCATCACTTGCTCACTCGTCATTATTTGTCATTTATCACTGCTTCATTGCTTCATTCTCTCATCGTCAGCAGCCGTTTGCCCGGTATCTGGCGGAATGTAGCCCCCTGACTCACGGCCCGCAGCACGATCGGCACGTCCACCACCAGCGTCCCAGCGACGGCATCCACGCGATGGTCGAACAGGACTGGCGAAAGCGGGGCACTGGCGCCGAGGAGGATAACGAATGTGCCGGGCCGGCAGAGGGCCACCAGGTCGTCGAAGGTGTGGTTGATGAGCGAGGTGCCGGTAAGCGCCACCACGTCCGCCTGGGGCAGCACCTCGCCAGCCCGCTCAGCAGGCACGTCGCCAGGGCGGGGATGCAGTTCCACTATCCAACATTCGGCCGCTGCTCGCCGCACCCGCTCGGTGAAGGGAAAATGGCCCACGACGACTACCCGCCGGCCGGCTCCCCGCTCCAGGATGATCCTCTCGGCGTTGACCTCAGTGCAGACCCCCTCGTCTACCTCCAGCAGCGCGTTGAAGGCCGCCATGCCGATGCTGGCCTTCAGGGTGCTGGAGGAGCGTAACCATCCGGCCAATTCCTGCCCACTGTGTTCCAAGAGACGCCCGGCCTGGGGCACCGGCGGGCCTGCCGGGTGGGTGGCTGGGCGCAGCGTCGAGGCCAAACCGCCACGGGGCGGGTTGGTGTCCAGCACCACCACCGTCCAGAAGGCCCCCACCAACACCTGACGAACCGGCGCGTCGGTCTGCAAACCCCCCAACAGCGCCTCAATGGTATTCACCTTCGCCCTCCTCCATATGCCGGCTGTAGGCACCCAGAATGTAGTCGATCAGCCCACGCGTCTCCTGCAAATCCTGTGTATACCATCCCAACACCTCGTTCCCCAGCGCGGTGAGGCAGTAGACACGTCGGGGCGGTCCCTGCGTCCGCTCCTCGTCCCAGGTCGAAGTGACCCAGCCCTTCGCCTCCATGTCCCGCAGCGCCCGATAGACTACACTGGGATTCAGGTCCCCCAGACCAAACTCCCCCAACCGCTCCAAGAGGGTGTAACCATGTGATCGGCCGCGATGCAGGAGCAGAAGCAGCGTCGGCACCAGCATCCGCACCGCCCGGCGAGAACATCCCCGCTGACGCCATCCCTGCCCTCGTCCTCGTCCTCGCATCCTTCTTTCTCCCTCACAGGCTCCCTTACAGGATCAATGTTCGTGTTCCGTCTCGAGTGGCCTGATTATACCATACTATATGCAAAGTGTCAATAGTCAGATTGCATAGAGAGGATACTGGCTGCTATGGGGAGCCACAAGCAAAGAGACGCTCGGCCCACTGAACGGCCCGAGCATCGTCGTGTTGCTTTTCCAAAGGTGGCCATCTAGCCTCAGAATCGTCAGTAAAGGGCGACGAGTGACTACTGCGTGACGGTAATCGCTTGCAGAAAAACAGTGTCCTCGGCGGCGACGGGGAGTCGGGTGGTGGTCTCAGCGACGTATCAGCCACGGCTCGATCAGGTCGTCGTAGTGGGAACTGCCCAGTTGTCCCGACTGCCAGCCCTGACGATGTCTATTCCGCCAATATCTCGTAATACACCTGCGGCGCTTGCCGTTCCACTGCCTGCTCGGCGGCCAGCGCCAGGCCTAGCAGAGTGTGTTCCTGCCAGGCGCGGCCTATGGCCTGCATGCCGATTGGCAGCCCGGCGTCGTTGTAGCCTGCCGGGAAGGAGATGGCCGGCAGCCCGGTGAGATTGGCTTGCGTCGTGAAACGCATAATCTCCATCAGTGTGGTCAGATCCGACTCGCCGTGCGGCAAAGCGGCCTGGGGGATGGCGGGGGCGGTCAGCCCAGTGGTTGGAGTGACGATCACGTCCACCTGTTCCAGAGCGCGGTTGAAATTGGTCATCAACTGGGTGCGCGCCCGCTGGGCCTGGATATAATCGCGGGCGGTGAATGCACGCGCCAGCGCCAGGTTGGTGCGCACGTCCAGGCCATGCTCGCGGCGGTGGTAGGTGTAGTACCGGCCCATCGCCTGGGTCATCTCCCCGGCAATCGTTATCGTGTGCGCGACCCGCCCGTTCTCCAGATTGGGGAGTACGATCTCACGTACCTGGACTCCCATGCGCTCGAACTCCTCAAGCAACGATTCGCAGGCCGACACCACATCGGCGGTAGCGTGCCGGAACCACGGCCAGTACACCCCCAGCGTCAGGTCGCTCAAATCCAGGTTGTCCCATCCCGCCAGCGTGGGTGGGGGTTGGTGCAGGGAGATGTGGTCTTGGGGGTCGGGGCCGGCCATCACGCCGAAGGCCAAGGCGGCGTCGGTAGCGGTGGCCGCCAGCGGCCCTAAGTGGGCGACGCTCCAGCACAACGGCGCGGCCCCAAACTCGCTCACCCGCCCAAAGGTGGGTTTCAGCCCTACCAGCCCGCAGAACGACGACGGGATACGGATCGAACCGCCGCCATCCGCTCCGATGGCGACCGGGCAAAGCCCCGCGGCCACCGCCGCGCCCGGCCCGCTCGAACTGCCCCCGGTGTAGTGGTCGGGGTTGTAGGGGTTGCGGGGCGTCCCGTGGTGGGGGTTCAGTCCAGTCACCCCGATGCCGATCTCGTGCATGTTCGCCTTGCCGATCAGCAACGCGCCCGCCGCTCGCATACGGGCCACCACCGTGGCATCCTCCTTTGCCGGGGAACTCCCCAGGAAAGCGGTGCCCACCGTGGTAGGGTACGGCACCATGTCCACCTCGTCCTTCACTGCCACTGGCACGCCATCGAAGGCGCTCAGTGGTTGCGCGCTCTTGAGACGCTCCGTGGACGCATGGGCTTGCTTCAGCACCTCCTCGCGCTCCACGGCGATGATGGCGCGTAGAGGCGGGTCGGCAGCGTTGCTGGCCTCAATTGCTTCCAGCACCTTGTGCGCCACTTCGTCCGGGGTGGTTTTCCCTTCCCGGTACGCCTTGGCGTAGTCGTGCACGGTGGCGAAGTGGAAGCCGGGGCCAGGTTGAGCCGGTGGGCCGGGCCACTCGTCCTGCGGTACGCTCCCCGCCTCGGAGGCCAGTGTGCCCGTGATGTGTATCGGGTGCAGGGTGGGCGGTTCGTCAATCTGTTGGTCCCGCAGGCGGGCGATCCCGGCACTGCGAAACAAGTTGGGGAGCAGCAAACCGCTCAGTGGGCTTTCCAGCAGCGTCACGAACAGGCGCAGCGGCAGCCCCGCCAGATACGGCAGTTTGACCGATTTGAGGTCGTATGCCATCTCTTGGGTCATTTGGTTAGTCATTTTGTTATCTCCTTTACTTCAACACCCAACAAGCGCACTTAAGTGCACATTACGAACGGCTCCTACACTTCGTCCTCGTCCTCCTCCCACTCTTCGTCGTCCCAACCCGCGTATTGTGATGGGTTCTTGCCGTGGTGCTCCACCACTCGCGGATAATCTCCCTTCGGCGCGTCGGGGTTGATGCCCACCAGTTGGACCTCGAAGCGATGCTCGTCCCCGTAGTCGAACAGGTACAAGAACCGCTGCTTCATCCGCAAATTCAGGTCGCGAATCTTCATGCGCGCTGCGCTGGGACCGTCGGCGTAAGGGGCGGCATACTCCGTGCTCTTGTCCCAGGCATAGCCGCTCATAAAGAACGAGTAGAGGTGGTCGGTGTCGAAGTCCACGGCCCTTTGAATGGCATAGTGCAGGTTGTCCAGAGTCTGATCCTCAACAATCTCGATGGTGCGCCAGACATCGGAGGCGCGCAGGTAGGTGATCTTGAACGTATAGGTCAAGAGGGCGCTGGGGCGAGGGGTGGGTTTCTCTGGTTGGGGCGCTGGGGAAGCGGGCGGGGTCGCCCGGGCTTCAGCCAGCACCGGATCGTTCCGCAGACCGTCCAGGGCCTCTCCCGACCAGGCAGCCGCCGCCGCATCCACGGCGCGGAGGTCGGCCCCATAGTTTTCGAGCACGCCAGACAATCGCTTTTTCAACGGCTGCAACTCCGTCAGCGCCGCGTCCATCTCGGCGGGATGGATCAGCCCCAGCCGGGCCAGGAAGTGCAGGTAGGCGGGCAGGAGTTCCAGCACAGCCGCCGCCTTGTAGGGCTGCGCGCCCAGGAAGGGGAACAAATTAACCAGGACCTTGTCCATCGTCTGGTAACGGGGCACCAGGGGTGAGGATGGTGCTTTCGAGCGGCTCTTACCGCCGTGTTTCTTTCCCTTTCCCTTTCTCTTGCCCCTGCCCCCTCCTCCATCTCGGGGGCGGGGAGGTGCTGCAGGTGCGACAAACTGTCGTTCCAGCGCTTCGGCTAGTTGCATCCAGGCCAGGTACCCGCGGCCGTAGGGCACGCCGGCCCGGTGCCGGTTGGCGACGAACTCGGCCAGCAGGTTGTTGATGTTGTCGTGCCACTGGTCAGCATCCACTGCCTCGCCGAAGTCGGCCGGCTGCCAGGGAGAGTGGTCCGACGCAGTCAGGCGAGGGACGAACCGCTCCAGCCAACCTTTCTTCCACACGCCATAGGGAGATGTGGCTTCCAGCAGCGCTGGGTCGTCGGCGCTGGGAACCGGGGCTGTCTCCATATAGTCCAACAGGCTCAGGTGCATTAGCTTGCCGGCGAACTCATCAGTGGCCCATGGTAAGATTTCGGCCGATTTCGAAACCTGCGGCCAAGCCTGGGCCAGCACCTGGATGAGGGGCCGGACCTGGCCGTGGTACGACAGTTGGTCAATAACGCGAGTGAAGGTCTCGATGGTGCGCTCCGGTTCCTCAGCGAAGGGAACCAGCAACTCAGGGAGAGCCTCCCAGCGGCCGTCAGCGACGGCGTCGTGGATGAGGTTTGCGTGGTAGTAGGCTATGCTCTGACGGTACAACTTGGGGGCGTGCTGGCGCAGCCGCTCCACCAGTTTCGTGTAGCGGAGGCGACTCTCCCTGTCGCGCAGATCAAGTTCCGAGCGGATGCCGTTCAGCATCCCAAAGGCGTACTCGTCGTCCAGTTCACCCGTCTCCAATGTGCTCAGGAAGATGATCTTCTTGCCCTCCAGATTGGCCCTCTTGAACTGCGCCCAGAGCCCGTTCTCCTCCGATTCCACGGGTTCATCCGGGAGCGGTGAAGACAGGGGAGGCTTACTTGGAAGAGGAAGAGGAGGAGGAGGAGGTGGTGGCGCAGTGGCGTGCTGTTCCTCAACGGCTTTCCGGAGCCGCTCCAGTGCTCGCCGCCGCCTTGCCTCAGATTGCTCTCTGCGCTTTTTCTTCCGCTTCTTGCTCATATCACTCCACCCAACCTCGGCTCCGTTCCACCGCTTTCTTCCACCCGGCGTAGGCTGCCTCCCGCCGGGCCTCGTCCCACCCCGGTTCGAAGACCCGGTCCATGCCCCAGTTGGCCCGCAGTTCGTCCAGCCCCGACCACAGTCCGGTCGCTAGCCCTGCGGCGTAGGCCGCGCCCAGCGCCGTCGTCTCGTGCACTACCGGGCGCACTACCTCCACGCCCAGGATATCGGCCTGCAACTGCATCAGGAAGTTGTTGACGGTCGCGCCGCCGTCCACCTTGAGCGCGGTCAACTCAATGCCGGAGTCGATCCGCATTGCCTCCAGCACGTCCAGCGTCTGATAGCAGATGGATTCGAGCGTGGCGCGGACGACGTGGGCGCGGTTGATGTAGCGGGTGAGGCCGACGATGACGCCGCGGGCGTCCATATCCCAGTAAGGGGCGAAGAGGCCGGAGAAGGCGGGGACGAAGTAGATGCCCCCGGCGTCGTCCACCGACTGAGCGATCTGCTCCGTCTCTGCGGCGTTCTGGATGAGGCCCAGGTTGTCGCGCAGCCACTGCACCGCCGCGCCAGTGATGGCGATGGAACCTTCCAGCGCGTAGGTTGTCCCCTCCGGCAGGCCGTAGCCGACGGTGGTGAGCAGGCCGCTTTTCGACGGGACGGGTTCGGACCCGGTGTTGAGCAACATGAAGCAGCCCGTGCCATAGGTGTTTTTCGCCTCGCCCACGTCATAGCAGGTCTGGCCGAAAAGGGCCGCCTGCTGGTCCCCCAGGTCGCCACAGACTGGCACCGCGCCGCCCACAGGCCCGTCGGCCTGCGTCATGCCGTAGAGGGCCGGATCGGACGATGGGCGGATGGCCGGCAGCATCTGGCGCGGGATAGAGAGGATCTCCAACAATTCATCGTCCCAATCGAGGGTGCGCAGGTTCATCAGCATCGTGCGGGATGCATTGGTCACGTCAGTGACGTGCGTCCCTCCCTGCGGACCGCCGGTCAGGTTCCATACGACCCAGGTGTCTACGTTGCCAAAGACGGCCTCGCCCGCCTCCGCTTTCTCCCGCAGCCCGGGGACGTGGTCGAGCAACCACTTCAGTTTGGGGCCAGAGAAGTAGGTGGCAACCGGCAGGCCAGTCTTCTCACGGAAGGTCGGCTCCAGTCCATTGGCGATGAACCGCTGGCACATCTCACGGGTGCGCGTGTCCTGCCACACGATCGCGTTGCAGAGCGGTTCGCCGGTGGCGGGGTCCCAGACAATCGTCGTCTCCCGTTGATTGGTGATACCGATGCCGGCAATCTCCGTTGGTCGAACACCGCTCTCGGCCAGCGCGCCGCCGGTGACACTGCGCGTCTTGGCCCAGATTTCCCCGGCGTCGTGCTCGACCCAGCCGGGCTGGGGGTAGATCTGGGTGTGTTCCTCATACATCGAAGCGACCACCTGTCCCTGCCGGTCGAAAATCATAAAGCGGGTGCCGGTGGTTCCTTGGTCCACTGCGGCTGCGTATTCTGCCATGTTGTTCCTCCCGTGTGGCCTTGTCGTACTTCCCAGACTATACCGTTTTTGTCGAGAGTTGGCAAGCCAGGCGTAGTGCGTAAACGGGAGGGGACAAAAAGTTTGGTTGCCGGGAGGGGCGTGGTCACTTTTTCTTCCTTCGCTGCGGTTCGTGCCAAATCGGTGATGAGTGGAGACCGCGCAGCGGCGGAGATTCCTCCCCTTTCTGCCGCAAGATCTGGCGCAGACTGCGTAGAATCTCATCCTGGGTGGCAATTACTTCCTTGTTAGCAGCCGGGGGCCGCAGCAGTTCCATGATGTGGCTCATCGCCTCCACCAGGTCTTTGTCCACCACCTCCTCGGGGATGCTGAATTCCCGTTCGGCATCCAGTTGCCCCAGGAGATCCAGGGCACGCTGCCAACTGGGGCTGTAGGCGGCGTCCAGCCAGGCCTGCAAACTGCCGGCTGCCATCTGACGAGCGGTCTCCAGGCCGTATTCCCGGCATCCCACCAACAACGACAGGCGAATAGTACCGGAGACGAACATCTGGGCATCTCCCCGCGCCCAGGCGCGATCTAGCAACACGGTGATGAAATCCTCGGCATCCGAGGTGAGCAGCCGGGGATGGTCGTCAATGTACATCAAGGCTGTTTCCACGTCTTGAAGCGATAGATACTCAAAGATGATTGGCTGCAGGCGTCGGAACTTGAAAGCCCGGTAGCCGAGCCAGAGGAGAAGTAACAGAATCAGCGCGCCAATGGAACCGAGAATCCACCACAGAATTGTCAGCATCTACTCTGCCTTTCCAGGCTGCAAAGCCCCTGTGTGCATAATCGGGCGACGATCAGGCAGACAATTCATAAATGGGACACGGATCAAATACGCAGATAGAGATAAAAAATCTGTGAGAACCCGTGTCAACGGATGCGGCCAGTTCGTCCGTGTGTATCCGTGTGCTATTTGTGCCTGTTTTGGGAAGAGCCTGAGCAGTTACAAAAAAACAGTAATGCCGCTATAAGCCACCAAGCCTTCTTTTCCATATTCTCATAATAGCCTTATTCCTGTGATTTCGCTAGTATTATGTCAATAATTGGAATTATCTGCCTACATATAGGGGCAGCAGGCTCGTCATGGCCCATATGTGGATGCAGAACTTTACGGCTAGAAGTGACCGACAATGCTACAATGACTGCATACCCATATATGGCGGTTTGCATCACGGCAATCCCTATATGTGCGGGTGAGGAAATTAATCAACTTGACATAATACTAGCGAAACCAGAGTTATTCTTCTCTTTTCGTCAAGTTAATTAGAAAAACTCACTCGGATATCATTGAAGGTCGGAAACAGTATTAACTAAAAGTGCCGCGTAGCCTACACCACCAGCATCATTCATAGAGACAACTTTAGACAGTCCTCTCAAGGGAATATCGTTAACATGCTTTACACCCTTTGGATTGTCAATCTTATACTGTGCATCTTTTGCTGGAGTTGATACAAAATAGGGATTCAAATGTCTTAAAACCATAAGAATCTGATTAGTGCAAAAAACACTAAGACCCATTTTAGGAATCTCGTTTAAATCAAAGCCACCAAGAGACATTCCCATCCACCTTTCTCTGGATCCCATTAACACCATTGGCAACCATCCCGAGCGTAGCCAATAAAATCACGGTTAATCAGGCCATTTGTAGGAATTGTTTCTATCCAGCCGACAACATCTCCTTCTTCCATAATTTCTGCTGGAGGGTAATTAACCTTACTGTTTACCTCCCCGCCGTAATACACCATTATAAGTCCTTTTTCCCGCGCCGAGTCAGCAAAATCCCTTAAATCTTTCTCGCTCGAGTTTTGTGCAGCATCTAAGGCCGTCAAAATAGCTCCTTCTAGAGCACTAGACGCCCAAGTATCAACATGGTTTTCGAGCAACAAATCCATTGCTTCTTCCCATTCTTCAATATATTGTGGAGTAATCGTTGCATATTTATCATCTTCATCATCGTCTCGTTCCTTTAACCTATTCAATCCATCTTTTAACATTTCTTGCACAATTTCTTTATTGTCGGCAATTATTATTGATCCAATCCTGGGAACATCTTCTGCCACAACCATTTGAACACTCACTTGGCCTAAATCCCATTTTTCACCTACCCAACGAAATTGTTCGTACCATTCTTGCATCTCCGTATCCACCGCCTCTACCCAAACGCCTTGTTCGTTAAGGATTAGGGCCGGGAGTGACTGGACTTCGTTGGTTTTGCCACCTTTGTCTTCCCCGCCTGTAACCAGCCAAAAAGCCTGTTGGGCAACAGTTTGGCCTTGTTCATCAAGGCCCTCTTTTACTAAAATCAGGTGGTTTTCGCCGGCGGCGTCTTGATACATGCCAATTGACCAGCCTAACCAGGCTTCCCTTGGCTCATCGTCGTATGCTTCAATCGCCGGATTATCTCTTAATGCAAGAACAAAGTTTCTTATTTCGTCCAGACCGAGTACTTCTGAGGCCATGGGTTGGATCCTGATCGCCCGGCGTTCAACCGGGCCGCTGGAAAGTTTAAGAGCAGACGCGTTCTCCCGGCTCCAGATCCAACCTAAATCATTGTCATAAAAAAGGTCGTAATGAATCAGGGTGCCGTCGGCTCTATTAATATCCAGGGCAAACTCCCCTTCATCCTCGTGATAACTGAAGGGTGGGGGGTTCCCCCAAAAAGTTGTACCACTTGAGGCAGTGTTTATTGTGATCCTC
>CAYLPU010000057.1:0-31428 GCA_964385635.1 uncultured Anaerolineales bacterium
GTGGTCGAGACCCTTCGCTTCGCTCAGGGTGACAGGGTGAGTTTTGCGCCATTGCATAATTTATTTGCACGTTGGGTGATTGGGAAACTGGTAGATTGAGGATTGGGCCAGCAAGAAGACAGGGAGGGCTCAGAATGGACAGAAAACTGATAGGCCGCTACATTGTCACTGACCCCGATATTTGTCATGGCAAGCCAACGTTTCGTGGCACACGTGTTTTTGTTTCAGATGTGCTAGAACAGGTTGCCAGTGGAATGGCCTGGGAAACCATTATCGAAGAGTGGCAGGATAGCATTACCGAAGAGGCAATCACCGAGGCTGTGCGTCTGGCCAGTCAATCATTTCTTGAACACGTGCACGAGTACATTCTGGAGCCGGTGCCCGCGTGAACATCAAGGTTTCGAATCACGAATAACACGAATGAGCGAATTTCACGAACGTTGCTCTGTCATTTCGAACCAAGTTCGTGCGCGCCTTGTGCGCTTCGTCCCTTCGTGCCATTCGTGTTTCAAAAGGGGAGGACTTCGCGTGTGGCGACTTCACGCGGAACAAGAAGTTGCTCTGCCGTGGAACGACTGACCTTAATTCCAACGACAGAGACGGAGTAGCGTGCAAAGCAAGAGGCGCTCTCCCAGGGCGACGGGCGCTGTCGTTTGTGCAAGGGCCGCTCCTGGAGTGTACTCAAGGGCAAACCACAGCCAATAGCAGCACCGACGCGACGGAGGCGGTGTTGGCGGTAGCGTAGACGGAACCAGGGCACCAAACAAGTAAGGAGGCCGAAATGAGAACTCGCACTTTACCTTTCTTGACCGTTGTGACACTGTTGGCTTTGCTCTTGCCCCTGTCACCAGCGCCGTCTTTGCTGGCACGTCAGGAACCCCTGCCCTCCATTGAGGAAAGGCTTATGGGCCCCACGGCGGATACTTCCGCACCGGCGACTGTCGCCAATCTCGTCGCCGACACTGGCACTGCGGCTGGCACGGTTGATCTGAGTTGGATCGCGCCCGGCGATGATGCCACTACCGGTACTGCCTCTGCCTACATCGTGCGCTACAATACAACCACCATCACCGAGAGCAATTGGGGTACGTCCAGCAACGTAACCGGCGAGCCGGCCCCCAGCCCGGCCGGCAGCGTCGAGAGTATGACCGTGTCCGGGCTGTCGCCGGGCCAGACGTACCACTTTGCCATCAAGACGCAGGACGAAGTACCCAACACGTCGGGCATTTCGAATAGTCCCCGGGCCGCTGCCCAGGCTTCACCAAACACAGTGTATCTGCCCCTGGTCCTCTCGTCTGCCTCGAGTGTACCGGCCGTGATACCGGATACGACGGAGGTCCTGCCGGAGACAACCACTCAATATTTGTCCGAAGTCTCAGGTGATGGGGCTGTCTTTACCTTCACGCAATCAACGGCAGATCTGAACGGTCTGGCCCCGGGTGACGTTATGGTTGGCGATGCGACGACTAACGTGCCCAATGGTTTCTTGCGCAAAGTGACGTCCGTTTCATCAACCGGGGGGCAAGTTGTCGTTGAGACAGAGGCGACTACATTGGAAGAAGCCATTGAATCAGGATCGGCTCAAGTTAGCCACTCGCTTACTCCTGACCAGGTACAGGCCAGCACCCAACTGATGGGGGTCAGGCTAGCGACCGCAGCAGACTTGCAGGATGATTTCTATCTCAAGTTAGAGGATGTCGTGCTATATGATCACGATGGCAACCTGGACACCAAACATGATCAAATCCTTGCCAATGGGAGCATCCGTCTGAAACCTGACCTTGATTTTTCGTTGCGTGTACAGCATTTTGAGCTTCAAGAGCTTTCCTTTGTAGCAAGTGCAGAGGAAACTGCCAAGATTGAGATTGAGGCAAAGGCCGAACTCCCGGTTATTGATGAGAAGGTTGAGATCGCTCGCTACACGTTCAGTCCCGTCACAGTCATGGTGGGGCTGGTTCCCGTGGTGCTTGTGCCGGTTCTGACCGTCAACGTTGGTATTGATGGAAGTGTCTACGTTGGTTTGCGCTCTGAAGTGACGCAGCAGGTGACACTGAAAGCGGGTCTGCGCTATGCCGGTGGGGTGTGGAGACCAGTGAAGGATTTCTCCAATCAGTTCAACTACAGCGATCCACCTACGCTCATGCCCACAGCAGGCGTGGAGGCGAAAGGGTACGCCGGTGCGCAGATCGCGCTTCAGCTTTACGGCTTAGCCGGCCCCTATGCCGAGATCGATGCCTATCTAAAACTGGACGTGGATGCCGCCGAATCCCCATGGTGGACGCTGTATGGAGGGCTGGAAGTGCCCGTGGGCGTGAGGATGGAGGTCTTGGGCCGAGAATTGGCAGATTACGACATTGTTGCCATTGGCTATCGTCTGGCCCTGGCCCATGCGCAGGCAAACAACCCACCAAATCTGCCCTTTGCTCCCTATCCGGTTGATGACGCCACCAATCAAAGTGTGAACGTTGATCTAAGTTGGTCAGGAGACGACCCTGACGGCGACGCGGTGACCTACGATGTCTACTTTGAGGCGGGTGACAGTACACCCGATGTTCTTGTAGCGAACGATCAAACTGGCACGACTTACGATCCAGGGACGCTGAGTTCCAACACTCATTACTACTGGCGAATCGTGGCCCAAGACGAACACGGTGCCACCAACGCCGGGCCGGTGTGGGGCTTTAGCACGGGTTCTTCCACCAACAACCCACCCAACACCCCATCCAATCCGTCACCAGTAGACGGGGCCACGAATCAGAGCCTGAACGTTGACTTGAGTTGGACCGGCGGCGACCCTGACGGCGATGCAGTGACCTACGACGTCTATTTCGAGGCCAACGACGCCACGCCCGATGTCCTCGTCTCGGACGATCAGTCCGGCACGACTTACGATCCAGGGACGCTGAGCCCCAACACCCACTACTACTGGCAGATCGCAGCCAAAGATGCGCCCGGGGCGACGACCACAGGGCCGGTGTGGGACTTCACCACGGGAACAGGGGGCAGCCCTGACCCCGGCGAAATGATCCTCATCCCCGCCGGCACCTTCCAGATGGGCTGCGACAGCAGCAACCCAAGCGAGGTCTGCTACAGCAACGAACAACCGCTGCACACCGTCTACCTGGACGCTTACTATATTGACAAATACGAAGTGACCAACGCACAGTACGCTCAATGCGTG
Source organism: uncultured Anaerolineales bacterium (assembly GCA_964385635.1). Taxonomy (GTDB): domain Bacteria; phylum Chloroflexota; class Anaerolineae; order B4-G1; family B4-G1; genus CAYLPU01. The sequence goes on from CAYLPU010000057.1 coordinate 3,182, forward strand.
GCAGCCGGAGCCTGTGACCCGCCTCGTTACGACTATTCCTACACCCGCGACCCATATTACGGCAACCCGGCCTACGCCGACTACCCCGTGATTTACGTTTCGTGGTACAACGCCAACGACTACTGCACCTGGGCGGGCAAGCGTCTGCCCACCGAGGCCGAGTGGGAAAAGGCCGCCCGCGGCAGCAGCGACACGCGCATGTACCCCTGGGGGAACGAAGCCCCGACTGCTCGCGGGTGAACTACCGCCACTACAACGGCAGTTCCTACGAGTGTTGCGTGGGCGACACCAGCCAGGTGGGCGACTACGCCACCGGCGCCAGTCCCTACGGGGCGATGGATATGGCGGGCAACGTCTGGGAGTGGGTCAACGACTGGCATCAGAGCGACTACTACTCCGTCTCGCCGTACAGCAACCCGCCCGGCCCGGCGAGTGGGTCGCACAAGGTGTTGCGCGGCGGCGGTTGGAACCTCAATTGGTACAACGTCCGCGCGGCGCACCGCTACAGCCGCACGCCCTCCAACCGTTACAACCACGGCCTCGGGTTTCGGTGTGCTGGTGTTGCGCCAGGACAGTGAGTTTCTGGGCTGCTGTGTTCTGGACTTCTGATGGGGGGAGTCTGAGGGGGGCGCTTTTTGCCCCCCTCAGATCCGCGCGCCCTTCGGCCTGGCTCAGGGCAGGCAGCGCGGCCGCGGCGTTCTCCATTCTGCTACTTGCACCTTGTCTGGCAACAAGGTATAATACCGGCAGACCCAAAGCAGGCTTTTTCGAGGTGCAAAATGACTGTAACTATTCTCAGACGTCAGTTTATCACAGATACAGTGGGCAATCCAGTTGGCGTTATTTTGCCACTGGAAGAATTCGCACTCGTAGAGGAGATTCTCGAGCAGCGCTTCCCAGGCGTCGGTGAGGCTGGCAAACTCGACCAAATGAAACAGGCGGCCAATGACCCCCTCTTTATGGCAGATTTGCGCGAGACGATGTCGGCCTTTGCCGGGATTGACGCCGAATGGTGGGAGCGAACCCCGTGAGGTACCAATGGCATATTTTCCTGGCTGCACTTGATCCCACCAGGGGAGCAGAGCAATCTGGCAGACGTCCCGTGCTTGTCATCAGCCGGGAACAGATCAATCAACTGCTGCCCGTGGTCAACGTGATTCCCATGACCTCCCGCAAGTCCGCCGAGCGTGTCATTTACCCCAACGAAGTTCTGTTGCCATCTGGTGTCGCTGGTTTGAGAGTGGACTCTATTGCCTTGTGCTATCAAATTCGCACCCTGGATAAGAGCCGGCTGGAACGAGATTGGGGTAGATTGGATGACGTGAGCCTACGCCGAGAAATTCTCGAGGCCCTCCGGTTTCAATTAGAGATGTAGATAACGGGGCTGAGAGACAGCGCCAGGTCGTTCACGTCGTCCGCTCCCTCAAGTAAACGAAGCACTTCCCCATGCCCCATGGCTTCCCGCCACCGGATGGCGGCCGCTTCTCCCGCCTCGTCGTTGTCGGGCATGAACAGCACCTTCGCGGCCCGCGCCAGCATCCGGGCGTCCTGCCCCCTGATCGAGGTGCCCAGCGCGGCCACGGCCTGGTAGCCCTGCCATCTGCATCATCAAAGGGGCAGAGGATGCCGCCACGAGTAACCGGCGCGATACACGTGTATCTTGCGGTTTGACTGTTCCAGAAAAATAATTGTTCCAAATTCCGGCATGGTTCAGAATCCCGGGAAGTTAGATATACACTTTCAAACTAACAAGAAAATTTTTTCAGGCAATTTTTCGTGAAATGGGAGCGGGGACCCCAAAAACTGGCCCAAAACGTTGCAAAACTGGCTGAAAGGCGGCTTGGATAGCAGGGCTTTCAACCCAAAATCCAAATTGTCTAATGCCCTCTGATGGAAAGTGTCAAGTTAACTTGAACCATGCCCAAATTCCGACGATTGAAATCGTCGTCTGATACGGGAAGTGCGTTGAAAACGCACTAAATGAGGCCGTTTTAACCCGTTTTAACGGGTTTCGTAGTATCAGCGGGGTGTTTCAACGCCCCGCCTCAAGGCTGGCCTTGCCCAGTTTGGGATAATTTAAATTCTGGAATTCCCTAAGGCCCATTTCTGTCCTTTATGTGGACAGGAGGAGAGATGAACGCTGAGGGACACTGGCGCAGAGCGATTGAACTTGAGGCTTCCATTGACTTCCTGCTGACCAATCCGCAGAGTGAGTGACATCTGGCCGCGATTGTCGAGGCCGCATTCGGCGCAGCCCAACACCTGATTGCCTATGCTCTGGAGCAGAAGTACGGTGCTCGTCCTGACACTCACGCAGGGATGGGTAAGCAGTTGCGCGAACACGCTCACAACGACACTGCCGATCTGTTCGGACAACCGGATCAGTTGCGGATGGGACGCTGGTACGGCAGAAAGGTGTGGTATTATCGGGAATGAGGCACCATTCCGGCCCTCATTCTCTGCGATCAGCCGCTCTCAAAGTACGCCACACTCTCGATGTGGTACGTCTGCGGGAACATGTCTACCGGCTGCACCTCGACCAACCGGTAACCCGCGCGGGTCAGTCGCTTGGTATCGCGGGCCAGCGTGGCCGGGTCGCAGGAGACGTAGACGATCCGGCCGGGCCGACGGGCGACCAGCGCGTCGAGCGCGAAGCGGTCCATGCCAGCACGAGGCGGGTCCACCACCGCAGCGTCGAGGGACACTTCCAGGTCGGGAAGCACCGCCTCGACCGGGCCCTCGATGACCTCCACGTTGTCCAGGCCAGCGGTGTTCTCCAGCAGGTCGGCGACGGCGGCAGGAGCCACTTCGACGCCGATGACCAGCCCGGCGCGCTTGGCCAGGTGGGTGGTGAAGAGCCCCACGCCACAGTAACCGTCCAACACCGTCTCGTCCCCCCGCAGGTCGAGGTACTCTAACACCTGGCGCACCAGTTGGCCGGCCTGGGGGGTGTTGACCTGGAAGAAGGAGGGTGCGGAGATGCGATAGGTGCTGCCGGCGACGGTCTCTGTGATGTGGTTGTTGCCGATGAGATTGACGTGTATGCCGTCGGAGAGGAGCAGGACGCAGGAGACAGGCAGATCGCTCTCCAGTCTGGGCGGCAGGTCGTCCTCTGTCTCGAAGATGAGCATCTGATCGCCGGTGCCAGTGCCGGCGCGCAGGGAGAGGCGGAGGAGGCCGGGCAGGTCGAGGTCGAGCGTGGCGTAGAGATCAGATAGGAGCGGGTGGAGGATCGGACATTCGTCTACGGCGACGGACCGTTCTACCGAGGCTCCCTGGAAACCGAGCCCCCCGCCCGGTATGGGATGGAACTGGGCATGGTTGCGGTAGGCCCAGCCGGAACTGTCCGGGAGGGTGGAACGGACAGTGGGATCGGCAATGGAGCCGATGCGCGTGAGTTGGTCGGCCACGATCTCCGCCTTGAACCGCAGTTGGGCCTGGTAATCCACGTGTTGCCACTGGCAGCCGCCGCAGCCGGTCGGGCCGAAGTAAGGGCAGGGGGGCGGGACCCGGTCGGGGGAAGGCTCCAACACTTCGACCAGGCGGGCGAAGGCGTAGCGGCCTTTGTCCTGGGTGATCTCGACGCGCACGGTCTCCCCAGGCAGCGCGTAGGGGACGAAGATGACGCGCCCCTCGTGCCGTCCCAACGCCGCGCCGCCATGGGCGATACCGGTTAACTGAAGGGTGAATGTATCCATAATAGTTCCGAATTCTTACCACCCCCGCAGGGTGTAGTACTCGGCGACCATGCGTTGTAGCTCTGCCTCGCTCAATCTTTCACCGCTTGGCTGCAACCCCTCTCGCAAGAAACGGACTGGCAGGGTGTCGTCGGCCGGCGTCATCCCTTCTCGCAGGTTGTACTGGCGAATCGTGTCCGCGATGCGGGCCGACAGGTTCTGCAGCCCAACCTTGTCCAGTTCCAGGCCGGTCAGCCCCCGGATGATCACTGGCAGATCGTCCCAGCCGATCATGTCCCGATAGAAGCGGCACAGGATCAGTGTGTCGAACAGCGTGTGCCGGTCCTCAAAGTCGAGGACCACGTCCGCCTTCCCTTCTACCGAGGTGCGGTCCACCCAACCGGCCAATTCTGCCTTGTAGACCGTGGCTCGCAGGTGGCAGGCCCCCCGGTCCGAGACCGCGAAGGCCAGGCCCATCCCCTTGAGCGCCCGGGGATCGTAGCCGGAGGGCTCCAGCCCCTTGACATGAATTGCCAACTCCTCCAGCCCCAACTCTTGGCTGGCGGCACGCACCCCCTGAGCCAGCAATTCGCCAGGACCCTCCCGGCGGGCTATCTGGCCGATCAGCACGGCAATGCCGTCCACGTCTCCGTACTCCAGCCTGAGGTCCAGCGCGCCACGGCGCGAGGCTTCGATGGCGAAGGCGGCCACGTTGCCTGCGGTGATCGTGTCCAGCCCCAGCCGGTCGCAGATGTCGTTGAGGTAGAGGATCTCGGCCAGGTCGTCCACCCCGCACAGTCCGCCAAAGGCGAAGATCGTCTCGTACTCCGGTCCTTCCACCTGCAGCCCGGCGTGCCGTCCATCAGGGACCGTCGTGACCTTGCCACAGGCGAGGAAGCAGCGGTAGCAGGCTTTGGACCTGGGTTTGAACCTGTCCACCAGTTCCTCGGCGCTAATCTTCTTCCAGTGCGGGACAGTGCCCGTAGACCAGTAATAGCCGGGGAAAGCGCCAACGGCGTTGTTTATGGCCACCAGCATGGGGGTGCCGTAGGAACGATAAGCCTTGGCCCCGGCGTCGGTCTTCCCTCGCTCCCGCAGTTCTCTGTCGTAAGTCTTGACAGCCTCTGCATCGTAGAGAGGACAGGTCGCCTCTCCGTGGAACACAATGCCCTTGACCCGCTTGCTCCCCATGACCGCGCCCATACCGGTGCGCCCGGCCTGGCGGCCCCGGTCGTTGCCTACCAACGCGAAGGGAATCTGCTTTTCGCCGGCAGGGCCGATGACGATGCTCTTTGCTCCGCGCACGCCCGTGGCCGCTTCCAGTGCCTCCTCGGCCTGGTAGGTGTCCAGGCCCCAGAAAGATGTGGCATCGTGGAACGTGGCCCCCCTGTCGGTGATCTCCAGGTAGACTGGATGGTCGGCAGCCCCTTGCAGCAGGACAGCGTCGTAGCCGGTGGCTTTGATCTGAGGGGCCACGTACCCACCCGCGTAGGATTCGCCGAAGATGCCTGTCAGCGGCGACTTGGTGAAGAGACCGTACCGGCTGGCAGGAGCCAGGACGGTGCCCGTGGCTGGGCCGATAGCCAGGATGAGGGGGTTCTCGGGTGCCAGGGGGGCAACGCCCGCCGGACAGTTTTCCAGGAGAAGATGGGCGGCGAGCCCCTTCCCACCCAGGTAGCGGGTCAGGACGTCGTCGGGGATCGGTTCTGCGGTCCAGGTCCGCGTGGAGAGGTCCACCCGCAGGAGTTGGTTATAGAAGCCGTGCATTCTTACCTCCTTTTGTCGTTACTACTCAGGGGTACTCAGATTTACCTTCCCGAAAGCTCCAACGGGCCGAATTTTGTCAAGATTCTGGTCATGTGACAGATTTGGGTCTATGTGACAGTTGACTTTTAGCTTTCGGGAAGGTAGCCTGAGCAGTTACCTTTTGTCTTTTTGGACTTCTTAGTTCGCCGAGGGTCTCTGGCCGAGGCGTAGAGGGCTCGGTCGGGAGACCTTTGCCCATCAACTTGGGTAGTTACCCTCCTTTGCCTTTTCAGACTTTGGACTTCGAACGTCGTCGTAGCCTCAACCTAATTGCAGGACATCTATCGTCCCCGACTCCATATCCATCACCAGCAGCCGCCGTCGCAGCGGTTCCTCCCGGCCCAGCAGTATCTTCACGACTTCCTGCGCCTCCCAGGCCGCCACCGCCATCGGTGTCGCAGCCGGAGTGCCCAATTGCGTCTCAAGTCCTTGCTCCGGGAGTTCGTTCCCTCCCCCATATAGACTGTCCAGACCAGGGTCGCCAGGGAAAATGGTCATCACCTGCCCCAGGAAGCCTGCGATGCTCCCATGCACCATCGGGATGCCCAGCGCTCGTGCCCCTTCCTGCAGAATCAGACGACTAGGCAAGCGATCAAGGCCATCCACGACCACGTCTGCCCCCTGCAAGAGCCGGGGCAGGTTTTCGCGGGTGAGCATCACCGCGTGGCCGATTACTTCTGTTGCGCCGTTGATCTCGGCCACGCGCCGTCGCGCGACCTGGACCTTACCCAGGCCCAGTCTCGCCTCACTGCTCAGGACTTGCCGGTTAAGGTTGTGCTCCTCAAAGACGTCACCATCGATCAGGATCAGACATCCCACCCCCATGCGTGCCAACGCCTCTACGACGTTCCCTCCCAGTCCTCCCAGCCCGACAATTGCCACTGTAGCCCGCAGAAGTTTGGCCTGTCCCTCCAGGCCAGCCGTGCCCATGTTTCGCAGGTAGCGCCAGGGGATGACATCCATCTCCAGCGCCGCCAGTTCCACCTCCCGAATCGGGCAACCGAACGCGGTGGCCAACTCGTGTACCTGCTGGAGGCGGATGATACGCGTGCCGCCTTTCACTTCCGCCAGTTCCTCAATCCGTCTGTGCAAGGTTTCCCTATCTGCTGTCATTCCTTGCCCCCAGTACCCGCAGGGCCCTCCGGAGTCCGCGATCGAACCTCATCGCTCCCGACCATCTCATTTTCATTGATCACTGGTGACTGCTCAGGCTCTTCCCAAAACAGGCACAAATAGCACACGGATACACACGAATGAAACGGGTTCTCACAGGTTTTTTGTCTTTATCTGCGTACATCCGTGTGGAAGTCGGCCAATTGTATAGCAATGAAGTGGTTGTGTCAACTACTCACAGAACCTGGACAAGAATAGGACGTATCTTCTCAATAAACTGGGGTTTGACAGATGAGAAACCGGGTTTTTCAGAAAAAACCCGGTTTCTTTCCCCGAATTTTTGAGCAGATACAATAGGACGCTGAATTGTCCTTCCGGCCATCACACCGGTTGACAAACTCTCCTTCCCCGGTGATAATAGCGTTATGCGCCGAATGAAACTGGCCCTGTGGGCCTTCTTCACGCTGGTCGCGGCCGCGTTGGCCTGCGATGTGCCCTCCAACCTGACTCCACTGCCGCTCTTTGCCACTGAGACTGCCACGCCCACACCAACTCCCACGTCTGCACCTACGCTCACGCCTACACTCATACCTACACCCACACCCACGCCTACCCCCACCCCCTCCCCTGGCGAACGGTTGTCCGACGCCGCGCGGGCGATGCAGAACGGCGACTACGAGACCGCCGCCGCAGTCTACCAGCGTCTGCTCACCCTCCCACTCGACGAGGAAACCGCCGCGCAAGCCCGGCTTGGGCTGGGCACTGCCTACCTGCGCGACGGGAACTACTCAGACGCCACTGACGCCTTTCGTGAATTCGTCGCTGCCCATTCCGACAGCGAGTTGGTCTCCGATGCCCGTTTCCTGCTGGCCGAAGCCCTGGTCGGCGCAGACAACCTGCTGGCGGCAGCCGATGAGTACCAGGCCCATCTTTCTGCTGGGACGGTCATCACTGCCTACGTGAACGAATCGCTGGGGGACACTCTCTACACGAGCGGCGCTTACACTTCCGCTGTCGAAGCCTACGGGGCTGCTATCGTGGATGCTCCCGACCGTTCCTTCGAGATCGGCGCGCGCGAGAAACTGGCCCTCCTCCACGTCGCCCTGGAGGATTACGCCGCCGCCGTCGCTCAGTACGACGCCATCCTGGAGGTGGAGTGGCCGCTTGATGTTGAATGGAGACGCGCCTACCGCGCCCGCATCGAGCATCAGGCCGCCGAGACGCTCATCCTGGCCGGAGAGACCGAGGCCGGCTACGACCGCCACCTGGCCGTCGTCGAGACGTACCCCGAAGCATACTACGCCTACCTCTCGCTGGTCGAACTGGTGGAGGCCGGCCGCCCGGTGGATGATTTTCTACGCGGCGTGGTGGACTACTATGGCGGAGCCTATGGCCCAGCGGTCGAGGCCCTCTATCGTTATATCCATGCCTACCCCGAGACCTATTCTAGCGACGCTCATTGGTACGCGGGCCTCTCATACCTGGATGCTGGCAGCCCCGATCTGGCTGCGAGCGAGTTCCAGACGCTGATCAAGACCTACCCGGAGAACAAACACGTGGGGGATGCCTGGATGGGCCTGGCCGAAGCGTACGCTGACGTGGATGACGTGGAAGCGGCTGTTGAGACCTATCGGCAGTTCGCTGAGGCCGCCTCCGGCCATCACCGTGCGCCAGAGGCGCTCTGGAAGGCGGCGCAACTCTTGGAGCGCACCGGTGACCGTTCGGCTGAGCACTCACGGCGAAGCCTGGAGGCTGCCGCTGAGGCCTACCTCGATTGCCAGGTTCGGTATCCCGATTCCGACTACGGCCCGCTATCTCTTTTCCGCAGCGGGCTGCAATCCTACCAACTGGACGAATGGATAGACGCCGCTGTTGCCTGGGATACGCTGGCCGCTACTTACCCCGACTCCCCCCACCGCTCCGCTGCTCTCCTCTGGCTGGGCAAACTCCGCCTGGCCCAGGGAGACACAGAGGCGGCAGGGGCCGCCTTTGAGGAGGCCAGCGCCGCTAACCCTCTCGGTTACTATGGCCTGCGCGCCGCCGACCTGGCTGCTGCTCAGCTTTCCCTGTTCTTCCCGCCCACCCGATACGTGCCCGACCAGGATACGACCGCCCTCCAGACCGAGGCGGAGGACTGGCTGACCCAGTGGTTAGAGTTGGACACTGCCACATCGCTGAACGAACTCAGCCCTGATCTTGCCGCTGACCCTCGCCTCCAGCGTGGCCTGGAACTGTGGCGGCTGGGCCACTTCGAGGAGGCCAAGTGGGAACTGGAGGCTCTTCGCGACGCCACCCAATCGGACGCGCTGGCCCAGTACCAACTGGCACTGAAGTTCCGCGACATTGGTCTTTACCGTTCCTCCATCCTCTGCGTCATGCGAGTCGTGCAACTCTCCCCTGCGGCCACTGCACTTGAGGCCCCTGCCTTCATCGCTCGCCTGATCTACCCCACCTATTACGAAGACCTGGTGCTGTTGAACGGACGCGAGAGCGGGCTCGCCCCGCTTCTCGTCTTCGCCCTCATCCGGCAGGAGAGTCTCTTCGAGAGCGTTGCTACTTCTACCACCAGCGCTCACGGGCTGATGCAGGTGATACCCCCCACCGGCGCGCAGATCGCCGCCGAGTTGGGCTGGCCGCCGGACTACGAGACTGCTGACCTGTACCGTCCCTACGTCAGCCTGCGTTTTGGCACTTATTACCTGGCGCAGCAACGCGACCGCTTCGACGGTCGCGTAGACGTGGCGCTGGCGGCCTACAACGGCGGTCCGTTCCGCGCCGAGCGCTGGCTGGAGAGTGCTGGTGACGACCCTGACTTGTTCCTCGAACTCATCACCCTGCGCGAACCGCGCCTTTACCTTCAGCGCATCAAAGAGCATTTTGTCGCATATAAGACACTGTACGGGCTGCCGGAAGATTCGAGCACGGATTAAACGTGATGCGGTTCAATTGCAAAGTAGAGTCATACGACGACCTCCACCAAGCCCAGTTGTATGGCTAGCCGGGTCAGACCAGCCACGTCGTGGATGCTCAGTTTGTTCATCAGATTGGCACGGTGTGTCTCGACAGTGCGCACGCTGATGTCCAGTCGGAGCGCGATTGCCTGGTTGGTATGTCCTTCGGTGACGAGTTGGAACACCTCGCGTTCGCGCGGTGTCAACCTGTCGTATGGCGTCTTTCTTTCCTCGGGAGATATGCCCTGGAGAAAGCGGGTGACGAGAGTGTGCGAGACAGCAGGGCTGAGGAATACATCGCCGCGCTGGGCTGCGCGGATGGCCATCAACAACTCGACGCCCAGCGAACGCTTGAGCAGGTAGCCAGACGCGCCAGCCTGCAGTGCACGCAGAACGAATTCCTCCTCTTCGTGTACCGAAAGCATGAGCACCCGTACCTCTGGCAACCGTGGTCGGACGCGGCGCAATACCTCCAGTCCGTTCAGGCCCGGCATAGTGATGTCCATCAACACGATGTCGGGCCGGAGGTCTTCGACCATGTGGAGAGCCTCCAATCCGTCGGCGGCCTCTCCCACGATCTCAATGCCCGGCTGTCGCTCCAGCAACGCCCGTATGCCCTGGCGCACCAGGTGGTGATCTTCGGCCAATAGTATGCGAACTGCGGTCATCGGGATGGCCTCACTCACGCTCCGATAACGGTAACTCGACCGTAATCGTGGTCCCTTGCCCGGGCTTTGATCTGACACGCGCCTTGCCGCCCAGGAGGGCAGCGCGCTCCTGCAGGCCCACCAGGCCAAAGTGCCTCTCAGCCGAGCCTGTCCGCAAGACAACAGCGGTGTCGAAGCCACAGCCGTTGTCTGTCACCTGCATGCGCACATGCTGGCCCTCACATGCTATCTCAACGGAGACCTTGCTGGCGGAGGCGTGGCGCGCGACGTTGGTCAGTGCCTCCTGGACAATGCGGTACACCGCCGTAGCCTGGGGGTCAGCCAGCCGTTTGGGAAGCAAGGCCTTGCGGAAAGTAACCTTTATGCCGGTCTGGTGCTGATAACGCTCAATATGCCATTCGAGAGCCGCTGATAGTCCCAGTTCGTCCAGCGCTGCCGGTCGCAGATCGAGTGACAGTTTGCGCACCACGTCCATCGTCTCGTCAAGCAGGTCCACGTTTTCGAGCGCCCGTTCTCGCAGATCGGCTGGTTCAGCGGGCAGGTCTGCCGCCAACATCTCCTGACTGAGTTTGGCGCCGGTCAGCAACTGCCCCACCTCATCGTGCAGTTCGCGGGCGATGCGGCGTCGTTCCTCTTCCTGGGCCTGTACTATCCGCGCAGCCAGTTCTTCAGCCTGTGCGCGTGCGGCGTCTACCTCCGTGAATAGGCGGGCCGCGTCGATCGCCGCGGCGGCCTGGGCCGCCAGTGTGCTCAACAGACGCATGTCACCACCAGTGAAAACATCAGTAGTGGAAAAATTATCTACACACAGCACGCCGATGGAGCGACCTTTGCTCACTAAGGGCACAGCCATCATTGAGCGAATCACTCTCGCCGTCGGTAGACCCACGTTATAGAAATAGGGGTCAGTGGCGGTGTCCTCCACGATCCACGGCTCTCCGGTAGCAAAACAATGACCGGAGACGCTTCTATCAGGCAGCAGGCGCATCTGTGCCAACTCCTGTTTGGAATACCCTATGCCAGTCTGGGTCACCAGTGCATTGCGCTCCTCATCGTGGAGTTGAATGGTGCCTCTTTCTGCGTGCGAGAGCATAGCGACGGCCGCCTCGACCACGAAGTTAAGCAATTGTTCCACGTCAATCACGCCTGTAAGCACCTGCCCGGCGTGGTAGAGGGCGCTGATTTCCTCCATCCGCTGCGTCAGACTCCCATACAACTGTGCATTGTCTATCGCGGCGGCGGCCGCTGGCGCGATGGCACGAGCGAAGGCGAGTTCCTCATCGGTGAAGAAGCGTGGGTTCTCGAAAGCGCGCAGGTGCAGCACACCTACCGGTCTGCCCTTGGCGATCAATGGCACTTCCACCACACTGCGGATGTTCAGCGTTCGTGCCTCATCTTGTTTCTCCTTGGAGATGTGGGGGGCGTTCCACAGGTCGGGCTCGCAGACCAATCGGCCGGTGTCCAGGGCGCGGCTCGAATACGGGTGTTGATCCCGGGTACGCCGATCCCCTATCCGTCCTATTTGATGTGCCGGATTGTCGTAGTGCTGCGCTCGGATCTCAAGTGTCTGCGTGGCGGCATCGTAGGACGAGAAAGACACGCTGGCCAGGTTGAATTTCTTCTGTATCACGTCCAGCACATGGTCCAATACCTCGTCCAGATCCAGCGTGCCCGAGAGCACTTGTCCTGCTTCTACCAGGGCTTGCAGTTCCCAGTTACGCCGTTCCAGCGCCTGTTGCATCTGTCGGAATTCGGCCAGGTCAATGCCGATGCTGACGATTGCCACCACGTTTCCGGCCTCATCCTTGATGCTGGTGTTGGTCCAGGTGATCCAGCGCTCGTGGCCATCTCTGGTCAGCCACGGATTCTCGTGCTTACTGGGCAGCACGTCGGCCTGCAGTCTGGCGAAGACTTCCTGTATCTCTGAGACGAACTGTTCGGGGATCAGGAACTCCCATATCACGCGTCCGATCGCTTCGTCTGCACCGTAGCCCGTGAGTTTCTCGCACGCCTGGTTGAACATGGTGATGCGTCCATCGGTGTCCAGCCCCACGACCAGTGCCGGGGTGGTTTCGATGATGCTCTGGGAGAGTGTGCGCTCGCGACGCAACGCCTCTTCGGCCTGCTTGCGCTGCGTGATGTCCTCCATAACGCCCTCGTAGTACAACACCCGGCCGTCGGAATCGCGGACGGCCCGGGCACTATCCTGCACCCAGATGGTTGTTCCGTCGCAACGGCGCAGTTGCGCTTCGAACTCGTGCACGACCCCTTCGTGCTCCATCATAGCCTGCCATCGCCGGCGATCCTCGGTATTCGCGTACACATCGGCCGCGTTGACTGCCAGCAGGGCCTCCCGGTCCGGGTAACCCAGCATTTGCACCAAGGCGGGGTTGGCGTCGAGGGCCTGTCCCTCTGGCGCGGTTCGGTATATTCCCACGGGCATGCCGTCGAAGAGGCCCCGGTAGCGTGCTTCGGTTTCTCTCAGTGCCTGGCACTGCTGGGCCCGTTTCAGGGCTGACCGTGCCACGATTGGCAGGCGGGCGAAGTGCTGGGGCGATTTGAGGACGTAGTCGTCCAGGCCGGCCTCCATCGCCTCCAGGGCGATTTCCTCAGCCTTGGTGTCCGCGAGCATAATCACCGGGCACTCAGGCCAGCGGGCCTTGACCGCGCGCAGAACTTCCAGGCCGTCCGCCCACTGGAGTCGGTAGTCGGTGAGCACCAAGTCGAAGTTGCCCCCCTCCAGGGCCTGGGAAAACTCTTCTGCCCCGGTGATCTGCTCCACCTGGAGATCAGGAATCTCACAGCGCAGTTCGCGCATGGCCAGGATGCGGTCTTCTGGACTATTGTCAATGAAGAGAACGCGCAAAGTATTACTCATAACCTCTCGTCTCTCTGGTTCAATCGCATAGCCGTAACTACCCAAGCCAGACCTGACACGTTTCCGAGAGAGCTCTTACGTCAAAGAATCTGTCCGTCTGCAAGTGTACTTGTCTCGAGAAACGGTTGCAAAAACCTGTCAGGTCTTGAGTAGTTATGCGTAGCCCTACTATACCGCGTATTGCACGAGTTGTCCATGGGACATTTACCCATTATGGGCATAAACACGCCCCATCTTTGGGCGTTTTTGTTCTCATGCCCTTTGCCATTCACGGCGGCACGTCATCGCCGGGCCACCCGGCGGTGTAGAAGGTCAGGTACTCGGCGACGTTCGCTTCCCACAGCCCGTTCTCGTGGTTGCCAGGGTGTACGACAAACTCGTGGGCGATGTCCTGTGCCTCCAGTGTCTGGTGTAGCGTCTGAGTGGCCTCCCGCGCCCAGTCCGAGTCGCCAGCGTCCAGGTAGATGCGTAACGTTGCCACGCCGGGCTCTCGCAGGAGATAGAACGGGTCGTAAACCGGCGGGGCCAGGTTGACCGAAAGGGCCGGGCTGTGCGCTCCCACTGTCGCAAAGAGATTGGGGTGGCGGAAGCCGATCTCCAGTGCCCAGACTCCGCCTCGCGATATACCGCCGATGGCCCGCCCCTCCCGATTCGCCCAGGTGCGGTGGGTCGCGTCCACGTGGGGGATCAGGTCGTTGACGATCTGGCTCTCGAAGGAGTGGTCGCCGCCGCTGGTGTTGACGTATAGTCTCTCGGGGCCTCCCGGCAGAACAATGATGAAGGGTGGCAGACTCCCGGCCCCGATGCCAGTATCGGCGGCCTCGTCGGCCCCCAGGATGTCCCAGTGAGTCTCGTCGTAGGGCCAGCCGTGGAGCAGGTAGAGCACTGGGTAGTGCCGGCTGGTCTGGCCGTAGCAGGGCGGCAGATAGATGCGGTAGGGCTGTTCATCCCCAGCCGTCTGGCTGAAGTAGGCAAGTTCCCTCACCTGGCCTGTGGTCTCGCTGCAGGCTAGTGTAGGGGTAGGGGTGGGAGTCGGTATAGGAGTGTGTGTAGGGGTGGAGGTGGGGGTGAGCGTGGAAGTAGGTGGGGAAGCGAGTGTTGGCGTGAGCGTGGAAGTGGGTGTGGGGGTTGGAGGCATGGGTTCTGGCAAGGGCCGTACCAGCACCCACAGTGCGGCCAGGATTGCTAACGCGGCCACTGCCAGCCCGCGCAGCAGCCATGCCCTCCATCTCATCTGCTCATTCCTCGCCTACTTCTCTACCCCAAGCCTCTTCCGCGTATAGGGAATCAGCCCTCCCGCCGCGAAGATGCCCATCACCGCCTCCGGCAGTGGTGGGAAGGTGAAGACGTTCTGGCCAGTCTCTGACCGAGCCAGGTGAATCTCCCCCGCCTCCAGGTCCACTTCGACCTCATCGTCACTCTCCAACGCCTCTACTGCCTCCGGGCAGGTGATGGCCGGGAGAGCGTTATTGATGCAGTTGCGGTAGTAGATGCGGGCGAATGATTTGGCGATGATCGCTCCCACTCCCTTCGCCACCAGGCAGGTCACCGCCTGCTCGCGGGAACTGCCGCAGCCGAAGTTCTTGCCCGCCACGATCACGTCGCCCGGTTGTACCCGCATGCGGAACTCTGGATCCAGGTCCTCCAGCGCGTGTTCTCCCATCTCATCTGGGTCACTCACGGTATAGGTGTACTTGCCTGGGAAGATGACGTCGGTGTTGATGTCGTCGCCATACTTCCAGACTTTACCATTGATGCTCACGTTAATATGCTCCTATCACAGGGAGGAGTATATATGTGAGTATGTGAAGTGGTGAGGCTCCTCATTCGCTCGTTTGCTTCTTCCTCATCTACTCGTCTACTCTTCCCTCATCTGCTTACTACCCAAGTCACATGGGTGCACAATCTCCCCCGCCACCGCACTCGCTGCCACCACCAGCGGACTGGCCAGGTAGACATCGCTCTCTTTAGTACCCATCCGCCCGCGGAAGTTACGATTTGCGGTGCTGATCGTGACTTCCCCTTCGGCAGGAACGCCCATGTGATTGCCCATGCACGGCCCGCAGCCAGGGCTCTCGATCACCGCGCCCACCTCGACGAAGGTGCGCAAGATACCTGCGTCGAGCGCGTCCAGGTACACCTCCGATGAGGCCGGGATGACGATCAACCGCACGCCTGGCGCGACGTTGCGCCCTTCCAGCACCTCCGCCGCTGCGCCCAGGTCGCTCAGCCGCCCGTTGGTGCAGGTGCCCAGGAATGCCTGGTCAATGCGCGTACCTGCCACCTCTCGCAGCGGCACCACGTTGTCCACCGTGTGCGGCCTGGCGACCACCGGCTCAATCGTTTCCGCGTCGTACTCGACCACGTGGGCGTACTCTGCATCGGGATCGGGGTAGACTGGATCATAGGGCCACTGCGCTCGATCCTCCAGCCAGGCGAAGGTTACATCGTCAGGCGGGATGTATCCATTCTTGGCCCCCATCTCCGCCATCAGGTTGGAGATGACTATGCGGCTCTCCTGATCCAACGCCGTCACCCCTTCCCCGTGCCACTCGACTGACTGGTAGAGACCGCCATCGGCCCCCAGATTGCCGACGACGTGCAACGCCAGGTCCTTGGAGGTGACTCCCTCGCGCAGCCGTCCGTGAACGACGATCTTGAGGCTCTCCGGCACGCGCAGCCAGATACGGGCCGTCGCCATAATCACCGCCATCTCGCTGCGCCCGATACCGGCTGCGAAGGCTCCAAACGCCCCGGCGGTGGGGGTGTGCGAATCGGAGCCGACGATCAGCGCACCTGGCAGTGCGAACCCCTCCTCGGCCAGCACCTGGTGACAGACCCCGCGCCCCACGTCGTAGAAGTGCGCGATCCCCTGTTCCGCCACAAACTGGCGGATGGCTTTGTGGTTCTGTGCGTGTTTCGTCGTGGGGGCCGGGCAGGCATGGTCGAGTACCACCACGTGGATGTCGGGCCGCGCCACGCGCGTCACCCCGATCTTGCGGAAGATCCCCGCGATAGGGGCGGTGTTGTCGTGGCTGAGCGCTACGTCGGGCGTGACCTCGACGATCTGCCCAGGCACGACTTCGGCCAGGCCAGCCTTTTGAGCCAAGATCTTCTCGGCAAACGTGTGACTCATCGCAGCCTCCTCATACAAGTTTAACGGGGTGTATTGTACCCCATCGGTCTTTGGCTGGCAAGCGGCGGTGCAAGAGGGGGAGAACATGGCAGTTCTGAGGATACCTGGAGGCTCGCGGGTGTTGTTGGAGATTCTGCGCTTGCCCTAGCCGCCCAACGTCTGCAGCGCCTGCGTCAGCACGTTTATCCCCCGGCGGAATTCTTTGATCTCAATGTGCTCCTCCGGCGTGTGATCCAGGGACGAATCGCCCGGCCCGTAGGCCACGATAGGGCAGCCCCACGCCGGGCCGACGACATTCATGTTCGAGGTGCCTGTCTTTAGCTTGAACCGTGGTCGCCCGCCCTCGGTACGGATGGCCCGTAAGCGTAGGTCACCAATTGATGCCAGAAGCTCACCGCATTCTCTGCTGGCCCCGGTCGCTCGCCAGCACTGTGCCCACCTGGTTGCACTAGCCGGTAGTCCACGGTCAACATGCCCTTGTAGCCCACGGTCGTAGTCCACCCCTCGCTCCTGCAAGGCAGCGAAGAGCATTTTCTCCTCGACTCGCACCCGGGAGCGCAGCACGCCGATCCTCATCGCCTATTCACCCCAGTCTTCTTCTACCTCAGGGGCCAACTCGAGCGTGATGGGATCCAGGCCCAGCACCTCCAACTCGCCCCCGCAGTCAGGGCAGACCACGATCTCTCCCTCTTCTACATCGGGAGCCAGGTCTAGTTCCCCACCACATTCTGGACATGTAGCCATGATAACCTCCTTAGTCTGTAGTCTGACGGTATTACTATTCTCATTGCTCTGGCTTCCGTAACCAGCCTGTAACCCGGCTGTAACGGTGTTCCACCTGGGGGTCAGTATAATGGAAGTAATCCTTGAAAATTATATTCTTGTTGTTGTGGGGGGTAGCACTACCCTGCCTGAGAGCCAGTATAACAGAGACGAGATGAAAGGTATCCGGCTATG
Source organism: uncultured Anaerolineales bacterium (assembly GCA_964385635.1). Lineage (GTDB taxonomy): Bacteria > Chloroflexota > Anaerolineae > B4-G1 > B4-G1 > CAYLPU01. Next base: position 20,368 of record CAYLPU010000057.1, read on the forward strand.
GCCACAACTATTATTGCCATCAGTAATCAAAAGGGTGGAGTGGCCAAGACCACCACTTGCCTATCTTTGGGAGCCTGTCTGGCCGAGATGGGACAACTTGTCCTGCTCATTGACATGGACCCCCAGGCCAACCTCACTCTCTCAATGGGATTGAGGCCCGAGAAACTGTCCCACACAGTGGAGGATGCTCTCCTGGGGGGAGATTCGCTGGTGAGCGTGAGTCGCGAGAGCCCGGTATTCGGCCTGGACATCGTTCCCTCCAATCGGGGGCTGGTTGTGCTCGACAAAATACTCTACGGGCGAAAGCGCTATGAATTCTATTTGAAGAATGGCCTGGGTGCGATGGGCGGGGATTTCTACGATGTTGTTCTAATTGACTGTCCGCCCTCCTTTGGCACGTTAACTCTCAACGCCCTGACCGCGGCAGACTTGCTCATCATCCCTGTCCAGTGTGAGTACTACGCTGCGTATTCGCTGCGCCAGATGGTGGAGGTGGTGAAACTGGTGCGGGAGAGAACTAACCCGCGCTTGACCTATCACGTGTTGGTGACGATGTACGACCGTCGCAATAAGATCTGTCGGCTCATACTTGAGCAGATGCGGAAGGGGCTCAGCAGGGCGCTCTTCAAGACCATTATCGAGGTGGATACCAAGTTGAGGGAGAGCCCGGCGTTTGGTCAACCGATCACGCTTTATGCATCGCGTACCCGGAGCGCTCAACAGTACCGTGCGCTCGCCCAGGAGTTGATGAATCATGGCGGCCCAGGATCTTAGAAACCAACTTGAGGGTCTGTTCTCCGATCTTGAAGACTCTACAAGCGCTGAGCAAGGCGGGCCTGTACTTCTGAAAGGCGCCAGGGGGACCATTGCCACGCGCAGATGGGCGGGGAAACAGTGGGCCGTATTCCGCGCCCTGGTGGAGAATGCCGCCAGCGCTATCTTTATAGGTGACCTGCAGGGCAACCAAATCTACAGCAACCGTGCCTGCTGCGAACTCTTCGGCTACGACTACGGGAGCCAGGAAATGGACGGCTTGCCGCTGGTCAGTTTCTGGCCCGAAGAGGACATCCTCACTCTCGCTGACCAGGTGCTTCCGCAGGCCATGACCGGCGGTTGGAGTGACGAAGTGCGACAGAAGCGCAGAGACGGCACCCTGTTCGATGCCCATCTGACCGTCTTCCCTGTGCTGGATGAGAAGGATCAACCCATCAGCATCGCCGTCATCGTCCGCGACGTCGCCGAGTGCAGAGTAGAAAACTCCCGACTGTTCGAGCAGACCCAGGCTGTGCCGGAGGCGGCAGACGTTACTCGCTGGCTGCACGCGCGCGAGCGGCGGGTTGAGTTAGCGCCCGCCCAGGCCACCACCAGCCATGAACGTACCCGGCCGGGTGTGGCACTTCTTGGCACCGTTGGACTGAAGAATCGCCTGCAAAACCGCCGCGCCTACGCGGTGCTGCAACAGACATGGCAACGTGTGGCCGCTCTGCTGAAACGTTCCCGACGTCGCTGGATGGTATGCCGGGCAGTCGGGGCGGGGGGAGTGTTCTTGCTGGGAGCGCTGGTCGGGTGGATCGTCGGTCCCCCGGTGCAGGTGGAGTCCCCGGCCCTGGCAGCCCAGGTTCTGAATTCTTCCAGCCCCCATGCGCCAGCCGTCACCGGCGTTCCCCTCCTACCGACGGTACCCAGTCCTACCCTTTGCCCAACTCACACGCCCTCGCCCACCGTTGCCCCATCGCCAACCTCCAGCCTGATGTCAACATCTACTCCTGCTCCCACTTTTACCCCATCACCAACTCCCAGCCCGATGCCGACATCCACTCCTCCGCCCGCCGCTCTGATCGTTCCACTCCCTTTCCCTACCCCTGGTTTGACCATCGTTTCCACTATCTCTTATACACTTCCAATACCCACCCCTGTCCAGCCTGTCCCTATAGCCGCTGATGTCATCAACATCGCCGTCCTGGGCAGCGACCAACGACCGGATTGGTCGGAGTGGCACACCGATGTTATCCACGTCGTGTCCATCCAACCCGGCCGGGGAGCGGTGTCCGTCATCTCTATCCCGCGCGATCTCTATCTGTACATCCCCGACTTCTGGATGAGCCGGATCAATTTCGCCGATTTCTACGGGGAGACCTATGGCTACGAGGGGGGCGGGCCGGCGCTGGTGCGGGACACGCTACTCTACAACCTGGGCATCCGGGTGGACCATTACGTCCGCACCAACTTCGATGGTCTGATCGGCGTCGTGGACACGTTGGGTGGTGTGGATATTCCTGTCCACTGTCGCCTCAGCGACTACTGGCCTTACCCGGATGAGAACGGGGAGTACCACTTCCTGACCATGGAACCGGGAATACGCCACATGGACGGGGAGACCGCCCTCTGGTACGCCCGCTCACGGAAGACCAGCAGTGTTTTTTCCCGCGAGCGACGCCAGCACCAGGTACTTCAGGCTATCTGGCACAAGGCGCGGGACACGAGGACGCTTTCCCAGGTCCCGAACCTGTGGAGGCAAGGGCAGGACATGGTGATGACAGACCTGAAGTTGACCGACATCCTGGAACTGGCCCCGCTCGTTTTCCTGGTTCAGGACCAGAACGTGCGCTTCTACAACATCGGCCCGGACGAGGTGATCCCGTGGACGACGCCCTACGGTGGGGGCGTATTCCTCCCTCGTTGGGAGAGAATTCAGCCCATCGTGGTGGAGATGATGTCACCCATCCCTGAGGCTCGCGTGAATCGCACCTACATGCTGGCCGAAGTGTGGAATGGAACTCCGAACCAGGACTGGGACCTGCTGGCGGTGGACCGGCTGTATCGGGCTGGGTTCCCGGCAGTGACCGGCGAGCCGGACCGGCGGGACTACACTGAAACTCAGTTGGTCGTCTTCGGCAGTCAGGCCAAGGGCACCGGGGTGGGTCACCTGCAGCAGGTGTTTGGCCTCTCGGATGACCAGGTGACCTACCAGCCGGGCGGGTCCTCCGAGTTTGGCTTTCGCCTGATCCTGGGTGCCGATTATCAGACCTGTCCCGAACCTTAGCCCCTATCTGCCTTCCCCCAAGTGATAGATGCGCTCGGTTGGTCGGCTTCATGTTCCGGCAGAGAGTTGAGCTGTTCACCTCCCAGGGCCTCCACTGCCCGACGTACGGTTGTCAGGTCTGGGTCGCGCAGGACGCCGGCAGGGGCGCACCGGTTACCTATGGCGATGGTCACGGTGCCCTCCTGGCAGGGAATGACCAGGTCTACCGTGTACTCTGCGCCACCCTCCCGTATCTCAAACTCCCGCTCCGGCCAGAAGCCCTCTTCTTTGAGGGTGACGTAGAGGCCGTCAGCACCGGAGGCGTAGAGGTCGTTGACCTCCTCGGCGGCAGTGAAGCGATCCCAGGAGGTCTCAATGAACGTAATTCTCCGCCAGCGCAGGCTGGGGATGGGCTGCTCCAGTTGCATCAGCGGCCCCAGTTGGAGTTTGTAGTACGCTTCGTCGGCCCGGGGATGGTCAGGCTCGTCGGGAAACAGGTCGCGGCGGCGGGCCAGTTCATAGCCGCGCACAGGGCTGTACCAGCGGATGGACCACTTCTCGTCGCCGAACGCTTTGGTGAAGTAGAAGGCCAGCGCGGCCGCCTCGGTGGTGCTCGGTGGTGCATACTTTTGAGGGATGCGGTACCAACCCTCGTCCCGCGCGACCTCAAAGTCGCGCCGGTTGTTCATGATGGCGACGAGGATACGGTCGGATGAATGGAACATTTCGCTTCGCTCCTCACCGAGTCACCAAGCCACCAAGCCTTCTCAACACCCGCTCCGGCGTCAGCGGCAATTCGTCGAACCACACCCCCGTGGCGTCGTGGACGGCGGCGACCAGCGCCGGGGCCAATGGGATGAAGGGCATCTCCCCCATCCCCCGCGCACCCCATGGCCCGCGCGGGTCGGGCCGCTCAATGATGATGGACTTGACTTGTTCAGGCACGTCGGTGATGGTGGGAATCAGGTAGGTGCTGAGACTCGGTGTCAGCACCTGCCCCTCTGTAGTGATGAAATTCTCACACGTGACCCAGCCCACCGCTTGCACCACGCCCCCCTCAATCTGTCCCTCGACCTGTTGCGGGTTGATCGCCTTGCCTACATCGTCGGCGCAGACAAGGCGTAGAATTCGCAACTCGCCGGTCTCAGTGTCCACCTCCACCTCGACCGCCTCTGCCACGTAGCCATAGGCGAAGTTGGGGACGCCATAGCCGGTCTGCGGGTCGAAGGGGGTGGTCTTAGGGGCCAGGTAGATATACTCGGCGACGGCGGGCCGCTTCTCCGCTTGCCAGCACTTCATTGCCTCTGCTGCAGCGCCCTGGATGGCGTTGCCAGCCATGAAGGTCATGCGCGAGGCGGAGACAGAGCCGGAATTGCCGGGGCTGGTACCGGTGTCCGAACCGATCAGGTGCACCCGCTCCAATGGCAGGTTCAGTGCTTCGGCCGCCATCTGGCGGATGACGGTGTGGCTGCCCTGTCCCACCTCGGCGCTGCCGATGTAGACCACGACCTCTTCAATCTCCGCTCCGCCCTGCAATTCGACCTTCGCCCAGCAGTTATCCTGGTAGCCGAAGGAGAAGCCGATGTTCTTGAAAGCGGCAGCGAGGCCGATGCCACTGCGATTTGCCGATTTGCCGATTTGCCGATTTGCCGGTTTCTTCCAGCCCTGGTCAGTCCTTTGCCAGCCAGCAGCACGGGCACATCTCTCGGTCACCTCCACCAGACCCACACCGCCGGGCAGGGGAGTACCCATCGCGGTCAGGCTCCCCTCGCGCAGCAGGTTCTTCAGCCGCAGTTCTACCGGGTCCATCCCCAGCGCCTGGGCGAGTTTGTTCATCTGCATCTCGGCAGCGAAGATGCCTTGCGGCGCGCCGAAGCCACGGAAGGCCCCGCTGGGCAGGTTGTTGGTGTAGACCCCATCTACGTCTACTTTGACGTTGGGAATCTCGTAGGGACCGGTGCAGGTTACGGTGGCGTTACCGAGAACCTTGTTGGTGGTGTAGCAATAGGCCCCGCCGTCGGCCACCATCCGCACCTCCGCCGCGACCAGTTTGCCCTCGCGGGTGGCCCCCCACTTGCAGTGGAGCCAGGCAGGATGGCGCTTGCAATGGCCCAGGATGGATTCCTCCCGGCTCCAGACGATCTTAACCGGGCGCTGCAACTTCCAGGCCGCCAGCGCCAGCACGATTTGCACCGACATATCCTCCCGCCCACCGAAGGCCCCGCCGATGGCCGGGTAGATCACCCGCACCTGCTCGGGCGGGAGGTTCAGCGCGTGGGCGACTTCCTGTTGATCCTCCCACGTCCACTGCCCCGCTACCACCACTGTCACCCGGCCCTCGTCGTCCACGTAGGCCAGGCCCGCCTCAGGCTGGAGGTAGGCATGCTCCTGGGACGGAGTGCGGTACTCGCTCTCAACAGTTACGTCGGCACTGGCCCAACCGGCCTCCAGATCCCCTTTACGGATCTGATGGTGGCAGATGAGGTTCCCCTCGCTGCTTAGTTCAGGATGGATGGGGTTGGGCTGCCGGTGGGGGTGGAGTTGGGGCGCGTTCGGTCTGAGGGCCTCGAAGGGATCAGTGAGAACGGGTAGGTCTTCGTACTCGACGCGGATCAGGTCGCGTGCACGAGCGGCGGCGTGCTCGGTGTCGGCCACCACCAGTGCCACCTGGTCTCCAACGAAGCGCGCCACGTCGGCACCGGGCTTGGAGGAGCCAGGGCCGCAGAGCACTGGCTGGTCTGGCGTCTGCAGACCGTACTCATTGACCGGCACGTCTTTGGCGGTGAAGATGGCGACGACACCGGGTACAACCCCCGCCTCCAACGTATCAATTTCCAGGATGCGGGCGTGGGGTCTTCCGGCGAAAAGGATTTTGGCGTGGAGCATGCCCTCCATTGCCACATCGCCGGGGTATTTTGCCTCCCCGGTCACCTTGGCGCGGGCGTCCACGCGGGTGATTGATTGGCCGATGGTGTGTGTCATAGGTACTCCCAATATCAGACGACTTGTCACTTCCGGGAGATCAGCGCGCACTCCTGGTGCAGAATACGCCGCAGGATGGCGACGGTGGCAGCGTAGGTGGGGTCCATCCCGAAGTAGGAGAGGTGCTGCGCCCCCAGGTTCTTGCCCTTACTGAAGGGCGTGTCGGAACCGTAGTGGATAATGCCGATGTCGAAGGGAATGGGGTAAAGATTGACGATCTCGTTCCTGGGATAGCGGCGTGGGCGCAGCGCCTCGTATACCGCCGAAAGGCAGGGCCCGGCTTCCATCTCGATATCGGTGTATCCCTCGCGGTAGAACACGTCCATGTAACGCCGGTTCTGCAGGAAGGTGCCACGCACACTGATGGCCTTCTGATTGTCGAGCACTGCGCCGTAGACCAGGTGGGGGCGCACGTGTGCGGCGGTGAACGGGTTGTTGAAGAGGTAGGTGTTGCGGGAGTGCTCGTCGTGCACGACGTTGGGGATCATCACGTCGCCGATGCGTCCGTTGAGGGTGGCCGCCTTGCCCAGGCTGTAGACTCCCCGGAACGAGTCCACGCTGGCGGCGACCTGGGAGAGGATGTGGTAGGCCCCCATCCCCAGCGGATAGTCGATGTTGAGGATGATTGCCTCGCTTTCGGCGATGTGTTCGATGCCGGGGATGCGCAGGCGGGGATCGAGCCAGTCGGTCCGCAGGCCGCTCAGTTCGACAATCTGCGCAGCGACGTCGAAGACGTGGCGGCTGTCAATATGTCGGATACCACATAATGGCTCTTCTTCCTCCCGCTCTTCCCACGCTGTCCGGCCCTCATGGGTCTGAAGGTACTTCTTGAGCACGTAGTATAGGAAGTTCTCGCGGCTGCTGGGCACCTGCCGGGCCTGGATGTCGGCGTACTCGGCCTGCAAACCGGCGTCGCCACATTCGCGCACGAAGCGGGCCAGTTCCTCTTCTCTCCGCAGCGCGAATCCGGAGAGCATGTTGACCACGCTGTGGGGGTTGCTGGATATGAAGTAAACAGGCCGCTTGCCCAGGTCGAAGGGGACGTTGGTGGCGATGTTCTCCCACCAGCGCTGAGTCGCCTTGCGATATTCGACCTGGGAACCAGCCAAAAGACGGACCGCCACCCGCTTGCGACGCTGGCTAATGTCGAGGAGCAGGGCGGGGAAGTCCTCCTTCCAGATCACCGCCAGCCGGCTCAGGTCATCAGGGGAGACGCCCAGTGTCTGGCACAGATGGGCGTGGAGGTCGGCATCAATGGGCTGGCCGCTGGCCGCGCGGGCCTCCAGGGCAGCCAGCACCGGGGTTCCGTGCAGCCGGAGGTGCATCTTGTTCCACTCGATCTGAAAGGCAGTCAGCATCGGCACCAGGTCGTCAATGTCGGAGAGGCTGGCGACGTAGACGGCCAGTGTCTCCTGAGCGTCGAAAAAGGCGCGGCGACGACGGCCAGGCGCAGCGACTGGCTGCCACTGCTCGACGTTGGGAAAGCCGCGCCGGGCGAAGACTCGCTCCGACTGGCCCATCACGACCAGCCGCGTACGCCGGATGCAGGAAGGCAACCGCAGCGAGCAGTAGACCAGGGCGGGGATGTCGGGGGTGTCATCGCGGGCATTGACGTGCAGGAGCGAATCCATCCCCAGGTGAGTCTCGACCAGGGTTCGGATCTGCACCTCATCGGTGGTACGCAGCAATGAGTAGTAGGTGCGCATGTAAAGTCGGATTTCCTCGCTGCCGGTGGTGGGTACTGTTCGTTCCATCTGTGCTCTTGCTCTTTGGGCTGTTGGACTCTGTCATCTATCATTGTTTACCGGACACATGCCGAACCTGTCTCATCCCTGGGCTTTGGGAGATCCGGTGCCGGGTGGCTCCGGGGGCTCCGTCTCGTAGCCAGGGTGGGGCTCGCGAACGGCCGGGACAGGTTGGGACCAAGCGGTTTCCACCTGTGCAGTCGCTAAGGCTGGTCGGTATGCCGGGTCAAAAGTACGGCTGCCATCGTGCTCGCAGATGCCCACGATCTCGTGGCTGAAGTTTGCCAGCATTGCGAACAGCAGGTCTTTCCACGGCCCACTCATCCCGCGCTGTTGGAGCGTATATCGCGCCTCATTAGGTTGTGTGAACTCGATCATCGGTTCCGCGACTAGATCATCCCCAAACTGTCGAGAGAAACGGACGGTGTAGTAGAAGCCCTGGATCATGCGGGTGAACAGAAGTTTCTCTCCTTCTGAAAGAGGGTGGGCAAAGACAATAGTATGGGTGTGGGTCGTGGTCTTCCCGTTGATACCGATGTCCCGTTCCCCTAGCCGGATCATCAAGTCATCCCTTGTGTATTGTGCTCTTCCATACATTACGAAGCCCGCGCCGCCCGCTCTATCGCCCGCACGATTTTGTAATACCCCGTGCAGCGGCACAAGTTGCCGGTCAGCCCGGCGATGATCTGCCCGCGGGTGGGGTGGGGAATTTCCTCCAATAGACTGGCGCCGGCCATGATGAAACCGGGTGTGCAATAACCGCACTGGACGGCTCCCTCCTCGATGAACGCCTGCTGCAGCGGGTGTAGGGGCGCGGTCACTGCGCCCTTACCGCCGCCCCGCGCCAGCCCCTCAATGGTGACGATGTGCGTGCCGTGGGCGCGGGGGGCGGGCGTCAGGCAGGCCAACACCGCGATCCCATCCATCCACACCGTGCAGGCCCCACATTCCCCTTCGGCGCAGCCCTCCTTAGTTCCGGTCATCCCCAGGTTCTCGCGCAGCATCTCCAGCAGCGTCTTGCCGCCTGCCCCTTGCACGACGACGTTCCTCCCGTTGACCGTGCACTCAATGGGCCCAGACTCTCCATCGCGGTGATGCACTGCCTTGCCGGCCAGTCGCGGGAAGTGGCCTGTAGTCAGTCCCCACAGCATCGGCGGATTGGTAGGGAACTCAGCCCGCTCGGTACCGTTGCGCAGTCCGGTGAGGGCACGGCGCACCAGCACGCGCACGATCTCACGACGGTAGCCGGCTCCCGCACGGATATCGTCAATAGGGGCGGCGGCCTGGGCAGCCAACTCTGCTGCCTCACCGATACGCCCTTCGCTCAGCGCTCCTCCCACCAGCACCCCCTCCGCTTCCGGCGCGCGGATGATCGTGGGGGCAACGCTGCCCAGCGCGACGTGTGCGTCAAGGACGGCAGATCGGGAAACTGGCAAATCGGCAGATTGGTCGAAGGTCAGGAGGACAGCAGCGTTTACCAGCGAGATGGCGTGAGCACGTCGCAGTCCCAACTTGACGAAGACTCCGCGCTGGTTGGAACCCAGTGCCGGGAAGGTGATGCCAGTCACCATCTCGTCGGAGGCCAGGGTGGTCTGGTGCACGCCCTGGTAGAAGTCGGCGAAGGAGAGGGTGCGCTCGCCTCGTACACTGCGCAGCGTGATATGGGCGTCCAGCGCCCACAGCGCTGTGATGGTGTCGTTGGCTGGGGAGGCGGTGATAAGGTTGCCAGCCACCGTGCCCCGGTTGCGCAGTTGGGGCGTGCCGACCCGCCAGCAGGCCAGCGCCAGCGGGAATCCCCGCTCGACCAGCAGGTCCGACGCCACGGCCTGGTTGTGCGTCACCGTTGGGCCGATGTGGATCATCCCCTCGTCGTCCAGCCACACCTGGTCCAGGTTGTTGATGCGGGTGACGTCTATTAGCACACGTGTCTGCCTGGTGCCGCACCGCAATTCGACCAGCAGGTCGGTGCCGCCAGCGATAATGCGGGCCTCGGGGCCGTGCTCGGCCAGGATGCGCAGGGTTTCGTCAATGGAGGTGGGGCTATAGTAGGTTTGCCACATGGCAAGGTGCTCCTGATGATGTGAATCTATTCCGGTCGCCGCCGGACATCCTCTTCGGCTTGCTGCTGGAGCCTTTTCCACAGTTGGGCCACATCTGCCCCCAGCCCCTAGGGCAATCGCATTTATCCCATTCGCTCGGCCTGGATCGCCAGATCCAGGCCCTAGCCACTGGATTTGGCAATCCAGCGGGAGCAAAAAGGGCTTTTCGGTGTCCCAAAGTCTGCCCGACATTATAAATGCGATTGCCCTGCCCCAGCCCCGCAGCCCACAGGTGGATGTAATCTACGTCCAGCGGTTCATCGCTAAGGCCGCTCAGCGCAAAGACGAGCATCTCACGGATATCGCCTGGATGTTTGCCCGAACGTCCTTCTTCCCAGGCCATCAGTTTACCGATGATGATGTCCTCAGGGCGGGCACACCAGGCTTCGAATTCGGCGCCCTCCTCGTCGGTGAATGTCCGTCGGACGCGACGGGCAAAAGCGCGGCGATATGCCGGTTCTCGCGTCAGCGGCACCAAGTCGGCCTTGACCCCAAGTGTGGTGTCAATGATGTTGAACATAATACCCATCTGCGTTGAAGTACGCATCTGCTCAGGGTCAGCGTAGTAGCGGGGTAGTGGGAAACGACGCGCCAGTGCGTCGAAATGTGGTTCGTGCAGGTCTACGATGATGTCCACATCAAAAGTCGCCCGCCGCAGGCCAAAGGCCATGGCCGCGAAGGCACCAACGATCATATATGGTACTCCAATTTCGTCTAGAGCACGCACAACGTCCAGATAGAAGCCTAGGGCGCTCACTCTTTGTAGCCTCGCAGGGGTGTTAAGTAGGCCAATACTTTCATGTTCAACTCGGACTGGGACAACTTCGGGAAGCGGCGTCGGAGAGTCCCACGCAGCGCAGCCCTGGCGAAAGCCTGGGCCTGCATGCCGAGCAGGACGCGCTGCGCGGGCGTCAAGCACGCCAGCAACTCCAATTGCTGCCAGTCAATGGGGTCGAATAAGAGATTCAGGTCACTTTTCACTATTCGTTCTCAGGCCAGACCTGACAGGTTTCGGAAAACCTGTCAAGTCTTGAATTGTATCGACAGGTTGGGTAGTTACCCACGATGTTAGTATACCTGAAAGCGATTGAAACGACAAACGACCAGGCCCCTGGGTGAGGGCCTGGTCGTTGGGATTTGTGGGGGCGTTGGTCATTGGTAACCGTTCAGATGTTTAGTGAGTTTTCACGCAACGATATTCGCTGGCGGAGGG